>CAVYIJ010000001.1:0-428483 GCA_963768575.1 uncultured Halobacteria archaeon
GGTTCGAATCCCCTTGGGGACGCCATAAACAACAAGGCCCGCGATTAGCGGGCCTTATTGTTTATAACTTGCAGAAGGGGATGAGAACCCCGGGTTCGAGCCGAGCCACGCAAAGCGCGGTGAGACTGCAGCACCGCAGGCGTTGACGCCGCAGGGTGCGAGGGGCATGAAGGCCCCGGTTCCCCCTGGGTGCACCGTATTTAAATTTAACTGCATGACAAATGACAAGAAAAATCCTGGCGGTTTCGGTCAAAATCCGTTGCGGAAGGTTCTGAGATAAAGTTAATAACGTCGAGCGGTGCTCGAAAACCCTTGCCGGTACGACATTAATCATCCATTTCGGGAGGGGCTGCGGCGGGCATCGAGGCTGTACATGTCTGCGAGCGCGTTCTTCAGCGCGTGGAATGCAATAGTGCGGTACATAACTGAATGTCCTCAACCCAGGGTAAATGTATAGGCAAGTCCCAGTGCCGCGCAGGCACCAAGGACTTTCAGAATATCCAGCTTGTATTTCCACAGTGCGATGAAGGCAGCAATGGACAACAGTGCCGCGAACCACTGGAATTCTCCGGCAAAGGGGGTGGCATCGGTACCCGCTGGCCACAGCACGTGCCAGGCGAAGAACAGCGCCAGGTTGAGGATCACGCCGACCACGGCGGCGGTGATGCCGGTCAGCGGCGCGGTGAATTTCAGGTCGCCGTGGGTGGCCTCGACCAGCGGCCCGCCGGCGAGGATGAACAGGAACGACGGCAGGAAGGTGAAGAAGGTGACCACCGTGGCGCCCGCGGCACCGGCCCAGAACAGTGCATCGGGGCCGAAGATTTGATGCGTCCAGCCGCCGACGAAGCCGACGAAGGCGACCACCATGATCAGCGGTCCGGGCGTGGTTTCGCCCAGCGCCAGGCCGTCGATCATCTGCGGGCCGGTGAGCCACTGGTAATGCTCGACCGCCGCCCTGGTAGACATAGGGCAGCACCGCATAGGCGCCGCCGAAGGTGACCAGCGCGGCCTTGGTGAAGAACCACCCATCTCGTGCAGCGTGCCTGCCGCGTAGTGCCAGCAAGCGCCAGCTAGCGCCCACACCGGCGAAGAGCACAATCAGTGCAGCCAGTCTGCCCGGTCGGAATTTCACGTGCGCGGGCGGCGGCGTGTCATCGTCGATCAGCGCCGGGCCAAAGCTTTTCCCGGACGCGCCGTGACCGCCGCCGGCCCTGAACTTGTCCGGCACGATACGGCCGCCGATGAATCCGAGGATGCCAGCCCCCAGGACGATGTCGGGAAACGGCGATATGGAAGAGCGAAGATGGCGACGAAGGCGAGGCCGCGGCGATCCCCCACAGCGACCTTGTTCTTCAGCGCCCGCGAGCCGATGCGCCAGGCGGCGAACAGCACGATGGCCGTCACGGCCGGCTTGATGCCGTAGAACACGCCCGCCACGACATCGACATCACCGAAGGCGAGGTAGATCCAGGTGAGCGCGATCAGGATGAACAGCGACGGCAGCACGAACAGCGCGCCGGCGACGATGCCGCCCCAGCTGCGGTGCATCAGCCAGCCGATGTAGGTGGCGAGTTGCTGCGCCTCGGGGCCGGGCAGCAGCATGCAGTAGTTGAGCGCGTGCAGGAAGCGGTGTTCGGAGATCCAGCGCCGTCGCTCCACCAGTTCCTGGTGCATCATGGCAATCTGTCCGGCCGGCCCGCCGAAGCTGATGAAGCCGAGCTTGAGCCAGTACATAAACGCCTCCCCGAACGTGGGGTGGGCGGGTCTCTCGAGGGGTGTTGTCATGTTGATTCAGCCTCTTGTTGTAATTCGGGATAGTGATCAACAAATATGCTGCGTGCGTGTTTTAACAACGTGTCGTCATCGGCGGCGCGTGCGCGGATACCGGTCAGCAGGCGCCCGGGACCTGCTGCTTCGAGTACCGGCAAATCGCCGACACCCAGGCTATGAATAATCTGCACAAGACGTTGCAGTGCGGGGTCCTGGCCCAGGCTGAATCTCGCCGCCAGTGTCTCGAAGGTCACCAGCAGGCTAACCGTCGATATCAAATAAACAGGCGGTCCCGCCCGAGTCGGCAATGTCTTGTTTCAGTTTGGTCAAGGACTCAGCAACGCGTCCGGATGCCGGGACCAGGCAAACGCCGTCCCGCAGGACGGCAGCGCCGCTGGCCCTGGGGGGCACGCCAGGCGCGCATCCGCGCGGTCGCGTTTTCGGTCGGCAGTGTGATGATCAGCAGCCAGTTCATTGTGTAGTGAATACTACTGAAACGTAAATAACGTTACATTAAATATTTTGACGCCGCTCCGCTCCACTGGCAGTGAGTTAACGCTAGCTGTTCATAGCCAACCGAAAACCTGCGAGGGCTTGTTTGGATTCCGTCCGGGTAGCGGGAGGGATCGCGTGTTACCGGTACCGATCAGTCCGGATTTCACGGATTTTACCGGCAAGGCAAGATCGGGATATAACTTGATAAAAAATTGTATGCCATATTGTCATTGGATAAATATTTATGTGAGATGTTGTGTGTTGTCGGGGGTTAAGGTCATTCTCCCCTGGGGTCGCCATAAACAACAAGGCCCGCTATCGCGGGCCTTGTTGTTTATAATGTGCAAAGGGTATCAGGACCCCGGTTCTTGCCCCTGTTTGGCCGGCTTGCGTTTCAGGAACCACACCTCCTCAATCCCGAGCGATTGCCTGATTTCCCGGGCACGGGATTTTGCATCGGCAAGTGAATCGAACCCGGTAACCTGTAACCGCCAGTAAACCCTGCCTTTGACTTTGGTGCTGTTGAGCTCGGTCAATATGCTTTTGGCCTGCGCCTGACGGGCGATCTTTTCCAGGTATTGCCTGTCACGTGACGACATGAGATTGATAACCCAGGGCCCCGGTTCTTTTACCGGTGTTCCCTGGTTGACCGGTTCGATTGGCTTTGTCGCCTTTTTAATGGCATGTTCGACAGGCTGCCCGGTTGGCGCTGTTCGGCTGATCGGTCCGGTTACCTGGCCTGATGTGTCGCTGGAAATTACATCAGGACCGATAGTAGTCCCGGGTTCTTGTAATTCGGGGGAGGTGACTGTATCGATTGCAGCTGCCGGCAGGGCCGTTGTTGTCTCCGGTGCGTTGTCCAATGGTGTTGTCTTGGGCGCAGATGCTCGCGGTGTATTTTGCATTACGGCTGGCGTGGGGTTGCCCGCGGAGAAGCGTTGAAGCTGTTGCTCAAGACTTGCGATTGCAGCGCCCTGTGCCGAAATACGCGCATCCAGCGAAGCGTATCTCCCTTCCAGCAGACTGGCGCTGAACAACTTGTTTTGCATATCTGAAATTTCGTTGTTCCTGGCGAATGCAATTGCTTCCAGTTCATTTAATCGATGCTTCAGCCCGTTCGTATACAGGTAAATACCGGCTGGAATACTCGCCAGGCCCAGCAGCAGCGCCAGGACTGCCAAATATCTGCGACTGGATTCCGGGCTCTCGCCAGTGCTGCCCGTTGATGTCCGGGCCCCTTTGGCGGGTAACTGACTGCCCGGTAAGGGAATTATTTCGGGTTGATCATGCCCCGTTTGTGCATTCCCGATAACGACGTCCAGGGTATGTGTGTCACTGGTGCGGTAGGATTCGATGAGATCCAGCAAGACGGGATCGGGAAGCTGGAATTCCACATCAATCGTGTTCTCGGTCAGGTGCCGTACATGCGCGGGTATGGTCATCTTCTTTTGCTCGCCGTTGTGCTGAACGGTGAGATGGATGTCGACGGAATCGCCCTTGCTGAATAAATTTATATGTTCGTCAGGCTGGCAGTGCAGCAGCATGCCGTGGTTGCTGACATGCATTACCTGGCATCCTTTCGGTACGGTGTCCTCATCGATCCGAAGTGCGTTCAGGTTTACAGGGGATCCGGATTCAGGATGTTGATCCATAGAAGATTCGCTATATTAATTCCATGCATGCTTTGTACTGCAGAAAGGCCGCTATTGCAATATTTTTCCCCGGGATTGCCAGCTCGGCTTCCTAGTCTTTTCTTAATTGGTCACTGACTGCAATCGGTGTCGGGTAGCTGAGCATGATGATATAGGCGGATGCAATAAACGTGATGAGTGTTGTTGCCTGTATCAGGTATGAAACCTCCAGGCCAATAGCACCGGCATTTAGTGCGAGCACGGCGATCAGTAACGAGAATTCGCTGACCTGGCCGAGGCGTACCCCGACTTCGGACGGCAGGGTGCCGCTTTCCCCGGAGGCGCTCAGGAGCCGGGAGAAGACCAGGGGTTTGATTACCAGCATCAGGACGGCAAGTATGGCCGCAGGGATGAAGATGCCGGGGAGGATGCTGATATTGAAGCTTGCGCCGAGCGAGAAGAAAAACATAATCAGGAAAAAGTCCCTGAGCGGCTTGAAGCTTTCTGCAATAAACAATGATATCGGGCTGGTTGCCAGAGTCACGCCGGCAATAAAGGCCCCGGTTTCGTATGAGAGCCCGATATAATCCGCCAGTTGTGCAATACCGATGCACCAGCCGATTGCCGTCAGAAAAATATATTCCTGTATTGTGTCGAAGCGGCGCATGAGATGCTGCAGCACATAACGTTCGAACACAAAGGCAAACAAGACAAGTGCTGGCACGGCGACAGCCAGCCCCACTGCCTGTTTCCATTCAATTCCGGATTGAGAAAAACCTTCCAGGAACAACAGGATAGCGATGGCAATGATATCCTGCAGGAGCAGAATACTGATCATGACCTGTCCGACATGACGGTGGTGCAGGGCGGTGGTCGGGAGCAGTTTCAGGCCGATGATTGTGCTGGAGAACATCATGACGGCACCGATCAATACACACTCTTGCAGCGTGTAACTGAATATCCAGCCGACGGCAAAGCCAATAGCGCAAAATGCCAGCGAGCTTACTATCGTGACCAGCAGGGCTTCGCGAAACATGTGTATCAATTGCGCGGGTTGCAGGTTCAGTCCCAGCAGGAACAGGAGGAATATGATGCCGATATGGCCGATTTGCTGTATCACGGAGGCGTCGTTAACCAGCTGCAGCCCCCATGGGCCAACCAGTCCGCCCAGCAGGATATAGGCCACCAGCAGGGACTGGCGTGCATACAATGCAATTGCAGCCAGGACTGCTGCGCCTGTGAAAATCAGGAAAATGGAGAAAATCAGCGTGTGATCTGTCATTACCGGCCTATCCTAAAGCCAGCAATCGACAAAATAAAGCGAGCTGAAGTAATAGCCCCGCGTACGGGCGATTAGTGCCTGTCCGCTCAGTGCAACCGTTTTGTTACTGGATTGTGCTGGTCTGTTCGGGCAATGGTACTTCGAGCGCCCAGAGCAGTCGGCCAATGCTGGCAAGAATCCGGTATTCGGCAAACATCAGGTTGTTTTTGGCATTTGCGTAATTGATCCTGGCCTGAAAGACTTCGTTTTCCTGGTCCAGCAGATCGATCAGCGTGCGCTGGCCGATATTGAACTGCTTGCGATAGGCAACCAGCGCCTTGCTGCTGGCATCGACATGAATCTTGAAATACTCAAGCTGGGACCTGGCGGTTTCATACGCATTCCACGAGAGCTGCGTGCTTTCGATGACCTGACGTCGTGTGCGGTCCTTGATTTCCCTTGCCTGGCTCAGTTCATGAACTGTTTCCTGGCGGCGGGCAACGTCTTTACCGCCGGTCAGGTTATAACGTCCGCGGACCATGATCTCGACATCGTCATTGGAGCCGGGAATGCCGTCCAGGTTGTCATTGTCCGACCCCTTCAATTCCAGGTGCAGGCGCGGCGAAAACAGGGCTTTTGCAACAGCATGCTGCTCGCGTGCGGCATCGATGTCGGAATCGGCCGATTTGAGCCTGGGGTGATTGTCGAGCGCCATGTCGATTGCTTCATTCATCGATGCAGGCAGCAGGTGGCTGTGTGTTTGCGGTTGCTCAATACCGGCAGGCTCATGTCCGACGACATTGATGAAGGACGCAACGGCATCCTTGCGCTTGTTATCCTGGGCCATCAGGTTGGTGCGTGCCAGCGCCAGTCTGCCGAGCGACTGCTGGACATCCGCCTTGCTGCCTACACCCCGGCGGCCGCGTTTTACGATGCGATCATAGGTTTTCTGGTGACTATCGAGGTTTTCCGTGGCCAGCTGGACCAGGTGACGTTCGTTAACGACGTCGAGGTAGGCCTCGATGGCTTTCAGTCCGGTCACCTCCGCCGTGCTGAATGTGTCATAGGCGTGTGAATTGACCCGCGCGCGCTGCCGTTTGAACTCGCTCAGGGTACTGTTGCCGTCAAACAGGAGTTGCCGTACCCGGATTTCCGCCTCGTCGCGGTTGAAATTTCTCGAGCCATCACCCGCACCCCGCGTGGTCGGGTTGTCGCTGGATTCCCAACCTGTTCCAAGGGTGATCTCGGTTTGAGGGAAGAATCCACCTCTCGCCTGTTCCATTTGCTGCTCGACGGAATCACGTTCGCTGCCAGCGATCAGTACGTCCGGATTCGTTGTGACGGCTTCCCTGACGATATCCTGCAGGGTAGCGGCGCTACACTGTGTAAATATCAACATGCCAAGCACTGTTGTGATTGACGCTCTGAACAAGACGTATTTCATTAATGACTCCCTGCACCAAATGATTCCGACCCCGGTTACAAGACGGTGTTGTCCGCCACTTGATGCTGCCCGGATATTGTTGGCAGGGATAAACCCGCCTGCTTCAACTTTCACATGACCTGTACGCGTCAGTCCATAGGACTAAAGTACGACGCCACACCGATTCCCCTGAAGATTGCCCGGACCGTAGTCGGGACAGTGACAATCTACAGTAAAAATGGCTTGCATATCAAGTTCTTCCGCTAAAGAACAGGGCAAGATGCAAACGATTTTCAATATCCAGCTTTCTGAATATGGCGCTCAGGTGTGCCTTGACGGTCCTTTCTGATATTTCCAGTTCCCTGGCAATCATCTTGTTGTTGCCGCCCAGGTGTACCATGCGCGCGACCTGCAGTTCACGGGGGGTCAGTTTACTGATAAGAGAGTCATCCGGACCTTCCGGATCGAAAACAATTGTATCCGCATTCCGGGCAAGTTCGCTGATAACCTGGGTGATCAGTTTTCTCTGTATCCAGTATTCACCATCAAGCACCACTTGAACCGCCTTGCAGAGCAATGCATCGGAAATATCACTGTTACAGAATCCGTGTACACCGGTTTTGAACAGCGAATGCTGATCCACTTTCCTGTTGTCATCGACGATGATGACACGCAGGACAGGGCTGTTGGAGAGTATTCCGGAAACAGCCTTGTTCAAATCACCTTCGACACAGCCAGGATCGAGTATCAGCAGGGCCGGCTGTATGTGTTCGAGCTGGGCAAGCGATTCGTCGTAAGAACCGAGGATCGTGACATCGAAATCATTTTCAAGGATGCGCGCATAGTGACTGGCGAGTGATGACGCGCCAGTGGAAATCATGATGGTTTTCCGGTTTTGCATCTTGCCTGTATTCATACCCGCGCATTCCGTCATCTACCTAGCGTTCAGTTAAAGCTTTTTCCCTGGCGCGCAGGACCGGTTTCAGCAGGTAATCGAGTACTGATTTTTCGCCGGTGAGGATATCGACCACGGCCGTCATGCCCGGGATGATCATCAATGGCTTTTCATCAGTGCCAAGATAGCTGCGTTCGGTCCTGACGCGAATCAGGAAGAAGCTCTCGCCGCTCTCGTTCGTTATGGTATCGGCACTGATGTGTTCGAGTTTAGCCGGTAGTCCGCCATAAATGGCGTAATCATAGGCAGTTAGCTTGACCTGGGCGTCCTGGTCCGGGCGCAGAAACGCGATATCGGCAGGCCTGACATGGGCCTCTACCAGCAGATTGCCCTCCAGCGGGACTATCTCCATCAGGTCCATGCCCGGCTGGATCACCCCGCCAACGGTAGTGACCATCACCTGCTTGACGGTACCCCTGACCGGCGATCGGACCAGCGTCCGGCTGACCCGGTCTTGCTGGCTCCGCAGGGTCTCGCTTATGCCGGCCAGTTCAGCCTCGGTCTCGTTCAGCGCGCGCCGGGCCTCGGTCCTGAAACCGATTTCCAGGTCATTGATCTTGCTTTTCATCTCCTCTTTGGCCGACTGCAGCCTGGGTATCGCCAGGCGGCTGGCCTCCAGGTCGCCCAGCATTTCGTTGACACTGCGTTTTAGCCGCAGTATCTCGACTTCCGAAATCGCGCCATCGGCTTCCAGCGGTTCCGACATTGCCAGTTCCTGCTTGAGCAACGAGTAGCTGCGTGCCAGCTTGTTCTTGCGGGCCTGAAGTTCGGTGAGTTGCTGGCTGGTCTGGTTTTCCTGCTGTTCCAGCGTGCTGCGTTTGGAATCAAGCTCCCTGACGCGCGACTTGTACAGCGCCAGTTCGTTTTCGGCCAGTTGCGGGTCCTCCTGCATGACAGCTGCAGGCATCTGCGGTGCGCGGTCGGCGGCCTCTGCCTTGAGGCGGGCGGCCCGGGCTGACAGTGCGAGGTACTTCGAGCGGGACTCCCTGTAGGTTGATGAAAAGCGTATGTCGTCGAGTCGCAGCAATGGCTGGTCCCTCTCGACAGTGTCGCCCTCGGCTACCAGCAATTCTGTCAGGATGCCGCCTTCCAGGTTCTGGATAACCTGGATCTTGCTGGACGGGATCACTTTGCCATCACCGCGAGTGATTTCATCGACCCGTGCCAGTGATGCCCAGGTCAACGCGATTATCAAGAACAGAACCGTGGTCGCCAGGATCAGGTGGCTGGTACGGTTGGCGCCCATCATGACGGCAGCACGGCTGTCAGATATGTACGCGGTATCTTCATCCCGCAGGCGCGCGATATCTTTCTCATCGATCGTATGCTTGCGTAATGGAATGTTGGGGAATTTCCCGGTCATGGTTTCGGCACCTTGATCCGGCCTTGCTTGAGGGCGTCAAGTACACTGTCCTTTGGCCCGTCTGCGATAATTCTGCCGCCCTCCATAACAATAATCCTGTCAACGAGACTCAGGAGTGATGCGCGATGAGTCACCAGCACAAGGGTCTTGCCAACTGACCACTGCCCGAAACGTTGTTTGAACAGGTCTTCGGTGGCGTTATCCATCGCATTGCTGGGTTCGTCCATGACCAGTACGGGCGGATCCCGCAACAAGGCTCTCGCAACCGCAATACTTTGCCGTTGACCGCCTGAAAGTTGTTCGCCGCGTTCGCCGACCTGCAGGTCGAAACCGGACGGATGTCGATTGACGAAGTCCGTCACGCCGGCAATGGATGCCGCTTCCAGCACGGTGTTGTTATTTTCATGCGGGGAGCTCATCAGGATATTGTCCTTCACTGTGCCGTAAAACAGATAGGTGTCCTGCGGCACATACCCGATGTTTCTGCGCAGGTCAGTGGGGTCGAGTTGCCTGATGTCGGCGCCATCCATCAATACCGACCCGGAATCCGGTTCATACAAACCGAGAATCATGCGCTCGATGGTGCTTTTTCCGGAGCCGATACGCCCGATGATTGCCGTATGTTCTCCGGGCTTGATGCTGAATGACACACCATCCAGTGCTTCGACTGACTGTCCCGGGTAGGCAAATGTCACCTTTCTGAATTCAATGTGTCCCTTGAGGACGGGGCGGTCGAGGAATTCCTTGTCGGCGGGACGCTCGACCGGTGCATTCATGATTGCATCCGTCGATGCATAGGCGGTACGCGCCTGGTGGTAGCGCGTCAGCGTCCCGGCTAACTGACCAAGGGGCGCCAGCGCGCGACCGGTCAGGATCGTCGATGCAATAAGTCCGCCCATGCTCAGCTCGCCTTCGGCAATCAAATACACTCCGAAAATGACAACGGCGACTGTTGCAACCTGTTGCAGGAACTGGGTGATGTTCACGGCACTGGATGACAGGAAGCGTGTCTTCATGCTCAGCTGGGCAATGATCCCGGTAAGCTGCTCCCAACGTCTTTGCGTCGCACCTTCCGCACCCAGGCTCTTTACGGTTTCGAGACCGGTCAGCACCTCGATCAGCGTTGCCTGTTTTTGCGATGAGTGTTGAAGCAGGGCATCGACCCTGGCGGCGAGCGCGCGCTGTATTGCGAGACCGGCAAGCAGTGACAGCGGCAGGACTGTCAGCGGGACCAGTGCCAGTGGCCCGCCGAGCAGCCAGATAATGAAAATGAACAGAAAAACGAATGGCAGGTCGATTAATGAGGTCAGCGTAGCCGAGGTGAAAAATTCGCGGAAACTGTCGAATTCATGAAGGTTGTTTGCATAGGCGCCTACGGATGCAGGCCGTGCCGACATCCTGACGCCCAGAACGCGCTCAAACACCATGGCGGAAAGGATGATATCCGCGCGCTTGCCGGCGACATCGAGGAAGTAGCCGCGCAGGGTGCGCATGAACAAATCGAAGATGAATACAATGATGACACCTATGCCGAGTACCCAGAGTGTTTCGATGGCATGGTTCGGCACCACCCGGTCGTAAACATTCATGATAAATAACGGTGAGGCGAGGGCGAACAGGTTGATCAGCAGCGCGGCAAGCATGACTTCGCTGTAAATGGGCCAGGACTCCAGGAAGGTATCCCTGAACCAGTGCTGCGGGCGGGTGATGACCGCATCCTTTACCCGTTTGTCGAACTGGTAACTTTCCTGCACAAAGATCGCAAAACCGGAGTAATCGGCAGCGATCGTGTCCAGTGGTACTGTACTCACGCCATCACCGCTGTCGGGGAAAATAATGCGCACGCTATCGTCGTCGTTAACGAGGTCAAGAACGCACGCACGTCCCTCGGTAAGCAACAAAACAGCCGGCAGAACGAGGTTGGAGATCTTTTCGAGCGGCCGCTTGACGACCCTGGCCGACATGCCGGTCCGCCGGGCTGCCCGTATGAACAGTTCGGGTGTCAGCCGGTTGTTGACCAGTGGCAATCCAGCTGTCAGTGCATCACTGGTGGTCGGATTATGCTGAATCCTGCACAGCGTCAACAGGCACCCCAGCAACGGGTCATCCTGGGTGCTGGCGTCACCCGGGACCTCCCATTGCATGCTGGTTGCGTTTTCCTGTGCAGTCATAAGCCCGTCGAGCTCTCCGGAAGATAGTAGAAGATACAATAAGATACTGTTTAAAGATAAGGTCTTTCACAGAAATCAGGCCGGTTTTACCGGTTCCTCGGAATGCATCGGCAATACAGCGCAGGAAATTGAATTTACTGCCAATGCAATTTATTGATTTACAGCAGTTTAAAGCAATAACTCGCGCAAGCCGATGGGGTTGGTGTTATGCCGTATGTAATCAGAGATGCCGACGGGCGTATCGTCGGGCTTGCCGATCAATCTCCGGCCGGCCCTGCCGAGGAGATGACACTTTCCGATCCGGAGGTGCAGGCGTTTTTGCGTGCAGCCAGGGCGCAATTGTCATCCTCGGATGCAGAGACCATTCGTGTCATCGAAGACCTGGTTGACGTTTTGATACAGAAGAAACTCATCCTGCCGACCGACCTGCCGGTCGCTGCACAGCAAAAACTCTCGGAACGCCAGCGCATGCGCAGTGAACTCAATGTGCTGGATAATCTCATGGTCGGCGAAGACGACATACTCTAGCGGGCTGATGAAAAAGACCGCTTGCGGAATGCGCCCGCGGCGCGCTACTGAACGGCGCCGGTCAATGGCAGGGGTTTGCCGGTCAGATAACCCTGGATACCATCTACATTGAGTGATTCGAGCATTTTACGTTCTGCGGGCGTCGCCACGGCCTGTGCAATCACCTTCACGTCGACACTGTGTGCAGTTTCTGTCAGTGCCTTGAGGAGAAACTGCTTGTCTTTGTCCGTGTCGATATTGCGTGTATAACTGCTGTCAACTTTCAGGTACTGTATCATCAGTGTTCGAAGATAGCCGAACGAATAAAAGCCGCTGCCAAAATGATCGATGCCGCAACGGCATCCCAGCGAGCCGAGCCGATCGACCAGGTTGCGGACATTCTGCATATTCATCATGGCTGCATACTCCGGGAATTCAATCAGCAAACGCCTCGCGAGAGACGAATGACTCTCCAGTTGACCGCATAGCCACTGGATAAATACGGCATCGTGGAGTGCGCCTGCAGACAGGTTAAAGGCGTATTTATCTGTACCATTGTCTTCACGGAGAAGCTCCAGCAGTCTTTTCGAAAAAAGCTTGTCCAGGCGGGATGACAGCTCCAGCCGTTCCGCCATCGGCATGAAAATGCCTGCCGCAATACCATTGCCGTTACTATCGGGAATCCTCGAGAGGATCTCCCTGTGGATGACGGATTTCGCGAATTTTCCCGTACCGTAGACTGGTTGTGCTTCAAGTATCACCTGTTCTGAATCAAGTACCTCGCGCAGTCGGGCGCGCCAGTGTTCCATGCCGAATATCCCGGACTGGTTTGCTGCGGGCGGGTTGAAATGTTGCCAGGTGTTGTGACCGGATGCCTGTGCAGCCCGTAACGCGGTGTCTGCCTCGGACAGCAATTCCGGGAGAGTCGTGCCGTGTTGCCACATGGCTACGCCGATATGCCCGATTTCGTTGGTTGTGACGAGTCCGTCTGCGCGGAGCTGGAAGAGTTCGCGGCACAGTGTCGCCGCGAGTGCATCGGCGCTTTCGTAGGCAAGGCCCGGAGCCACTATGCCGAAACTTGCTCCCGAGATTCTCGCCGCAACACAATGATCCAGGTCGTGGATCTGTGCCGTGATCAGCTCTGCTGTTCTGTGCAGAACTGCATCACCGGTAACGAAACCCGATCTTTCGTTGACCCGGGTGAAGTCGTGCAGCTCGAGTATTAACAATGCGCCCTGTGTCGGGTCGTCGTTGCGCGAGAGCAGGGTTTCCATTCGGGAGTTGAAGAAACGCCGGTTTCCAAGTTCTGTCAATGTATCGCGGTAGGCCAGGTCACGCAGCTTCTCGGTCTGCGCCGATTGTTCGGAAAAGAATTTACCTACTTTCTCGGACAACCGGTTCATTGCAATGACGACACGCCGTAATTCGCGCGTACGCGGCAATGCGCGCTGTACTTCGTAATTCCTGTTACAGATGGCACTGGCCTGTAATTCAACCTTGCGCAGTGGCTGCAACAATACCCTCAGTGTAAAAAGGCCGATTATCAGCAATACAGTCGCGCAAGCCAGGAACAGCCAGAAGGTTTCGGTTGTATTTGCCCATAATTCCTGATTTGCGTTACCGGGATTACTGGTGACGTGTATGCTGCCGGCCTGTTTCCAGCCGGCCATCACCAGCGCCTCTGCCACCGGCGCCTGCAACGAGACTGCGTCGATAAACCATTGCGGAACGCTGTTTCCGGCGCTGGGGATCGACTTCTCCACCAGCGTTTCGCCGCTGATGGACAGCAATACGATTCTCTTGTAATCCCCGCGGTCGAAAATTGCATCGATCATGGTTTTGATGACTGAAAGGTCATTAGTCTGCATATGGGGTGATATTGACAAACCCAGCGAGGTTGCAGTGTCCTGGGCATGCGCGCCCAGCTGGGAGGAGAGGAACTGCTTCAGGTTGCCGGTGCTTATGTACACGGTACCGGTGAAGCAGATTACAAACAGGATGACAATGCTTGCTGATATCTGTTTGTATAGTGTCATTTATTATTCGTTTCCATGTGACAACGTATGCCGATCGTTGGTTGATTTTATAGTGATTCTACGGCATTTGTTCCGTACCGATCCTGGCGACGACTTCTTTCCATCGGCTCAGGCGCTCCGGTTTGCCTACATGCTGTTCGTTGCCAGACGCACGCGAGAGCCATAAACCTTCGGCGTTGAAACTGTAAACCGGCAGCAAATCACTCCGGCTGGATGACGTCATAATCTCGGTGACGAGGTTATCGAGTACCAGCGGGTCTGCGTCAGGTGTCTGGAAGTAAGTTAACACCATATGCGCCTGGTTCAACTTCAGGGCCTTTACATAGGTCATGCGCAGGTGGACCGCCGCAATACCCATCTCCCGCAAGGTGAAGTATTTTGCTATTGAGAAATCTTCGCAGTCACCGCCATTGGATGCAAGTAGCTGCAGGGGGGTGGCCCAGTAATCTTCCACGCCCCAGTGATCGATATCATTGATGAATTCGACCCGGTTGAAAAAGGCATTGACGCGCTGAAGTTTTCCCAGGTCGTCGAGTTCCGAGCCTGACTGGATCAGGTCTTGCCATTCCTCGATTCTGGAGCGGGCCAGGCTGCCGTGTTCTTGCTCGATCGTACCGAGTGCATGCTGGCCGGGGGTAATATCGTCGCGCGCGAACGTGGTTGACATGCAGGTGACGTGCAGAACCATTACGATGCAGTATTGCACCCATCTCGCGAGATTTCGTGATGGTAAATCGTTGTGCGCAGACATAAACCATCCAGGCAGGTTTAACAGTGGTTCCCTGGCGGTTTATCGGCATATAGGGCCGGTGCTTTGATAATTCGTAGCCGCTGGATAGTGCGCTACACTGGATAAGACAACCTTTACCAGTTGGTACCTAAGTCCAATTGCGGCACCTTCCGCAAGCCACTAGACTCTATAAAACATATAAAAACAAATAGTTATGAAAAAAATCAGAATAACGCTAGTCTGCGCCGGCAAGGAGGACTACCCGGGTTGCGCGGACGTCCTGGCAACCTTCCACGAGTTCGAAATCATCGCCCGGCACCACAGCCTGACGACTGCCGGTATCTGGCGCGATCTGTCGAACAGTGATGTTGTCTTGCTGGATGAATCCGCGGTGATTCAGGATGGCAGCGACAGCGTGCGCGCGGTTCACGAAAGTTTTCCCTTTGCCAGAATCCTCCTGATTATTGAAAAATCAAGCAAAAACAAGACAATAGAGGCATTATCCATGGGCATTACCGGGGTCATGGAGCGTGTCAACATGGTCGCCTCTATTCGCAAGGCAATCCCTGTGCTGTACTCGGGCGAGACGTGGGTTTCGCGGGGATTGGTCGGTTCACTGCACAGCCAGCTTAAATATGCGGGCGATGACTCGCTGTTCCCGCATGCCGCCGTGCGACCTCCGGACATAAAAAACTGAGTCCTGCGTCGTACTTAAGTCCGATGGACTGCTTTTAAAGGGAATGTAATAGTTGAATCAGGCAGGCGCGCTCCCTGCCATTTCGATGGTCTCGAACAACAAGGACAACACCATGGCAAGTACACAGATAGGTAGAGTAGAAACGGTTGATGGCAACCTCACCGTGACGCAGGCGGGCGGCGCTGCGACACCCTTGCAAGAGGGTATGCCGGTCTACCTGAACGATGTCATCCTTGCCGATGGTAGTGCCCATGCACGTTTGCGCCTGAATGACGGTTCTGCGCTGGACATCAACCCCGGGCAAGTCATTACGCTGGACGCAAACATATTCGATGCTTCAGGTAGCTACGTACCTGTCACCGACGGCAGTGTCGCGGTCATCACTTTGAGCGGAATCGGTGTTGTCAGCCACGTGGAAGGCAAGGTGCAGGTTTTACGGGATGGTCAGCCGCGCGAGCTGGTGGTGGGCGATACCCTGTACCCGGGGGACATCATCCAGACCGGCACTGATGGCGCCGCGACCATTCGTTTGCCGGATGGCACTGACTCCGATATCGGACCGGGTATTCAGGCCAGGCTGGGTGCCGGTCCGCTCCCGTCAAGTGAAAGTGATTTTCTCTCCAGCGGTATAGAGGATCCGGCCGAGATCCAGGCGGCGATCCTGGCAGGCCGTGACCCGTCACAGGACGCACCTGCCCCCGGTACCGGCGAGACGGCGGGCAACGAGGGACATACGCACATCCGCATTCTTCCTTCCGATCGGGCAGTCACTCCGGAAAGTGGACACGATACCCACGGGCAGTCACTGCCTATCCAGCCCCTTATCGAGGAACTGCTCCAGACCGAGGACTCCATACCCGTTATCGACGTCACCTATGTAACCGGTGAACCGGGCGTGGTGGATGAAGCCGGCCTGCCGAATGGTTCGAGCAGCAACGACGGTTCCACCATCACAAGCGGTGCTTTCACGATCGACACGGGCAACGACAACATCGCCGGCCTGGAAGTACAGGACAAGGACGGTAACTGGATTGACGTAACAGCCGGCAACGTAATGGTGCAGGGCGTGAACGGAGTGCTGACGGTCACGGGCACTGGTGGTAACTACCAGTGGACGTATGAGCTGACGAACAACCTGACGACACATGCGGATAACGATACGCAGGACGGCGACAGCGACCGGGGCACGGCAGACCAGGTGCCAGGCGAAGCGTTCGATGTGCGGGTTATTGATGATGACGGCGATATTTCCCCGCCGGCCACGATTGATATCGTTGTCAACGATGACGGACCGACGGCGGTGGACGACACGAACGCGCTGGCCGAGGGGACGGTGGCGCCGGTGACGGGGGATGTGCTGCTCAATGACACGACGGGAGCGGACGTACCGGCGGCGTTTGTGGACTGGGCGAGCACGGCGGCGAGCTACGGCACGTTTTCGGACACGGGCAACGGCAGCTACAGTTATGTGCTGGACAACACCAATCCACTGGTGCAGGGGCTGGACGTTGGCGAGTCGCTGACGGAGACGTTTGATTACACCATGGTGGACGCGGACGGGGACACCAGTCCGGCGACGCTGACGATCACCATCAACGGGGCCGATGACATTCCGACGATCGTGGTGGACCCGGGTAATCCGGGTGGCGCCAACGACCAGGTGTTCGAGGAAGCGCTGTCGCCGGACGGCAGCAACCCGGCCTCGAACGGCGAGTTTGCGACGGGCACGATCACGCTGGCGGATGCCGATGGTCTGGACGACCTGGTCTCGGTGACGATCAACGGCACCACGGTGGCGCTGGGCAGCCTGGCGGGTTCGGTCTTTGCGGGCACGAACGGCACGCTGACGGTGACGGCCTACGACGCGCTCACGGGAGTGGCCACGTACAGCTACGAGTTGACGGCGCCGGCCACGGATGTGGCGGGCATCGAGAGCGATGACTTTACGCTGACGGTGTCCGACGGCAGTACGGACTCGGCGCCGGTGAGCATCGTGATCGAGATTATCGATGATGTGCCGACGGCGGTGGACGACACGAACGCGCTGGCCGAGGGGACGGTGGCGCCGGTGACGGGGGATGTGCTGCTCAATGACACGACGGGAGCGGACGTACCGGCGGCGTTTGTGGACTGGGCGAGCACGGCGGCGAGCTACGGCACGTTTACGGACACGGGCAACGGCAGCTACAGTTATGTGCTGGACAACACCGACCCGCTGGTGCAGGGGCTGGACGTTGGCGAGTCGCTGACGGAGACGTTTGATTACACCATGGTGGACGCGGACGGGGACACCAGTCCGGCGACGCTGACGATCACCATCAACGGGGCCGATGACATTCCGACGATCGTGGTGGACCCGGGTAATCCGGGTGGCGCCAACGACCAGGTGTTGGAGGAAGCGCTGTCGCCGGACGGCAGCAACCCGGCCTCGAACGGCGAGTTTGCGACGGGCACGTTCACGCTGGCGGATGCCGATGGTCTGGACGACCTGGTCTCGGTGACGATCAACGGCACCACGGTGGCGCTGGGCAGCCTGGCGGGTTCGGTCTTTGCGGGCACGAACGGCACGCTGACGGTGACGGCCTACGATGCGCTCACGGGAGTGGCCACGTACAGCTACGAGCTGACGGCGCCGGCCACGGACGTGGCGGGCATCGAGAGCGATGACTTTACGCTGACGGTGTCGGACGGCACCACGGACTCGGCGCCGGCGAGCATCGTGATCGAGATTATCGATGATGTGCCGACGGCGGTGGACGACACGAACGCACTGGCCGAGGGGACGGTGGCGCCGGTGACGGGCGATGTGCTGGCCAATGACGTCAGCGGTGCGGACGTACCGGCGGCGTTTGTGAGCTTTGCGAGCACGGCGGCGAGTTACGGCACGTTCACGGACACGGGCAACGGGACCTACAGTTACCTGCTGGACAACACCGACCCGCGGGTGCAGGGGCTGGACGTGGGCGAGTCGCTGACGGAGACGTTTGCTTACACCATGGTGGACGCGGACGGCGACACCAGTCCGGCGACGCTGACGATCACCATCAACGGGGCCGATGACATTCCGACGATCGTGGTGGACCCGGGCAATCCGGGTGGTGCCAACGACCAGGTGTTGGAGGAAGCGCTGTCGCCGGACGGCAGCAACCCGGCCTCGAACGGCGAGTTTGCGACGGGCACCTTTACGCTGGCGGATGCCGATGGTCTGGACGACCTGGTCTCGGTGACGATCAACGGCACCACGGTGGCGCTGGGCAGCCTGGCGGGTTCGGTCTTTGCGGGCACGAACGGCACGCTGACGGTGACGGCCTACGATGCGCTCACGGGAGTGGCCACGTACAGCTACGAGTTGACGGCGCCGGCCACGGATGTGGCGGGCATCGAGAGTGATGACTTTACGCTGACGGTGTCCGACGGCAGTACGGACTCGGCGCCGGTGAGCATCGTGATCGAGATTATCGATGATGTGCCGACGGTATCGGGCGCTAATCTCGGCGAATTCGATGAAGGCAGCGGGCCGCAAATAATCGGCCCGGTCGAGACGGTATTGAATATTACGCCGGGTGCCGACGGTCTGCAGAGCATTACCTTCACCAGCCTCAATTCACTCGGCGGGACACTCGAAGTCATCAATGGCCAGCTGGTGTATACACCCCCCGCGGATGTCGATAACGGGGATAGCGGCACCGATCTGCAGCTCGAAACCTTCCAGGTGACGGTGACTGACGGGGATGGCGATATCGCGGTATCGCAGGTGTCTGTCGAGGTTGTCAGCCCGGAACTCATTGTCGGCAGCAACAGCGATGATGACGGTCCGGACGACGGGATGGACCCGCATACGGTGAATACCACGCCGGCGGCCTCGGGTGCCATCGTCGGCACCGGTGGCGTGGATTTCCTGGCAGGTGATATTGGCGGTACTACCATCACGGCCACGAACGCCAACGTCATCCTGATACTCGATACCTCGGGCAGCATGACCGCATCGATCAACTTTACCGACAGTAACGGCGTGACAACATCGATGTCCCGCATTGAAGCACAGAAGCTGGCGGTGAACAGCCTGCTGGGCGAGATGGCGGCAAGCGGTGCCAGCGAGGTGCGTGTGCACCTTGTTGAATTCAATACCGACGCTGCAAGTCTGGGTACCTTCGATCTCAAGAGCGGCGGCCTGCAGTCGGCAATCAATGCGGTCAATGCAACAACCGCCGGTGGATGGACCAACTACGAGGCGGCACTCCAGCAGGCGATAGACTGGTCCGCGGTGCCGGGCAACCTGTTGAGTGGCAGCAATACCGTCAATCAGGCCTTTTTTGTTTCCGATGGACAGCCGAACCGCTTCTTGCAGACTGATGGCACAGTCAGTCCCACCGTCTCGGCCGCAAGCGCCATGAGTCAGGTGTTGGGCACGGATACGTCCGGTTCCCAGCAGGACAACACCAACGAGGTCCTGATTCTTGAAGGCCAGTTCGGGCCCATCGAGGCGGTTGGTATTGCGCTCACCAGTCAGAGTGACATCAGTAACCTGGACCAGATCGAGGGCGAGGCCCGGGGTTCGGGTTCCGCGGATAACATATTCACGGCGAATGAGCTGATCACGACGCTGTCGGATCTCAATCCGTTGACACAGTTGACTGCGGCGGGTAACGACATTATCAATGGCGGCGACGGTGACGACATCATTTTCGGTGATTCAATGTTTACCGATGCGCTGGCAGTAAACCAGGGCCTGTCAACACCGGCCGGGTCAGGCTGGCAGGTTTTTGCCGACCTGGAAGCCACGCCGGGCTGGGGCCGTGAAGAAACTACCGATTACATTCGTGCCAACCACGCTGAACTGGCTGCGGAAGCGACACAGGGCCGCGGCGGCGGGGACGACATTATCGATGCCGGGGCCGGTAACGACATTGTCTACGGCCAGGAAGGCGACGATCGCATTTCCGGTGGTGCGGGCGATGACATCCTGTCCGGTGGCAGCGGTGCCGATACTTTCGTCTGGATAGCAAACGAGTCGGGTGCCGACGAGGTACTGGACTTCAATACCGGTGAAGGCGACGTGCTGGATATTGCCTCCTTGCTGGTTGGCGAGAGCAATCCGACCGCGGCCGAACTGGACGGCACCTACATGAGTATTGCCTCGGGTGCTGACACGATCATCACCGTATTCGGCGATAGCGGCAATGCCGACCAGGTTATCCAGCTGACCGGATTCAATACGAGCGGTCTGGACAGCGTGCAGATCATCGAGAACCTGTTGACGAACGGCAATCTGGTAACGGACTGACAAAACGCGGGGCAACGGTGGTCCGGGCCGCCGGGCTTACCGGCCCCGGACAGTATTTCGGGTAATACTCTTTCTCCGGGTGTGTAATAATCACGCCCTGTTCTCAGGGTGCCGGGGAAGGCAGTTAATCCATGTATCGTCCACTCGAACTGTTTATTGGCCTGCGCTATACGCACTCCAAGCGACGGACACACTTCATTTCCTTTATTTCACTGACGTCCATGCTCGGCATTATGCTGGGTGTTATGGCGCTGATTACGGTGCTCTCCGTGATGAACGGTTTCGAGAAGGAGCTGCGCGCACGCATTCTCGGCATGGCATCGCATGCGACCATCACCTCGTTTGAAGGCCGCCTGGCTGACTGGGAGACTCTGGCGGAGAGCGTGATTGGTGAACCGCATGTGCTGGCGGTCGCGCCCTACGTGCGTGGCGAGACCATGTTGAGTTACAGCAAGCAGACGAGTGGTGCGATCCTGCGCGGTATATTGCCCGGCGTCGAGAATAATGTCTCGGATGTAATCTCGCATATCATCGGCGGGGATGTCAGCCAGCTCAAGGAAGGTGGATACGGGATTATCCTCGGGAGTGAACTGGCGACAGCGCTGGGTGCAGGTATTGGTGACGCAGTAACCGTCGTAGCCCCACAGATCAGGGTTGGTCCGACCGGTATTATGCCCCGCCTGAGACGCTTTACCGTGGTTGGAATATTCGAGGTCGGGATGTACGAGTTCGACCGTGGCGTAGCCCTGGTGCACATACGCGATGCCGCACGCCTGTTCAGGCTGGAAGACAATGTATCCGGGCTGCGACTCAGGTTAGATGATGTCTTCGATGCGCCCACTGTAAGTCGACAGCTGGCTGGCAGGCTGCAGGGTGATTATCTCATTGAAGACTGGACACGGCGTCACGCGAACTTTTTCCGGGCGGTCAAGACCGAAAAGCGCGTTATGTTCATTATTCTTACACTGATTGTCGCGGTCGCCGCATTTAATATCGTGTCCACAATGATTATGGTGGTAACGGACAAGCGAGCGGATATTGCCATATTGAGGACACTGGGTGCGACGCCCGGGTCGATAATGTCGATTTTTATCATTCAGGGAGTGGTGATCGGCGTGCTCGGCACGGCGCTCGGCGTGGCAGGCGGCGTCGCGCTGGCGCTGAATATCGAGACGATCGTCCCGGCAATCGAGAGCTTTTTCAACGTTCAGTTCCTCGATGCCAATGTGTACTACATCAGCGATGTACCGTCCGAGTTGCGCTGGGATGATGTCTGGCTGATGGCGGGCGTCGCGCTGGTTCTGAGTCTGCTTGCCACGTTGTATCCCGCCTGGCGGGCTGCGCGGACGCAGCCTGCGGAGGCCTTGCGTTATGAGTAATGTGCTTGAATGCAGCGGGCTGCAAAAGAGTTTCCTGGAAGGCAGGGAGATGCTGCAAATATTGAAGAGTATCGACTTCGCTGTCGCGGCAGGCGAGCAGGTCGCCATCATGGGCGCATCAGGCAGTGGCAAAAGTACCTTGCTGCACCTGCTCGGCGGGCTTGACGAACCAACGGCGGGCACAGTTGCCATTAGCGGCCAGTCGCTGGCGAGCTTGTCGGCGGTGAAACTCGGCCGACTGCGCAACACGGCGCTGGGATTTATCTACCAGTTCCACCACCTGTTGCCCGAGTTCACGGCGCTGGAGAATGTCGCCATGCCATTGCTGGTCCGGGGGCTGCAACCGGCGGTTGCATGTGAGCAGGCAACCGGCATGCTTGAAAGGGTAGGCCTGTCCGGGCGCATTACGCACAAGCCGGGGGAGCTGTCCGGTGGCGAACGGCAACGCGCGGCAGTTGCGCGTGCGCTGGTGGCGCGTCCGCAGTGCGTTATAGCTGATGAGCCGACCGGAAACCTGGACCGGCACAATGCCGGCCAGGTCTACCAGTTAATGCTGGAGTTGAACCAGGAACTGGGCACCAGCTTGCTGGTGGCAACACATGACCCGTCAATCGCCGAGCGCATGGACCGTATCGTGCGCCTGGATGATGGTCATTTGTTTGACCACGAGGAGTAATACTTCTAAGGCAGATTATATTATGTTCAGGGAAGAACATGACTTTACAAGCAATTTCATTTATTGCCGGCGTCCTTTCCAGGCACTTGTACGATGTTCTTCCAGTAGTTTCGAGCTTGCTTGCGGCAGTGATTGCCGTGCCCATGCTGTGCTTCCCGCGCGGCCGCCTGTTGGCGATATACCTGCTTGGCTTCAGCTGGGCGGCCGTGCACGGCATGCCGCCGCTGGAGCCGGACCTGTTCGCGCGATTGCATGGCAAAACCGTCCTCATCGAGGGCACCGTTTTGCACCGACCGGAGCAGCGTAATAACCGCCAGATACGTTTCCTGTTCCAGGCTGAAAAACTCGATGACGGCTCAGGCTGGCAGGCGTTCGATTCACGCATTCGACTGGACTGGTTCGATAAGCATGCCAATCCCGCGGCAGGTGAGCGCTGGCAGTTCGCCGTTCGCCTGAAGGAGCCGCGTGGTTTTGCAAACCCGGGTGGTTTCGATTACGAATTGTGGTTGTTTCAACAGCGAATCCGCGCAACCGGTTATGTGCGCGCTGATAGCCGCAACCACAGGCAAGGCCGCGACCGCGTTTCACCGGTAACCAGGCTGCGTAACCGGCTGGCAGAATCCATCGACAGGGAGGTCGATGCGGCACCGGCGATGGCGCTGGTGGCGGCCCTGACGATTGGTCAGCGTAACCACATCAGCAGCGATCAATGGCAGGTGTTGCGCGCGACCGGCACCAGCCACCTGATGGCGATTTCGGGGCTGCACATCAGCCTGGTTGCCGGGCTGGTGTTCGGGTGTGTGCGTTTTGCCTGGTCGCGGGTGGCGCGCCTGGCGGGCCTCGTTCCGGCGCCGCGCATGGCTGCGCTGGCCGCATTGCTGGCAAGCCTGTTGTATGCATTGTTGTCAGGATTCGCCATTCCCGCGCAGCGCGCACTGATCATGGTGGCTGCGCTCATGCTTGCCATTCTCTCGGGACGCAGTGTTTCTTTTCCGGCGATAATCAGCGTGGCGGCAATCGTCACCCTGCTGCTTGATCCCTTGTCGATTTTGTCTGCCGGCTGGTGGCTGTCATTCTGGGCGGTGACGGCAATCGCGTGGTTTTCGGTCGGACGCCGGGGTGGCCGTTGCAATCTCCGTCGCTGGGTCATCATGCCCGCAGTGCTGGCATTTTGCATGGCGCCGGTGTTGTTGTTGTTTTTCCAGCAAGTGTCGCTGATTGCGCCGCTGGCCAATATCATTGCAGTGCCCTGGGTCAGTTTCCTGGTCGTGCCACCGGCACTGGCGGGAACCGTATTGTTTGTCGTGAGCGAGCCGGCCGGGCTGCTGTTGATGAAGTTGTCGGCATGGCTGCTGGACAGCCTGTGGCAGGGCCTTGAATGGCTGGCGGATGTTGAATTTGCATTGCTGGGCTGGCCACAGCCGCCGATCTGGGTGCTGTTGTTTGCCGTGATCGGCGTGGGGCTGCTGTGCGTCCCGCGCGGCCTGCCGGGCCGCTGGTCCGGCGCGCTGCTGTTGTTGCCACTGGTGCTGTTCGCGCGTCCGCAGCCTGCCGCGGGTGAGGCCTGGATTACGCTGCTGGATGTTGGCCAGGGCCTGGCCGCGGTTGTCAGGACTGCCACGCATACCCTGGTTTACGATACCGGTCCCGCATTTGGCGCGGACTTCGATACCGGCCGCGCGGTTGTGGCACCTTACCTCCGCTACCAGGGCGTGCACGGCATTGACCGGCTGATGATCAGCCATGGTGACAACGATCACATCGGCGGGGCCCGGTCGTTGCTGGATGACTACCCGGTGACCGATGTGCTCACCAGTGTACCGGGCTCATTCGCCGACAGGGAGCCGCTGGCGTGCCGGAGTGGCAGGCATTGGACATGGGACGGTGTCGAATTCACGGTTCTGCATCCATCCCGCGATGACGATTATCAGGGCAATGACGCCTCCTGCGTATTGCGTGTCCAGGCCGCCGGCGGCCAGAGCCTGTTGTTGCCGGGCGATATCGAACAGTCAGGCGAGCGTGCCTTGCTGCACCGCTATGGTAATCGCCTTGCCTCGACGGTACTGGTGGTGCCGCACCATGGCAGCAAGACATCTTCATCGGCCGCGTTTGTCAGGGCAGTCAGTCCCGCAGTTGCACTGATT
The DNA here is from genome assembly GCA_963768575.1 of uncultured Halobacteria archaeon. Lineage (GTDB taxonomy): Bacteria > Pseudomonadota > Gammaproteobacteria > UBA9214 > UBA9214 > UBA9214. The sequence continues at coordinate 24,523 of CAVYIJ010000001.1, forward strand.
CCCGCCGGCTACCGGAACCGCTACCGCTTCCCACGCCCCGAGATTGTCGCCCGCTATGCGGCGGCAGGCAGCCGCATGCTGGAAACCGGTCGTTCGGGTGCCATTACCGTCAAATTGTCCCCGCAACCCGGTAATCTGAAGATAACCCGCTTCCGTGCGGAGCAGCCAAGGTACTGGCGCCGGCCGGAACAGGCGGCAGCGCGGTTTGGCTATTGACGCAAATACAGTATGATTCCCACCGGTTACACTTTCAGGCAGACAAAAAGGACGGTGACACAGTGCTGGAACTGGTGAAAGCAGGCGGCTGGCTCATGCTGCCTATCATTGCATGTTCGGTGATCGCGGTAGCCATTATCGCGGAACGGCTCTGGTCGCTGCGATTGCGGCGGGTACTGCCGAAACACCTGGTCTCCCAGGTCTGGCGCTGGGAGAAAATTCATCAACTCAATGACGAGCATATGCGGGAATTGCAGGCAAGCTCGCCACTGGGTTCCATTCTTGCGGCAGGTATCGCCAACCGTCACCAGGACCGCGCGGTCATGAAAGAGAGTATCGAGGATACCGGGCGGCATGTGGTCCATGAACTCGAACGTTACCTCAATTCGCTGGGTACGATAGCCGCCATTACTCCCTTGCTCGGTTTGCTGGGTACCGTTATCGGCATGATCAAGGTGTTCTCGACGATTACCACGCAGGGTGTCGGTAATCCCGGTGCGCTGGCGGGCGGTATTTCAGAGGCACTGTTGACGACGGCCGCAGGCATGTCCGTCGCAATTCCGACCCTGATGTTCTATCGCTATTTCAGGGGGCGGGTACGAATGCTGGTATTGCGCATGGAGCAGGAAGCCATGCTGATGGTTGAAATCATGCACGGGACGCGCAAAGCCGGAGGCCGAAACAAATGAACCTGCAACCCGGCGATACTGATGAACCGGACGTCAACCTGACGCCACTGATCGATGTCGTATTTCTGCTGCTGATTTTTTTCATGGTATCAACGACGTTTGAGCACCAGTCGCGCATACAGGTCGAGCTGCCCGAGGCCAGTGCAGAACCCACCACGCCGGAAGACGAGTCGCTGGAAATTATTATCGATGCACAGGGCCGGTATTTCATCGGAGAGCAGCAGGTCGTGAATTCGCAACTGAAAACCCTGAAAGGCGCGATAATGGAATTCATCGGTCATCGTGCCGATATGCCGGTCATTGTCCGCGCGGATGCCAATTCGCCACACCAGTCTGTCGTCACGGTGCTGGATGCAGCCAGCCAGCTCGGCCTGACGCGAATATCACTCGCGACCACCCAGACCCGGGAAGAATAGGCCGCGCACAGGCGGTGCTGGTTCATCCCGAATGAAGCGGCTCGATTATTACTGGTATGCACGCAGTCCCTGGTTGCTGTTGCTGACGCCGCTGTCACTGATATTCCGTATTGCATCCGGGTTGCGCAGGTACGCATACCGGCGTGGCATCCTCCGCAGCCACCGGTTATCGGTGCCCGTGATCGTGGTTGGTAATATCACGGTAGGCGGCACCGGCAAAACGCCACTGGTTGCCTGGCTGGCGGATTACCTGCGCAACAAGGGTTATCAGCCGGGAATTGTTGCGCGTGGTTATGGCGGTAAATCGAAGCAGTGGCCGCAACAGGTGCGCCCGGACAGTGACCCCGTTGCTGTCGGTGACGAGGCCGTTATGCTGGCCGGCAGGACGCGCTGTCCACTGGCGGTGGCGCCGGACCGCGTTGCTGCCGCCAATGCACTGGTACGGCATGGTGATTGTAATGTCATTATCAGCGATGATGGCCTGCAGCACTACGCGCTGCAACGTGATATCGAGATTGCTGTTATAGACGGTATACGCCGGTTCGGTTCCGGTTTTATGCTGCCGGCCGGTCCGTTGCGCGAACCCGTGAGCCGCCTGGCCCAGGTCGACCTGGTGGTCGTGAACGGCCTGGGGGCGAGCAGTGAACACCCGATGCGACTGTCTGTCGGGGATGCGCATAACCTGGTAGACGGCACGCGGCGTAAATTGTCCGACTTCCAGTCAGTACCTGTACACGCAGTAGCCGGTATCGGTAATCCGGAGCGCTTCTTCCGCGCGTTGCAACAATCGATCCGGTCGGTTGAAGCGCACTCGTTTCCGGACCATTACCGGTTTGCCCCGAACGATCTCGATTTCGGCGATGACAGGGCAGTGCTTATGACCGAGAAGGATGCGGTAAAATGTCGTCACTTTGCCACGGGCAAGACGTGGTATGTGCCGGTCGAAGTGGATATGAAAGATGAATTCGTGGCCCGGCTTGACAAATTACTTGAACAGCGGATACCGCAGCATGCTGCCAGCCAGCTTGCATGACGGGACTCGCCTGGAGACGGATGTGGACAAGAAATTACTCGAAATTCTGGCCTGCCCGCTATGCAAGGGGCCGCTGCTCTACAACAAGGAGAGCCGGGAACTCATCTGCAAGGCAGACCGCCTTGCCTTTCCTGTCGAGGATGATATCCCGGTAATGCTGGCGGAAGCGGCACGGGAAATCCCTGCGGATGAAGAGCTCTGATTGTCTATATAAATGGGTGATAAATCCTTCAAGGTTGTTATACCGGCGCGTTATGGATCGACCCGCCTGCCGGGCAAGCCGCTGTTGCCTGTCGCCGGTAAACCCATGTTGCAGCATGTGTACGAGCGTGCAGTGCAAAGCGGCGCCGGCGAGGTGGTGATTGCTACCGATGATCAACGGATCGAGTCCGCGGCAGCCGGTTTTGGTGCGGTTGCCTGTCTGACCTCGGACTCACATGAATCAGGCACCGAGCGTATTGCGGAAATCGCGAGCAAGCTGGACTGGCATGACGAGACGGTGGTGGTCAATGTACAGGGTGACGAGCCGTTGATGCCGCCCGCGCTGATAGGCCAGGTGGCCGCAGACCTTTCACGGCATTCGCAGGCGGTAGTTGCCACCCTGGCTTGCCCGTTGACGGACAGGGCTGAGTGGCTGGATCCCAACGTCGTCAAGGCGGTGCTGGACCGCGATGGTTTTGCCCTGTATTTCAGCCGTGCGCCGGTGCCTTTTGCGCGTGATGCAAATGAAACGGACAGGCCCGCCGCGCTGCGGCATATTGGCCTGTACGCCTATCGAGCTGCCTTCCTGAAGCAATACAGTGTGCTTGAACCGTCACCGCTCGAAGCGCTGGAAAAACTCGAGCAGTTGCGGGTACTCTGGCACGGATTGAAAATTCACGTCGGTATTGCAGATGAACAACCGGGTCCCGGTGTGGACACGATAGAAGATCTCGAGCGGGTCGCTGCCATACTGAAATGAATGGCGCCGGTCCGATCAGTGGACCTGCGGGCTAGTCGCGCGCGGCCAAAGCCTCCTCGATGTGGTCTTCTATACGGTTCGTGTCTGTCTTGCGCATGTTGGTGAACTGTATACCGATATGGTAACTGTCCTGGGCGAGCCTTTCCGAATGGACAATCATGGCTTCGAGTTGCAGGTTCATGCTGCGTCGACTGATCGGGCGCAGTGAAAATTTCACCGTCACGCGGACATCGCTGACCTGCCCTGGCACACGCTGATTATCGGGAATGATTGCAATATATGTTGCGTGGTTGCATTCGAGTTTCAGGCCGCCAGCGGACAGGTTTAATATTGTTGCATCATACTGCTGACCGCCGGGCACGCCGAATCGGCAGGGAATTTCCGTGTCGATCCGGTTATTTTTGCGGTCGATGGCGAAATGTTGTTTATCTGTTCCCATAGGGTATATGGCAAGGTGGGCGCTTCAGGCCCCTGCAGCGTGCAGTGTAACGTATTTAGCTGTTTTATTTATGTGTATTTGCAGTTCCGGCTGCTCCATAATGCCCGCGCTGATCATGCTCGCAGGATAAATTCAGCACCGTTATAATTGCAAGATTACCAGATAATCCCGGCGGTCTCGTCACCGGGGCCGCTATTTCGCCAGCAGGCAGGGGTATCTGCCAGCTGGCGCCACGACAGGGTGATAACCTCGAAAATATGAGTACTGTAAAAGTTCTGTTTGTTTGTATGGGTAATATCTGTCGCTCACCAACCGCTCAGGGCGTATTTGAGAAGCTGGTGGCGGAGCATGAACTGGCCGGGCTGATTCAGGTCGATTCGGCCGGCACGCACGCCTATCACATCGGTGAGGCACCCGATGCCAGGGCTGCAGAGGCGGCCAAACGGCGCGGGATCGATCTCGACAAGCAGCGGGCGCGACGTTTCAGCGCAGCGGATTTCGACGAATTCGATTATGTGCTGGCGATGGACAGCAGTAATTTAGCTGATCTGGCGGAGATCTGCCCGCCGGAGCATAGCTCGCGGCTGCGACTGTTCCTGGAGTTTGCACCGATTTCCGGTATCACTGATGTGCCGGACCCGTATTATGGCGGCGCCACCGGTTTCGAACGTGTTCTTGATATGATCGAAGAGGGAACAGCCGGGCTGCTGGCGGATATCCGTCAACAGCACGGCATTTAGCCCCGTTATCGCAGCAGACCGGCCAGCGCACTGCCGGGCCGGTCGTGTTACCGGCTAGTCTGCATTCACGTTTTCCTTAACCGGAATCTTAACGTCACTGGTAACAGGCGGAGTGTTGCCGCTACTCCCCTGCGTGTGTCCATCTGTCCCGGTTGGCCTCTCGGCCGCGGCTTGTTGTGGTACAGGCTTTGACGGTGCTGTCGACAGACCCTTGTGCCGGTGACGGCCGTTCGGCGGGTGCCGGCGAGTCCGGGGCAGGGGTTTTGTCCCGGGACGCGGGGGTAGCCGTCTGCGAATTGCCCGGTTCCGACTGCGCCGGTTTTTGACTGTTTGCCGGACTGCCGGACGCAGCGGACTCCCTGCTGCCCTGTTCGCGATTTTGCCCGGATGAGCGGCGTCTGCCACCCCGCCGTCCGCGCCTTGACCGCCGTTTCGGCTGGTCCTGCGCTTTTTCGTCCGCGCCACTGCCCTTGCTCTCGGGTGGAGTACCGGCTGGTGTCGTCTGCTTCGGGGTTTCAGCGGGTTCCTGCCGGGCTGTTTGTGGCCGCGGACGGCTGGCGGCAGAGGACTGGCTGCCGCGCGCCGTGCCCTGGCGGTCATCCATGCGACGTCCGCTGCGGCTGCGATTACTGCTGCGACGTCCGCTGCTGCTTTTGCTACTGCTGCTAGTGCTGCTGCGCCGTTGACTCTGGGAGCGAGTGCCCTTGCTGACTGGCCGGCCAGCTGATTCACTCGGCCTCGGAACGGCCGGTACTGCCGCCAAACAGGCCGGCAAACAGGCGCTTCAACAGGCCGGGTTTGCCAGGTTTGCTTTTGCGGCGCACGACGGTCTTGCTGGCCGGTGCCGGCGCCGGCGCCGGTGCAGGCACCGATGCGGCTTGCCTGACAGACTTGACCGCCGGGACTTCTGCAGTGGCGGTCGACTCCGCCAGTGTTGCCGCGGGTACGGTTTCCTCGGGAGTCATGGTCAGATCATAACTTGCGACATCCACGTCGCCGATGCTTTCATCCGTGCGAATGCGCTGTACGTCGAAATTGGGTGTTTCCAGGGCCGGTGACGGGATCAACATGACAGAAATTTTATGGCGTGCTTCAAGTTCGGCCAGCAGATCGCGCTTTTCATTCAACAGGTAGGTGCCGACATCGACCGGGACATGCGCAATGACTCGCTGCGTATTGTCCTTCATGACCTCTTCCTCGATGATGCGTAATACCGACAGCGACAGTGATTCAACGCCGCGTATGGTGCCCTGGCCGGTACAACGCGGGCAGACGATCTGGCTGGATTCGCCAAGCGAGGGCCGGAGCCGCTGGCGTGACATTTCCAGCAGGCCGAAACGTGATATTCGCCCTATCTGCACGCGCGCACGGTCGACCTTGAGCGCATCACGCAGGCGGTTTTCGACTTCGCGCAGGTTGCGGGCGGGTTGCATGTCGATGAAATCGATCACGATGAGGCCGCCTATGTCGCGGATACGCAGCTGGCGTGCCACCTCGTCAGCCGCCTCAAGGTTGGTATTCAGGGCGGTTTCCTCGATGTCGCTGCCCTTGGTGGCGCGCGCCGAGTTGACGTCAACGGAGATCAGTGCCTCGGTGTGGTCGATGACCACGGCGCCGCCGGAGGGCAGCCTGACTTCACGCTGAAACGCGGACTCGATCTGTGACTCGATCTGAAAGCGGCTGAAAAGCGGTATCCGGTCCTGGTAAAGTTTCAGCTTGCCGAGGTTGTGCGGCATCACGCGTTCCATGAACTCGCTGGCCTCGTCGAAGACCTCCTTGCTGTCGATCAGGATCTCTGTGACATCATTGCGCAGGTAATCACGCAGGGCGCGGATAATGACATTGCTTTCCTGGTAGACCAGGAAGGGGGCGGGTTTTTCGCTTGCGGCCTGGTCAATGACGGACCAGAGATGGACCAGGTAATCGAGGTCCCATTGCAACTCCTCGCTGCTGCGGCCGATGCCGGCGGTGCGTACGATCATGCCCATATCTTCCGGGATGGTCATACTGCTGATGGCATCACGCACCAGGTTGCGGTCTTCGCCCTGGATACGGCGTGAAACGCCGCCGGCACGCGGGTTATTCGGCATCAGGACCAGGTAGCGCCCGGCCAGGCTGATGAATGTGGTGAGCGCGGCGCCCTTGTTGCCGCGTTCTTCTTTCTCTACCTGGACGACCAGTTCCTGGCCCTCTCGCAGGGCATCCTTGATGCTGAGACGGCCACTTGCCTGGCGAGCTTCGTCGGTGAAATAGCTGCGGGCGATTTCCTTCAAGGGCAGGAAGCCATGACGGTTGCCGCCGTAATCGACAAAGGCCGCTTCGAGACTGGGCTCGATGCGGGTTATTTTGCCTTTATATACGTTGGATTTTTTCTGTCCCCGGGCGGGTACCTCAATATCGAGATCGTAGAGTTTCTGGCCATCGACCATGGCGACACGCAGCTCTTCGGGCTGCGAGGTATTGATCAGCATTCGTTTCATATAATTTGTCTCTCGTCCGCTCAACCCGGTTACGCGTGCAGTCGGGTAGCCGACTGGCCCGTACAATGGCCATTTGCCAGTCAATGGGAATGAGAAATCCCATCAAGAGGGTGAGGCAGGTATTCACTGTGCTGGACGGTTGCTGTGCGTATTCCATGGGAGCGCTTGTTGATTATTTGATAGTATTGTTTACAACATACAGCTGGAAATAATTGGGGATGCAGGTTGATACATGCGGCCAACAGCCCCGGCAAAAATGGTTTGCTCGGAATCGGTAATTTACGGCGGGTCGCCGGTTTATCTCAAAATCCGAGGCAGCACTATAACAATCTTGTCCAATACCCGCAAACATGCGCGGTTATATGCCGTACAGGCATTGTGGTCATAATCACACCAACAGTCATTGGAATTCCTTTATGAACGAACGCGTTGCGCAAAATCATCCGCAGGTACGGCAGGTCAGCGTGTCGGCAGAGGAGGCGGGCCAACGAATTGACAATTTCCTGGCGCGTTACCTGAAGGGGGTGCCTCGCAGTCACATCTATCGCATCCTGCGGCGGGGTGAAGTCCGGGTCAACAGCGGGCGCATCAAGGCACAGTACAAGGTTTGCGCCGGCGACACGGTGCGCATCCCTCCGGTGCGGGTGTCCGCGGTCTCCGTGCAATCGGGCAAGGTACCGGGCGGTCTGGCGCAACACATCGTGTTCGAGAACGAGCGTTGGCTGGTCATCAACAAGCCGGCCGGTCTCGCCGTGCATGGCGGCAGCGGGCTGAGTCTCGGCCTGATCGAGGCGCTGCGTGCCGAGCGTCCCGCGGCGCCCTACCTGGAACTGGCCCACCGGCTGGACCGCGAGACGTCCGGTTGCCTGGTGATTGCCAAACGCCGCAGTTTTTTGCGTGCCTTTCACGAACAATTGCGGGCAGGCGAGGTCGAAAAATATTACCTGGCACTGGTCGCGGGCAACTGGTCCGGTGGCGAGCGGACGGTCGATGCGCCGTTGCGCAAGAACACGCTGCAAGGCGGTGAGCGGGTTGTCCGCGTGGACGCGGGCGGCAAGACGGCCGTGACGCTGTTCAGGCCGGTGGACCGTTTTAACGGGGCGACCCTGGTGGAAGTGGACCTGCAGACCGGGCGGACCCACCAGATCCGTGTCCACGCTGCCCATATCGGTCATCCGCTGGCCGGTGACGGTAAATACGGTGACCCGGCGTTCAACGCGGACATGCGCAAACTGGAATTGCGCCGCATGTTCCTGCATGCGCACCGCGTGGTTTTCAATGACACGTCGGGCGCGGTGATCGATATCAGCGCGCCGCTTGATGACAAACTCAAGGCTGTTCTGGACCGGCTGGAGTCGTCATAATCCTGTCTTGCATAACAGGGAATCGCCGATCGATCGGCAATTACCGCAGTTTCGATGTGAACAATGACCAGTTCTATTAAATTTATCGTGTTTGACTGGGACGGGACGCTGATGGATTCGGAGGCGCAGATCGTTTCCTGCCTGCATTCGTCCATCGCCGATATGGGCCTGGCGCCAATGGATGACGATACGGTGAAGAATATTATCGGGCTGGGCCTGCGCGAGGCCATCGATACACTGGTGCCGGGGCGGGATGCCGCTTTCCACCAGGCGTTCGTCGCGGCCTACCGCGAACACTGGTTTGCCTCGGAGGGCTCATCCCTGTTCGAGGGGGCCCGCGAGATGCTGGACCTGTTCAAATCGCACGATTTCCTGCTCGGTATCGCGACCGGCAAGGCGCGGCGCGGCCTGTTGCGGGTACTGGAGGAGACCGGGCTGAGCGATTATTTCGACGCCACGCGCTGCTCCGACGAGGCACTGTCCAAGCCGCATCCGCAAATGTTGCTGGACTTGATGGATGAATTACGAATTTCACCACAGGAAACGGTCATGGTGGGTGACACCGAGTACGATATGGAGATGGCAACCAATGCCGGGGCGGGTAAAATCGCGGTGCGTACGGGGGTGCATTCAGTCGAGCGGCTCAACCGGCACGACCCGCTGGTCTGCCTGGATGATGTAAGCAAGATGCCGGCCTGGATGGCCGATGCAGGACACATACCTGACTGAGAGACCGCATATACTTTATTAAATCATTTCATTTCGATAGCTGCGCGGCAACCTCGTAAACAGGATCATTTCTGATATTGCCGCGTCATATTGTTAACCGCGATGACGGCTAACCAGGGAGCACACTGGATGTTTGACAAGAACCAATCTGATGAAATTGCACGCGAGGGTGATGGCTGGCCTCGTGACGTTATGGAACGCCTGGTGTTTGCCGCCGTTACCGAGCAGCGGCGTGCCCGCCGCTGGAGTGTCTTCTTCAAGATCCTGCTGGCACTGTACCTGCTCGCCTTGCTGTTCCTGTACACGCCGCGCGACTGGTCCTCGATGACGAAGGCCGGCGAAAAGCACACGGCACTGGTGGAGCTGTCCGGCCCGATATCCGACGCCGCCGAGGCCGGTGCCGATACGGTCATCAGCGGTTTGCGCGATGCCTTCGATGACGAGAAAACGGCCGGCGTCATTCTGCGCGCCAACTCGCCCGGAGGCAGCCCGGTGCAGTCCGCCTATATCTATGACGAAATTCGCCGCTTGCGCGAGTTGCACCCGGACACGAAATTGTATGCCGTGGTGACCGATATCTGCGCGTCCGGTTGCTACTATATCGTCTCGGCGGCTGACGAGATTTATGTGAACAAGTCCAGTATCGTCGGCTCGATCGGCGTGCGCATGGACAGCTTCGGTTTTGTCGATACCATGGAAAAACTGGGTATCGAGCGGCGGCTGTACACGGCCGGCGAAAGCAAGGGTTTTCTTGACCCGTTCACGCCGAGCAAGGAATCTGACGTCGTGCATGTCAAACAACTGCTGGGCGATATCCATGAAAAATTCAAGAGCGATGTGATGGCAGGGCGCGGCGACCGACTCAAGGAACAGCCGCAATTGTTCTCCGGCCTGGTATGGGCCGGCAGCGAGGGCGTCGAGATGGGACTGGCCGATCATTTCGGCAGTTCCGGCTACGTCGCACGCGAGGTCATCGGCGCGGAAGAGATCGTCGACTTCACGCAGAAACCGGACCTGCTGGAACGCATCAGCGACCGCATCGGCGTGGCCATGGCGCGCGCGATGAGTGAACTGGTTCTGGAAGGTACGGGGACGGTTAAATAATTTGCTTTGCAGGAGCGCCTTTGCCTGCATGGACGTAAGTACATCGCGTAGCGCAGGGATGCGTGTGAGCGATGCAGGCGCGATAAGATAAAAAAATATCTCACGCAGAGGCGCAAAGGCGCAGAGAAAAGATATAAATAATTGCCACAGAGAACACAGAGAAATTAAATTGCCTGGGTTGAGTGATAACATTTAAGCCCAGTCGCGCGCGTTAGCGCATCTGACTGGGGCGACTTGTTATGCTGCTGATATTTTCTTCACATTCAATTTGTCACGTTTCTTTTCGGCTTCCCATAGATCGTACTGTGACTGCTGGTTCAGCCAGCTTTCGGAAGAGGTACCGAAAGCTAAGGAGAGACGTACTGCCATCTCAGGACTAATTCCAGAACGGCCATTAAGGATCGACGATAACGTCTTACGGGTTACGCCCAGCGCTTCGGCAGCCTCAGTAATACTCAGCCCTAAAGGCTCAATACATAGTTCCCGCAGAACTTCACCTGGATGTGGGGGATTGTGCATCTTCATCAGTACACCTCAATGATAGTCTTCATAATCTACTGTTTCTGCATCTTTGCCCTTAAAACGGAATGTCACGCGCCAGTTACCGCTCACCCAAACTGACCAAATACTTTTACGTTTTCCACCCAACTCATGCAAATTGAGACCTGGCAGATCCATATCCTTGGGATTTGTTGATGCATTTAAACGGCCCAATATTAACTTCAGCCGATTAGCGTGCTTGGCCTGAATTCCTGACTTGGTTCCTTTCAAAAAGAATCTTTCAAGACCTTTGTGCTTGAAACTCCTTATCATAGGCAGTAAGTGTAACCTATAACGTTACGGGTTACAAGCTGATGATTGTAGCATAACGACTGAAGTGAGCCGCGCCTGCGAAGCAGGCGTCGGGCCCGCCTGGAAGGCGGGCGTACTCGACTGACTTGTTATGTGTTTTCAATGTCACTGTTAGCTCTTAAATCAAATACTGTTACTGCATTTTGCGGAGAATTATATGGAAACTCATATAACAAACCTGCTTCAATCCCTTTACAGAACCACGAGAAACGAACGCCTGGAGGTGAGATGTATCTATCATTTGTTTTCCAATACTCTTCAGATGCTTCAAAGTTTCCACAGACATAGTTATTGCAAGTTCGAGATGGCAATTCAACGTCATGAAAGCTGCAGAACTCTATACCCTCTCTGATCTTCTTATAATTTGCGCAATAAACGCAATCTAGAGAACCTTTACCATTAGCCATAGCAATATTTACACATAACTACTATTGGGCGAACGAATGCTCGTTTTGTAAAGGATATGCATTGACCATAACTATAATCGATGATCCATCAGTTCAACAGCTTAAAGCGATTAATGCGTGTTATGGAGACCTAAATTACACGCAATAGCGTACATTCAACAGCACAGTTATTCGGAAGGATACGGTAATGTTCCAACATTTGCTGTTCTCGACACGCCTGGCAAATAATTGGGGTCAGAGCACAATTGTTCCTATGTGTTCTCGGTAGCAATTATTTGATCTTTTCTCTGCGCCTTGGCGCCTCTGCGTGAGGCGATTTTAAGGTTGTTATCCAGGCCGGCGGAATTGCCTCAGCCAGTTACCGAACTTCTCGGCCGGCATCGGTTTGGCGACTATGTAGCCCTGGACCTTGTCGCAGTCCAGTTTTCTCAATGCCGCAAGGGTATCCGGGTCCTCGGCGCCTTCCGCCACCACGGAAAGTCCGAACTTGTGCGCCAGGTCAATGATCAGGGCAACGATCTTGGCGTTGGCCTCGTCTTCCAGGAGGCCGGCTACAAATGAACGGTCGATTTTCAGTTCATCCGCCGGGATGTCCCGGAAATAGGACAGGCTGGAATAGCCCGTACCGAAATCATCAATCGATATCCTGATACCCTCGCTGCGCAGCTCTTTGAGTTTTGCGAAACAATTCTCTACGTCCTCCACGAAGTTTTGTTCCAGAACTTCCAGTGAAAGCGTTATATTTCCGTTGCCCCATAAACCGTCGGAACTGAGGACAAGGTCGACAAAGTCAGGCTGCTCGAGCAGTTTCGTGGGGATATTGACCGAAACATCCAGTGCGCCCCATTGTTCCGTCCATTCGTTGCTCAAGCGCAATGCACTATTAAGCATCCAGACCGTGATTGGTTTTATCAGCCCCAGTTCTTCAGCAACCGGCAGAAAGATGCCCGGGGCGAGCAGGCCGCGTGAGGGACTGTTCCAGCGAATCAATGCCTCTGCGCCGGTTGGCTTTCCGGTGGACAGTGATATTTTAGGCTGGAAGTAGACGCACAGTTCCGAATTATCAATTGCCCTGGCCAGCTCGATCTCTATATCCCAGTTGCCTGAAATAATTAACTCTTCGGGGGCATCTGCGATACTGAAGAACTCCTCGGTACGTTTTGACTTGTCCAGTGCAGCCTCGGCCTGCTTGAGCATGTCATTTGCCTCGGAACTGTGTACAGGGCACAGGGCAATGCCGACATGGGCGCTACAGGCCAGTTTTCCGCTATCCAGCTCGACCGGGAGGTCGAGCAGCCGCTGTATCTTGAATGCGGCAAGAGTTGCATGACCTTCATTGACAATGCCGGATAGCAGCAGGGCAAATTCATTATCACCAATTCTGGCGATGTAATCCCCTTGCCGCTTGACCTTGCCCAGTATATCTGCAAATGAGCGCAGCACGCGGTCGCCGGCTTCATGGCCATACGTGCTGTTTATCCTGCGAAAGCGATCGATCTTGATGATGAATAACGCGATCATTATCGCGTGCTCGTTGGATTCCTTTACTTGCCCGCTAAGGATTTCCATGAACTGCTGGCGATCGGGTAACCCGGTAATGGTGTCGGTCATGATATCAACACAACGGATATCCGGGGACTATAAAAACAGTTCGTTCATGTCTATGCCAAAGGCACCGACAGGCAGTCCGCGAGCCACTGTTATTTCCTCGCTCGTCATTGAAAGATCCATCGGCACGAACTGTGGCAGGGGTTCCTTGTTTTTATCCAGCAACAGGATGATCGATGGCCGCAGACGCCTGAGACCGTTGATCGCCACGACCGCGCCCACTTCACCGGTACTCAACTCGATCAGGGAGCCCGTAGGGTACAGGCCGATTGCCTGGATGAATTGCTCGATAAGTTCGGCCTGGTACTTTTCTCCGCGCAGGTTGTACAGTTCGGCAATGGCTTCGTGCGCAGACATCGGTTCGGCATCAATATAAACGCGTTTATTGTTCATCGCATCGTAACTGTCGACAATACCGGCGATTCTGCCAAACAGCGGTATTTCGTTATTTGACAGGCGCTGCGGATATCCGCTGCCGTCTGCACGCTCATGGTGGGTTGCCACCATTTGCATAACTTCTACCGGCAACGTTTCACCTGAGGAATCTCTCGAGGTGTTGGCGAGGATTTTCACGCCGATGTCCACGTGCGAGCGCAATTGCTGCATTTCTTCCGGACTCAGCTGCCCGGTTTTAAGCAGCAATTCCCTGGGCAGCCTGGTCTTGCCAACATCCAGCAGCAACCCGCCGAGCGCAAGATTCTCGATCGCCGGTTTTTCCAGTCCCAGGTGCCGACCAAAGGTCGCACACCATACGGAGGTGCTAAGGGACCTCGTATATGAATAATCATCTACCTCCCTGAGGCTGATGATCCACATCATCGCCGACGGGTTCCTGATGATGCTGTCCGTCATGTAGGTAATGCCCTTCTTCACGGCGGCCACATCCAGTACCCCGCCACGCTCGAGGTTGGACAGCATGTTGTTCAGGTCAACGCTGATATTCTTGTGAATGTCCTTTGCTGTATCCAGTTCATTGGTGAACTTCGTTTCAGTCGAGTAGTGCTGTTTCCTGAGATGACTGAAATCATCCTTTGTCTGGTTGTCTGCCGATGATTTTGTTTGTGCCCGGGCCCCGTTTTTGCGTGTGTAGTCCCGCGGAGCTTCCCTTAGAACCCAGAACCGTGGATCGGGTGACGAGCCTTTTTCTACATCGACGTAGACATAATTGCAGTACTTCCTCAATTTCTCGATGTCACTCGAAGTTTTTATCTGGATACCCTGCAGCATGAAGGGCGTCTTCAGCCACGGACGGTCCAGGCGGGACACGTACATCCCGATTTCGAGACCTTCGATACTGGTTTTTATTTCTGTTTTCACTAAACAATCCCTGCTTGAAATTACTCGATGACCTGTCAACGAAATAACAGTGACCCGGGCTCTTTTTACATCGCCTGATGTATCTCGTTGCCGTTGGCCAGGCACACCTGAAATAAATGCCTGGTCGACCAGCAAATAATCGGCTGATCAGGGAGTTACTTGAAAACCGGTATTGCAGGGGGCAGGGCACAGAACGGGCCGCCTTGAGCGTCATTCCGGCAGGCTGGCGGGCGATTTCAGCACACCCTGCATTGGTCGATGCCGCTACATTGATCTCCCCGAACTATCAGGGGCGCGGTTTGGAACATGCGGAAATATGTATATTAAACAAAAAGATAAAAGAATATCACGCAGAGGCGCAAAGGCGCAGAGAAAATATAGCCACAGAGAACACAGAGAACACAGAGAAATAAGATTGCCTGGATTAAGTGTTAACGGTTGAATTGAGCGGCGCGCGTCAACGCGTCCGGCCCCGAAGGAGAGTACTCGAATGATTTATTATGCCTTGAGGTCATCCTCCAACATCTTCAAGGGGTCAGGTCTGAGCTTATTGTCGTGTGGCTCAAGTACTCTGACCCCTTGAAGGCAGTATCTATGGCATATTTTATCTCTGTGTCCTCTGTGTTCTCTGTGGCAATTATTTTATGTTTTCTCTGCGCCTTGGCGTCTTTGCGCGAGGCGGTTTCAAGGCAAAACAACCCCCGCATTCCCCAGCATGGCCGTCAACCGGATCAGCGGCAGCCCGATCAGTGCCGTCGGGTCATCACCGATCATCTTTTCGAACAGCGTGATGCCGAGTCCCTCGGACTTGAAGCTGCCGGCGCAGTTATAGGGCTGCTCTGCACGCAGGTAACGCTCGATCTGTTCGGCGGTCAAATCCCTGAACTGCACCGTGAAGATGACAACATCGACCTGCGCTTCATGGTGCCGTGTGTCCAGCAGGCAGAGTCCCGTGTAAAAGCTGACGCGGTTGCCGGACAGCCTTCCCAGTTGCGCGACGGCATTTTCATGGTTGCCGGGCTTGCCGAGTATTTCATCATCGACAGTGGCGACCTGGTCAGAGCCGATAATCAGGCCGGCGTGCGTGTTACCCACGGCACGCGCCTTGTGCTCGGCGAGACGCTCGACCAGGCCGGCCGGTTTTTCGCCGGGCAGGGCGGTTTCATCGATATCGGGGCTGACCGTCGTGTAGTCAAGGCACAGCCGGTCGAGCAGTGCTTTTCGATAGGGTGAGGAAGAGGCCAGGATGATCGGCGGCGTGTCAACTCCCGGCATCGATTACCACCAGCGTTTCGTCGGGGTTGACCGTATCGCCCTTGGCGACATAAACGGCCGTGACGCGGCCGGCGATGGGTGCCGTTATTTCGGTTTCCATTTTCATCGCCTCGGTGATCAGCACCGGGGTGCCGGCCTCGACCCGGTCGTCGACCTGCACCAGTACCTCGATAATAGTGCCGGGCATGGAGGCCGTGACATGTCCGGGTTCGGTTGCGCGCGGCCGCTGGCTGCCCTTGGCGGATGTTGCCGTGTCCTTGTCGCCGACCGTTATCTCGTCCAGCGTCTCCACCAGGACTTCCTCGGGGACGCCGTCGACGGTCATGTAAAACGGCCGGTTATCCAGCGTGCGGTGACCGGTGCCGGTGATCTTTATGTGATACCGCTCGCCGTGCAGGGCGACATTGAACTCGGTCGGCCGCGTGCTCGTATCGGCGCTGTCGCTGACGGGTTCCAGTTGTTCGGGAACGAGCGCATTGTCTCTGCGCTGCTCCAGGAAAGTCTTGCCGATCTCCGGGAACATGGCGTAGGTGAGGACATCGGCTTCATTTTCCGCCAGCGCGCCGACCTCCTCACGCAAGCGGTCCATTTCATTCGCCAGCAAATCCGCCGGGCGTACGTCGATCACCTGCTCCTTGCCGATGGCCTGCTGCTGCACTGCCGGGTCGACCGCGGCGGGCGCCTTGCCATAACGGCCCTGCAGATACATTTTCACCTCGTTGGTGATGGTCGAGTAGCGCTTGCCGGTGAGTACGTTCAGCATGGCCTGTGCACCGACGATCTGCGAGGTCGGGGTCACCAGGGGTGGATAGCCGAGGTCTTTCCTGACCGCCGGGATCTCGGCAAAGACATCCTCGATGCGGTCCAGGGCGCCCTGTTCGCGCAGTTGTGCATACAGGTTGGAGATCATGCCGCCGGGCACCTGGTAGACCTGCACGCGCGTATCCGGCCCGAGATAGTCATTCTCGTACTGGTGATACTTCTTGCGCACGTCACGAAAATGCAGGCCGATTTCCTGCAACGCATCGAGGTCGAGGCCGGTATCGTATTCCGTGCCGCGCAATGCAACGACCATGCTCTCGGTCGGCGCATGGCTGGTGCTGCCGGAGAACGATGAAATGGCCGTATCGATATGGCGGCAGCCGTTCTCGATGGCCTTCAGCAGGCACATCTCGGCCGTGCCGGAGGTGGTGTGGGTATGTAGATGGACAGGCAGCCGGGTTGCCCGGGTGATTTCACCGACAAGTTCGGACGTCACCCTGGGTGTCATCAGGCCGGCCATGTCCTTGATGACAATACTGTCGCAGCCCATGCCTTCCAGTTCACGGGCCATCGCGACGAAGGTGTCCGTGTTATGTACCGGGCTGGTCGTGTAGCAAATGGTGCCCTGGGCATGTTTGCCGACATTACGGACCGCCTTGATTGCGGTTTGCAGGTTACGCGTGTCATTGAGTGCATCGAAAATGCGGAATACATCGATACCGGCGTCGGCCGCCTGCTTGATAAAGGCCTCGACAACATCATCGGAGTAGTGGCGGTAACCCAGCAGGTTCTGACCGCGCAACAGCATTTGCAGGCGGGTATTCGGCAGTGCGACGCGCAATTCCTTCAGTCGCAGCCAGGGATCCTCCTTCAGGTAGCGCAGACAGGCGTCGAAAGTCGCGCCGCCCCAGACCTCCAGAGACCAGTAACCGATCCGGTCCAGGCGTTCACAGGCCGGCAGCATGTCTTCGGTGCGCATGCGCGTGGCAATCAGCGATTGGTGCGCATCGCGCAGGATGACATCCGTGATATGTACCTTTGTCATGAGCTGTCCGTTCGTTCCCTTTTGTTACATGCCCAGGTGGGCCGAAATTGCCGCGGTTATCGCGGCCGTCAATTCCCGTGTGGGGCGGCTGGTTTTGTAGTTCACCAGTTCCGGGTGGTCTTCCACGAACCCGGTATTGAAATTACCTTGCCTGAAGGCAGGCACTTTCAGAATTTCCATGTAATAAGGGATCGTCGTACGCACCCCGTACACGCCGGTATCCTGCAGTGCACGACTGGCGCGGTTCAATAAATCCTCCCAGGTCAGCGCCCACACCGTCAGCTTGGCGCACATGGAATCATAGCAGGGTGGAATTTCATAGCCGGTATAAATCGCGGCATCCGTGCGCACGCCGGGACCGCCGGGCGCGAAATAACGCGTGATTTTTCCGAAACTCGGCAGGAAATCGTTCTTCGGGTCTTCGGCATTGATGCGCAGTTCCATGGCAAAACCGCGCCGCTGGATATCGGACTGTGCATAGCGCAGCGGTTGATCGTTCGCGATATTGATCTGTTCCTGCACGATATCGATGCCGGTGATTGCCTCGGTCACGGTGTGCTCAACCTGCAGGCGGGTATTCATTTCCATGAAGTAGAAATTGCCTTCATCGTCGAGCAGGAATTCCACGGTACCCGCATTTTCGTAATGCACGGCTTTGGCGGCCCGCACGGCCATTTCGCCCAGGTGTTCACGTTGCGCCTCGTCCAGTTGCGGCGAGGGTGCGATCTCGATCAGTTTCTGGTGGCGGCGCTGGATCGAGCAGTCGCGCTCGAACAGGTGGATGCAGTGGCCGTGGGAGTCTGCCAGCACCTGGACCTCGATGTGACGCGGCCGGACGATGCATTTTTCCATGAAGATGTCGGCCTGGCCGAAGGCCTTGGCTGCCTCGGACAGTACCCGGTCATAATATTTGCGCAGTTCCAGCTCCGAGTTGCAGCGGCGGATCCCGCGGCCGCCACCGCCGGAGGTGGCCTTCAGCATCACCGGGTAGCCGATTTTCATTGCCAGGCTGACGGCGGCATCGAGATTTTCGAGATTGCCGTCACTGCCGGGCACGACCGGAATGCCCGCTTCGATCATGGCCTTGCGGGCTTCCACCTTGTTACCCATTCGGCTGATGACGCGTGCGTCCGGGCCGATGTAACGCACGTGCCGCAAGCGGCATATCTCCGCCAGCAGCGGATTTTCGGAGAGAAAGCCGTAACCGGGGTGCAGTGCGTCACAGCCGGCGGCCACCGCCAGGTTGACGATGCGGTGTGCGTTCAGGTAGCCGGCGATGGTTTCCGGCCCGATGTTGTAGGCCTCATCCGCTTTTTTGACATGCAGGGCATGGCGATCGGCGTCCGCGTAGATGGCCACGGAGGTGATGCCGGCCTCGGCGCAGGCACGAATAATGCGAACAGCGATTTCACCGCGGTTCGCTATCAGTATTTTCTTGATCAAGTGGATACCCGGTTGCCAGATGGCGAAGCACCTTAACTACGTAATTTCCATTGCCCTGTCAATAGCAGGGCAGCCGCACAAGCGCTGGAAAATACAGACTTATCAGTGTTTCCCTTTTGACACGGGCAGGGACAGTCGATAGTATAAGCAGGTTATGATAGACCACCTGCCAGAGCGCCTCGATCTGCTGGCGACAGCCGGGGCCGGGCGTGTGTTGAGAGGCAGCCTGCAACTCGCGCAACTCGAGCGGGTAGTGCCGGTGCTGGCGTCGAGCGAAGGTGAATTGCAGGTGATGTTCGAGCTGGGCAAGGACCCTGCCGGTATTCACTACCTGGCCGGCAGCATTCAGGGTGAGGTTGTGCTGAATTGCCAGCGTTGCCTGGAGCCGGTGGCAACGCAGCTGGACGTGAAGTTACGGCTCGGCCTGGTGCGCGACGAAACGGCTGCGGCCGGTTTGCCGGAAAAATATGAGCCGCTGGTCGTCACGAGTGAGCCGGCCAGCACCGCGGATATTGTGTCAGACGAGGTATTGCTGGCCTTGCCGCTGGTACCGATGCATGTTGAAGACAGCCGGTGCCTGGATTTTACAAAAGATTATCAATTGCCGGAAAGTGAATTACGCGAGAATCCGTTCGCGGTACTGGCGGGGTTAAAACAGAAACAGCAGTAAAGAGGAGTAAGCAACATGGCCGTACAGAAGAGTCGCAAGACGCCGTCCCGTCGTGGCATGCGTCGTTCACACGACAAGCTGACAGCAAGCACGCTTTCAATCGAGCCGACAACCGGCGAGACACACCTGCGTCATCACATCAGTGCTGACGGTTTCTACAAGGGTCGCAAGGTTATAGACAAAGACCTGGACTGATTGTCCTGCATCCTGTTGAATCCAGTGGGCGTCTTTTCCGATGCTGTCTGCAGCCAGCCGGCTGACTATGCAGTATCTTCATGCGCCGCGTGAGTAACCGCATCACGATTGCGCTGGACGCGATGGGCGGCGATTTCGGTGCCAGCGTCGTCGTGCCTGCGGCCGTGCTGGCCGCCAGGGAAAATCCGGATATAGACTTCATACTGGTCGGCGACGAGGCCGAACTGGGCAAGGCGCTCGACCGGGAATCGGCCGCCGGGGACAGCCAGTTGCGCATTCGGCATGCGAGTCAGAAAGTAGAGATGGACGAAGCACCGTCCAGCGCGCTGCGTAACAAGAAGGATTCTTCCATGCGCGTTGCCCTCAACCTGGTCAAGGACGGTGCAGCGGATGCCTGTGTGAGCGCGGGCAATACCGGCGCGCTGATGGCGACGTCACGATTTGTGCTGAAGATGTTGCCGGGTATTGACCGGCCGGCCATTTGCACCGCGCTGCCCTCCGAGAAAAGTCATACCTGGATGCTGGATCTCGGCGCCAACGTGGATTGCGATGCCGAACACCTGCTGCAGTTCGCGCTCATGGGGTCGGAACTGGCAGGCGCGGTGGATGGCAACCGGCACCCGTCAGTCGGCGTGCTGAATATCGGCGAAGAGGAGATCAAGGGCAATGAGCAGGTCAAGGAAGCGGCGCGGTTGATTTCGGAAAGCAGCCTGAACTATGCCGGTTTTGCCGAGGGCGATGATATCTACAAGGGTAATTTCGACGTCATTGTCTGCGATGGTTTTATCGGTAATGTTTCGCTGAAGACCAGCGAGGGCGTGGCAAGGATGATCGCCACGTTTATTAAACAGGAATTTACCCGTAATATCGCTACCAGGCTTGCTGCGCTGGTTGCCATGCCGGTATTGAAGGCGTTCCGGCGCAGGATCGATCCGCGGCTTTATAATGGAGCAAGTCTGCTCGGCTTGCGCGGTATCGTCATCAAGAGTCATGGCAGTGCCGATGCAATATCGTTCAGGAATGCGATCAAGGTCGCGATTGTCTCGGTTCGGGAAGCTGTGCCCGACCGCATCAGCGCCAGGTTGCAGTCCTTTCAGGAAAACAGGCAGGTCACATGATCTACTCGCGAATTACAGGTACCGGCAGCTATTTGCCCGAAAAGATTCTCTCGAACCAGGATCTGGAAAAGATCATGGATACCACGGACGAGTGGATCCGCGAGCGGACCGGCATCGCCGAACGGCATATCGCTGCCGGTGATGAGACGACTTGCGACCTGGCCGAGATTGCCGCTACTCGCGCCATGGAGGCGGCGGGCAAGACACCGCGCCAGGTCGATCTGATCGTGTTTGCAACGACCACGCCTGACCGGGTGTTTCCGAGCACGGCCTGCCTGCTGCAGCAACGACTCGATATTCACGGTACGGCTGCGTTCGACATCCAGGCCGTATGTACCGGTTTTATTTATGCCATGGGTGTGGCCGACAAGTTCATCAAGACCGGTTCTGCAAAATGCGCGCTGGTCGTGGGTGCCGAAACGCTGTCGAGAATTGTCGACTGGAATGACCGCAATACAGCCATCCTGTTCGGTGACGGTGCCGGCGCGATCATACTCGAGGCCAGTGATGAGCCCGGCATCCTGTCCACGCACCTGCACGCCGATGGCAGCTATGAACACCTGCTGACCGTACCGGCCGGTATTTCACAGGGCTACGATAAAGTGCAGGCCGGGCAGGCCTACGTGCAAATGCAGGGTAACGAGGTATTCAAGATGGCGGTGAATACCCTTGGCCGCATCGTCGATGAAACGCTTGCGGCCAATGACATGAGCAAGTCCGAAATCGACTGGCTGATTCCGCATCAGGCAAATATCCGCATCATCCAGGCGACAGCGAGGAAACTGCGTATGTCCATGGATCGTGTGGTCGTGACGGTGGGCGAGCATGGCAATACGTCGGCAGCTTCGGTGCCGCTTGCGCTGGATGTCGCCGTGCGTGACGGACGCATACAGCGCGGCGAGACGCTTCTCCTGGAGGCCTTCGGCGGCGGCTTCACCTGGGGCTCTGCGCTGGTGAAATATTGATCAGGATTTTTATTCACCGCTCTACATAATAATTTTCCCTCCCCCCCGGGACGACTACATGGATGTAGGAGGTAGAGTAACGCATGGAGCAGTTACCGAGAGGGACAGTGAGAGGAGATATAAACAGGCAGTTAGGATTTTTTGATCCCCTCTCCCCAACCCTCCCCCTGAGGGGGAGGGGGTTCAGGAATAATTGATTTTCTTGGCGCCCTTCGCGCCTTTGCGGTGAGAAAGAATATTTACCATGACAGCTGTAAACGAAAATATTGACAAGTCTTTAGCCATTGTATTTCCCGGCCAGGGATCACAGTCCGTCGGCATGCTGGGCGAGCTGTCTGCTGACAGTCCGCAGGTTGGTGAAACGTTCGCCGATGCCAGCGATGTGCTGCAATATGACCTGTGGAAACTGGTGCAGGATGGGCCCGAGGTCGATCTTAACCGGACCGACAGGACGCAACCGGCGATGCTGGCTGCCGGGGTGGCTGTCTGGCGTGCATGGCAGGCGCATGGCGGCGCGCTGCCAGCGGTAATGGCCGGACACAGCCTGGGTGAATACACGGCGCTGGTGAGTGCCGGCGCGCTGGAATTCCGGGAAGCGATCGCGCTGGTTGCCGAACGAGGACGTTTAATGCAGGACGCGGTACCGGCCGGTACCGGCGCCATGGCCGCCATACTGGGGCTTGATGATGCGCTGGTTACGGATGTTTGCAGTCGGGCGTCCGGTGACGAGATCGTCGAACCGGTTAACTACAATTCACCTGGCCAGGTAGTGATCGCAGGCAATGCGGCTGCCGTGGAGCGTGCGATTTCACTCGCCAAAGAGGCCGGGGCAAAACGTGCCGTTACATTACCGGTGAGTGTACCGTCCCATTGTGCATTGATGCGGCCGGCTGCTGAAAAATTTGCATCGCATCTCGATAAAGCGAACTTTCAACAACCCGCCATGCCGGTTATACAGAACGTCGATGCAGTACCACAGACAGACCCTGCAGTTATACGCGACAACCTGGCCAGGCAATTGTATAGCCCGGTGCAGTGGGTCAGGTCTGTGCATGCCATGCAGACACTGGGCGTCACACGCCTGGTCGAAGCCGGTCCCGGCAAGGTGCTTGCCGGTTTGTGCAAGCGCATCGACAAGTCAATCGACAATGTGGCTGTGTATGATCCGGCATCGCTGCAAGCGGCACTGTCAGGCTGATCCTGTAATGACGGATTCAGGGCTTCCAGTAAATCGAAAGGACAGGAAAAAATCATGCCGCTAACCAACGAAATTGCACTCGTGACCGGCGCCAGCCGCGGAATAGGCAAGGCTATTGCAACGGTATTGGGTCGCAAGGGCGCGACCGTAATCGGCACCGCGACTTCGAGTAAAGGCGCTGAAACCATTTCCGCGACTCTGGCAGATGCGGGCATCGAGGGTGCGGGCGAGGTCCTGGATGTAACCGATCCGGATTCAATTGCGGCGCTGCTGAAGTCCGTGCAGGACCGGTTCGGTGCGCCGACGGTGCTGGTCAATAATGCCGGTATTACGCGTGACAACCTGATGATGCGTATGAAGGACGAGGAGTGGAATGAAGTTATCGAGACCAACCTGACATCCGCGTTTCGCATGAGCAAGGCCTGTCTGCGCGGCATGATGAAAGCCAGGCACGGCCGCATTATCATGATCTCGTCGGTGATTGGCGCGACCGGTAATCCCGGCCAGGCGAACTATGCAGCGACCAAGGCGGGCGTGATCGGCTTTGCCAAGTCGCTGGCCCGTGAAATCGGCTCGCGCGGCATTACCGTGAACGCAGTCGCACCCGGGTTTATCGATACCGACATGACGCGTGCCCTGCCCGAAGAACAACGCGACGCATTGCTCGGACAAATTGCACTGGGCCGTCTGGGTGAGGTGGAGGATATCGCCAATGCGGTAGCCTTCCTCGCATCTGCCGATGCGGCCTACATCACCGGTGAAACCATTCATGTCAACGGTGGCATGTACATGGGCTAGTGATGGTGCGGGTAACGGGGGCGCATCGAAAAAGGCAGGGCAGTCACCCCTTTTGTACATCCAGGGCGGGGACTGCCTGCCGGGGTTATTCGTCGATCGGGCTGCCGGGCTGCATGGGCAACACTGCCCCCGCCAATTAAACATCCATAACGCATTGTTATTGAAGGCTATAATATTTTATCGGGCCGGCCGGGCATGGATGAGCGCCGCCATGCGTGGCGTTGCAGTTGCCACTGTCCGGGCCGTGACTTGTAACTTGTCAGTAGCATTCACTACAATACCGTCGCAGCCACGGCTGCCATCCATTGAACCGAGAGGAAATTCCCGAAATGAGCAATATTGATGAGCGCGTCAAGAAGGTTGTTGTTGAGCAGTTGGGGGTGAAGGAAGACGAAGTCAACAACAGTGCTTCTTTTGTTGACGACCTTGGCGCAGATTCGCTTGATACGGTTGAACTGGTTATGGCGCTCGAAGAGGAATTCGAATGTGAAATTCCTGACGAAGAAGCTGAAAAGATTACGACCGTCCAGCAGGCAATCGACTACGTTAACGCCAACCAGGGATAATCTTTTTCCTCAAGTATCCCGGCCGCGCCTTAATTCACTAATGGTGCGGCCTTTTAATATGTTGGTAATATCCGATCTGATCTGGCCACTGGCAGGAGTAGTGCGTTGGCGAAAAGGCGTGTTGTCGTAACCGGGCTGGGCATTATTTCGCCAGTCGGTAACAGCGTGGCGGCAGCCTGGGAAAATATCCTGGCCGGTAACAGCGGTATCGGTCCAATCACCAATTTCGATGTCGCGGATTTCCCGGTCCGTTTCGGCGGTGAAATCCGGAATTTCGATGCTACGCAGTACATTCCCGCAAAGGATGCACGCCGAATGGGCGAGTTTATCCACTATGGCATTGCGGCGGCCAATGACGCGATCAGTGATTCGGGTATCGAGATCACCGGGGCCAATGCTGCCCGTGCCGGTATTGCCATCGGTTCGGGTATTGGCGGGCTGCATGGTATCGAGGAAGCCTACCAGGCCTGGCTGGACGGTGGCCCGCGCAAGATCTCGCCGTTTTTTGTGCCCGGCAACATCATCAACATGATTGCAGGCAACCTCTCGATCGTGCACGGCATGAAAGGGCCGAATATCGCCGTTGTCACGGCATGCACCACGTCGACGCACAATATCGGTATTGCGGCACGCACCATCGCCTACGATGATGCGGACATCATGGTGGCCGGTGGCGCGGAAATGACAACCTGCCCGACCGGCATCGGCGGCTTTGCCGCTGCGCGTGCATTGTCCACGCGTAATGACGACCCGGCCGCGGCCAGCCGTCCCTGGGACAAGGACCGTGACGGGTTCGTGCTGAGTGACGGTGCCGGTATCCTGGTGCTGGAGGAATACGAGACGGCACGCAAGCGCGGCGCTGACATTTATTGCGAGATTACCGGTTTTGGCATGAGCGGTGACGCCTACCACATGACCCAGCCCTCGGTGGGTGGCGAGGGCCCGGCACAGTGCATGGACGCTGCGCTGAGGGATGCCGGCATCGATCATGCGGACGTCGATTATATCAATGCACACGGGACTTCAACTCCGGCGGGTGATGTGGCCGAGACGCTGGCGATCAAGCGATCGTTTGCCGATCATGCCGGCAAGGTCGCAATCAGCTCGACCAAGTCCATGACGGGCCACTTGCTGGGCGCGGCCGGCGGCGTGGAGGCCGTGTTTACCGTGCTTGCCCTGCGTGACCAGAAGGCACCCGCTACCATTAATCTCGATAACCCGGATCCCGAGTGTGATCTGGACTATGTGCCGAATATTTCACGTGACATGAAGATCGATACGGCAATATCGAATTCATTCGGCTTCGGTGGCACTAACGGTACGCTGGTCTTCAGGCGGCTGTAGGCTGGACGTGCCGGCTGACAAAGCGTAGGAGCGCCTTGCAGGCGCGAACAGATTCAGTACTGGATTCAATCGCGCCTGCAAGGCGCTCCTACAGGTCTTCTCGAACATGGCCGCGATAGTCAGGGAATGCAGACAGGCGATTGAGTTGCTGGCACTCCACCGCGCAAATCCCGCACGCTACCCGCATCTGTTGCAAAGCGTGGCGCTTGGCCGCCATGACATCCTGTTCGCCTGTCCCGGCGACAGCCTGGTACTGCAGCAGGATATCCTGCTGCAGCCTGATGGCAGGCGCGTACCGGATGGTGATTTTCTGGATGGACTGGATGCCTGGTGGCAGCGGTCCTCAACAAGGTCTGCCGACAGCAGCTTGCCGTTCAGCGGCGGCTGGTTCGTTTATCTCGGTTATGAACTGGCTGCCCAGATTGAACCAACCCTGCAGCTCGAATATACAGACCCGTATCTGCCGGTTGCTTTCGCAACCCGTTTCGCCACCGCTGTTGTCCACGATCGTGACAGCGACACTGTATTTATCGCCGGTGAACCGGGTACCGAAGACGATATAGCCGTTATCGAGGCGGATATTGCCAGGCTGTCAGAAACAGGCGCACCGGTAAAACAGACTGTGCGCGCCACCCGTATTGCAGAGCAGCCTGACAGCGACTACCTGCAGGCGGTTGCACGTATCAAGGACTATATCGTTGAAGGTGATGTGTTCCAGGTCAACCTGTCCAGGGAGTGGAATATCCGGCTTGCGGACCGGGCTGACGCGGCTGCACTGTACAGCAATCTGTGCTGGCACAACCCGGCGCCGTTCAGCGGCCTCGCGAACTGGCAGGACGCGGCCATAATCAGTTCATCGCCCGAACGGCTGGTCAGCGTGCGGGCGGGTATTGTCGAGACGCGGCCCATTGCAGGCACGCGCCCGAGGAGCAACACGCTTGCGCGTGATGAGGAATTTTCGGCGGAATTGATGTCGCATCCCAAGGAACGTGCCGAGCACATCATGTTGATCGACCTCGAGCGCAACGACCTCGGGCGATTGTGCGTGCCGGGCAGTATCGAGGTGAACGAGTTCATGAAGCTCGAGTCCTATGCGCACGTGCACCACATCGTTTCCAACGTGCGCGGGCGGTTGCGGGAATCGATGACACCGGGTGCGGTACTCCGCGCGGTATTTCCGGGTGGTACCATTACCGGGTGCCCAAAGGTGCGTTGCATGGAAATTATCGCCGAACTGGAACAGGCGGCGCGCGGGGCCTATACCGGTTCCATGGGATATCTCAATTGTGACGGCAGTATGGATATGAATATCCTGATACGCACCATGGTCAGTCAGGGCGACAGGCTGGTGCTGCGTGCAGGTGCCGGTATCGTCGCCGACTCGGTGGCGGATGCGGAACTGGAAGAGACACGCGCCAAGGCGCGCGGCTTGTTAAGGTCGCTCGGGATCGAGAGCGCATGAGCAGTCAGGCGCTGAAGGTCCTTGTGAACGGGCGCGCAACGGATTGTGTGCCGGGCACGGACCGCGGCCTGCTGTTCGGCGATGGCGTATTTGAAACGATCGCCCTTGCGGACGGTAAACCGCGTTACTGGGGCAGGCACATGGCACGCCTGCAAACAGGCTGCCACCGGCTAGGCATCGCGCAGGCCGACGAACAGCAGCTGCTACAGGACGTACATTCACTGGTGCGTGATGTGGAGAAAAGTGCGCGGCATGTCGTCAAGATTATCATCACGCGCGGACCGGGCGCTCGTGGTTACCGCCCGGACCCGGCTGCAAAGCCGACCCGTATCGTGCAATTGCATCCATGGCCCGGTTTACCAGGCGGGCGAGGAGGGCGTCCGCGCAACGCTATGTTCGCTGCGTCTCGGTCATAACCCCTTGCTGGCCGGCATCAAGCACCTCAACCGGCTGGAGCAGGTCATGGCTCGCTCGGAGTGGGATAATGCGGATATTCGCGAGGGCCTGTTGCTGGACCAGGCCGGGCATATTATTGAAGGGACCATGAGCAACCTGTTTCTCGTTTTCAAAGGCGACCTGGTGACGCCGGACCTGTCGCGCTGTGGCGTGGCCGGCATTATGCGTGACATTGTGCTGCATGTCGCAGAGCAACAGGGCCTGTCGGTGAGTGTGCGCGACGTCAGCAAGGCTGAATTGTTTCAGGCCGATGAATTGTTCGTATGTAACAGCCTCATTGGCATCTGGCCGGTTGTATCACTGGACAGTAACCGCTATCCGCGAGGGCCGGTAACGACCGGGCTGCAATCGTTACTGGTTGATCATGACGATAACAGTCATAGCTGGCGATCATGACAGACACTGACCATGACTGAGAAGCAAACAAGCACAACACCCGGGCGTATCCTGGTCCGCCTGTTGATTATCTTCGGCGTGCTGGGAGTGGTCGCTGCCGCGTATTTGCTGGTGTCGTATCAAAGGTTCCAGCACGCAGCTGTGACCCTGGCGGGAGAAACCCGGGTGGTCATCGTTCCCGCCGGCTCCTCACTGCTGCAACTGGCGCAAGATCTGCATGACCAGGGCATTATCGGGCAGCCACGATTTTTCGTCATGCTCGGGCGCGAACTGGATGCCGCGCATCGCCTGCAGGCCGGAGAGTACACGCTGCGCAAGGGCATGTCGCCACGAGACGTACTGGCGCTCATGACGGATGGCAAGGTGGTGCAGCATGGCCTGACGCTGATAGAAGGGCATACCTTCCACGAAATGCTGGCACGCATTCGCGCACACCCGGTGATCGGCAAGACGCTTGATGGTATGGATGATGCGGCAATCATGGAAAAACTGGGCCATGCCGGTGAGCACCCCGAGGGACGTTTTCTCGCCGATACTTACCATTTCCCGCGTGAGACGACGGACGTGGAGTTCCTGCGGCGCGTCTACCGGGCGATGGAACAGCAACTGGCGCGTGCATGGGAGGCGCGTGCAGAGGGCCTGCCGTTTGCCGACCCTTATGAAGCACTGATTCTTGCCTCGATCGTGGAGAAAGAAACGGGCAGGGCGGACGAACGACCGCTGATTGCCGGTGTATTTGTCCGTCGACTGCAAAAAGGGATGCGTCTGCAGACCGATCCGACGGTTATTTACGGTTTGGGCGAAGCTTTCGACGGAAATCTGCGCCGAAGCGACCTGTTAAAGGATACGCCGTACAATACCTATACAAGGCACGGGTTGCCGCCGACACCCATCGCGATGCCCGGTGTGGCTGCCATACAGGCAGTGATGCACCCGGCCGGTGGCGACAGTCTGTATTTCGTGTCGCGGGGTGATGGCAGTCATTATTTTTCGAGCACACTGAAAGAACACGAGCGCGCCGTGGATAAATTTCAGCGGGGAAAAAAAGGTATCACATTGCCGCAGGAGAAACGGGGGCCGTGAGCGGAAAGTTCATTACCGTCGAAGGGATAGAGGGCGTCGGCAAGACCACCAACATCGAGTTCATCCGGCGCCAGTTGCAGGCTGCGGGGCGGGATGTGGTGGATACTCGTGAACCTGGCGGTACGCCACTGGGTGAGGCGATTCGTGGCCTGTTGCTGGACCCGCACTACACCGGCATGGATTCGACCTGCGAACTGGCGCTGATGTTTGCAGCACGCGCCGAGCATCTTGCGCGCATCATTCGGCCGGCGCTGGAGCAGGGCCAGTGGGTGCTGTGTGACCGCTTTACCGATGCCACCTATGCCTACCAGGGTGGCGGCAGGGGAATTGATACCGGAATCATCGCCAGGCTTGAAGCGCTGGTGCAGGGCGATTTTCGTCCCGACCTGACACTGCTGCTGGATGTGCCGGTCGAGGTCGGCCTGGCGCGCGCCGGCAACCGCAGCGACCCGGACCGCTTTGAGCGGGAACAGGTTGATTTTTTCGAGCGTGTGCGGCGCGCCTATCTCGAGATGGCCGGTGCGGAACCGGGGCGCTACCGGGTGATCGATGCAGCTCAGCCCCTGGACAACGTTCAGCAGCAACTCACGGCCGTACTTGCGGAAATGGTCTGAAACGGTGCGCTGGATGTTAAATCCACGACAGGGAATTAAATCGGCCCTCTATACGTCTTAGACAGGAGGGAGTGCAGATCAGGCATTTCCACAGCGACTGTGTGATTTTGATAATCCCCGGACGCG
Organism: uncultured Halobacteria archaeon; assembly: GCA_963768575.1. Classification (GTDB taxonomy): domain Bacteria; phylum Pseudomonadota; class Gammaproteobacteria; order UBA9214; family UBA9214; genus UBA9214. Next base: position 54,394 of record CAVYIJ010000001.1, read on the forward strand.
GCTAACGATCATCTCTGTGTATAGAGATTCGGGATGGTTAACTTCTTTTTTCAGGAGGACAGAAATGAAAACAATGAAATTGTGGGTGTCGCTGCTGGCCGCTGTTGCCTTGCTGACCGGCATGAATGCAATGGCGGGCGACCGGTACGGGAAACAGAAAGTGGTTTACCATATCAACTATGACGACCCGAATGCCCAGGCTGGCGCATTGAGGAATATCCAGAACCATATCAATGCAGTCGGCGCAGAGAACCTGGACCTGAAGGTGGTCATGCACGGCAAGGGGCTGACCATGTTGCTGACACCGGATGCTGCCGAGCGTACCAAGCTCAAGAAGGGCAATGCGACCGATGAGATACAGGCAAAAATAACCGGTCTCAAGGACCAGGGTGTCGGTTTTGAGGTCTGTTCAAATACACTGAAGGGAAAGAAAGTCGACTACATGCACGATCTGTACGACGTGGATGATGCCGATATCGTACCCAGCGGGGTCGCCGAGGTTGCGCGTCTGCAGGCAATGGGCTATGCGTACATCAAGCCCTGAGCAAACATGCAGAGCATAAAAAAACCGGCCAGTCGGCCGGTTTTTTTTAGTCCTGTATCGCTCAGACTCGAATATACACCCAGCCCTGCTGCATGCGGTCGACAATTTCCTCGAGTGCGCCGGGTATGACACGGGCCTCCGGCAGCAGGTGAACGTCGATGCCGCGCAAATGCAGCTTCTCGATCGTGCGGCTGCAGGCCAGGAAGCTGATGTTGTTGAACTGTTGTGCCAGGCGCTTGATGCGATCCGGGTAAGGCGACGTATCGGCACGCAGCAGTGCGAGTCCATCCGCGTTGGCGACGACTTCCAGCTGTACCTGCTCCGGGTGGTCTTTATAGCTGCCGAGCAGCTCCTCGGCATCAGACAGCGCCTGGTCAAGGCGCTGTTCCTCGGCGCTGCTGATATGGATGACGACCCGTTTCAGTTCCGGCCTGATTGCCGCCGTATTCGTCCAGTACGCTACTGCCTGATGATGGCGTGTCTGCCTTGTGCGACTGCAGCGATGTGCCGGTCAGGGTGCCGAGCGCGAAGATCAGTACGGCCGCGGCAGCCCTGGCCGGGGAGCGTGCCCACCAGCCGTGATTCCAGCGTAACTGTTGGGGAACTGGCTGCTCGATCTCGCGATAGGCCAGGCGCAGGGAGTCCTTGATCTGCAGCAGTTCGCAAACGCGGCAGGCCAGTTCGTCATCCTGGCGCACGGCTTCCATGATCTCGGTGCGTTCGGCGACGTCGATTTCGTCATCGACAAATGCCTGCAGTTGCTCGTCGGAATAGCTGTCGCGGGTGCTCATTTGATTCTCCGTAATTTGGCGCGTACCAGGTCATGGCGCGGATCGAATTCCGCCAGTGCTGTTTTCAGCGCCTTTCGGGCGCGACAGATGCGGCTCATGACTGTACCGATCGGTATATCGAGGATCTCGGCGATTTCCGCATAGGAAAAGCCGGCCAGGTCGACCAGCGTGATGACCTGGCGCTGACCGTCCGGCAGTTGTGCGATCATTTGCCGCACCCGGTCAACGATGTCCTGGCGTTCGTTGCCATCCTCTGTCCATGGCTGACTTTCCGCGGGCAGGTTATCGATGTCGGCCATGTTGCGGTTGCTGCGCAGGTGATCGTACCAGCAGTTTGCGAGAATGCGTGTCAGCCAGGACTTGATGGCCTTGGTATTGTGCAACTGCTTGGCATTACGCAACGCCTTGACCATCGTGTCCTGCACCAGGTCATCGGCCAGTGCCGGCTGGTGACACCAGGAATAGGCCAGCTGGTACAGCATTTGACGTCGTTGTTCCAGCTCGTGGCGGATTAATCGTGTGTTTTTGAACATCAGCGCAGCCCGTGGTGAATTTAACAGTATAATCATAACTATAACTTACTTTCCTTATTGATGTCTTTAATCAGGACGGTATGTATGCTGCCTTTTATAAGACGGTATGCAGGCGGAATTTATTCCCGCGGCGGCGGAGGCAATTCGGCTGCGACTGGAGGTGGACCAGGCCTCGGGCAGGGATTCGACCTTGATGTACTTCCAGTTCCCGCTCTGCAAGCGGTTGACGATGTGGTCAAAGGCAGTGGAGTCGGTGCTGACGCCCTGAATGATGGCGGGTTCGATGCCTTTCTTGCGGAGCATGCTGATGGCATTGGCGCAGCCAATGAAATGCACATTGTCGTATTTCGCGAGCATCTCGACCATCTGCTGTTTGAGTGGAGAGACATCCTCGCGCATGATGTCCAGGCCGCTGGCGTGTGCGACCACGTCGATCTGATACCCCTGCGACTGGTGTTCCTGCAGGAATTTTTCAGCATAGGTAATGGCGGCGGTAAATTGCTGCGGGTTTGACTCGCTGATGTGCAGAATCACGTTGTTCTTGTCTGACTGCAGCTGACCGGACGAGGCGAGTAACTGGCCGGTGACGCCCGGTTGTCCCTGAAAGTACATGTGGCCCAGCATGCCGGCGCCGAAACTGATGGCCAGTGCAGCGATCGAGGCGGCCAGCCTGGGCGAGAACGGGAGCCAGCGCCGGCGTTTCTGTTTTGTCCGGCTGGACGGGGGGGAGGCGTCGCCGAAGCCCAGCTTCATCAGGTCCCGGGAACGACGCAGGCGATAGATGCGCTCGACGCAGTTCGGGATCGGTTTCCATGGCCTGGATGATTGCCTCACGATTGCCGGCATCCACTTCGCCGTCAACGAACGCGCCCAGGATCTGATCGTTAAAATTGTTTGTGTCTTTCATAATCTTTACTTCACCAGATAAACAGGGTCTTTGCGGGCCGGTGCAACATTTGACTGGTTTTCCATCCGCGCCAGAAGGTGCTTGCGTGCCCGGTGCAAACGACTCATGACAGTACCTATCGGTATTTCAAGTGCCATTGCAACTTCGCAGTAGGACATCTCCTCAAGGTTGACCAGCGAAATTACCTGTCGTTCAATGACCGGCAGTGTCGCAACGGCCTGGCGTACCCGCTTTACAATATCCGACTGTTCACAGTCCTCGACCGGTCCCGTTGCCTCGCTGGGCAGTTGTTCATCCAGCTCCACATGGTTTTTCTTGCTGCGCAAATAACTGTTCCACTGATTATTCAGGATACTGTACAACCATGCGAATAATCGTTTCTCATCCCGTAATTGGGCTCGTTTGGCAATGCCGGTGGACAGGGTTTCCTGCACCAGGTCATCGGCCAGCATCTCATCGCCGCACCAGGCGAGCGCCACCCGATACAAACGGTCGCGACTGTCCACGATCCGGCAAGTCAATGACTTCGCCGGACAATAGGGTATTTTCATGACGCTCTCCTGTAATAGATGCTGCAAGCAGCCTGTTTATTCGCTTTATCAATCATTATTGTATGGACTGTCTCAGTATAACCACTGTGAATGCGATAATCCTTGTATTTTGATGTTCGGTATTTGTTATTTGTTGATCATAATAAAAGTACTGGCCGAATTGCCTGTTTCCCGGCCGGATGGAGTCCGGGGACGGTTTAATGGCCTGTTTCCCGTCTGATGGTTACCACACAAATACCGGAACTCGCTGCTTTCCACGCGTAAAGAGCTACTTGGTTGGCGTTCGCTGTGGAGCATCATCACTAAAATCGAATATCCTTATGTGCTGAAATTTATTTCTTCATGGTCTGACAAAGACTGAGAAATAAATGAATAAGTACACGGTGAGTTACCTCTACAAGTATACGGCGCACTCCGCGTGGAGGGTTTCCGTGTATGGAAATGAATTTCGAAATTTATTATTCACAATAAAATTAGGGGTGAGATCTCATGAAGAAATGTAATTTAACTGTAACCGCGCTTGCGGCGAGCATGGCCATGCTCGCCGGGAGCGCCATCGCGCACTCCAGGCTCAACAGGGCCCGGTACACCGACCTGTATCGAGTCCAACATCATGATGGCCGATGCCGAGAACGCGCCGTTTTCGAACGACCCGGGGCTCGGCCGTGTGCTGGAGATGAATACCACCACCGGTGAACGGGGTATCACGGTCGAAAGCCCGTTTTCAGACCCGCCTTGCGACTCCCCTCTGTCCTGACCATGTGACCTGCCCGGGTCCCTTCAAACCCACGGGGAACGTATCCGGTGGCGAGGACGGTCATGCCTACCTGGTCAGTGCCGCCCAGCATGCGCTGATCGAGCACCATCGTGACGGCACGCCCATCAAGACGAGTCCCGCTCTGGCCGACATCGCCGTCCCCGGACGGTGGCAATTTCGGTTATGTGCCACGCCTGCTCGGTAACGGCTTCATGCCGAACGGCAACATCGCGCAGACGGTCTGTGACGCCAACTTCTTCAATGCGGCGAATTCTGATTCGGTGAGCCCGAACGGCAACACCCATGTCAGCGGCAACGCTTCCAACCTGTTCTTCCCGCCGGTGTATGGCACCACCGACACGGGCCGCCAATGGCCGTGTTGTCATCGTCGACCAGGACACGATGGAGCTCGTCGACGAGTACAGCAAGCCCACCAAGGGACCCTATGCCAATGACCCGCGCTGGAGTTGCCCGGCAGGTGTCCTCTTCACCTCCGAGGGAATGTACGTGAGTATGTTCCACGGCGATGCGGTGTTCGTCATCGACTGGCGGGCTGGTATGGACAACGAGAAGAGTGAAGGGGTCGGTTCCAACAGCACGGCGGGCTTCAAACTCGGCAAGAAGAAGAACGAGGCCAAGGTCATTCGCGTGATCGACCTGCAGGACACCACCGATAACGGTATCTCGGATGCTCCGGATGCACCCCTTTACAATTCCGGGAACCGCCGTGACAACCTGCGTGCCATCCGGATGTCCGAGGACGGCACCCTGTACGGTACCCGCCGCAGCCGTTCCCAGGAGTGTAATGAGAGGTGATGCCGGTTGTAACCCGGGTGTGTTTCGCCAACATATCTTCATCGTGCACGAAGGTGAAAATAACAACTCCGGCGATACCATCGCCCTGGATCCGGGTGTGAACATCATCGCCGGTATCACCGTCAACCGCATGTCCGCACCGGGTTGCAAATTTGTCTCGGGAGGTTTGGATCCGACCACGGTGACCGGTGACATTTGTGACGTAGAGACCCTCTATGTCGGCGTCGTCCGCCGGTAACGCCGGTTGTGTCGCTACTGGTCCTGTAGGCGGCCAATCCTTGCTTCAAACCTGGCGGTACCTTGTATGAGTACCGCATTGATGCGGCGTCTCTCGACGGTGCGACCGGTCTATGTACAGGTAATCCGCTCGTTCCGGCCGAGAACGTGGGCTGTGCCATGCCGATTGCGCAGTTTGATTTCGTCAAGCAATCAGATAGCGGCGGAACGCTGCCAGATGGCACCATCGAGACGCTCGACCCGCGGATGGTGATGACGATCCACGAGGCGTTCGTTCAGTAGAATGAACCCACGATCAGCCGGAGCCTTTAGTAAACCGGCTGAAACGTGGTAGTAAGCAGTGATACCCGGTGGGCATGTATTGCCCGCCGGGTTTTTTTTGTACGGCGCATGAACATGCACCAATAAAAACGTACCGATCATGGTTTGCGCTACGTAGTCTTGCAGGGCGTGTACTTGTGCCCGGAACGGGTATAAATACCTCTTGACTATATTGTGCGCCGAATTGAGCTGGATGGGTTGCCAAAGAGATCAAACCCACGCTAGTATTTTAAAACCTGGTAATTGGAGTTTTACCCAATGAAGTACCTGATTCCTTTTTTATTTCTACTCACGCTGTGCGGCTGTGACAATCAAATCCGCGTGGGTCACAAGACAGCAACAAGGTGGCTCCTGAGAAGACCGAGAGCTATCTCGATAAACCCGTCAAGGGGCAGGTAAACCAGCGCGGCCTGTACAAGTTGCTACGCAGTGGCGGGGTGGTTGACGATCCCAACACCAGTACCGGCAAGGCGGTCGCGAACCCGGTGATTCAACAGGTCAAGTCGACGGAGCGAATCCCCCTGATCAAGGGCGCCCAGATGTACCTGCAGTACCGGATCTGGCCTCTCCCGGACCAGCCGGTCCTATATCGACCTCAGGCGGGTGTTGAAGCACCCCGAAATGACCCTGCCCGATGGGTCGGTCTCCACCGGCTCCGACTCTCCGATGAAGGGCAAGGTCAGTGTCAACCAGGCCATCGGCTATACCGGGTACGGCTTCGACGAGGACTACGAACTGGTCGAGGGTGACTGGATCTTTGAGATCTGGTACCAGGATAAAAAGCTGATTGAACAGAAATTCACGACCTACTGGCCGGATGAAGAAGAGGTAGCCGAATTGAAGCAGATGCTGGCGCCACAAAAGAGCCTGGTGAAAATGGCTTCACCGGACGATAAAGGGGATCCCAGATTAAATTGGCCCAGGGTAACGATAGATATTGGAGAAGACCCGGTCACGGAACCAACAGTGTCATCGAGCAATTCTTCAGACAACTCTGATTAATTTGTGCATTTTGTCATTGCGAGCGCAGTATAGCAATCTCATAAATCGTGAGGCATTCTCTAACAATCTATACAACAATCGTATGGGATTGCGGCGTAGCTTACGCTCCTCTCAATGACGGCCTGTACACACCGTGTCATCACAATCATTAATACCGTAGCGTGATGGTGCGAAAGCTTCGCGTCAGGTGACCCAGGAGTACCACCAGGAACAGCATCATCTCGAGCATCTCCAGGCTTTTCTCCAGAGATTTTGCAAAATTTAGAATTGCACAGGCTTCATTCCGCAGGTCGCTTCAAACCAGTCATACTCTTCAATGATGCCTTCTATGAAGTTCTTTTCTTACGGAAAATGTGAAACAGAAAAAGGTCGCAAGAACGGCTAATTTCTCATTGCGGGGAGATAGCTCCGTCTAAAATATAGTACAGGATGTCAACAATGCTCGATAGTCTTTACAACTGGCTACTACTGGCTGATAAATATTTTTCTTTACAAGCAAGCCATGCATGCGAGATTTATATGTTCAACTATCAAGTAAATACCCTGGAAAGTGTTTATGATCTATTTGAATATATAACACCTGCTCTGATCTTCCGGCAGCGTGACTAAAACGCTTCTGTCTTAATATCTGCCGTCCGCGTGTGCCAGTCGGAGAATAAAACTACCCGTGCTGGACGTCTGCAAGATAGGTGAAAAACAGGTCCGTCAGCTTTGTATGACGCGAATTAGACAGTTCTCTTCGACTTGCCGCAAGCAACTACAACAATCGAGCGCAATATACCAAGTAGAAAGATTATGCATCTTGTATAAGAGACGGGTACATCAATTGGAGGAAGTAATAATGAAACGATTATCCAAATCTAAAAACAATTACCACGCTGATCGGGGGGCTTACGCTTTCAGGCGTTGTCTGCGCCGGCGCGGTTGTCATTAATGATGAAATGCCCAGAAGAGCGCCGGGCAGCACCAGCGGTAGTGGCGACACGGTTGAAGCCAACTGCCCGACCGATCCCAGTGGCAATGACTGGCAGGGTGCCACGGCTGAACTCATGGTCCGGCAGGTCGGCGGTGGCAGCACCGTGGATATCGACGTGAAGAATGCAGTGCCCAACACGGTGTTCACTGTCTGGATGCGTATGGCAAGGGCGGTGCCGGGTTCAATGACGATCGGCAGTCCCATGACCGGTGGTGGCGCGACGCCACTGGCTGCCGGGAACTGCCTGGATGGTGCTGCTTCAACTACCGCCTCCGGTTCCAGCCGGCAGGCAGCGCCAATCCGACCAACGGCTTCACCACGAATGCCAATGGCACAGGTCACTTCAGTATCGATCTGGATTTCCCGGTCGTTGGTGGCGCCTATCCATTCCAGAAGGCAAGCGACGCCGCTGGCAGGCCTGATCAATGCTGAAGCCTGGCTCCAGAATGTACCCACACCGATCGTCAACCCGGCAGATCGCAATATCGGTGGACCGTTCCTGCTCCGCGTGATTTCGCACTGCACGGACCAGCAGGGTCATGGCCTGTCCCCGGGTGTACGTGAAGCCTGGTTCCAGTATCCGTGAGTGGATTTGAGTTATTGTTAGCTAAGTAACAATAAAGTCGTTTGTAACAGCAAAGGGTGCTGCCTTGCAGGCAGCGCCCTTTTTATTACGGTTGTACAGGGCCGGGAGGGAAGTACTTGCGGCCGTGCGAAGCATGATAATAGCCATGCTGTTGGTCCGGAGCATTAAACCCGAATGAATCCGGTCGGCAACAGATATTATTTATTAGGGTAAACCCTGAGTGAATTCGAGCTCATTCCCTGGTTATGTTATGCATCTCCTCGAAATGTTCATGTATTAATTCACAGCAGCAAGGCATCACACCGCTCAAATATCACATCGTTCATAAATTATTTGGAATAAATCGACCCTGCTTTCCATCTACTATAAGCGGCAAGACGACGGCCATAAGAATATCAGCCAATTATTATAGCTATTAACGGCTGGTGGGAGATTCAGCGTCGACAGGGGGGGGTAGTGGAGGCACCTAGAATATTGTGTGTCGATCTACGGCATGGCAGGGAGTCGCCGTGTGCGCAATATACACTGGGCAGTGCCTACCACACGGAAGTCGTCGATAACCATTGTGTTATTGATAGTTACATTGAAAGGTTTCAGCCCGGTATATTGTGTTTCGATTACGATCTGCCTGATCAAACGGGACTGATGGCGCTGGAGCAAACCCGTTCCCGGCATCCGATGGTTACCAATACTGATGCTAACCACGGGATCACTCCGTGGAGTTGGCGATCTGGGCCCTGAGGTTACGCGTGTGGGACTACTTCACGAAGCCGGTGGGGATCGATGAGTTGGTCAATAGTATTGCCGGATTGCCTGAAATGAAACCAGGCACCTGCAAGCATGGAGGAGACTACTGGGCGATTCAGCCTCTTGATCTTCCAGAATCCCGCTCGTTCGGGACCACTATAAAGAAAATACCAACAGCGCTAGCGACGACCTATGTTCGGGAACACCTGGACAAGAAAATCAGCCTGGAAATCGTGTCCAAACTATGCGGCATGAGCAAATCCCATTTCAGCCGGTCATTCAAGAACGACCACGGGATTACATTTCAGAATTATCTCGCCCAACAGAGGATAGATAGGGCATTAGCCCTGCTGAAAGATTCCGATATGCAAGTAACCCAGGTGGCCTTTGCAGTTGGATTCACTGAACTTTCCAACTTTACGCGGACATTTCAACGTCATATCGGCATGAGTCCTTCATATTATCGCAAGGCGATCACTTCCCGGCTATTACAGATAAAAGACCGAAGAAGCCAGTCTACGAAATTCCCGAAGGCAAATCCGAACCCGGTACTTTCCGTTGGCCCGGATGGTTTGCCGGATTTTGTGAATCCTGCCGCGTCATATTTGCTTAAAGAGATCGGCCTGGAGAATGTTGAATACATCTTGCCAACCAATCACCGGGTGCTGGTAAAAACATCCCTGGATACCAACATGCCGATGAGTGAAGAACGCAGGATCGCGGGTCGGACCATTGTATGGTCGTACTGCCCGATCGATGATAGTGAAACAGTTCACCTCTATGGCAATGATGTATCCGATTATGTTTCTGATAGCCCCGGTGTTGAAAGTATTTCCAGGGAAAGCACGAACCCGGTGCTTTCGCTGGAGCCGGACGGTGAGCCGCGATTTATGAATTCGGCAACATGCCAGTTACTTGAAGAATTGAAACTGGAAAATATCGAGGAAATTTTGCCTTCCAACCATACAAGCCTTTTGAAAGCCTGCCTGAAAACCAGCACGCCACTGGCTGAAGAGTGCAGAGCGGCAGGCAGAACAATAATCTGGTCGTATCATCCTGCCAACAGTAATGACGTGATTTATGTCTATGGGCAGGAAGTGTCCGGTTGCGCCGGCAAAAGTAGCAGCAACAAAGTTTCAGTCATCTAGCCGATCCAGTGAACGGTCATTATCGGATTAATCATATGACAGTATCCATAGATTATTATTCCGCTCCTGTCTGTTCAATTTGAAGAATTCAGGACAGGAAGAAGCAGCCAGTGGTTCAAAGTGGCGATAATGGCTTAACGGTCGGGCTATACTCAGCGGAGATGTAGACAAGCCATAACTAGAGCGCAGCAATTCTGCGCCAGGAAGTAATATCAACAAAATAATCAATATATTTAGTTAGATGCAGATTAATTATCATGTTGTTTATAACAAATAAACAATCGTGGCGGTTACCGGGGGCAAATCAGTATCTGAATAATGAAGTAGCGTCGCTGTGCAATGACGGAATAAAAAGCAGGACAAAAGAGTCTTATTTTAATAACAAATATAACGAACCGGGTGCCAGGGGTATAAAAAACACTTGCAGAGGCATGGTGAAAACCTGCGCCGGCGCGTCCTGTGCCACGCATATATTGTGCTGACCCATAGCAACAACCCTCACATCAGGCGCATAACATGGCTGGAACGAAACGATAAATGTGACGGTACGGTGGACAATTAATCTGCAATACCCGTTATCAATTCCGGCTCTGTGGTCGATACTGCTGCTGGTCATGGTCGTGCTCAAGCCGGCGCCATGTATGGCAGCAGATCCGGAGATGAAAATAGGCGTGCTTGCATTTCGTGGCGCACAGGCGGCCCGCGAAATGTGGCAACCCACGGCGGATTATCTCTCCAGCAGTATCTCAGGATACCACTTCAGGATTATTCCTCTGGACCTGCAAGGCATGCGCCAGGCAGCCCGGGAGCGCAGCATAGACTTTGTATTGACCAACCCCGGAAACTACGTAGACCTGGAAGCCCGCTATGGCGCCTCACGTCTTGCGACGTTGCGCAATTTTCGCCAGGGAAAGCCCTACACTGTATTTGGCGCCGTAATTTTCACGAGCGCCGGCCGTGCCGACATAAATACCTTGCGGGACCTGAAGGGAAAATCGTTCATGGCTGTAGGCGAGAATGCCTTTGGTGGTTTCCAGATGGCCTGGCGGGAACTCGAGGAGGTGGGTGTCGATCCTTTCGGTGATTTCAGCCGTATAGAATTCTCCGGTTTCCCGCAGGATAACATCGTGTATGCCGTAAGGGATGGAAAAGTGGATGCGGGAACTGTTCGCAGCGATACGCTTGCCCGCATGGCGCAGGAGGGAAAGATCGAACTTTCCGGTTTTCGCGTCCTTAACGAACGCAGCAGTCCGGGTTATCCCTTCTCTCTCAGTACCCGCATTTACCCGGAATGGCCCTTTGCCAGGTTGGGCCATACGTCCGAGGAACTGGGACAACTGGTAGCGATAGCGCTGTTGACGCTGCCGGCCGATAGCGCGGCGGCAATAGCGGGGAAGTCGGCGGGATGGACAATCCCGCTTGACTACGGACCGGTACACGATCTTTTCCGCACGCTGCAAATCGGTCCATACGAGACCATGGGCGAGGTCACACTCGCCAGGGTACTGGCTCAATATTGGCGCTGGTTATTGGCGGGCCTGGTTGTACTCATGGTCATGGGGCTGGTCATCACTTATGTGTTGCGTATCAATCGGCGGCTTGGCTTGTCGAAACGGGTGCTGCAAAGGGAGGTGGCAGAACGCAAACAGGCCCAGACACAACTGGCGCGTCACCGGGACACACTGGAACAGGAGGTACAGGCGCGCACGCAGGAATTACAGGAAGACATTCGAGCGCGCAAGCAAGCTGAGGAAACACTGCGCCGCAGTGAATCAGCCCTGCGCCGGTTGCATGAAATAACGACGTCGGCTGATCTGGATTTCCAGGGTAAATTGCGTGAGCTTCTGGAAATGGGCTGCGAGCATTTTGAGTTGACGACCGGCCTGTTCTCCCGGATCCACGAGAAAAGCTATGAGATCGTCGAGGTAGTTTCACCCGATGCGCGTTTTGTAAAGGGCGGACTAATGTCGTTAAAGGATACTTTTTGCCAGGTTGTTCTAGCCTCGCGGGGAACTGTTGCCATTAAGGATATTGGGCAATCGGCGTATCGGGATCTGCCGGTAGTTCAGCACATGGGGCTGGAAACCTATTTCGGTGCAGCGGTGCAGGTGGCCGGTGATATCTTCGGGACGCTGTGTTTTTTCAGCACTGATCGCCGCGAGACGCCGTTCTCATCAGTGGACAAGGATATCCTGCAACTCGTGGCCCAATGGATAGGCGAGGAAGTCGAGCGCCGGAATACCCAGGACCAGGCGCGCCGGCATCAGGATGCGCTGGCCCACGTATCGCGGCTTGGCGCCATGGGTCAAATGGCTTCGGCACTGGCGCATGAACTCAATCAACCGTTAACCGCGGTAGTTAACTATACCCGGGGATGTATTCGGCGACTGCAAACCCGTAGCGAAGATGCCGGGGCGCTGGTGGGGGCAATGGAGCAAGCGGTAGCCGAAGCCGAGCGGGCAGCGGAAATCATTCGCGGACTGCGCGAGTTCGTCCGCAAGGACGAGTCACAACGGGCGCTGATCGCAATCAATACAGCAGTTCACGAGGTAGTCAACATCGCCGAGGTCGAGGCCCGGCAGCAGGGAATAGCCCTGGATCTGGACCTGCAGGATTCCCTGCCTGGAATTGCGGAGATATGATCCAGATACAACAGGTCATCCTGAATCTTGTTCGCAACGGTCTGGAAGCCATGGCCAATGAAAGCCTGGAGGACAAATGCCTGTATATAAGTACGGCAATGTCGGACGATGAGACGGTTGAAGTGGTCGTCAGGGACACGGGATGCGGATTGCCTGCAGTGCCCGTAGAAGATGTGTTCCATCCATTTTACACCACCAAAAAGGGGGGCATGGGCATGGGGCTGTCCATCAGTCGATCCATCATCGAGGCGCATGGCGGCCGGTTGCATGCCGAGCCAGCCAGGGGTGGCGGCAGTATCTTTCTTTTTACCCTGCCGGCTCTCATGGAGAAACTTGAATATGGGTCGTGAACCTACCGTGTATGTGGTGGACGATGACCAGGCAGTGGGAGATTCACTCAGCTGGTTGATCGGGTCCATCAATCTCAATGTAGAGATGCACGGGTCGGCCCGGTCATTTCTCGAGGCCTGTGATCCGGCGCATTCCGGATGCCTGGTACTGGATGTAAGAATGCCTGGCATGAGCGGCCTCGACCTGCAAGAGGAACTGGTCAACCATGGCATTACCCTGCCAGTCATTATTATCACCGGTCATGCGGACGTACCCATGGCAATTCGGGCAATGAAAGCAGGTGCATTCGATTTCGTGGAGAAGCCTTTCAATGACCAGGTATTGCTGGAACGTATTCAGGAAGCCATCAAGCGCGACGCCGACGCCCGCCAGCATGCCGCGCAATGGTTGGCCATAGACTCCCGCATTGCAACATTGACCAGGCGCGAACGGGAAGTCATGGATTGCGTGGTGGCGGGTAAATCCAACAGGCAGATTGCTGATGAGCTGGGGGTGAGTATGAAAACCGTGGAAGCCCATCGTGCCAACATGATGGTGAAGATGTCAGCGGACAGCCTGTCTAATCTCGTGGAAATGGTCGTGCTGTGGCGCGAAAACAGGAAAAGCCGCGCCTGAAGCCGCTAATCCGGGAATCGCGCCTTAAACGAGGCTGCCTGGCTATCTGCATCCCAATCCAAGATCTTTTCCGGCCGGCAATTGGAACCTGACTCAAAATCCTGCATGCCCTTATCGGACCTCTTTGTCGTCGTTCCCGCAGAGGCGGGAATCCGGGAGTGCATGAAATGAACCGTGGATGCCATGCCTTCGCAGGCTAACGGCATATTGATGCTGGGCCAATGTAGAGACGGGTTCTAGTGGAAACAGACGCTTGTATCTGGGCCCTGCTCTAGATCCTGAAGTTAGGGAATCCCCGACATGATAGCTGCCCGCTAATATGAATAGCGGTAGACGGTTGCCGTACGCAAGCTCAGGTATTTGCCTGAATTGAGGAGGAAGCATTCATATTTGCTTAATTGACCAAGCTAAAAACTGCCGTTTATCAGGAAGCTGCTGGTTGCAGCTTCGGCGGCGACACTGGCCATGTCTTCCGCAGCATTCGCCAATGACTCAGATAGTGATAGCCTGGTCGGGCTTGCCATCACGTGATCGTGATCGTGATCGTGATCGTGATCGCACGTCGTACACTCTGCAAGGACCGTGCGCGTTCCTGCCCGCAGACCGGGCAACCGAGTTTCACGGTAATCCCGACCGGTCCAGGTTGAACCTGGGTATGGCGGGTAACCAGTGGGTGGTGTTCGAGAAAGCCATGCAGGAGTTTAATGTTTACATCGGCAAGGGTGACGGCAGTGAGCCGGCATACCGACCCAACGATGCGAACCGCTTTACACTGGCCGATCTGAATGTTAAGGCAAACCGCTACTTTATCGAGCTGATTCCGCCCGGCCAGATCCGCGCGCAAATCAAATCCGGCTGCATGTTGCTCGGCAATGATGAAGACCGCAACTTCCTGCCCGGAAATTTCCAGGTGGATTTCGACGTGTTCGCATCTACCAACTACAACCTGATGCAGGACCTGGCGAATAACGGTTTCATCGACGAGGCCGTCCCCTATATCAGTAACCGCCTCGACCTGATGGTCGCTGTCGGCAATCCCAAAGGCATTGGCAACACTGTGCATACCGGTAATGCCGACTTCGATACCCAGTTCGACATCATCATGGACCTGTTGTCCGGCGATGTGATTGCATCATCGCTTGATCACATCAACGAAGGTATCCATAACGCCGCCAACAATTACATGAAGAACGCGCATACCTGGGTCAAGGCCAATGATCCCGGGACACTCATTCCCATGACGTACACCTATGCAGATGGCAGCGTAGATACCACTTCCAAGACGGCTTCAGACTGGATCCAGGCCGCCCTGGCAAAGGTTGCCACACCGATGGCGGGGTCACCGGGTGAACTGCGTTTGATCAGTGGGGATGCAGGTGAGAATCATACCTCGCATGACCTGGTTGACCAGGGCTGCGGTACTGCGGGTGACCTGCAGTTCTGCGAATATGCCGTCCTGAACAAGGCCAATACCCATGAGTCCCGCGTACACCACGTGGAAACTCCAGGCGGCATCGTGGGCGACCCCGGTTTTGTGCCTGTGGATGTAGGTTATGTCTGGATCACCGAGCTTGCCTTCCAGTTGAATAACGGTAATTTCGCTGTGCAGGGCATGGTGGGTGACCAGAATATCGCTGACCTGGGAATTCCCCGTCCGGCCGGTTCAACGAATGTCAACAATGACATTACCTACTCGCTGGCCTTACTGGCAACTTCCAAACACAAGAAACGTGGACGCCAGTTCATTGATTTCCTCCGCAGCCCGCAGGGACAGCAAGTGTATACGGATGGTGGCTTCACCGGCCTGACGTCAACCCAGCTGGATGAAGGCAGATGTTATGCCAAACCTGTAGCCGGTGTTTCTGTTGCCACAATCCGGAACGGCGATCGTTCGTGTCGATGATTGGCTTAGAAACAATTAAACACATCGCCTTGTTTTAATTGATTGTCCTGAAGGGCCGGTACTTACCGGCCCTTTTTTATTACTCTGAATTTTAACCTTCAGATGACTATTAATATCCCGGCGTTGACTTGCTTGATCAATGCCTTCAAAGTGTTGAGAAAATGCAGTCAAACTATAATAAAAATATGACATTCACAGTGGCGGATAAATTCATGCATCCGTTAACAGGTTGGCAGGGAAGCCAAAGGGATGGCGCCCTAAGTTATGAGTACTAACTTGCCAAGATACCACCCATCAGATCCTTGCCGAGGACTTCGTCGATGGCGGATTCAGTGCTCTTACCGGCAGCGAGCCGGGTGAGCGTTATTCACTGGACAGAAATGGTGATCTCGTTATAGAGACCTTCACGCCCTGATACAGTTTGTATATCTCGCGGCCTGCCCGGTTTTACCGGGCAGGCCTTTTTAATGCCCTGTTCGACGCACTTTATCAGTAAAGTCAATTACCTGCATCGACATTGTCTGCTTGCCCGGAGACTGTATCGCAGGTGTCATGACGGTTTTCCAAAGATTTATATTCGTCGTGTTCGGAGCAGCAAAACATAAATATCAGGCATGAAAAGACAAACTATTCAGTGATTGCAAGGAATGTTAAATATCAAGCGCAATATGCCAAGTATTTCGCATGTATAAAACATATAAATGACCAGTATGCAGAAAACGTATCGCACTTAAATGGAGGGACTTTTTGATGAATATAAAAATAGTATTATTGCCCGTTGTGCTCGGCCTGGCCTGTGCACCTTTGAGTGCGTTTGCGGCAACGCCAAAGGAGTGCCCGCCTGGACTCGAAGCGGATGCTCCGACTGTTCCCCTGTCAATGGAACAGGCAGACATCAACAGCGGCGCGCTCAGCTTCGACGAGATCAACGATCACGGTAAAGCACTGTTCGTCGCCAAGTTCAACACCTGCGACGGTCGGGGCCGTCCGGAGACCACCGGTGGCGGCGCCAAACGTGCGGTGCCAACCTTCGACGAAGAAGGTGAACCTGTAGACGCCGGGCCAGATAGCCAAGCTGCGCACCTCGGCGCCGGATTCCGACGCCTGTGCCGGCTGCCACAATGATCCCGAGGTCGGCGGTGCCGGTGATTTCGTCGCCAACGTGTTCGTACTGGCGCAGACGCTCGATCCGGTCACCCTCTCGGTGAGCCCCTCGAGAAGCAACAGCCGCAATACGCTGGGCATGCACGGCGCTGGCCCGATCGAAATGCTGACCCGCGAAATGACCACGGATCTGCAGGCCCAGTTCGCCGCCCTGCCGGCCGTTGCCGGCACGTATACGCTCACCACCAAGGGCGTGGACTTCGAGGTCGATATCGACGGTGGCAAGAATGTCGTTGAAGCCGAGGGCGTCGATCCCGACCTGGTCGTCAAGCCGTTCCACCAGGCCGGCAAGGTCATCTCGCTGCGCGAGTTCTCCACCAATGCCATGAACCACCACCACGGCATGCAGGCCGAAGAGCGTTTCGACCTGAACCCCGCCAAGGGTTTTGATCCGGACTTCGACAACGACGGGTACGAGCGCGAGCTGACCATCGGTGATCAGACCGCGGTCTCCATCTGGCAGGCGCAGCTGTCCACCCCGACCCAGGTGATGCCCAAGAAGAAGGCTGATCGCGAGCATGGTCGAGCACGGCGAACAGGTGTTCGACGATGTCGGCTGCACCTCCTGCCACGTACCCGGAAATGGTGCTGAACACCCGTGACTTTGTCGAGCCCAACCCGTTCAACCCGCCGGGCACCTGTGCCAGCGCCGCCGATGGTTGTCCTGATTACTCCTTCGACATGACCAAAACCGGCGACAAGCCGCGTCTGGAGAAAGGCCCGAACGGTACCGCCATTGTCCGTGCCTACACCGACCTGAAGCGTCACAACCTGTGTGACGATCCGGGACCGGGTGCCATCCGCTGGTTCTGTAACGAGCAGCTGGCGCAGGGACGTGCAGACCAGGACGGCAAGCCGGGTACCGAGTTCTTCCTGACCCGCAAGCTGTGGGATGTCGGCAATACCGCGCCTTACGGTCACCGCGGTGACGTCACCACCATCACCGAAGCCATTCTGCTGCACGGTGGCGAGGGACGTGCCTCGCGCGATGCGTTCGAAGCGAGTTCTGCTGACGATCAGAAAGCACTGGTGGCGTTCCTGAAGACCCTGCAGATCGTGCCCCAGAGTGCTGCTGGTAACGGTGGTAACAATGGTAACAATAGATAACGACAACTGAGTACAAAGGAGTCTGGAACAACCAGATTTACCTTGATTATTTACTGATGGATGGCCGGCCCCTGAGGGGGCCGGCCTTTTTTCTGTACAAAACTTCGCAGGGTGCGCGCGGTACACCCCGTCTTGTCCAGGTACACCACTCTAAATAAACGAATACCCCTCTCCCTTACGGGAAGAGGGCAGGGTGAGGGGGGCTTGAACAGGCCGTGCACTTTGGATAGCACTCCGAACGGCAATGAAAAACATTCCCGGGATAACGGCAGATTTGATTGGGTGATGCAGGGTCTCGGTGCGCACGCCACCCTCCATAAGGTTAATTTACTGGTTTTCTTTACGGCCCCGGCGTCTTCCTGGTAATTGATCCATGCAGTTGTGTAATAAATATGCTCTGTCTCTGCGCCTTATCAGACAGAATTTCCATATCAGTCTGTCTGCCCGGCATTACTCTGTTTTTATCGCCCTCAACTCGGTGGCTTTCAGTTCGAAAAGACTCGCCAGTTCCGCTTGATCGGTATCCCGAAGCCGCGAGGCATAATGTTTGAGGGTATTTGCCGCTGTAAGCCGTTCCCGTTGCGGAAACTGGTCAACTGTCTTTAGCATACCTGTGAGTAATTCAGCTCCCTCTGCCCACGTCTCCTGTCCGGCCATCACCAGCGATAGTTCCATTCGGCGCAGGCCACTGGCCATGCTGACGGGACCGGAAACGGCTTCTTCGATAGCAAGGGCCTGCCTTAGCAAGGGCTCTGCTTCGGCGTATTTACCGCTTTGACGTTTGATGCGCCCGAGATCATACAGCCGTTGTGATCGAATCTCCGGGCCAAGGCGGTTGTTATCCACATCCACCCATGCGTTCTGACAAAGCTGCTCGGCGGCTTCGAGAAACCCTTTTCGTTCAGCCTCTTTACACTTTTCTGCATAGACAGCAGAACGATGGTCTTCGCTTTCGCAGGCGCTGACCAGCAGGGACAGGATTACAGCCAGTGATGTTAATGATTTCATTTGCAGATGCATTGACCAGTGATACAAGATGATTTCTGAAAATATAGAACAAGATACCTTGAAAGCCGGAATAATCAATAGCACGCAGTTACGGGGGCACGCTTGATTATTCTTCCCGACCTGCACACACACCGTAAGGTACGTGCGACTCTACAAATATGTGGGTAAGTCTGAAATCATCGTCAACCGTAAATATAGGGTTGAGCGCATGTGATCAGGTGGGCCCACAAAGATATTGGCCGTGGTGGATCACCTTATCAAGAAAGAGCACGCCCTGATAAAAACATAAACATACGGGTATAATTCATGTTACAGCCGTGTTCGAAAATAAAACGGGGGTTCCATGAACAAATATTTTGTTGTAATTGTCAGCTTTTTTATCCTCACCGCAGCCAGCGCCGGCGATGGACTGGTAAGCAAAAAGAGTGAATATGGAGCGAATGAAACACTGGACCGTCTACAGGCCGTCCTGGAGAAGAAAGGCATCACCGTCTTTGCCCGTGTCAGTCACACGGCGGGCGCCGAGGGCGTCGGTATTGCGCTGCGGCCAACCGAGCTGTTGATCTTCGGCAATCCGAAACTTGGCAGCCATTTCTTTACCAGCCGGCAGTCTGCCGGCATCGACCTGCCCATGAAGGCGCTGGCCTGGAAGGATGCCGATGGCCAGGTCTGGCTGACCTATAACGATCCTCAATACATCGCCGATCGTCACGGTATCACAGACCGTGGGGAAATCGTCAGCAAGATGAGCGGCGCACTCGACAGAATGACCAATGCCGCGATTGGTCGGACAGACCCGTAGCCGGACACCGTCCGGCTGGCGGGAGTATTTCGCGGACGCGATGGGTGATCTGTCAGTCGGCTCGTTTTAAAGCGTATCCAGCACCCGCTGTCTGAGATCGCGGTGTTCATCATCGCTGATAAGGCCTTTCTCGTGCAGGGCGTCGATACGCCGCAGGCGCTCCTCGGCGCTGGCAGGCATGGATATTTGTGGCTCCGGTGCAGTCACGGCGGGAACGGCCGGCACAATTGCAGCAGGGGCAGCCGGCGGGCGGTAATCCGGGTCGCACTCCAGGGTGACGTCGATATCTTTTGACAGGAGGTTATCGTCGACCTCGGTGACGTAGTCCTTGCAGCCCGGCTTTTTCACCACCAGTTTTCCCACGTAACGGTAGGCCAGCAAGCCGCTCTTGCCGCCCGTGAAACCGGCGCGAAAGGCATCGGACGGATTAAACGTCAAGGGAGTGACGCCGATTTCGGCGCCATCGGCGATCACGGTCGCCGCCGGCGGGTGCGACTGCAGGGTAATAGTCTGCTTGTTGCCCGGGGCGATGTCGCCCAGGCTGCTGCAACCGGCCATGGACAAAATCCAGGCCGCGCCGATGAGCGAGGTAGCGACAGGGTGTTTTCTCATTCTCTTTCCTCCGGATTGTCTGCAATGAGATATAACGTGTTTGTCGCGTGCTCGCAACCATCCCGAATGTCGGCTCTCGCGCCACGATAGATCTGCATGACACCGCTCTCGCCAGTCGGAAATATTTATGCACCAAAATGGAATAATTTCCGTCGATGTACCGTCTTACCCATGTAACGGACCGATTATTCATAAAATAAACAGAGTTCGACACTATTTCATATCGTGACCAGGAGGAAAAAAATGCGCGTATCCCGAAAATACCCGGCATGGGTATCTGTGCTGTTTGTGAGTGCTCTGTTGGCAATTGCGCTGTTTTCAACAATCATCAACGCGGCTGAAGACAAGCCATTTGCCGAGAAACTGGTGGTGTTGCAGATCAGTGATGATGACCCGGCCAAGCAGACACTGGTGCTGAATGTGGCCTCCAACCTGATCAAGCACTATGGTCCGGACAAGGTGGATGTCGAGATCGTCGCGTTCGGTCCCGGACTGCGCCTGATGTTCGCCGACAACGTCAATGTCGGCCGTATAGACGGGCTCAACGATAGCGGCGTGCGCTTTGCAGCCTGCGGTAATACGTTAACAAAGATGACCAAACTACTTGGCAAAGAGCCGGCACTGAACTCGCATGCCGTGCATGTGGATGCCGGTGTGGTCCGAATACTGGACCTGACCGCTCAGGGCTATACGCTGGTCAAACCCTGACATGACAGCCAGGTAATCAAAGATCATCAGGTACTATTACTATTTAGGGAGGAGGATTATGCGTAACTTTATACAGAAGGGAATGTTGGGGAGTGCTGTGCTCGCAGGCAGCCTGTCAATGACAGCGCCGGTTATGGGGGCAGACTGGTTGTCATTGCAGGGTACCGAGCCGGCCGGTGCGGCGGAGCGTGCGCGGATATGGGGGTTTATACAACCGCAATATACGGATATGGATGGCACCAAGATCAAGGCGGGTCCCTGGGCCGGGCAGGATGCGATCTTCAACGTGGTCAGGCCGGATAACGACAGCGAATCGGGATTCCAGTTGCGTCGTGCACGCCTGGGTGTGCGCGGTACCGGCTTTCCGATCGACAGCAATGTTAACTATTTCCTGCTGGCCGAATTCGGCAATAACGGTATCACGGCACAAGGGGGCGGTAGCGTGAAGGTCACCGATGCCAGCATCACGCTGAACCACCTGAAACAATATACCCGTTTACGCTTTGGCCAGTTCAAGACGCCGGGCTCCGAGGACGGCCTGCAGGCTATTCACGTTCACAACTACAACAACTTCTCGTTGCCGGCGGACCAGCTGTTGCTGGAACGTTTTGTCAATACCGATGGACTGACAGCCTGTGATGCGGCAGCAACACCTGAATACGCTGCGTTATGTGCCAACGGCAACGCCCCTAATGGCTCGGTCGGCGCCTACCGTGATATCGGTGTGCAGTTGTTCAATACCTTTGCAATCAAGGACGGCCCGGGCAAGTATCCGTGGGAAGTCAGCTATGCGTTCATGGTGGGTAATGGCAACGGCATAGCGCGTGGCGACAACGATGATAACCGCGATACCTACTACTACCTCTCGGCAGGGCAGGTATTCGGCGGCAAGGGCCCGCGACGCCAGGACTGGAAGGCCTTTGCCTGGTACCAGGACGGCAAGCGCACCATCTTCAGCAGCTCCGCCAATGCAGAGAGGGAATTTGACCGTGATCGCTGGGGCGTTGGTGGCACCTTCCGCAAAGGCAAGTTCCGGCTCTATGGTGAATACGTCAAGGCGGATGGCATGGTACAGGACGGCACCGATGGTGGTGCGGTCTTTGGTGCGTCGAACAACGCCGGTACGCAAATCTCGCAATTCAGGATGCAGCCGGTCAACGAGTCGGATGGCTGGTACCTCGATTTCGGTTACAAGGTGCTGCCGAACGTGGAGCTCGACGTACGTTACGATGAGGTCGACCGCATAACCGAACCGCCGGCTACTGGTGGAAGAGGGCGCGAGCTGTCACGCTGGACTGTTGGTGCACAGTACTTCTTTAACAAGAAGGCCCGATTTGTTCTCAACTACGAGTTCCGTGACATTGATGCGCCGACTGCACCGGCAACTCCGCAGACGATCGTCAGCGGTGTCGATGACATGTTGACTGCCCAGGTGCTGGTTATCTTCTAGACCGATATCCACTTCGATCCTCCAGTTGTCCCGGGCTTGCCTGTTGTGAAGCCCGGGATTTTTTATGCTTGTCATTCGCTCCGGAGGCGGCTGGCGGCCCTGCCCGGGCGGTCGGGCCACAGCGGGCAGGATTCTGACAGCGGATGCGTACCGGGCTGATATCCGGCATAATCCTCGGGGATTATAATTATCCTCGTTTAATGCGGGTTCGAGATATCAACGACATCATGACTGCACTTTACCCCTGGCTTGAAACCTGCCGGCGATCACTCTTCGACCAGTTCGTGCAGGGCCGTTTGCCGCATGCCCTGTTGATCACCGGCATGCCGGGACTGGGCAAGCAGGCGCTGGCGGGGCACCTGGTCAATATGCTGCTGTGCGGTCAACGGTCCCCGGACGGACAGCCTTGCGGCCAGTGTCCGGCGTGCACGCAGCTGCAGGCCGGTACGCATCCCGATTTCACGCTGGTCCAGCCGGAGGAGGATTCCAGTGTTATCAAGGTCGACCAGGTCCGTGCCTTGTCAGAGGCATTGTCACTGCACGCACATGGACAGGGCTTCAAGGCCGCCATCGTGACGCCGGCGGAGGCCATGAACATCAATGCGGCCAACAGCCTGCTAAAGACACTGGAGGAACCGTCCGATAATACAGTACTGGTACTGGTTTCAGACCAGCCGGCGCAGTTGCCGGCGACGGTCCGCAGCCGCTGCCAGCGGTTCCATGTCAGCGTGCCGGAGCGGGCGCAGACGCTGGAATGGCTTGCCGGACAATTGCCGGAAGCCACGCAGGCGGACACCTGCCTGCAACTTGCCGGGGGTGCCCCGTTGTCAGCACTGGCATTGGCCAGTGACAACAGCATCGATGCCAGGCGGGAACGGCTCGATGAACTGGTTGGCATCCTCGATGGCCGGACCGCGGTGCTGGAGATCGCGGAGGGCTGGAGCAAGGATGAGGACATGCAGGGCCTCCGCTGGATGCGAGACTGGGTAATGGACCTCTTGCGTATCCGGGTGACCGGGCAGACACACTTTATATATAGTGTCGACCTGCTGGATACCCTGACTGTGCTTGCGCACAGGCTGGATAGCAAGGTACTGTTCGGATTGCTGGATGCAGTCAACCGGGCATTGCGGTCAGGCGCGAGCAGCCTGAATCGTCAATTGATGACTGAAGATTTACTGCTCGCATGGGCCGCGCAAAAATGAGCGATCCATGCCGGGACAATCAGGGGAAAGCACGATGAGCCAGGGTGCAGCGCCAAGACAGGGTATTCTGTCACTCACCATCAAGGACAAGAGCGCCTTGTACGCGGCCTATATGCCATTTGTGAAAGGTGGCGGGCTGTTCATTCCGACGAAAAAAGAGTACCAGCTGGGTGACGAGGTCTTCATGCTGCTGTCACTGATGGATGATACCGAAAAAATTCCGGTGGCCGGCAAGATCGTCTGGATTACACCGGTCGGCGCGCAGGGTAACCGCGCAGCCGGTATCGGCGTACAGTTCAGCGACCAGGACGATGGCGCTGCCCGCAACAAGATCGAGGGCTACCTCGCCGGTGCGCTGGACAGCGACCGACCTACGCACACGATGTAGTACTGCGTTTTATCAAACAATAAATTTTCACGCAAAGACGCCAAGACGCAAAAGTAAAAAACCAGGAATTATTCCGTCATTCCCACTCAGGCGGGAATCCAGTACGTCCATCTGCCGCCTGTCTCCAGAAATATTTGACTTTTTATTCGAGTGGAAAACTGTGGTCCAGGGCATTTTTTGCCGCTGGAATCCCGCCTGCGCGGGAATGACACGGAAGTTTGGCAAACCGTGGCGGTTTGCAGATGGACGTAAACCAATTATCATCTCCTTATTGATACAAGATGAGGCGCTCGCATGCTGGTCGATTCACACTGTCACCTCGATATGCTCGACCTGGAGCCGTTCGGCGGCACCATTGAGGGTGTGCTTGAGGCGGCTGCCGCCAATGATGTCGGTCACTTTCTGTGTGTCTCCATCAACATGGAGGACTATCCTGCCATGCTCGGGATTGCCGAGGCGCACGACCGGGTGACGGCCTCGGTCGGTGTGCATCCGAACGAGCAGGGCGGACACGACCCCTCCATCGACGAACTTGTAGAACTGGCGCAACACCCGAAGATCGTCGCTATCGGCGAGACCGGTCTCGACTATTTCCGCAGCGAGGGGGACCTCGACTGGCAGCGTGACCGGTTCCGGCGACATATCCGCGCCGCGAAGGACTGCGGCAAGCCGATCATCGTGCACTCGCGCGATGCCCGTGAAGACACCATCGCGATACTCGATGAAGAGGGCGCGCGCGATGTCGGCGGGGTCATGCACTGCTTTACCGGTGACTGGGACATGGCGCAGCAGGCCATGGACCTGAATTTCCATATCTCCTTTTCCGGCATCGTGACCTTCAGGAGTGCACACGAATTACAGGAGGTCGCGGAAAAGATGCCGGCAGAACGCATGCTGGTGGAAACCGACTGTCCCTACCTCGCGCCGGTCCCGCACCGGGGCAAGCCGAATCATCCGGCATTCGTTCGCCACACGGCCGAATTCATCGCCGGGTTGCGCAACGACAGTTACGAGCACATCGCCAGCAGCACCACCGCCAGTTTCAAGTCATTGTTCAAACCAACGATATTGATGTAGCTAAACACCATGAAAAAACTCAAGCACGAAAAGGAACTGGTGAAAGAGGCGATCCGCGTTGGTGTCGAATATGTGGAGAAACGCGGCGCGGCCGAGTTCGAACCATCCGATTCGGCCGCCGAAAAGATTGAATACATTTACCGGCTGCTGGTGCATGACAAGGTGATTGCACCGTTACCCGAACACGAGGTGTCGCAACAGACCATGCGGCACCGCCTCGCAATGTGGATTACACATCAGTTGCCGAAAGACCACCCGTTGTTGAAATAACCGGTTGTTTGCAACTCCCGCACACAATCGCGCCTGCAAGGCGCTCCTACAATAATATCTACTGCGTAGGAGCGCCTTGCAGGCGCGATAAATTTATATGCTCCGGCAGGAGCGGCCATGCGCGATTCGGGTTAATGATCAGGTTTCAGACGGCAAAGCCCTGGGTTTGCGGTTCCCGTCTACGGCCACGTAGGTCAGGTCGGCCTCGGTGACGAGCAGGGTCTCGTGGCTTTCTCCCTGGCGTTCGGCGAAGGCCTTGACGTTGATCGTGAGCGAGGTACGGCCAACGCGGGTTATTTGTGCGTAGCAGCTGATCAGGTCGCCGACAAACACCGGTTGTCTGAATTCGAACGAATTGACGGCGACGGTCACGATACGGCCAGTGGCGCGGCGCCGGGCGATGATGCTGCCGGCGATATCCACCTGCGACATCAACCAGCCACCGAAGATATCACCGGCGGAATTGGTGTCGGCCGGCATTGCCATCACGCGAATGGCGAGATGTTGTTCGTCCGGCACCTGATGACGGTCAGTCATAAATAAATATTCCGTAGGAGCGCCTTTGCAGGCGCGAACAAACAATCCACAGATCTATCGCGCACGCATCGCTCTCGCGCATCCCTGCGCTTCGCGATGTACCTACATCCTGTAGGCAAAGGCGCTCCTGCAAGTCACATCAATGCCCTTCGTACATCTTCTCGATGTTGTCGGCATAGGCTTCGAGGATGCAACGCCGTTTCAGTTTCAGCGTCGGTGTAATCATGCCGTTGTCGACGGTCCACGGTTCCAGCGTGCAGGTAATACCATGGACCTGTGCATAGCCCGGGAACGTCGCCAGTAGCCCATCGAGCTTTGCCTTGACGGCCTCGATCAGTGAATCATGTTGCATCGATGCGGGATCGTCCGGGTCGAGCCCGAGCGTGCCGGCAAATGACTTCCATTGTTCCGGCTCCAGTACGATGACCGTGGTGAGATAGGGCCGGCTGTCACCGATGACCATGACCTGCTCAAACAAAGGGTCAAGGGAGATGGCCATTTCCATGTCCGTCGGCGGTACCTTCTCGCCGTTGGCCATTACGATGATTTCTTTCAGGCGTCCGGTGATGTAAATGTGGTTGTTTTCGATGCGGACCTTGTCGCCGGTGTGCAGCCAGCCTTCCTCATCGATGATGTCGCGGGTGGCCTCCTCATTGTCCCAGTAACCCGGCATGACACAGGGTCCACGTGTGAGCAGTTCGTCATTCTCGCCGACCATGACCTCGACATTGGGTATTGGTATGCCGACACTGGCCGGGATATTGTCATTCGGCGGGTTGACGCTGATGATCGGACTGGTCTCGGTGAGGCCATAGCCCTGGATGAGATTCAGGCCGAGGCCAATGAATACCCGTGCAATGGCCGGAGGCAACGCTGCGCCACCGGATACAGCCAGCCGCATGCGGCCGCCCAGCTTGGCCATGATCTTGCCGGCTACCAGCTTGTTGAGCAGCGGCCAGAGCAGGAATAAGGGCGACCAGCCGGCACGCCCCTGCCGATGCTCGAAGCGTTGCCAGCCGACATCAACCGCGAGATTGAACAGTTTCCTCGCCAGTGGCGACTTTTCATCCAGCCCGGCCTGGATCTTGTTATAGACGCGCTCGTAGATGCGCGGCACGGAAATCAGCAGCGTTGGCCGTATCGTCAGCAGGTCTTCGCCCAGTTGCGGAATCGAGCGTGCATAGGCGACCGTCGAGCCCATTTTCATCGGGATGTAATAACCGACCGTGCGTTCGAAGGTATGTGACAACGGCAGGAAGGACAGCAGGGTATCGTCAAGGCGTATGAGCGCCACGTCGAGGGCGCCATCGGTATTCATGAGTATGTTGCGGTGACTGAGCATCACGCCCTTGGGGCGGCCGGTCGTGCCCGAGGTGTAGACGATGGTGGCCAGGTCGTCCATCTCGCCGTCATCCTCGCGCAGAGCACCGCCGTCTGCCGGTAACCAGTCCGCCACTGTCCGTACCCGTGATTCATTGTCCGGCACCGTGACCGGATCGAGGGTCAGGATACGCACCAGTCCGCCGAGCTGGTCATGCACTTCCAGCAGTTGCTCCCAGTGTTCGCTGCCTTGCAGGAAAATGACTTTGGCGCCGGCGTTGTTGAGGATGTAGGCGATATTCTCGGCACGGTCTTCGGTGTACAGCGGGACCACTACCAGTCCGCAACCGAGCGCGGCCTGCTCGAACTGCACCCACTGTGTGCAGTTACCCATGAGGATGGCGACCCGGTCGCCCGGTTGCAGTCCTTCCTGCGACAGGGCGGACTGCCAGCGGGCAACCTCCCGCGCCATGTTATTCCAGGTGTAGTCCTTCCACTGGTTATTCGACTCATCGTACTGGCGATAGGCAACCAGGTCGGGCGTGCGTTTAACACGCTCGCGAAACAGGCCGGCGAGTGTCCCGGCGGTTTCCGATGATATCCTGTCGTGATTATCGTTGTTCATTTGACTGCCCTGAATTTAATTACGCCAGCTGCTGCCAGCCCGGGTCCGCTGCAAATCGCTCGCCGCGCAGTTTTTCCAATTGGCCAAGCTGCTTCAGCAGGATATCCTTGCCAACGGCATCCAGGTGGTGCAACGGGCCGCCGCGGAACGGTGCAAACCCGGTGCCGAAAATCATGCCGGCATCCAGCAGGTCCGGTTCGCTGACGACCTGTTCACGTATGCAGCTGACCGATTCATTCAGCAGGCGCAGGACCAGCCGGTTGGTGATGTCTTCCAGGTTCCAGTTGCCGCCAGTCGCTTTCGGTTTTACGGCCTTGCCTTTTTTCCAGGTGTAGAAACCCGCGCCCGACTTTTTGCCGAGCTTGCCGTCGGCAACCAGTTTCTTCAGGCGTTCGGGTATGGTCGCGTTGAAGTGTTCGGCGAGGATCTCCGCGACGTGCAGGCAGATGTCGAGGCCGACGGTATCGGCGAGTTCCACCGGTCCCATGGGCATGCCGAAAGTGGTGGCGGCCCGGTCGATCAGGGCGGGCGGTATACCTTCGGATTCCAGTACCACGGCCTCCATCAGGTAGGGCATGAGAATGCGATTGACCAGGAAACCGGGTGTGCTCGTGACGGGCAGGGGCAGGCGATCGATCTGGCGGGTAAAGGTCATGGCATGCGCGGAGACTTCAGCGGAGGTCGACTGGCCGTTGACGATTTCCACCAGCATCATCTTCGCCACCGGGTTGAAGAAGTGCAGGCCTACCAGTCGTTCAGGCCGTTGCAACGCCGGCGCGAGGTCTTCCAGCGGGATGCTTGAAGTGTTGGTGGCGAGGATCGCATCCGCCTTCATGCGCGGCTCAATATCCTTGTAAAGTGAACGCTTTACCTCGGCATCTTCAAAAATTGCTTCAATAACGATATCGGCCTTGCCGACGCCGTGGCCGAGGTGGTCCGGCAGCAGGCGGTCCAGCGCGGCGGTGATTTTGGCCGGTTGCTTCAGCTTGCGCTTGAACAGTTTGGCTGCGCGCTGCAGCGCGGGCGCGATGCGTTCCGGCGCCTGGTCCTGCAATGAGACGTTGAACCCGCGCAGTGCACACCAGGCCGCGATGTCACCACCCATGGTACCGGCACCGATGACATGGACGTGCGTGGGCCGGTAGGTCTTGTCCTTGCCCAGCGACTTCAGTTGTTCCTGCAGAAAAAATACCCGCACCAGGTTTTTCGCCGTAATGCCGGTGACGAGATTTGCGAGCGATTGCGCTTCCGCCTTCAGCATGGCGGTCTTGTCGTTGGCGTGTTTGCGCCAGATATCGATCATGGCGTAGGGCGCCGGGTAGTGTTGCCGGGAGGCGCGTTTGGCGACCTGTTTGCGGAATACCCACGCAAGCAGCGGCCGCACCAGCGCGTTGTTACCGAGACGATCGATGAAACCGGCGCGGTATTGCGGGGGTGAATCGATAATCATCTTGCGTGCCGCGGCGTGCAGGTGTCGTTCCGGCACGACCATGTCGACCAGCCCGAGACGCTTGCCCTGTCGTCCGTCCACCGAGCGGCCGCTCAGGATCAGGTCCATGGCCTTGAGTCCGCCGATCAGCGGCACCATGCGTGCGCTGCCGCCCCAGCCGGGATGAATGCCGAGCCGAACCTCGGGCAGGCCGAGCCGGGTGCCGGGGTCATCGCGGGTCACTCGATAGCGGCAGGCAAGCGACAGCTCCATGCCGCCACCCAGGCAGAACCCGTGAATCAGGGCCACGGTCGGGAACGGCATGGCCTCCAGCCGGTTGAATACGGCCTGCCCGGTATTCAGCAAGTCCAGCGCCTGTTGTTCGGTTGTTACCTTTGTAAATGAAGTGATGTCGGCGCCGGCTATAAAGCCGTTGCTCTTGTCCGACAGGACCACCAGCCCACGCGGGCATTGCGCCGCGATCTGTTGCAGGTGCAGGTCGAGTTGTTCGAAGACCTCGATGCTGAGAACGTTGGTGCCGGCATCGGCCTTGTCGAAGTGCAGCCAGGCAATGTTATCGCTGTCGGTTTCGACGTGGAAATGTGCGGGCGCGTTTGTTTCGGTCATTATGATCGTCCCTTGCAGAAATCCTGAAGAAGCAGCATGTTCGAGAATGAAGCAAATCGCGCCTGCAAGGCGCTCCTACAATGGAGTCTTATTGTCGTAGGAGCGCCTTGCAGGCGCGATTTGTTTTTCCTGTGTGTCATGTCAGCTTCGCTCGATCAACAGGGCGCCGCCCTGGCCGCCGCCGATACAGATGCTGGTCATACCGCGCCTGGCATTGTTGCGCGCCAGCACTTTCAGCATGTGCAGCACGATGCGTGCGCCGCTGGTGCCGACCGGGTGACCGATGGCGACGGCGCCGCCATCCACGTTCAGCCGTTCCTCGTCGATCGCCGTGAACGGTGTATCACGCCCCAGTTCGTCGCGGCAGAAATCGGCATCCTGCCAGGCGGCAAGACAGGCGAGCACCTGGGCGGCAAAGGCCTCGTTGATTTCGTAGTAATCGATGTCGGCGGAGTCCAGGCCATGCCGCTGCATGATCGGCGCCATGGCGTAACTCGGGCCAAGTCCCATCTGCGCCGGGTCGAGTCCGGCCCACTGGCTGTCGATGAGTTGTCCCATCGGGGTGAGCTGGTGTTGTTTCAGCATGTCCTCCGAGGCCAGCAGCACCCAGGCCGCACCGTCGGTGATTTGCGCGCTGTTGCCGGCGGTGACATTGCCGACCGGCTTGTCGAACACCGGGCGCAGCTTGCCGAGTTTTTCCAGGGTGGAGTCGGCGCGTACACCGTCATCATGGTCGTACACGTTGCCATGCGTGTCGTACAGTGCCTCGATTTCATCGAGGTGACCGCCTTGCTGTGCGGCATCCAGCCGCTGGTGGCTGCGCAGCGCGAAGCTGTCCATCATTTCGCGGGTGATGCCAAAACGGTGGGCAAGGATCTCCGCCGTCTGGCCCATGGACAGGCCCACGACCGGATCGGTCAGGCCGCGTAACAGTGCGATGACCGGTTTGAAATGACGCGGCCGCAATGCGCCGAGCAGTTTGAGTTTGGCGCCCACGGTGCGTGCGCGGGCCAGCTCGGCCAGCCAGTTGACCATGGTGTCGTTGAACAGGATCGGGGCGTGGCTCATGGATTCGACACCGCCGGCCAGTACCAGGTCGGCGCGGCCGCTGGCGATATTCTGCGCGGCGGAATCGATCGATTGCAGACCGGATGCACAGTTGCGCTGCACGGTCCAGCCCGGTACCCGGTCACCGCAACCCAGCCTGAGTGCCGCGACGCGGCCGATGTTGGCTTCATCCGGACTCGGCATCATGCAGCCGAGGATGACTTCATCCAGTTCGCTCGCGGCAAACGGCTGGCGCGCGAGCAGCGGCCGGCCGGCGGCAACGGCAAGGTCTGCGGCGGCAAATGGTCCGGGCTTGCCGCGTGCTTTCAGAAACGGTGTACGGCTCCCGTCAACTACATAGACTGGCCGGCCACCCCATCCAGGCTGTCGTTGCCCCATTCCCTGTGCTCCTTGGTGAAGTATTCAGGCGGAAACTCATCCACCCTGATAACAAGATTGCGTGCGGTAATCGCGGCATGTATCGCATCGGCTTCCTGCGCATCGATGACGCCAGCCTCTACACCCGCGGCGACCGCGCCTTCCGGGTCGCCTTTGACAAGCGTGCCGGCCTTCATCGCGGCACGCAGCTTGCGCGTCGCCGGTTCCGCGGCCTTGTTCCTGACCAGCGCATCTTCCAGCTGTGCAACAGCTTCATTCTTGTCAGCAGGAATATACACACCTTCCGTCAGGCGGTCACGCAAGTCACCCGGTTGCATCAGGATGTCCGCCACGCGTTGACCGAGTGCGTCGTCGGGGCGTCGATAGGGTTTGCCTGCCGGAAAGGTCAGCGCGCGGGCGACAGTGGCCATAAAACGGTTGGGCAGATTGTTGAGTACTTCGTGCAGGCGCGTTTGCATGTTGTATAACAGGTCCTGGCAGGCCCATTCCAGTAACGGCAGTTCATCGTCCGGCGAGCCGTTGTCGTAGTGATGCTTGAGCACGGCGCTGCCCATGTAGAGATAACTCAACACGTCACCCAGGCGTCCGGAAATTGACTCCTTGCGCTTCAGTCCGCCACCGAGTGACATCAGGGTGACTTCGGTCGTCACGGCGAAGGCCAGGCTCATGCGCGCGAACTGCCGGTAGTAGCGGCCGGTCACGCCATGTTGCGGCGAGCCCAGCAGCCGCCCGCGCGTAAGGGTATGGAACAGGCTGCGGCTGCAGCTGCTCATGACATGTGCGCCATGGCCCAGCAGGGCGCGATCAAATTCCGCCACGTCATTGTTGGCCGTGGCCTCCATTTCCCTGAACAGGAACGGGTGACAGCGGATGGCGCCCTGGCCAAAGATGATCAGGTTGCGGGTCAGTATGTTGGCGCCTTCCACGGTGATGGCGATGGGCAATGCCTGGTAGGAGCGGGCGATGAAGTTTTTCGGACCCATGCTGATGCCGGCCCCGCCGAGGATGTCCATGCCATCGTTCATGACGATGCGCATGCGTTCGGTGAGGTGATACTTGATAATGGCCGAGGCCACAGACGGTTCCTCGCCGCTGTCGAGTGCCGCGGTGGTGAAGCCGCGTGTTGCGTTCATCATGTAGCCGAGGCCGCCGATGCGCGCCAGCACTTCACTGACACCCTCGAACTTGCCGATCGGTAACTTGAACTGCTTGCGTACGGCGGCATAGGCGCCGACGTTGCGGGCGACGAATTTGCCGGCCGCGGTACTCAGCGCCGGCAGCGAGATGGCGCGACCATCGGACAGGCAGTTCATCAGCATGCGCCAGCCCTGCCCGACGCAGGCCTGGCCGCCGATGACCCAGTCCATCGGGATAAACACATTCTTACCGCGGTTGGGCCCGTTCATGAAGGCCTGGCTCATCGGGTAATGCCGGTTGCCGATCTCCACGCCGGGTGTGTCGGTCGGAATCAATGCCAGCGTAATGCCGATGTCTTCCGCGTCACCGAGCAGGTGGTCGGGGTCGTACAGCTGGAAGGCCAGGCCGAGAATGGTCGCGACCGGGCCCAGCGTGATGTAGCGTTTCTCCCAGTTCAGCCGAATACCCAGCACATCATCCTTGCCGTCGAAGTGCTGCCGGCAGACCACGCCGTTATCGGGCATCGAGGCCGCGTCACTGCCGGCGTCCGGGCCGGTCAGGGCGAAGCAGGGGATTTCCCTGCCATTGGCGAGGCGCGGCAGGTAATGATCCTTCTGTTCCTCGGTGCCGTACATCAGCAGCAGTTTCGCCGGGCCGAGCGAGTTCGGCACCATCACCGTCACGCCGGCGGAGATGCTGCGGCTGGCGACTTTCATGACAATGGCCGAATGTGCGTTGGCGGAAAATTCAAGACCGCCGTAACGCTTCGGGATGATCATGCCGAAGAAACCCTGCTGCTTGAGATAGTCCCAGGTCTCCTGCGAGAGGTCGTGCCGCTCCTCGGTGATTTCCCAGTCGCTGATCATGCCGCACAGCGTTTCGGTGGGGCCATCGAGGTACGCCTGTTCCTCGGCCGAGAGTGCGGGTGCCGGGAAGCCCAGCAGGTCGTGCCAGTCGGGGCGGCCGCTGAATATTTCCTTCTCCCACCAGACGGTGCCGGCTTCCAGCGCCTCGCGCTCGGTGTCGGACATGCCGGGCATGATTTTGCGGTAAAGGGCGAGCATGGGTTTGATGACCAGCGCGTGTCGCAACGGTGTCACGATCAGTAGCAGCGCAACCGTTACGAAGACCGCCCAGGCCGCAACCAGTGCCGTGGCGGAGGGCGAGTGTGCAACCATCCACCAGACCAGGCCGGCGGCGATGGCGCCGCACCAGACAAAGCGCGACGCACGCCGTGCCATTAGCAGGCTGAGGACGGTAATAACAACGAGCAGTTCGATTATCCAGCTCATGACTGTAATCCCTGGCGCGAATATCGCGCAGCATTGTGTGCGGTGACCGGATCTCTCTGTGGCAAGTGATCATGCCCTGTTTCTGGCTGGTCGTCATGGAGGATGTGACCGTTGCCTGCCAGCGGTCGTGCGCCGCCGGCATCGATGGCCGGGCCATTCGGTTTCCTGTCCAGTCGAGGGTCAAACATCATGTTATCTCCCGTGCGCGGTGCCGGTCGTTTCGAAGAAAATATTCCTATCTAAATCAGTGACTACCGGATTGGACATGGCAAATTACCATGAGTTGCAGCCCCGGGGCGGCGGCTGCCCGCCCGGACGCCCGGCAGTCAGCTGCAACTATCAACAGGTTAACGGCAGCCGGGGCCCGAATCTAAGGCCTGTAAGGAGAGTCAGCTGCCCAGCAACTCCAGTGCCGTGAACAGTTGCTTGCGCGGGGTGTAAAAATGCGGCGAGAAGCGCACGCCGCCGCCGCGCAGCGCGCAGGCCACGTTGGCGCCGCGCAGCAGGTCGAACAGGGATTCGTTGGATTCGCGCCGTGAACTGAACGTGACGATGCCGGCGTGGCGGTGCGGCTCTGTCGGCGTGATCACCTCGAATTCGCCGTCGCGTGCCTCGAGGTAATCGAGTATGAAGCGGGTGTTTTCCAGCACCTGCTGTTCGACCGTTTGCATGCCGGTTTCGAGCAGCAGGTCGAGGCTGGCGCGCAGTGCATGGATGCCGGTCATGTTGGGGCTGCCGCATTCAAAGCGCCGCGCACTGGCCGCAATCTTGCGGGAATGACTGTCGAAGTCCAGGTAGTCCTCCAGCATGTGCCAGCCGTATTGCCTGAGCGTGAGCCGGTCCATGCTGTCCTTGCGGCAATAGAACAGGGCGAGACCTTCCGGTCCCAGCATCCACTTGTGTCCGTCAGCCATCACGAAGTCGGCTTGCGCGGCCTGCACATCGAAGTTCATGGCACCGAGACTCTGGATGGCGTCGATGCAGAACAGGACCCCCCGTTCGCGGCAGGCCGCGCCCAGCCGGGGCAGGTCGAGTCTGAGACCGCTGCCGTATTGCACCGCACTGACAGACAGGACGCGCGTGCGTGCGTCCATGCCGGCGATCAGCGCGTCCTCGGGTGATTCATCCCTGCCAAGATCGATTGCCCGTGTGGTCACTCCCAGCTGGTCGAGCGATTCCCAGACGACGCGGTTGGAGGGGAATTCCTGGTCGCTGATGACCACGTTGTCGCCGTGTTCCCACGGCAGGCCCCAGGCCACGACCGAAAGTGCTTCCGAGGTATTTTTCAGCAGTGCGATCTCGTCGGTCGAACCGGCGTTGATGAGCTGTCGCAGTTGCTCGCGCAGCTGCGCTTCCGTTTCCAGCCAGCCGGGATAGTTGCGCGAACCCTGCCGTGCATTCTCGTTGGCAAAGTCCCTGACCGCTGCAGCCGTACGGCGCGGCCAGGGGGCCACGGCGGCATGATTCAGGTAGATGATGTCTGCATCGAGATCGAAGTCGGATTGATACATTCGAATGTGCCCCGGGGTGATTGCTGACGGCGTGTTAGTGATACGGGTAGAATACCTGCCAGCCAGGGGTGATGTCCGAATGTCCGCAAGAAAATTGAATAGCCTGTACAGAGTGCTGTCTGCCTTGTTGCTCGGGATACTGCTGCTGAGTCCCGCCGTGGCCGGTAAGGTGCGCCTGGTGATCGATACGGAAGATGCCAGGCTGACGGTGCTGGAGGAGGGCGCCGTCATCGAGGAATTCGACGGTATCGCAATTGGCCGTTTCGGCACGACGCATTACAAACAAAGGGGCGACAACAAGACGCCGCTGGGTATCTACAGGATTGGCTGGATTACGCAGAATACGCGTTATCATCGCTTTCTGGGCTTCGATTTTCCGGACCTGAAAACGGCATCGCGGGGGATGTTCGACGGACGCATCGACAAGGCGCAATGGCTGCAGATCCGGCGTGATATCAGGGCCGGCAAGACACCTTCGCAGCAAACGCCGCTGGGTGGTTACCTGGGGATCCACGGCATCGGCGCGGGCGATATCGAAGTGCACCGGCAGCTTAACTGGACCAATGGCTGTGTCGCCCTGACCAACGAGCAGGTTGACCGGCTGGTCGAGTGGGTAAAAGTCGGCACGGAAGTGGAAATTCGCTGATTGGCGACACTTTTAAATTCAGACGGTTATCGGTTAGCATACGGCCATGCCGCTGATGTTGTGCGACCGAGGCGGACAGAAAACAGGTTATTTTTATTGGTTCACTCAGGAGAAAACAATGTCTGAAACGACTTTATTTCGTTTACGCAAACAGGGCCTGGTTATCATGGCAGCAGGCCTGATCGGTCTGTCGGGTTGTGCGTCGACCGGTAACAACGCCGCCGACATGGCAGCCATGCAGTCACAGATCGATACCGCCAGTGCGGATGCGCGTGCCGCCAAGGCCGATGCCGCGGCTGCCAAGGCCACCGCTGCCGATGCACTGCGCACGGCGAACGAGGCGAAGGCCATCTCGGAAGATACCGAGACACGTATCGATCGCATGTTCAAGAAGGCGATGCACAAGTAATACACGCCTTGCTATGTGACATAAAAAAGCCCCTTCGGGGGCTTTTTTGTTTTTTGTCTTTCATAACTGAAAAAATATCTCACGCAGAGGCGCAGAGGCGCAGACCCGTAAAGGCGTAGCGAAAACCTCGTGTCATTCCCGTGCACGAATTTACCACGGAGCAGGTTCGCGCGATGGACAGGATGTCCGAGTGCCGTGGAGTACATGGATGTACGGGAACGGCCATGCGATGCGCTCCTGCAGGTTTACAGGATTACCGGGTTATTAAAACAGGTATGCCGCTTTTCTCTTCGACAGCTTTACGCAGCGCGGCGCCGTCCAGGTGGAGCCGGCGATTATCGTTAATTTCCGACCATTCAGGGTGTGCCGCGATCATGTCCGCCACGGCA
This sequence comes from uncultured Halobacteria archaeon, assembly GCA_963768575.1. Classification (GTDB taxonomy): domain Bacteria; phylum Pseudomonadota; class Gammaproteobacteria; order UBA9214; family UBA9214; genus UBA9214. The sequence continues at coordinate 90,980 of CAVYIJ010000001.1, forward strand.
TCCAGCACGCGCTGCAGGTAATTTTCGTACTCGGCCTGCTCTTCGTCCAGCGGTGGATGCAACTCGACGAACAGCCCGCCGGCCATCCAGCCCAGCTTGATCGGCTGGTTGACGATATGCACCGGCGTACCGACCGGTATATCGGCGAACAGGCCTTCGATGTCTTCCGGGTACATGCGGATGCAGCCATGCGTCACACGCATCCCCACGCCGTAGGGCTTGTTGGTGCTGTGAATCAGGTAGCCGGGCACTCCGAGGCGCATGGCGTAGCGGCCCAGCGGATTGTCGGGGCCGGCCCGAATGACGTCGGGCAGCACATTGCCGTCGGCCAGTGCCTCCTGTTTGATGGATTCGGGCGGCCGCCATTCCGGGTCGATTACTTTGCGGATAATTTTCGTGTTGCCGAGTGGCGTTCTCCAGTCCATGCGTCCGACGCTGATCGGATGAGTGATCAACTGCGGCGCCGCGCCTTTTTTCGGCTTCGGGAAATAGTACAGCCGCATCTCGGGCAGGTTGATGATCACGCCACTGCGCTCGGCGGCGGGGATGATGTAGCGGGCGGGCAGTATTACGGTGGAATTTTCAGCCGGCAGCCAGCGGTCGACGTTTGGGTTGGCCAGCAGGATCTCGTTCTGGCCGATGCCGTAACGGCGCGCGATATCCAGCAGCGTGTCCTCACGGCCGGCAACGGTATACTCGACGCGGCCGACCACGTCCACGTCGGCGGGCGGCAGCAGGAAGGTTTCGGCCTGTGCGGTGGCAAGCGGCAGCGCCAGCAAGGCGCAGCAGGCCATGCGGCGCGTGGTTTTGAGCAGTCGATACATCAGTCTGTCTATATCAATAAGTTCGGATTTAGTGACCCGGCGACTAGCCAATAGTTCGCATGCTGTGTCCGGGGATCGGCAGGCAGTGCGATTTTATCGTATAAACGGCCCTTGTCGGGGCGGTGGCTGCCTCACCCGGAATCCCGTCTTCGAGCCTCTTTTTAGGCCCGGTGGCCGGCATTGCCTTGCCGGGCTTCTGTACCATGTCTAAAGAATAACCTGATTTCCCCGATAAAGAACCGTACGCGGACGACTGCAAGTCCCGGTCCGGCGGATCACGAGGCATGTTTCGCGGGGCAGGGTGGCGGTATGGACACCACCATTATAATGAGGGAAAGGAAATGATCTCTTGCACTTCTGCCAGGGCCCCCTTTTGCGCGGCCCTGTTGTTCTTCATGGCAATTTCATCCTCCGCTTTCGGGCAGTCTCCGCCACGCGAGCTGGTCTTTCTTAACTGGTCTGAATACCTGGACCCCGAGCTGGTCGGGAAATTCGAACAGGCAAACAACGTCAAGCTTCGCGAGGTCTATTTCGAGAGCGATGACCTGCGCGACGAATTGCTGGTCGAGACGAACGGCATGGGTTATGACCTCGCTATCGTCAACGGCGTTATGATCGAATCCTATCAAAAGCGGGGCTGGCTGGCGGCTGCGACCGCGGCGGAAGTCCCGAACCTGAAACACGTTGATGCGTACTGGCTCAAGGCCTTCGCGGGCGCCGAGGGTCATGGCGTGCCTTACTTCTGGGGAACACTCGGTATTGCCTACCGCGCGGACCTGGTGGCGAAGCCCCCGACAAGCTGGATGGACCTGTTCAAGCCTGCCGAGCAGCTGCGCGGCAAGATCGCCATGGTCGATTCACAGCGCGATGCCCTGGGCATGGCATTGAAGGCGCTGGGCTACTCGGCCAACAGTACCGACAGTCGCCAGGTTAAAGAGGCCACGGCACTGCTGCTTGCCCAGCAGCCGTACGTCAATACCTACACCTACCTGGTGCTGGACGAGAAATCCGCCCTGGTGAGCGGTGAGGTTGCCATGGCCATGATATTCAGCGGGGACGCACTCATGCTGCAGGAGCACCATGAAGAGATCCAGTACGTCGTTCCCAATGAGGGCGGCAATATCTGGGCCGATTACCTGGTCGTCATGCAGGGTTCGAAGAACAAGGATATCGCCTATGCCTTTATCGATTTTCTGAACGAACCCGAACACGCGGCACAGCTTGCCGAGTTCGTTTACTACGCAACCCCCAACAAGGCAGCCGAAAAGCTCATACCTGGCGAGTTCCTTGAGGACCCCGTCATATATCCGAGCGAGGAGGTCCTGTCGCGGTCGGAGGCGTACACATCACTGCCGCCGCGCGCCATGAAGACGCGCAATACAAACTTTGCCCGCCTGCTTCATTGATCGATGGTCCCGTTAATCTCCCGGGGAGTGATCATTGAAGCTACGCACAAAGATTCCTTTTCTACTCGTTCCGTTAATCGTCCTGTCCATGCTGCTGCTCGGCTGGTTTGCCTACGTGGAATTGCGGGACGCGTCGGAGCAACGCGTGTTCGCGGAGATGCACGCGTCGCTCAACCACCTCAGGGAGCACGTTGAGGCGGGAATCGAGACGGCGCGTGGCAATCTCGAGCTGCTTTCCAAGCAGACACTGGTAAGGAAATACATACTCACCGAGGACGAAGAGGAACGCTATAATTTGTTGCAGGCACCCTTGATGCGATTGTTCTCGTCTTACCAGGAGGCCTTTCCGGAATACTACGAAATCCGCGTTTTCCTGCCGGACGGTTATGAGGATGTCCGCCAGACGCGACCCTACATCGAGAATTTCTCCGAGGAGGAGGGCGACAGTGATGTCTTCAGGGCCCTGCAGTCTGCCGGGGACGAGATTTACTCGACGGTCTATCGCAATCCGGACAACCGGAAAATATCCCTGTTTTTCGGCAAGCCACTGATCATCATCAACCGGGCTGTCGACCCCGTCGGGGTAGCCCCCCGGCTGCGTGGTTACGTGGGTCTTACCGTAGACCTCGGCGAGGTAGAGTCCCATGTCCGCGACGCGGTCATCAGTGACAGTGGTTACCTGTTTGCGACTGACGTGGCGGGAAATATCTATTTTGAATCATCCCGCAGGACGGTGGATGATTCCATACCGGCCACACTCGGCGAAAAGATCCTGGGGATCGAGGCAGACGCACGTCCCTCGTTGCTTGCCTTCAACGGGGAACGCGCATTTCTTGCAGGAGCGAGGTTGCACAAGGATCTTGTTGTCTATGCAGTCCTTCCTGAAAGCGAACTCCTTGCGATCAGCTACCAGCTGGGCCTGGTCGTGGCTGCCATCACGCTGTTCACCATTATCGTAACCACGGTGTTCATCGTGTTTGCAATGGAATTCCAGGTCATTCGACCGATACACAACCTGAGCAGGCTGTCGAAAGAAATCGGCCGCGGCAACCTGTCTGTCAAGGTCAGTGGCGTGAATACCGGCGACGAAATCGGCGAACTCGCGACCGCGTTCGAGGAGATGGCCGGTAACCTGCAGCGCTCCGACGAGCAGGTGCGCTTTCTTGCCTATCATGACAGCCTGACGGGTCTGCCGAACCGTGCCATGTTCAAGGAATACCTTGTCCGTTCGATCGCGCACGCCAGGAGAAACCAGGAAAAAATCGCCGTGCTGTTCCTGGATGTCGACAATTTCAAGAACGTCAATGACACCCTGGGCCATCATGCGGGCGATGTCCTGTTGCAGGAAGTCGCGGAGCGACTCGAGCTGGTGCTGCGCGGGGACGATTACGTCGCGCGCGGAAGCGTGCAGGACAATCCCGATAAAGTCCTGGCCAGGCTCGGTGGCGATGAATTCATCATCCTGTTGCCCGATATCCGGGATTCGCTGGCGCCGGGCGTTGTGGCCCAGCGACTTGTCGAAATGCTTGCCACGCCGATCAAGGTTACCGGGCAGGACTGTCATGTGAGCGCGAGTATCGGCATTACCGTCTATCCGGTGGACGGCAATGACGCCGATGAGCTGATCAAGAACGCGGACATCGCCATGTATCATGCCAAGGACAAAGGCAAGAATGCCTACCAGTATTTCGAAAACGCCATGAATGTCGCTGCCATCGAGCGCGTCGAACTCGAAGGCAGGTTGCGCAGTGCGCTGGGACAGGGCCACCTCGAATTATTCTATCAGCCCCAGGTCGATGGCATGACCCGCGAGATCGTCGGGCTCGAGGCCCTGTTGCGCTGGCGGGACCCGAACGATGGCCTGATATCGCCGAATGATTTCATTCCGCTGGCTGAAACATCCGGTCTTATCCTGCCGATCGGTGAATGGGTCCTGCACGAGGCCTGCCAGCAGGCGCGCGCCTGGCAGAAGGCGGGCTATCCGCTGCACCTGGTGTCCGTGAATGTCTCGAGCGTCCAGTTTGCCAGGCAGGATGTCGCATCGATCGTGCGGGAGGCCCTTACCAAGAGCCGACTGGACCCGCGTTGTCTCGAAATCGAGATCACCGAGAGCACCATCATGAGTGATCCGGACAATACCGTGCAGATGCTCGATGCTATCAAGGCACTCGGGGTCAGTATTGCGCTCGATGACTTCGGTACCGGATATTCTTCGCTGAGTTACCTGCGCCGGTTTCCGATCGACACGCTCAAGATTGATCGCAGTTTTGTCCTCGAGATCGATACAAAGCAGGCGGATGCGGAAATCGTCGGGGCCATCGCCGCCATGGCGCATACATTGCAACTGCGCATCGTCGTCGAGGGAATAGAAACGGAGAGCCAGCTCGAGGTTGTGGTCGAGCGGCAGTGCGACGTGATTCAGGGCTTCCTGTTCAGCCGTCCGCTTCCGGCGAATGAGATCGTCCACCTGCTGGCCCGGCGCAACCTGAAGATCGCATGAGATGGATATGTAAAATATATATGTGCAGACACTGTTCTCCGCATTCGGGGGAGAAAGAGTGACGGCCTGTTTATCAATGGATCAACGTAAGAAAGGAGTAATACACAATGGACTGTTTAAAATCATTAATTGCAGGAATATTGTTGACGGGTGCCACACTGGCGCAGGCCGGGTTCTCGACCACCACCACGCTGGCCTCGGATTATGTCTTCCGCGGCATTTCAAATACTGACGGTGAGCCTGCGATTCAGGCGTCAATAGACTACGAGCACGATAACGGCCTGTATGCCGGCGTGTGGGCATCGAACGTGAAGTTCCGGGAAAATGCCGGTGCAGCGGCCGTCGATACCGTCCAGGAGGCCACCATCGAGATCGATTATTACATCGGCTTTGCCAGCGAGTTCGAGTCCGGTCTATCCTGGGATGTTGGCGCGCTCTATTATGCCTACCCGGGCGCCGAGGATTCGCTTGATTACGATTACTGGGAAGCCATGGGCGCGCTTTCCTATGCATTCGAAGAGGTCGGGCTGGCGCCGGAGATCGGTGTCGAGGTCTATCACTCGCCCGAGTACTTCGGCAAAAGCGGTGATGCGACCTACGCGGCCGCGGTGCTGGACCTGTCGCTGCCCAATGACTTCGGACTCGGTTTCTCGGTCGGGAAGCAGTGGTTCAAGGATGATTCCAGTCTGAATTACGTCGACTGGAAGGCCGGGATTACCCGTTCCGCGTGGGGCTTCGACTTCGAGCTTGCCTATACCGATACTGATTTGAGCAAGGCGGACTGTGATGATGAAGACATTTGCGAAGGCCGCGCCGTTTTCTCCATAACGAAATTCGCCGAGTAGACCCGGCGTCGCACCGAATGCGGGTATTTGCATGCGTGCATGCGGGAGCGGGGGAGTGATCTGCAGTCTGCACATTCCTCATGATGTGGCGCGGGCAGTGCACTGCACTGACAGACTCCCGGGCTTCTCCGGGACGGCATGCCGGCGATGAATTGCCGGCATGCCGGGTCATCGGTTTACTGACCGGTTGAAATCACTTCCCAGCTGCCGTCGGGCTGACGGCAGGCGGTGCCATAGCCCTCTTCTAATCTGCCACCGACGGTGATTTTATGCTGAAACTCGCGGCAGTAGCGGCCGGAACTGCTGGATCCTTCACGGACAGGCGACACGTACCCGGATGCGTTGCCCTCGTGCCAGTAGATGGTTTCACCGATCGGCGCCGTCGTGGCGAGGACCTGCGCGGCTTCGTGCTCGCGCTGTTGCTGTTCGTTGAGATTGTCCAGCAACTTCACGGCAATGGCGGTAAAGGCCAGCCACTTGTAGGCATCGTCGTCACGGTAGTAGTGGCCATAGCCCTGATACAAGTGACCGTAGGGACGCACGACCACGACATCGCGGTGACGCCGAATACGGTGACTCGGGACACTGTAGCCGTGGCCGCGATGAATGATGGGTGACTTGACGTGTTTTGGTTTTTTATACTTTGGTTTCTTATAATCGCGGTAATCGTGCCGCTGGTCGTAGCGGCGGTCGTAGTAGTGGTCACGGTATTGATCGCGCCGGTAGTCGCCCGAATCGTCCGAGTCGGCCTGTGCCGGCAGTGTAGCCGCACACATTGCAATGATGCCGGCTGTCAGTAAGGTATAAATCATATGCTGCAAGGTCCTTCTCCTGTCTGCTGGTTGTGTTGTGCCCGGTCAATCGTTCATGGCGGGACCGTGATGTTACGACACCGGACGTGATGCCGGGTTCGTATTTGCAATAAATATAGCAGTTGCCGGGTCGAACAGGTATGAATTTCATGACGTGGTTGACAGGTCCTCCCTTGATCCGGAATCCTCGCTGGTGCCGTTTGCAGGGCAGGGGGGCTTTATTGCGAGGTAGAAGTTGTAGCTGTTATTCAGCGTTTGAGTTAGTCAGTATTATGTAAGAGAATCAATGAGACAGCAGGGCAGTCGACCCGTCAACAGCCGTCGATTTTGCAGAGGAGGGGTCCTGCCTATCACATTTCTGCCTGTTCCGAACACCACGCACGAATCAACGAAACCCTGTTTTATTCATCATCGCGAGGAACGATGTGATGAAGTAATTTCCAGTAACTGATTCCATGGCTACGGGATTGAACGCTACGCTAGCGATGACGGAAAATTTCAATTAACCCCGGCTTCCTTGGTAAAGCCGGGTAACGACTGGAGAAGAACATGTTTGAATGGCTGGCATCTCCCGAAGCATGGATAGCGCTGGGGACCCTGACTGCGCTCGAGATCGTACTGGGCATAGACAACATCATCTTTATCTCGATCCTCGTGGGCCGTCTGCCCGAGCATCAGCGCAATTTCGGGCGCAGAGTCGGGCTCGGCCTGGCCATGTTTGCCCGCCTGGCCCTGCTGTTCTCGATTGTCTGGGTCATGGGATTGACAGAACCCTGGTTTACGGTACTGGGCGAGATGATTTCCGGACGTGACGTTATCCTGATAGGTGGAGGGCTGTTTCTCCTTGCCAAGTCAACACACGAGATACATGTAAGCCTGGAAGGCGTAACCGAAAGCACCCGGGTTACTGTTGCTGCCAGCCTGGGCTCGGTGCTGGTGCAGATCGCCGTTCTGGATATCGTCTTCTCTCTGGACTCTGTAATCACGGCCGTGGGACTGGTGGAGCATGTTTCCATCATGGCCATTGCCATCATCCTGGCCGTTGGCGTCATGTTGATTGCGGCCAAACCGATCGGGGATTTCGTCGACATGCACCCGACCGTCAAGATGCTTGCACTTTCGTTCCTGATACTGGTCGGTGTTACATTGATCGCGGAAGGTTTCGACGTGCATGTTCCGAAAGGCTATATCTATTTCTCCATGGCCTTCTCGATCCTTGTCGAGATGCTCAATATCCGCATGCGCAGAAAGCGGGCCGCACCAGTGGTCTTGTATAAAAAGCTGGAAGAATGACCGTGCCGGTACCTGCAAGTGGCAAACCCCGGGTTATTGGTCCGGGCCTGACTGGCCTGATTCTATTGTTTTAACATTTCGTGGACAGGAGATTCCCGTAGCGGGACAATTCGCAGAATGAATCCCGATCCTGAATCATCGAATGACAAGGCGTTTCTGACCCGGACGCTCGAAGTCACCATACGCATTGGCGTAATCCTGCTGCTTGCCGCCCTGTGCTTCCAGATCGTGCGGCCATTTCTCATCCCCGTGCTGTGGGGCATTATCATCGCCGTCGCGGTATTTCCCGCTTACCGGTGGCTTGAGTCGGCGCTGAAGGGAAGGGCATGGCTTGCAGCGCTATGCGTCTCACTGGTGCTGTTCGTGATCCTGCTGATACCCACCGTACTGCTGGCCGACACGCTGGTCGACGCCGTGCGTGTCCTGGCGAAGAAGCTGCAGGCCGGTACACTGGAGGTGCCGCCGCCACCGGCGAGCGTAGCCGCCTGGCCGCTCATCGGCGAACCGCTGGATTCCTTCTGGCGCGCGGCCTCGGAGAATCTTCCATTGGCGCTCAAGCCGCTGACGCCGCAGCTCAAGGCCCTCGGCTCCTGGCTGCTGGCCAGCGCCGCGCAGGCCGGCCTCGGCATACTGCAGTTCTTCGCGGCGATCATTATCTCCGGCATGTTGCTGGCCTACACGCAGCTCGGCTCACAGACAGTGCGTATGCTAGGCACCCGGCTTGCAGGCGAGCAGGGCGCCGATTACATCAATGTCGCCGAGGTAACAGTGCGCAGCGTGGCGCGTGGGATCCTTGGCGTAGCGCTCATCCAGTCGCTGCTGGCAGGGCTTGGCTTCCTGGTCGCCGGCATACCCGGTGCCGGGCTGTGGGCATTCATTGCCCTGTTTCTCAGCGTCATCCAGATCGGCGTCATACCTGTCACACTTCCATTGGTGATCTACATGTTTGCCACCGCCGAACCTGTGACCGCCATCATTTTCCTGGTCTGGAATATCTTCGTCAGCGTAATCGACAATCTGCTCAAACCCATCCTGCTCGGACGAGGCGGCAGGGTGCCGATGCTCGTTATCTTCGCCGGCTCGATCGGCGGGTTCATCGCCCTGGGGATTATCGGGCTGTTCACGGGGGCGGTGATACTTGCGCTCGGTTACAAGTTGTTTATGGCCTGGCTGGAAGGAACATCGAAACCGGTGCCAACGCAGGAAGAAGCGGAAAACTGACCGCGGGCGTGACTGCGGCGTGAAGGGTCATGGAAACAACCCGTGTATTCAGACTGAAATCCTGCCCTGGAGTGTATTTTCCAGCACAAAACCTGCGGCTTTCAGGAAACTTCCTCATGTAACTGGCTTACAGCTATAAGTTGAGCTATATCATACTTAAGGCCAATATCAAGTCTTCACGACCACGCGTACTCTGTAAATAAAACATGATAATCAGCCGGCGCCAATAAGAAATCACGCCGGCAAAAATTAAATTACGGTGGATAACCATGAAGAAATCACAACTACCGGGTGTCATGCTCGCACATTTGATGCCAGCGCTGCTGATCGTCTTGTCGCCAACCGTGTTCGCCGAAGATTCTGTCAATGAACACCAGGGAAGTCAGAACGCTGTCGAAACGGGCGCCAGGCAATGGGGCGTCCCGCCGAGATCCAGGGCCTGGACCATCCCGCCAATCAGCAGGCAGTGGGGTGTCCCGCCGAAATCCAAACCCTGGACTATTCCGCCGATCAACAAGCGATGGGGCGTCCCGCAGAGATCCAGTCACTGGACTATCCCCAAATCAGCAAGCGATATGAAGCCTTCCAGTGAGGGCGATGATTCCACCAGGTCGTATGGTCGGACACCGATGCGTTGATCGGGACATGCTGGCGTGAACATGATGGTGTCTGCGCTTACAGGCGAGAAATTCCGTAAACAGATTCCATTGCCATGTCGAGCGGCCTGCGGGCCGTCTTTTCTTTTTGGCGAATAGCTGAAACTTAAAATAAGCTACTCAGGTCCGACCCCGTGCAGCCGTGTACTCATGAACCTCGACGATGGTGTGAACGATGCCCAGGTCATTCGGGATGAGGCTTTTGTAGTGCTCCGGTGGCCTGGGCGTGTCACTCACTACAGCGATCGTGGCTGAATAGATACCAGGCCCGATAGACCAGATATGCAGATCGGTAATGCGGTTGTCATCGACGCTCTCGATCGCGGCGCGCGCCTGTTCGAGCATGGCGCCGGGGGCCTGGTGGTCCAGCAGTACGCCGCTGGTATTTCGAATCAGGCCCAGCGACCAGCGTGCCACCAGGATCGCACCGACGATACCCATGGCCGGGTCCATCCAGTTCAGTCCCAGGAACTTGCCGGCAAGCAGGGCGAAAATTGCCAGCAACGACGTAAGTGCGTCTGCCAGGACGTGAAGATAGGCCGCCTGGAGGTTGTGGTCCTCATGCGCAGGGTGATGATGGTGTGAATCGATATGCTCATGCTCATTGTCATGATCGGATCGTGATCATGATGATGGCCGCCCAGCATGATCATACTGGCGCCATTCACAAGCAGGCCGAGTACCGCAACGACAATGGCCTGGTTGAAGGCAATCTCCACCGGGTTAAACAGGCGACTAATACTTTCCCACGCCATCAGGAGCGCGAAGAGTGCCAGCAATACAGCGCTCGTATAGCCGGCGAAGGCATTGACCTTGCCCGTGCCGAAACAGAAACGCGAATCGGTGGCACATCGACGGGTGTAGATATAGGCGATGGTTGTGATGCCGAGGGCGGCCGTATGCGAGGCCATATGCAGACCATCCGCAAGCAGCGCCATGGAACCGTAGGCGAGACCCGTAGTGATCTCGACGACCATCATTATCGCGGTGATGGCAATTACCCAGAGGGTACGGCGCTCGCCGGGCCTGACCTTGTCCTGCCCGAAAACATGTTCATGTTGCCAGGGCTGCGTGTTTTTGGTGTGCATGAACTTTCAGATCATCATAAGTCGATTGGCGAACAGAATATTTCTAACCGCATTGTAGCCAGCCAGGTCCGATTACAGGCAGGGGTTCAGGTCCTTGTTTTCTATATAAGGCATTGGTGAACGCCAGGCAGGGTTATATGAAGTTCGTATAATGTATATTATGTTAAATAGACTGGATACCCGGACAGGCCCCCGTTACAGCCAGTCAGTCAGGCTGACCCCTATCCCTATGCTGTTGACGTTGGCATCGTAGTCGATGAGGCTCTCGCCATAGCCGTTGAACCACTGCACATATCCATCGAAGTGTTTTATCAGCGGGAAGTTCCACTCCAGCTGGACAGCACCGCGCATATCACTGCGCAGGTTATTGCGGATCATGAAACTGAAGTTGTGTTTCTTGCGCGTGTAGACGCCCAGGAATTCGAAATAGCCCATGAAATCGTCAATGTCCGGGTTGTCATCATCCGCGTCATCTTCCGGTATGCGCCACCAGGTCTTTAGCGATCCGGCATAGTTGCTGCGCTCGAAGATAAATTCGGTAAAGACACGGTTCCAGCTGCGTGAGATCGTGTTGCCGCCGCGGCCGTTTGACTGGTGGTTGAGACCGACGCGTATGACGCGGTTATGGAATCCACGCAAGTGCCAGTCACTGTTCCACGAAAACCAGATTTCGGGTTCATGGTTGGTTTCACGAAACGGCGAAGAACCCTCCCGGTCATACACCTGCCAGAATGACCGGTTGGTATACGCGGCATAGATGTCACCCCTGTTCTCGCCAAGGAGGTTTTCGACCAGCGGAAACTTCATGCTGACCTGGAATTTTGTTTCGGTGTCCTTGCCTTCCGTACCCGGCAGACCGGCCGGGTTGATCCCTGCAGTATTATGGGCGGCAACCAGTATATAGTTTGGCCGGTGCGCGGTTATGGCAAACCGGTTGTCGCGGATACTTAACTCGCGAATGTAGCGTTCTTCGACCGGCGTGTACTGAACAGGTTTCTCTTCCTCTACGAGCAACTGCACGTCGATCTGCATGCGGCACTGTCGGCGCAGTTCACCAACGGTGGTCGTGTCCCCGGCTTCCACGGCCGCCCTGGCGAGACACTCGTCCATTGTCATTGCTATTGCATTGAACGGAACTGACAGCAGCCCGGAGAACAATATCCCTGCAGATATAAATGCCGTATGAGAATACATGGTCAATAGATTGTCAGCCGTTTTCGAGGACGAGAGACAGGGTTTCCATCAGGATGGCCCCGGTCTCCTGGCAGTCCTTCTGACCACCCATTGAAAATAAACGCAGCACGAATTTAATGACGCCCTCTTCCTGCATATCGTTATGACCGACTGTCAAAGGCCTTGCGGATGCGTTCCACGCGGCGGCGGTTGACACCGAAATCGCTGTGCCCTGTGCGCGAGGCCGAGCGCACATGTATCAACCCGTTGTCCGCGTCGAGCATGAACTCGACATCATCGACGAAGCGAAACAGGAAGCTGCGCGCCTCGACATGCAGGTAAGCACCCTCCTCTGTCACGACCGTGATGCGTGGTTCGTTGCGAACGATCTGTCCGAGGCGCTGCCATGCTACGTCGGGCGTTGACGTGTACGCCAGCGGTTCGACCCGGTGAGAAGTGTCCGTTGCCATGCTGGAGACGCAATTCGGGCTATTCGGGCACGGTGAAAGATCGGCGGCTGATGCATTCATAACAAGCAGTAGTATACCGGCTAGCGCGCGGCAGCAGGCTGACTGTGTGACCGCCGCCATTTACGACGGATCAGATGCGGCCGGCTGCGACCAGCCGGTTTTTCCAGTAAGGGTTGCTCATGGAGTCATAGGATACCCGTTTTCCGCTGGACGGTGCATGAATAAAACGTCCATTGCCGGCGTAGATCGCCACATGCGAAACCGGCTGACGGCCCAGCTTGAAAAACAGCAGGTCGCCGGGATTGAGTCGTGACACTGGCACGCGCTGTGCAGCCTGCAGTTGCGCACGCGTGGTGCGCGGGACATCGATGCCCGCCTTGCGGTAGCTGTAGTACACCAGTCCGCTACAGTCGAAGCCGCGCGGGCTTGAGCCGCCGTACCGATACGGCGTGCCCACCTGTGCAGTGGCGATGGATACGCCCGGATGCGGCCTGGCCGCCGGCGCATGCCGTGGTGTTGATGCCGCCCGCTCCGGGTACTCCGGTGTCGATGAACAGCCGCCGAGGCACAGGCCCAGCAGCAGGATTGCGGCCGGCAGCACCTGGAAATGACCTGAAGAAATATGCATAACCACACACCATATAAGACATATATCCAGTATAAGGATATCGGCGTGTGGACAGGCCACTTGAATGGTCTCGCCCAGGGCGGTCCGGATCGTGCAGGTCGAATACATTGCCGGGGACCGGTTGGTCTTCTCAGGGTATTCCTGTTCTTTTAGGTTTTTACTTCGCGCCTTTGCGGCTTTGCGCGAGATGATTTACTGGCTGCTTGCGTAAAGTTGTAAAGAATCGGTAGATGGCCGCGGCCCGTACAGGCAGGCCGCTATCCGCGTAGGCGCGATATTGTGCATCCACCGCCTTGCGAAAGTCGCACACACCGTTAATGTCGGTATTTCCAAGGTTATCGACACTGACATCAAAGGGAATGTCGAGTGCGTGGCAAAAATGTTTTTCGATCGCCTGCGGCTTGACCTCAACCCTGAAAAACAGCCGTTGCTCTGCGTTGTTGCGGCCATCGGGCTGGTACCAGTAGCCGTAATCATCGCGTCGCCGCCGTTGTTCACCGGCAACGCACCAGTGCGCGAGTTCATGCAGGGCACTGCGTTCGTGGTCTTGCGTGAACTGTATTTCGGCCGAACCGCCGCCATGAGGCGCACGGTAAAAGGGCTCTTCGAATCCGCCACTGAGGCGGGTGTCATAGTCGGCGAGTACCGAATCGTTCAGGTCATTTATCCATGCAATCATGCATTCTCGCCTGTCTGCAAGTCGGTTATGCCGGGCGTAACAGGCGGAAGGATGGTTATGCGCTCTGGAATGTGTTGTAGATCGAGCCGCAACCGGGTACCGAGTAATTGCGCGCGTTTGCGTTGTTCCCCGATGTCTGCCGGCGGATGCTGCATGGCGAACAGGACGACGTTGCCGTAATCGACCAGGTTGACCAGCAGCACGTTCGCGAAGTTTTTACGTATCGGCACCAGGATATCGAGTAGTTCCCGCTCTGTGGCCGGCGACAGGTTCAATGCCATAACGCCGCCGGGTTCGAGGCTGCGGGCGGCATCGGCATGAAAACCGGCGTCGTACAGACAGTCCGGATGACTATCGCCGTTGAAAATATCACATAACACGAAATCGAACAGTTGTGTATTGGTGCGCAGAAAATCGCCGGCGGACTGGATAATGACCGGCCAGTCCTGCCCGATTCGAAAGTGCGCACGGGCGACCTCGACCAGTGTTGCGCTGGTGTCCACCGAAACAACGCGCGTGTGCGGCAGGCGGTCGCCGAAAAAGCGTTCAAACGCGCCGGTTCCGAAACCGAGGTTGAGTACTGAGTCCGGCAGTTCGCGGAACAGCAGCGCGGCGAGCATCGCGATGTGGTTCGGCATTACCGGGTCTGCCGGCGCGTCGAGCCGCATCATGGAAAGAATGGAACGATCATGGGTATAGACCCAGCGATCACCGCCGTGCTCGTGCACCTCGATCAGCGTATCCGCATCGCGGGTGCTGTAGCGCAAGGTGGCGCTGTCTTTGCTGAGGCGAAGGTATTCATCCACGTCCACGGCGCGGACCTCCTGCCGGGCTGCCCGGCCTAGCTGTTCAGAATCGCCGCCAGGAACACGGCAATGCCGGCAGCCATGGCGATCAGTGCCTGTCCACGGAATTTCGGCATTTGCATGGCCATGGTAACGCCCGAGATGAGTATCAACAGCAGGCTGATGGCGAAAAAGGCCGCGTAAAACTTGAATAACTGGCCACCTTTCGCCTTGTGCAGCTGCACGAGATGGCGGTACCAGCTAGTGTCCTTGATCTTCATTTTCGCCACCAGCGGTTCACCGGTGGGTTCAAGTACGACATCGAGGTCCGACCCGGTCCACTCGAACAGGTACGACGTGCCGGCCTGCTTGACCTTGCCGCTGCCGCTCGGCGTGTCCAGTCCACGCGCAGCCAGTTCCCGTGTCACCAGGCCGGCCAGCAGCGCCTCGTCAGCCTGCAGTGGTTCAGTGAGTTGCAGGTCGACGGTTTCGGAAACGTAACTGCCCTTCTGTCCCCAGGTGTAAAAACCGCCGGTGACCAGGAACATGATAGCAACCGGCAGGATAAATGCCGCCAGCAGCATGTGTAATTTCATCAAGGTGGTGCGTGTAATCATGGTTTACATTCCGTTGCCAAATTTATCGGTTGCCGTTACTCCGCTGTCACGTACATGCTGCAGGCCAACTGCATAGGCCTTGAGTATGTGCAGCGCCCAGTTGATGCGTTCGCGAAAATAGCTGTCCGCACTCTCGTTGTTGTCCTTGCTGTCCTCGTTCAGGACTTTTTCGACGTGGCGCACGATCACGTGTTCCGGGATATAGCACAGCCGGTTGTTCTTGTAGCTGCTCATTCGCAGTTCCGCGATCGGGTAAGCGCCCCCGTCGGCGGATGATACGGCGACGATCATGGCCGGCTTGTGGCCCAGCTCATTCTTGCCGAACAGCAGGAAGAAATTCTTCAGGCCGGCAGGCACCTGGCCGTGCCACTCCGGTGTCACCACCACGAAGCCGTCGCTGGAATCGAGTTCCGCCCGAATCGGGTCGAGCAACGGCGGCCATTTCTCGTCACCTTCCCACACGCCCATGTCCCACAGCGGCAGCGGGTTACCGGCCAGGCTGACCAGTGCCGCTTCCTCGCAGATGCCGTCCTGCAATGTACGCTGAATGTATTTTGCCACCTTGAGGCTTTGTGCCTCCTCGCGGTGGCTGCCGCAGATTACCGTTATCTTCATTACCGATCCTTATGTAGACGTGAAGTGACAATCCGGGTCTGCCCGGGAAAGTGCGTATGGTAAGGGAAAACGCGTCCCGACCCCAGCGCGTTCAGGAATGCGCCTGAACCCAGCGGACGATGTCTGCCGTACCCATGGCGCCGGGCTGGCGCACGATTTCCCGGCCGTTGCGGAACAGGGCCAGTGTCGGGATGCTCTGGATCCGGTATTGCGCGGCGATGCCCTGCTCGTTCTCGGTATTCAGTTTCGCCAGCCTGACGCGCGGTTCCAGTTGCGCGGCTGCCTGTTCAAAGGCCGGTGCCATCATTTTGCAGGGGCCGCACCAGGGCGCCCAGAAATCGACCAGTACCGGGATATCGCTGCGTTCGATGTGTTTCTGGAAGCTGCTGGCAGTCAGTTCCAGCGGGTGGCCGCTGAACAGGCTGTTGTGGCATTTGCCGCAACGGGGATTGTCTTGCAGCCGATCACCCGTCATGCGATTCACGGCGAGACAATGGGGGCAAACGATGTGTTGTTGATCTGTCACGGGAATTATCCTGGTGTAAAAATGTAATAATTGATTATATCGGGACGGCGGGTGGTGATTTCAAGGCGCTCCACGCACTCGGGCCTGCCAGTCATCCGGTTCTTGTCTAGAGGTGCCTGATCCATGTGTGGACGATTTACCCTGCACGCAGCTGAAGCCGAAATACTGGCTGCGTTTGATATCGACACCCTGCCGGTCGGTGTGCGACTGGCGCCGCGCTATAACATCGCGCCCTCCCAGGATGTTGCGATCATCCGCGTGACGGATGATCACAGGACCCTGTCGCAGGCGCGCTGGGGACTGGTGCCGGGCTGGTCAAAGGAAGCGAAAACCCGCTACGCCACGATCAATGCGCGCATGGAGTCCGTCGCTGAAAAACCGGCCTACCGCGTGCCGTTCAGACGCAAGCGCTGCCTGGTGCCGGCGGACGGCTTTTATGAATGGCAAGCGGCCGCTGACGGCAAGGTCCCGTACCATATCTGCATGCAGGACCGGGGTGTCTTTGCTTTCGCCGGACTGTGGGACCACTGGCACGATGACCGCGAAGCATTTGACAGTTGCGTGATCATCACCGCGCCCGCCAGCGGCATGATGGCGGACCTGCACACTGCGAATGCCGGTCATCATCGACCCGGCGGATTACGCCCGATGGCTGGACCCGGCACGCACGGAGACGGCTGATATTACGCCCTGCCTCGCCGCTGCAACGTCCGCCCGCCTGACCGCCTGGCCGGTCAGCCGTCGCGTCAACAGCCCCAAGCACGACCACCCGGACTGCCTGCAGGCAGAGTGAACCACCCCGCCGGCCTGATTTGAGCGCCTCGCCGGCGAGATACTTGGTGTGAGTTATAAGTTGCTGTATTTAATGTATAAATAAAATTCCCTAAAGGGAACTTTATTCCGGTCGTTATCCTCCAATATATAAGCATATTCTTACATGCCAATTTTAAGACAGGAGGTGAACTATGTACTGGGATGCACTGACCGCGGCGGGCGTCTTCGTCTCGATCGCGCTGGCGATGCTGCTGGTCTTTCTGTCCAGTCATTCGCACTGAAGCCACCCTTGCCGCAGGCCGACCGAATGCCCGTGGAAAGCACATTTCCGCAGCAATGGAGGCCTGTGTCAGTGGGTGGATGGCCGGCCTGTCAACTCAAGGCCGGTTACTTCTCATCCGGTACGCCCTGCCACAGCATCTGGTAGCCCAGCTCGTAGGTCTCGTCGCAGAATTCGGCGAGGGCCTCGAATTTCTCTTTGAAAATCTTGTCGGCATGCGACGTTTCGTGTTGCTCGAACGATTTCCAGAAGGTCACGATGGCCAGTTCGCCCTGCTTGATCTTGGCAGCGGCTGCGTCGTCTTTCGGAACATCGCCGACCGATCCCTCCGCCGAGACGAACCCGGAATACTTGTACACCTGGCCGGCAATGAAGCCGCCTTTATCATGTCCGTAGGTATTCTTCACCACGTTGCACATTTCGCCGAGCGCCAGCTCGACATCTTCAACGGTTACGCCGTCTTTCAGATCGACCACGTTGAACATCATCACACAGCCAAAGGGTATTTCGATCGGTTCAAACATCACGGACTCCCTGGTTCAAATGATCTTATAATAAGCAATTGCGGCTGAAAGTTCTGTTAATTTTCTGACCGAATTTCGATATGCCTCGGCTTTGGCATGGCCCAGGCCAGCCTCTCGACCGTCCCGGTTTCACCTTACTCTCTGCAGTCGTGCGCGGGAATCAGGCAGGTAAAGTTGAGGTGTCCGTAAAATCCTTCATTCCGGTTAAAAGAATGTTGCAAACCGCTAAACCAGCAATTTCCTTCGTACCAGCAGTACGGCAATGTAGTAACTGGCCAGCGCGTAGGTGATGAGGACCGCCAGGTGCAGCAGCGGTTGCGCCAGTTCCGCGCCGGCCACCAGGCCGCGCGTCAGGTGCACGGCATGGGTAAGTGGTAACAGGTTAACAACGCCCTGCGCCGCGTCGGGTAACGTATCGATGGGATAGAACACGCCGCACAGTATGAACATCGGTGTCACCACCAGCACGAAGTAGTAACTGAAGAAGTCGTAGGTCCTGGCCAGTGAACTCATGATCATCGCCGGGCCGGCGAAACTCAGTCCGACCAGGAACACCACCGGGATCACCCAAAGCGCCTGCCAGCCCTGCACTACGCCGAGCAGTGCTGCCACCGCGAGGATAGCGGCGCCGCTGAACAGCGCCTTGGTGGCGCACCAGAACATTTCTCCGGCGACGATGTCGTCGACATCCAGCGGCGTGGCAAGAATGGCCTCGTAGGTCTTTTGCGGCACCATGCGCGTGAACACCGAGTACATGCCCTCGAAACTGGCGGTGGTCATGGCACTGGAGGCGATGATGCCGGAGGCAAGAAAGGCCAGGTACGGCATGCCGGCCATGTCGCCGACGAAGCGGCCCAGGCCGAAGCCGAGACCGAGCAGGTAAAGCAGCGGCTCGCCGAAGTTCATCAACAGCGCCGGGATGAGCAGCTTGCGCCATACCAGTATATTGCGCCGCCACACGTACAGCGCGCCCTTGCGAATACGGGGTAGTTGCAGAGGCATCATCAGTCGCGCATTTCACGACCGGTGAGGCGCAGAAACACGTCTTCCAGGCCGGTTGGACGGTGTACATACCTGAGTGAGTGCCGGTCCTTGAGCTGTTCGATCAGGGCGGCAGGGTCGTGCGAGTAGCAGTACAGGCTGTTGCCCATCTTCTCGAGGCGGCAGCCGGTGGACGAGGCGATTTGCTGAAATTCGTCGCCCTGCCCGCGCACCTCGATGACGTCGGGTTCGACATGCCGGTCGATCAGTTCGCGCGGCGAGCCCTGCGCCAGGATACGGCCGTGGTCCATGATGACCAGTTCATCGCACAAACGCTCGGCCTCTTCCATATAGTGCGTGGTCAGCAGTAGCGTCTTGCCACGGCTTTTCAGTTCAGTGAGCCGGCCCCAGATAAGATGACGCGCCTGCGGGTCCAGCCCGGTGGTGGGTTCGTCCAGCACCACCAGTTCCGGGTCGTTGATCAGTGCGCGCGCAATGGTCAGGCGCCGCTGCATGCCGCCGGACAGTGCGTCCGGGCGGGCATGTGCGCCGCTCGGTCAGCGAGACGAAATCCAGCAGGCCGTCGATGCGGGATGCAACCTGTGCGCTCGACAGACCAAAGAAAGAGGCATAGACCTGCAGGTTCTCTTCGACACTGAATTCCGGGTCGAGGTTGTCCGCCTGCGGCACGATACCGGTGCGCGCGCGGATGGCGGCCGCGTGCGCGTTGACCGACAGTCCGAACACCGTCAGTTCACCGTTGCTGACCGGCGTCTGCCCCATGGTCATGCGCAGCGTGGTGGTCTTGCCGGCCCCGTTCGGTCCGAGAAAACCGAAACACCTGCCCGGCTGGATGTCGAAGTCGATGCCGTCCACGGCACGGTATTCACCGAACAGCTTGGTGAGCTTGCGGGCGGAGATGATGGGAGTGTCCGGATGTGTTGCGGCGATCGTTTGCATGGCCGCATTGTAGCGGGTTTGCACCGGAACTTCGTCTATTACGACCTCGCCTCATTCCTGTGCAATGCGGGTGGTTGTGCGGGTGCTGCGGGAGACGCGGGTGCAGGGGGCGCCCGGGCGGAAGCCGGCAATAAACGAAGCGCCGCATGCAAATTACACTCAGCTGTCGGAATCAGGGCTGTCGGAGTGCACCGCATGTGCGAATTATTCGCGGATGTGATCCGCTCCTGCAGCTGAAATTCCTGTCAAAGCGGGAACGACAGGAAGTATTTTCCTTTCGACCAGGCTAGATAGACTGCCCGAGCAGCGTGCCGCTCAGCTGCTCGTACGCCGCGCGTTCATCGTCACGCATGCGGCGGTGTTCCAGCAGGTAGCGCGAGTCCGGGCTCCAGTTCTGTTCGATGAACACGTACACCTCGTCCTGTTGCACATAGTACAGCGCAATCGCGGCGCGCTTCTCGACCGTGGTCTCGAAGGTCATTTCCGGGTAGCCGTGCGACTCGATAAAGCCCTCGATCGGTGTGCTGTATCCCATGAGGTAACCGAGGCGCTGGCGCCCGAAGTTATCGGCGGCATCGCCGACGAGGAGAAAACGGTTTTCGGCCTCGCGCTGGGTATAACCATACATGTAGGATGCACATGACGACATGGTCAGGACAATTGCCAGCAGAAGTATCAGTTTTTTCATGGTGTGGTTTCCTTGCTGAAGCGCAGTCGGGCTATGCAAAACGGATAATCAGGCCGGCAGGAAATCGATCGGGTAGGTGATGGTGACTTCGTTGACGTCTTTCGCGCCGAAGTTGAACAGCTTCACGCGCGAAGTAATCTTGCTGCCGAGGGCCGCGTCGCCGAGTTCGCTGGAAACAATGTCGCAGCGGGTGACTTTGCCACTGGGTGCGATGGTAAGTTTCAGCACCACCTTGCCCTGCAGCGTGGGGTCCTTGCGCAGTGCACGGTTGTACACGCTGTAGATCGAGCCCTTGTTGCGGTCGAATATCATCTGGATCTCTTCGATACTGCGTCCCGCCCCCCGGCTGCCCTTCCCCTTGCCGCCGACCGTGGAGGTCTCGGCATTTCCGGCCGGACTGTGTACGGCGGTGGTGGCGCGACCGGCCAGCGAACCGCCGCCGGTGTTGCGGCTTAATGATGATGTCCGGATGCCGCCGCTGCCGCTGGTTGTACCGGCCGTCAGGATTGCGCGTTCGGTCTTGCTGCGCCTGCCCGCCGGCCTGCGACAGGTTGGTGTTCCTGAGGCTCTTTGTCACGGTGTTCTGCCGCATGTCCGAGAGCGAGTCACTCAGCGCCAGCAGTCCGGATTTCTCCGCCTTTTGCCGCGCGGTGACTTTCGGTTTCACCGGCTTCGGCTTGCTGACCACGACCTTTTTCGGTTTCTTTACCGGCTTGGGTTTTTCCACCTTTTTCGGCAGCGGCTTTTTCACCTCCACCTTCGGCGGTGGTGGCGGCTTGATGATTTCCTTCTCGAATATCAGCTTCGCCAGGCGCGGGGGTTCTTCCGGGACCGGCTTGACGATTTCAGGTAGCGGCAGGAACGGCATGACCAGTCCAAGTACAAGCACTGCCAGCAGGTTGTTGCGAACGATGCGGTTGAAGCGGCGATCATCATCGTTCATCACGCCCCACGACAGGTAGAAATTCAGCGCACCGGCCGGCATCAGACTTCCTCCAGCGGTTTCTGCAGCACGGCCAGTGAAACACGGTGATAACCGGCCTGGGTGCAGGTCGCCATTACTTTCTTCAACAGGCGGTACGGGATTTCCTTGTCACCCATGATGGTGGCTTCGATCTTTACCGGCGCCTGGCCGCGGTTTTTCTGCACAGCTTTTGACAGCTCGGCCGACATGGCGGCGGTCAGGGGTTCAAAGGTACTGCCTTTCGATTCCATCACCGCTTTCACCGTGGCAATGACATTGCCGTTCAGCAGGATATTTTCCGGGTTCACCATGACCACTACGGTCTGACGCGGCTGCTCCTCGGAAACCGATTCCGGCAGCGACACCGACTTGTGCGTCGGCAGTACCTCGCCATCGGACGAGTTCACCAGCAGGAAGAACACCAGGATGGTGAAGATATCCATCAGCGAGACGAGATTGATACCCAGTGCGCTGCGTTTGCGCTGGTGGTGTTTCTCCATGCGCAGGGCGCGGCGAGACATTTTCATGGTCCGGCCACCTTCATGTTCGTGGCGGGGGCATCGCCGATCGAGATTTCAGGGAACAGCTCCGCGCTTTGAACGCTGCCCGCCTCCACGAACTGTGCGACCCGTACCCGGTCCATGACCTGTACGAGGGTGTCGTAGGGGGTATCGCTCTCCAGCAACAGGGTGGCGTCGAGCTTTTCGGGGAAGCGCGCCTTGATCTGTTGCAACAGCAACGAGAGCTGTTCGTAGTCGTATTCGCCATCCACCATCGGCAGGCGTTTCAGCAAACCGCCCTGGCGGTCACCGACGGCAATACTGTTCTCGCGCACGATGATCTCCAGGTTGAACAGCGGTTCCTTGAGATTATCCTGTTCGGCCGCGGCCGGCAGGCTGAGTTCCAGCACGGTAATACGCGTGAATACGGCCGTAATCAGCAGGAACGGCACCAGGATCACCATCAGGTTCATAAAGGCGGTGATATTGATGTCCGGCGTTTCCTGCATCTGCCGGCGGCGATTCAGACGGCTTTTCATCCCTGCTTCGCCCCACCCATTGGATTTTCCGTCAGGTTGTTCAGGAATTTCACCGATGCCATCTCCAGGCTGTCGACCAGTTGCGTGGTCTTGGTCTGCAACACGGCGTAGATCAGCAACAGCGGGATAGCGACCATCAGGCCGAAGGCGGTGGTATTCATGGCCACCGAGATACTGGCGGACAGCATGTCGGCCTTCTCGGACGGGTTGGCCGCGGCCACCGCGGTAAAGGCCTGGATCAGGCCGATGATGGTGCCGAGCAGGCCAAGCAGCGTGGCGATATTGGCAAACGTCGCCAGGTAGCCGGTGCGCTTCTCCAGGTTGGGCACTGTTTCCATCAGGCCCTCTTCCATGGCGATCTCGACGTCATCACGGCGACGCGAGGTCCTGGCACGGTTGAGGCCATAGCTGAAGATGTGGCTGATGGCGGAGCGCGACTTCTCGGTCAGCAAGGCGACCTTCATGTAGTCACCCGCGGCCAGGCACGGCTGCAGCTTCTTCCACAGGCGGTGGTTGCTGGCGCGTGCCATGCTGAGGTAGAACCAGCGTTCGATGGCAATCGCCATGCCCAGCGCCAGCACGATTACGATCGGGTACATGAAAATGCCGCCGGACTGGAAAAAGGCGACGACGGTATTATAAATATCCATAGTGATGCTCCTGTTGCTTCCCCAATGATGACTGCCTGTCACACCCGGTACTTACGGGCTGTTGAAATAACTCATACGGTGCAATCCCGGGTTCATACAGACGCTACGGAGTTATTCCGCTTGCGCGCCGGTTGCGGCTTTTACTTGCACTGACCAGAGACTTTTCAACAGCCCGCCAGTCGTTATCGACACGCGGTGATTAACATTTATCTACCTTTTAAACATATAATTGCGGTTCATTCGGAACTGTGAACTGCGTCGTAATATTGGAGCTCCCTGAGAAACACGTCACGGTCTATGGGTGCAAGGACCTCATCCACCAGGCTGTTCAGCGGCCGCCCGGCGAGGTCGCCCGCGCCGGCCGATTTCCACGGCACGATATGCAGTGCCTTGGGCAGTTCCTGGTTGCCGGTAATGGTGGCGCCATCCAGGTCAAGCGTGTCGGCGGCGTGCACGCTGGTGAGACAGAGCAGGCTGGCAAGACATGTGATGCAATCGCGCCTGCAAGGCGCTCCTGCAACACAAAACGTACCTGTAGGTGCGCCTTGCAGGCGCGATTAATTTTTTGCAACAAAAATTCATTTCTTCGCCTCCGCGGTCATGCTGGCCGGTTCTTTTTCCGGGACCTGGTCGCGTAGTTGCGCGATCCAGTTCTGTAACTGCGCATCGTCCGAGTTCGTCAACTGCCGGTAGTGTTCGTAGTGCGCCAGCGCCAGTGCCGGATCCGGCAGGTACCGGTCATGCAAAATGGCCAGGTTCCAGTGCAGGTCAGCATGCGACGGGTGCCGCTTCAGGCCCGCGTTGTAGCTCGCGCGCGCCTCTTCCAGGCGACCAGTGCGGCGGTACAGCATGCCCAGCTGGTTATGTGCCTCGGCATTGCCGGCATCGACATCGAGTGCACGCTTGAAGGCCGCTTCGGCCGCGCCGCTGTCGCCATGCATGCTCCTGACGATGCCGAGATTCACCCACGGCCCGGACAACTTCGGCCGGGCGGCGGTGATGTCCTCGAGCAGCTCGGCCGCGCCATGCCAGTCCCCGTCCGCCATCAGCGACAGTACATACTTGTGTTTGGCCTCGACGTCCCTGGCCGGTGCGGCGGGCGCCGGCTGCGAGTCACTGGCAGGGACGTAATTGCCCTCGGGCGGTGTGCCGGCGCAACCTGAAATGCCTGACGCCAAAAACAATAGCAATAGTGGTAATACAAATATTCCCGTCAATCCCGCACCAGCGGGAATCCTGCGTCGCTCTGCTTCCTGCATCCCTGGAATCGTGCGCGGGAATGGCGGGTTGTTTATTACTGCCTTAGCGAAGTTCAGCAACATGAGTAGCTCCCTTCTCCAGTTTTGCGTATTGCGCCGGCACCAGCTGTGCGAGTACCTGAAGGCTTTTTTCGATCCACGCGTCGTAATGTCCCGCCTCGAGTCGCGCGACATTGGTTTCATGCAGCGTGATGGCCTGTTCCTCGAACGGATAGGCCTGGTCTTCCAGCAAAATGTTGTATTGCTCCAGTGCCTCGGCATCGAGGTTGCCGGGGCGTTCCGACTGCATCAGCGCCGCTGCGAGGTTGGTATAGACCTGCGCGGTATGAAATGCGGCCGCGGTGGTGACTTCGGCCACTTGATAGGCAGCCGCCTGCTCGAATTGTTGCAGCGTTTCCTGCATCAGGCGTTTCTTGGTGGCAAGGCTTTTCTTCAATGGCAGGCGCAGCTTGATCGCCTGGTAGCGGGCGTACTGTACGCGTGCAAGCGTCAGCTGTGCCTGTGCGGCAAGGAAGCGTGTGCGGTCTGTGCGGCCGCTGCCTGCCTTGCGATCGGCCGAGATAATTTCCGACAGCCAGCGATGGTAGTCATCGGTCTTGCCGGTGGACCTGATTTGTTCCGCGATCCGGTGACGTGCCTCGATAGCGGGTTCCCAGGGTTGCGGGAAAGCGTTGATATACAGCGTGTACATGTCGGTCGATTGTGCCGGGCGCTGCGCTTCTGCATACAGCTCGGCTGCCTGCCACAGGGCGTCCTTGCGCAGTGTCGCGTCCGGATTGTTACGGCCGATGCGTTCAAACTCGTTTGCAGCCTGCAACGGCTGATTGCCGGACAGGTAGGCGGTTGCCAGCCGTCGCGTGACTTCAGCCTGGCGCGGGTCGTCGGGAAATGCCTGGCGGAACTGCGCCAGCGTGGCGGCGGCCGTGGTCCAGTCCTTCAATTGCAACATGCCGGCCGCGGCGTCGTATTCGGCGGTCGCAACGATGCTGGCGGCCGGTGCCGCGCGTCGCACGCGCTGGTAGTGGCCCACCGCGGCTGCTGTGTCGCCGGCGGCCTGCGCTGCTTCACCCTGTTTATAGATGGATGCCGCAAGTCTCTCGGTAATCGACGTTTTCGTTTCGTCATCACCCTCGATTCTGGGCAGTACCTGCTGGTAGGCCTGCTCGGCGTGCAGGTAATCCTCGAGATCGAAATAGGCGTGTGCCTGCACGGTCCAGGCGACGCGTTGCTGCGTGGCGGTAGCGGCTTCATGGTCGATGACGGCCCGGGCTACCTCGATAGCGCGCGGGTTGTTGTTGATCGCCAGCAGCTGTTCGGCCGACTTGGTCAGTACGGCCAGCGACTGAGTGTGATCCGGAAAGCTGGTGGCGAAGCGTAACGCGTTCTCTATCGATTGTTCGTGCCAGTCACGCTGTGCGGTACCGTTCAGCAGACTCTCGTGTTTGGCCCGCGCCAGCACCGATGCATAACCGGCATCGGCCGCTTTCTCATGTGTATCGTAGTCGTATGCGGTGACCACGTATTCGTCGGCGGCCTTTGCGTATTGTCCTGATTCGAACAGCAGTTCGGCCAGCAGGAAGTTCATGCCGGGCGCGGCCTCGTCCTTCGGGAAGGAGCCGAGATAACTGCGATACCAGTGCGTCGCCTCGGCATAGTCTTCCGGTTTGCGGTGCTTCTGCGCCAGTGCATGGTAGTGTTTCGACAGGTCCGTCATGGTGACTTTCAGGAAGCCCATGACCGGCTTTGCCACGGACCCGGCCGGATCGTGATGCTGCCAGTAGTCACTTTGCAGCTGGTAGCGGTCGACGAAGTCCTTCTTGCCCTGCAGCACCAGCGTCGGGAAATTACCCTTGCGGTAGGTCTCGATGACGCGCATCTGGAAGGCGGGTGCCTGCGCATGGAACGGGTTGTGCTCGACGAAGGCCTGGAAGGTCTGTGCGGCGTCGTTGTAACGCTCCTTGCCGAGGTACAACATGCCCAGCCGGTCATAGATAATGTCTTCGTAGGGGCGTGTGCCTTTCTGCGTGAAATATTTCGCGACACTGGCCGCGCCCTGCTCATAGGAAAAACTCAGGCTGGTGACACGCAGGGTGTCGTCGACCCGTTCGCGCTCGGCGCGGGACAAATGTTCCAGCCGTGCTTCACCGGTGGCATCGCTGTCGAGTTTCAGGTCCAGCAGCGCTATGAATGCGTCCAGTCCCTCTGTGAACAGGCCCTGTTTGAAGAAACTCCAGCCCAGCTTGTAAAGCGCCTGCTCGTGGAACGGGCTGTCATTGCCCGCCTCCACAACGGCCTGGTAGGAATTTTCCGCCCCGCGGTAATTCTTTTGCACGAACAGGATTTCGCCACGGCGGAAGCGTGTTTCCACCCAGTACTTGCTGTCCGGATATTCGCGCACCAGTCGGGCCAGGGTGACGAGTGACTTGTCCGGTTCGCCACCAAGTTCATAGGCACGCGCCAACTGGTACAGCACCGAGTCGTTGTTCTCGCGCTGCGGATAGTTCTTCAGCAATTTCAGGTAGAGGGTAATGGAGTCCTGTACCTGTTGCGGATAGAGCGAGACGGACTTGTCGGCATCGAAGTCAGCCTGCGGCAGGACCTCGGCCTCCAGGTTGATGTCCGCGAGGCGTCGCATGGCATGCGGCCTTGCCTCGGTATCGTCATCGGTAGCAAGGAAGTTCCGGTAGGCCGTCATGGCCTGCTGTTCACTGGACTCGACCGGCACATCGGTCATTTCAACCGGGCGCTTGCCAAGATCGCCGATCGTCGGTGCGTTGTCGCCACCGCCCAGCACCGAGCAGCCGCTGAGTAACAGCGCAACAAGTCCGGTGAATGCGGAGGTAAACTTCATGGCGTGACTCCCTTGCCAGCCATCATGGCGCTGTCATAGGTCTGCGCGAGCGCGAAACGTGCCTGCACGACATAGGTGTCAAGTCGTTCTTTCTGCTGCTCCAGCTCCCGCACGGCGATTTGTTCGATCAGTTTTCCCTGTGCGAGATGGCTGGTTTCGGTGCGTGCCAGCAGTTCCTGGATGCGAGCCTTGTTGGCGACGATGCGTTGGTCGAAACCGCTAAAGCTGGCAGGCGTTGCGCGATCGGCGGCCTGCAGGGCGTCGAGGTTGTCCTGCGTTTGCTGCAGCAGGGCGGATACCTCCGCCAGCTGCTGTTTCGCGGTCCACAGGCGCGGTTTGAATTCGCTGTTCAGTTGCCAATAAAGAACACCTTCGAGGCGTTTCTGCTTGTCACGCAGTGCGCCGGTTTGTGCGGTTTGCGGGAGCGCGGCCAGTCGGGCCCCGATGTCCTGCAGTCGTTGCCACTGCCGGTTCTGCTCGGCATTCGCCAGCCCGACCGGATCACTCCGGGCCTCGACCTGCTGCAGGCGCTCGACCAGTTTACTGTGCCGCTGCGCCAGGACGATGCGTTCGTCGCCGGTCAGCGCGGTGTGAGCAGCGGGCCTGTTCACGCTGAAGCGTTGCTCACGCCCGTCCAGCATATCATCATAAGCTTCAATAGCTTCTGACCAGTTCTTCAGGTTCTTGTGCAATGACTGGAGGTCGCGGTAATTCTTCACCGCCTCCTGGAAGTCATGGGCCGCCATCAGGGTGACCTGGTAGCGGAGCACCGGGTTGTCGGTGTCGAAACTGAGGTCCTGCAGCCAGCCGGTGCCACTGCGCAGGTCCTGTTTTTGCAGTACCTCGAGTAGCAGTCCACGCCGGATGGCGGCAATGGACTCGTCCAGCTGGTCCTGTTCCCGGTAGAGCGTGTCGATGGCGTCGCTGTATTGTTCGACCGCGCGGCCATGTAAATTCAGTTTTGCCATTGCGTAAGGCACCGCCAGCAGCGCTTCCTGAACGGCCGGGTCAGCCGGGTTGCGCTTGCTCAGTTCGAGCCACGGGACCAGGGCGCGGCCAAAGTCTTCGCTTTCCGTGTCGGCCCAGCCTGCGCCCAGCAAGGCCTTGCTGGACAACGGGCCATTAAGCCGCACCCGTTCCAGTACCTTGCGGGAGGCATCGGCCTCGCCTTCCTGCAGCAGGCTGTAGCCGAGGGCCAGGTTGGCCTTGTCGCGCAACAGCTGGTACTCCTCACTGCTCGTACCGAGTCCGCCTATGTCATCGAGGTATTTGAAGCCATCGACCTCGCGTGCGCTGCGTATCTGGGCGACTCCGAGGTTGTAGGCCAGGTACGGTGACCAGGCCTTGTGGTCGCGGGCGTCCTGCAAAACCTCGATTGCCTTGTCGTTGGCGCCCAGCGCCAGCAGTACGAGACTGGCGAGATGCGCGCTCTCCGTGCGCGTGCCCTTGCTCATGTCGCCATCGACCTGGCCAAGCGCGCGTAACGCACGTTCGGTGTCACCCCGTTGCCAGGAGATCTTGGCAAGGTAGAACCAGGCGCGGTTACGCGTCTGTTCGTCAGCGCTTTCCTCGGTCAGCAGGCGCTGGAAAATTTCATCGGCCGCGTTGCGCAGGCCGAAGTTGAGGTCCAGGCCGCCCAGCATCAGTTCGGCCTCCTCGGCGTGATTGGGCAAGCGCTCCTGGGTTTGCGCGATCTGCGTGCGCACGATGCTGTTGAACCAGTCATCCTGGAAATAGTGGTACAGCACCTCGCCGTACTGCAGGTCCTGTGCGCTGGAGGGGGCGTCATCACTTGCGGCTGCCATGCTTGCGAAGCACACCATCAACAAGACTGTTAATCGCGCCTGCAAGGCGCTCCTACACGATTCGATACACCTGTAGGAGCGCCTTGCAGGCGCGATAACTGATCCGCGTACGGGAAGATTGCAAGTTTTCATTTAACGCCGTTATTCCCATTCCCTGATGCTGAAATCGGGCTGCTCGCTGCTCGGGTTGTCGACGATCTTGATTTCGACGAACTTCGCGCCCAGCGCCTTGTTGACGACATGGGTCGCGCCGCGGCGGTAGTCGCGGCCATTGGGGCCCTTGCCGGTATAGATGGCGACCAGCTCGTGCTCACCGGCTTTCAGGTTGCCCATGTAAAGACGCTGAATACCGCCGCGATGCAGCGCCTCGACCTCGCGTTCGGTGTACAGGTAATTGGTCACCACCTTGTCATCCACCTTGAGCTGCACCGAGTCGAGCGAAAAGAATTTACCGACATCGAGCGACACGAATACGGCCACCTGGGTGTTGGACGGATACAGGAGTTCCTCCTCGAGGATAAACAGGTCGCGGTTGAGCGCGATCACGTCTTCCTTGAGCGACTGAATGCTTTCATCCAGACTGGCGGCGCTGGCGGGTGCTTCTGCCAGCGCGCTGTGGGCGGCGGCCAGCAGGGCCAGTCCCGCGGCAATCGGTTTGACGATTCGTACCAGTAAATTTTGCTGCAACATCTCGGACCTCGCTCTCGGCGCTGAATACGCGGGCTATCTCTAGTTATGTCGGTCTGCGGCGCAGAAAATTGACCCGAAACGGACAATTCATCAGTTATGGACATAGTGCGTGAATCAGGCGGTGTGGAGTGTGCGGTGGGTCACAGTTTCGAGTGAGTCAGGCGTCTGCAACGTCACGCCTGGCAGGCGCGAATATCTCACGCAAAGCTGCAAAGTCGCCAGGATAATCCAGATTCGGCACAGAGGGCACAGAGAACACTGAGGCGAAATATACCTCGATTTTCCAGCCGCCTGGCGTTATGCACCGTGATGTAGAGGGAGAAAGTGAGACTTGACAGCGAATCGCGATATCCGGACTGCGGTTGATGCGCTGCCTGGCCTACGGTACTTGCTCGACCCGTGCCAGGCCGTCAGAGTAATGCAACAGGCCGCGGTTATCGATAATGATGGCCTCGGTGTCCGGGATGCGGTTAATCAGCGCCAGGCCTTTTTTCACGCCCAGCACGAACACGCTGGTGGAGAGTGCATCGGTGTCGATGGCGTGCGTGCCGATAATGCTGGCGCTGTGGATTTCCCTGGCCGAGTCGCCGGTGCCGGGGTTGAGGATGTGATGGTAACGTACGCCGTCCTGTTCGAAGTAACGCTCGTAATCACCCGAAGTGGAAATGGCCGCGTCCTCCAGCGGGATCATCGACACGATCCCGTCCTTGCGCGGGTCGCGGATGCCGACCTGCCAGGGCCGGTCCCAGCGTTTGCCCATGACGCGCGTGTCGCCGCCGGCACTCACCAGCGCGTTTTTGATGCCGGCCGCGGCGAGTAGTTCGATGCTGCGGTCGACGGCATACCCCTTGGCGATGCCGCCGAGATCGATGCGTACGCCCTTGCGCCGAAAGCTTATCGAGGTATTTTCTTCATCCAGTTCGACATGCCGGTAATCGATGGCCGGCAGTGCCGCCTCGAGCTGTGTCCGGTCCGGCTTGCTGCCGGCCCGGTAGTCGTAGTGCTGGCCGGCACTGGCATAGGTAATGTCGAAGGCGCCAGCGGTAATTTGCGAGTAATCCAGCGCGCGCCGGATCAGCGAAAACAGTTCGCGGCTGGTACTGACAGGACTGTCCGCGGCGTTGTCATTGATCCGGGACAGTTCACTGTCCGGCCGGTAGCTGCTCATCAGCCGGTCAATGCGCCGCATTTCATCGAGTACCGCCCGGGTCAGCGCCCTGCCCTGCGCGGCGTCTTCGGCCCACAGCTCGACGCTGATGGCGGTGCCCATGATGGCCGCTTCCTCGTGGTGCCAGTCGGCCGTAGCAGCCACTGGCAATAGACCGATGGTGAGGAGCAGCAGGAATTGGCGCAGGTGCATGGCCCGGATTATCGGCCATCGTGTGAATTTCCGGAATGGTTATTTTCCTGCGAGAGCGCCTTGCAGGCCGATAATGGTATCGCGCCTGCAAGGCGCTCTCGCAGTTAAAGCTCTGCGGGCTAGATTACGCCGTTGACGATCTGGTTGAAGGCCGTGAGGCTGTCCATCAGGGTCGCGTTACCGAGGCCATGGTTCGGGAAGACGAGCGGGAAATTCGCCGGCCTCGCCGTGCAACGCCATGTAGTTGAGGATGACGGTTTCGACCAGCAGGTTGACCTGCAAGGCGGCCGGTGTGGCACTGGTCTCGACCGATGCGTCGGGACGCATCCAGCCGATCTGCTGGTGCATGGCCTGTTCGGCGGCGCCGGCGCCCAGCAGCACCGGGCGACCGCCGGGGTTGTAGACCATGAAGAACGAGGCGGCGGTGGAGGAGTTGTCACCGGTCCAGACGCCCTTGCCACCGGCATTACCATCGGTCATGCCGTTGCTGAATACCGAACCGTCGCTGCAGACATACACCATGAGCGGCACGCCGTTGCCGTTGTTGGCACGCGCGGCATATTCCAGGCAGGCGCCGATGCAGCGTCCGGCACGCAGGTCGCGTGCCTCGCCGGTCGCACGGTCACCGGTGTGGTAGTCATAGCCGCCCATGGAAATGGTGCCGGCGCCGGCAAAGCCGTTGACCACCATCTTCATGACCGAGGCGGTCTTGCGGAATTCGCTGTCGTTGTCGAATTCCGTCTGGGTGAAGATCCCGCCCGGACCGACGATGTCCGGGTCCTGCGCCGGATCCAGCGAGGTCGGGTCGCCAAAGCGGTCGGCAATATCGGCGGCCTTGACGTAACCGCACTGCACCAGGTCCTTGATCACGGCATCGGCCGTCACCTGGGTGTTGACCTTGTCCAGTTTGAACTTGCTGATGCGCTCGATCGATTCCATCACGGCCACGGCATCGGCCTGGCTCAGCACGCCGATCAGGTCGCCGGTATCGACCATGCCGGTCACGTCCGACGGCCGGTCCACCTTGGTGGGCCGCAGGGCCGGGTCGATCATCATGGCCGGGGCCATGGAATTGCCGCCCGATTCGGAACTGCGCGAGCCGATCAGGTCGACCACGCTGCCATAGGCGCTGATACCGGGGTCCGCCAGTACATATTTGGCCAGGCCGTACATCGGGTTGTGCGGGTTGTTGCCGGTGTCGTTGTCTGAACGTGCCGGAATAATTGCACCGTTGATTTCAACACTGCGTGCCCCTGCCTTTTCCGTGATGCCCTGGAGCATGGCACTGGTGGTATGAAAGGCGAGCCCGAAATCGGTATTGATGAAGTCGAGTCCCGTGTTGGGATCGATCGAGGCCGGCGTCATGTCACCCGGCAGTCCCAGCTTGCTGTAGCCCTGGGTGCTGAGAAAATCCATCTGCCCGCCCTGCTGACCGACCAGCACGTTGGAACCGGAGATATTGGCGCCACCCGCCAGGTCGAAGCAGATAAACGGTATCTTGCCGGAACCCAGGGTACTGATGCCACAGGAGGCCTTCAGTGCTTCAATGTCAGACGACAGGGCCGCCGCCGCGCTGCGCGGGTTGGCAAACAGGCTGAATAATGTCGGGCCGGTCACCATGCCAAGGCCTGCGGTCAGGCCCTGGCCGAGGAATTCACGACGGGTCCGCGGCCGGCCATGGTCGTTCAGGCGCAATGGCTCGTTGAGGGCGCGGAATTTTCGGTTTTTGGCCATCTCGATTTCCTCGTAATTTATTGCAGCAGCATGGCGGCACTGCCAAGTGTTGCGGCACAGGCCGCCTTGACGATCTCTTCCGTGCGTTGTGTCGTGTCGCAGGTCGGTGACGGACCTGTTGCGCACGCGGTCAGCTTGGTGATCAGGTTGTCCAGTTCGGTCGTCACGTCGGCTGTAGCGGGCTGCACGGTCAGGTTCGTGTTCATCACCCGGGTCATCAGCGGCACGATGATCATGTCGCGTTTGCCTGCGGTGTTGAACGCGGTGTCCGCGGAAGCCGGCGGCAGACCCGGCTGGAAGAAGCCCGGGAAGTAGACGTCGCGGCTGGTATTGCCGTTGTCGTCGACCAGCGCGCTGCAGTACTCGATCGCCATCTGCGAAATCGCCATCTGGTGCGCGGACAGGAAGCCCTCGATGTTTTCAGCACTCGGCAGTTGCTGCTTGACGGTCAGGTAGACGCCCTCGACATCGGCCTGTTCCTTGTCGACGTCGGTAACCTCAGCCATGGTGGCATTGATTTCGTCAAAATTGCGCAGGCCGATGACCGGTGCCTCCGGCAGGTCCGGCGGCGTCGCCGGTGCCGCCGTGGCCGGTTCGCTGAATGCATTGGTGCTGCTGCCAAGCACTTCGAAAGTCAGGAAGAACTGATCGAAGTTCGGGCCGTTTTCAAGCGGTATGATCGTGCCGAGGGGCGACAACGGCTGGCCGACACCCGGTGTATACAGGGAGCTGCTGATGGTGGTGTTGAGGTTCGTATAGGCCTGGCCGACCGTCGCCTCGGCGCCGTTGATGCCGATGCGCATGCCGGCCAACGGGATACCGTTCGGTGTCACGTTCGAATCGAGGCTGATGTACCGCGGGTCGTTGAACAGGTAACTGTAGCTGTCGAACTGGCTGACCTCGAACATGACGTAGTCGTCGGGGTTGCCGCTATGCGCGCCCACGTTGAACAGCAGGAAGAATTTTTCGCCGACACCCACGTTGAAGTTCTGCGTGATCTGCGGCTGGGTCAGTGCACGGTTGTGAATGGCGACGAACCTTATCGTGCCGGCCCACGGACGGTCATTGGAGACCTCGTTGCCCAGCACGAAGGCGTAGCTGTTGTCCCAGTCGACCAGCGAGCCGCCGGCAACCGGGTCGACATCGTCGGTAAACACGCCGTTGACATAGATGCGTCGTCCGTTGACCGGGTCGTAGGTCGCGACCACGTGCTGCAACGTGGCCTGCAGGTCTTCGTCGGCATCCGCAGTCTGCAGCATCGGCATGCCATCGAGGTCGGTCGTAGTGCTGCGATGCAGGAAGTCGTAGTCATACAGGCTCTGGCCAAGGGTGAAGTTGCGCTGCGTGGTGCCGGCCGAGTAGCTGACGATGCGTGCCGAGTTGTCCTGCGACACGTTGGCCGGTGCAACCCATGCCTCGATGGTGTACTCACCGCTCGCGGTAATCAGGTTGTACAACTTGACACTGTCGCCCGTTAAGGCCTGCGCCTTGCCGTTGGTGATGTCGATGCCCCATCCGCCGACCCAGTCGACGCCGCCGCTCAGGCTCAGGTGCATGTCGGGCGGTACACCGCTGGTATCGAAGGCTGTCAGGCCGGAACCGGACTTGAACTCGTATTTTGCAATGACATTGTCCTCGAAGCGACTGCCGCCACTGGCAACGATGCCGTCCGGCAGCGCCAGCGCCATGCTGGTCACCAGGTTCGGGTCAACCACGGTCACATTCAGCGAATTGGCAAAACTTGTTATGGCATTCTGCATCACGATCGTGGAGCCCGGGCAGTCCGAACTGCCGGTCGAGTTCGGGTCCCAGCAGTTGTGGAATTCATCCCGCAGGCGGATTACGAAGCGTGAGTCCTGCGGGTTGTTCAAGTTGATTTTCGACTTGGCCGCATCGTAGGCCGCATCGGGATCGCTGTCGGCGAAGAACGGTGACTGCGCATTGGCGGCGGAGCCGACGTGACAGCCCGAGCAGTTGGCCACCAGCACCGGGTGAACGGTACTTGCAAACAGGGACGAACTCGCCGGGAAGCTTATGCTGCCTGACGGGTTGATCAGCGGTGGCGGGTTCAGGGTGATGACGTTGCCGCCGCTGGTGGCCCCGCCGGCCCAATTGGTTATATAGGTGGTAATGATGTCGGCGCAGGCCTGGTTGCTGGCCGGGTCGCTGCCAAGCCAGCAGTTATGGCCGCCGGCGACCTTGCTGACCATTTGTGAATTGGCCGGTGTCACCAGGTCAACGACCGTGTTGGCGGCCGCATAGGCAATATTGATATCATCTGTGCGCACGAAGGGCGTGGGCGCAGAGCCGCCGGCAACATGGCAGTTGCCGCAACGGTTGGCCGGATTCAGGTTATCCCAGACATTCAGCTTGAATGCCTGCACGTCGGCTGTTGCCGGCGCCGGTCCGCTGTAGTTCGGCGTTGAGCCGGGGCTGGCAGTGTTCTGGTTCAGCGAGGTGCTTTCGCCGCCACCGCAGGCTGCCAGGCCTGCGCTCATCAGTACGACGAGCGACAGTTGCAGGGTATGATCACGCAGAATTTTCAGGATTGATTGTTTCATGCCTCAATTACCCATGCAGTAGACAGCTGTTTCGGCAAACACCGTTTTCATGTTGTAGTTACTCGTGATGAAATTACCGGTGATCGTATTGACCTGGTTCCGGTCGGCCGTATTACCGGGTTCACGCAGGCAGACCGTTTCGAATGCTTTCTTGACCTGGCAGCTGGCAAACGCCGCGCTGTTGCCGAGCTCGACGCCGAGAGACTTGGCGCCGCTGCCGCTGCCGGACAGTCCCGGGTCCCAGCCCAGCAGGCTGTTCTGCCCTTCGCGCCAGTAGTTATCCCAACTGTCATCCGGGGTAACGAACCCGTATTTGAAAGTGTCGGAGTTGATGGTGTACTTGGGCTGCACGATGCCATCGGTGTATTCGATGCTGCCGCTGTTTTCATTGAAGTTGTAATAGGCAAAGGCCTGCGCCATCGGGTCCATGCCGGCGTGGCACCCGACACAGGAATTCAGGAACAGGCGGCTGTCGCCGCCGGGACTGCGCGAAATGTCCTGGCGGATCCGGTCCGTCGCGCGGCTGGTGTCCTTGACCTGCTCCAGGTCGTTGCACAGGTGATTCAGCAGCGTGAAGCGGAACATGGCGCGGTTGGTGCCGGCCACGAAAAAGGCCTCGGCGCCGCCGCGCGTGGTCATCACGCCGGCAGTGGCGCTGGCCGGCAGGGTCGTTTCGACGGATTGCTGGCTCTGCACCAGCGCAGTCATCAGGTCATATCCATCGTCTTCCAGTGCTTCGTAGTGCGCGTTGCTTGTCATCGAATAGTTCGGAACCGGCAGCCCGGGATCTCCGCGGTAGACGATGTCCGCGGACAGCAACTGGTTGAAAGGCACATTGTCACGCACCATGCCGATGACGGTCGCGGTGTAGTCATTCAGCGGTACAAACACGGTCTGGTCCCGGTTGGTCCAGGGCGCGGCGAAATTTTTCAGGGTAACGTTATAGAAGGCGCTGTTGTTCATCGCCATATCGGCAGCACCCAGGGCGTCATTGTTGACGATGGCGGTTTCCATCGCGGTCAGTACGGTATTGGTTGGCGGTACGCCGGCAATCCGGTCATGGATGCGCTTCGCCTGGCGGCGTTCCAGGTCTCCGGCGGTTGCCTGGGATGCCATTGCCAGCAATAACACGAGCACAAAGGTTGCGATCAGGCCGCGTGTAATTAGAGTGACTGTAGTTCGTTGATAACTCATCCATCTCGCCCCGGTTTCACAGTATTGGTTGTCAGCCTTCGACTTGCGTATGTAAATCCTGATGCTTGCAGGGCAGATTTTCTGTGACAGACGTCTCAAAAAGCATTTCTTTGTCCAAATAGCGGGAAATTATTGATGCGGTGGCAAAAACGGGATGCAGATCACACTTATATCGGCTGAATCGACCCAGAATAACCGATACGTCGCTGATATATCCGCTGTGCGGGACGGGTCAGTCAGTTGCGGCGCTTCGACACGCCGTGATGACCTGAAATATCGGCCGGGTCTTAAGGTTTAGTGGACGGAGAGCCGATCACTCATGAATATGAAAGCAAGCGCCTTTACACGTCTTCTCCGTTACCAGAGAATTAAATCCGTTGTTGCATTTGCCGCCTGCCTGTTGCTGACTGCCTGCGGTGGTGGCGGCAGCAGCAGCCAGGACCCCGATCCGCTGGTTGCGGATTTCGGCATCGCCTACGTCAAGCGGCCGCTGGTATTTGACATGACCGGCGCCCTGGATCTGCCCGATATAGACGAGCTGGAAGATTTCACGCCGGGCGGCGACCTGTATTTCCGTGACCTGGCCTCACCCAGTGCGCAGGAACGCAATATTACCGGTGCGATCACCGGGGGATTGGGCGACGTCAAGGATGTGGAAGTCTCCTATGACGGGACGCGCCTGTTGTTTGCACTGCGCCTCGAGGATATTCCCAATGTCATGCGTGATCAGCAGAACAAGTGGGATATCTGGGAATACGATATTCCTACTGACCGCTTGCGGCGCATCACCACCGCGAATACCTCGCTGCTCGGCGATGACGTCGCGCCGCATTATTTGCCGGATGGCAGGATCATTCTTTCATCGAACCGGCAGCGGCAGTTCCGCGCCACCCTGACGGACGAAAGCAAGGGTACCGGGCCGTTCTATGCGCTGGACGAGAGTCGCGACGAGCATGCCATGATGCTGCATGTCATGGACCCGGGTGATTTCGGCCTGCCGGGCTTGCCGGACCAGCCGGGCGGCAATATCTCGCAGCTGTCGATGAACGTCAGCCACGACCTGGATGCCATGGTCAGGACCGATCCCGCGCACTCCGGCAAGGTACTGTTCAGTCGCTGGGACAACATGGGCGGCCGCAACCAGATGAGCCTGTACCAGGTGAATCCGGACGGTACCGAACTGCAACTGGTCTATGGTGCGCACAGTCACGATACGGGCACCAACGGCGCGACGGTGCAATTCCTGCAGCCACGCGAAATGCCGGATGGCCGCATCATGACGGTCATGCTCCCGTTTACCAATTCCAACCGGGGCGGCGACCTGACACTGATCGATACCACCAACTATATCGATAACACCTTCGCCACGGCGGCCAACGCCGGCGTCATGTTTGGTCCGGCACAGGAAGCCGCCACGACGAATGTCGTGTATACCGACAACACCATCTCGCCGGGCGGACGTTTCATGTCGGCCTGGCCATTGCTCGACGGCACCAACCGCGCGCTGGTGAGCTGGAGTTCATGCCGGCTGGTCGAGAACACGCTGATAATCCCGTGCACACCAACGGCGCTTGCCAACCCGGCGGCAGTAGAGGCCGACCCGATCTACGGGATATTTATCCATGACATGGACAACAATACCCAGATCCCGATCGTGGCCCCGCAGGAAGGTTTCCTGTTTACCGACGTGGTGGCAGCCGCACCGCGCACAGTGCCCGACTTTATCCCGAACAAGGTGCCCGGTGTCGACCTCGACCTGGTGGCATCCACCGTCGATGCGGGTATCCTGAACATCCGCAGCGTCTATGACATCGATGGCGTCGAATTCACGCCGTTGTATGCGCCCACGGCGACGGACATTCCCACGCTGGCCGACCCGGCGCTGACGCTGGCCGATGACCGCCCCGCCCGCTTCCTGCGCATCGTGAAGAGCGTCGGTATCCCGGACAACGACACCAAGCAGATACCCGGCACGGCATTCGGCGCCAGCGCCCAGCAACTGATGCGCGAGATCGTCGGTTACGTGCCGGTACAACCGGACGGCTCGGTGCGCACCTATGTGCCGGCCAATGTGCCGCTTGCGATCAGCGTGGTCGACCGTAACGGCCGCCGCCTGTCAGGCCGCCATCAGAACTGGCTGCAGTTCAAGGCCGGTGAGGAAGTCACCTGTAACGGCTGTCATGTCCACGGCAGCGGTACGCCGCACGGACATCCCGAGGCCCCCGTTTCGGTGTATGCCGGCGCACCCGCGAGCGGCCAGTTCCCGAATACCAACCCCATCATGTTCGCCAACTTCACCGAGACCATGGCCGAGACCATTACGCGCGTGATACCGACTTCCATCGTACCCTCGCCCGACCTGGAATATGTCGATAACTGGAGTGTCACACCGGGTGCCGGTTTTACGCTGGGCTACGCTGGCCTGACCACGCCGTCACCGGCGAACGCGGCCTGCCAGCCCTGGACCAGCCTGTGCCGCTCGGTCATCCACTACGAGACCCATATCCACCCGCTGTGGAGTGTCGATCGTGGCGTGAACACCTGCACCAATTGCCATGCGCGGGCCGACAACAACGGTGCGGCGATGGTGCCCGCCGGTCAGCGTCAAATCGACCTGACCAATGGACTCGACCCGGTCGTCACCGACCACTTCAAGGCCTACCGCGAACTGCTGTTCCAGGACAACGAAGAAGAGCTCGTTGGAACAGTCCTGCAGGACAGGATGGTCCCCGGGCCTATCGACCCCATTACCGGCCTGCCGACCATGGTGCCGGTAACTATCAACCCCCCATGTCACCCGGCGGCGCGCTGGCCAGCAACACGTTTTTCACGCCTTTTGACGCCGGCGGCACCCACGACGGTTTTCTGACTCCTGAAGAATTACGGTTACTGGCCGAATGGCTAGATATCGGTGCGCAGTATTACAACGATCCATCAGTTGTGCCGTAGCAGTAACTGCGCCGTAAATTTTACATACAGTTGATAACTTTGTGACGAATAATGCCGTTGGTAATGCATTTTGGGCGCGCTTCCTTGTCATCGTGGCATGCCTGCTCCAGTGCCTGGCGACCCCGGTCGCGCAGGCTGAAGTGCGTTATTTCCAGGTGCGCATTGCCGAAGCGTATATCGAGCTGCACACCGGGCCCGGCCGCGGCTTTCCGGTATTCCACGTGGTGGACCGGGGTGAACAGGTCGAGGTCATCAAGCGGCGCACGGACTGGTTCAAGCTGCGCACGGCAAAAGGCAAGGAAGGTTGGGCAACGCGCTCCGCGATGACGCAGACACTGACACCGGAGGGTGAGCAGACTGCCTTCGCCGAGGCCGACTTCGGCGACTTCTCGCGGCGTCGCTGGGAAGCAGGCGTGATGGCCGGTGATTTCGAGGGCGCCAGTCATCATCACGACCTATGCCGGGTACATGTTGTCCAGGAACCTGTCGGCGGAGGTGCAACTGTCACAGGCCTTCGGAAATTTTTCCGATGCCCTGATCGGCAGTATCAACCTGCTGGCGCAGCCGTTTCCGGAATGGCGGTTATCGCCCTACTTTTTACTGGGCACCGGGGCGATCTACACCGACCCGAAAGTGACACTGGTGAACGAAGAGGACCGGACGGAACAGATTACGAATGTCGGGGTTGGCCTGCGCTGGTATCTCACGCGGCGTTTTATAGTCAGGGCCGAATATCAGAATCATGTCATTCTGCAAAACACGAATGACAACCAGGAGATAGACGAATGGAAAGCAGGGTTTGCATTTTTCTTCTGAGGTCAGTCTGTACGCTGGCACTGCTCGGATTGCTGGGTGGCTGTTCGTGGCTGCGTACGACGGAAGATGAACCTGTCTACACGCGAGGCCGAGCCGGTCATCAAGCCGAATATCGAGCGGCGCACCATCACCGAGGCGGATATCGATTCCGAGGACTTCGAGGTCGGCGCCTATGTGGGCGTGCTCAGCATCGAGGATTTCGGCAGTGACGTCGTTTACGGCGTACGCGCCGACTATCACATCACCGAAGACTTTTTCGCCGAGGCGGCGGCTGGGGACCTCGGAAGCCGGGGACACGAGCTACGAAACACTCAGTGGCGGCGCGCAATTACTGACCGACAGCCAGCGTGACTTCACCTATTACAACATTTCCGTCGGCTACAACCTGCTGCCCGGCGAAAGTTTCGTCGGCAGTAAATACGCCTTCAACAGCGCCCTGTATCTGATAGCCGGCGTCGGCAACACCGAGTTCGCCGATGACAGTCATTTTACCGTCAACGTCGGTGCCGGTTACCGCTTCCTGCTTCAACGACTGGATTTCGGTGCACCTGGATTTCAGGGACTACATCTTCGATTCGGACCTGCTGGGTACCGACAAGACGACCCATAACCTTGAAGCAACCACCGGGTTGTCCTTCTTTTTCTGACAGGAGACTGTTATGCAAATACAACGCATGAAATTCACGAAATATTGGCCTGCTGTTGCGGCCGTCCTGCTGTTTGCGTCCGCCGCGTTTGCCGGCATGACGGATGGCCCTGCCCCGGACTTTACCCTGAAGGGCAACAACGGCAAGAACCTGAAACTGAGCGAGCACCGCGGCGACGTGGTGCTGATCAATTTCTGGGCTTCCTGGTGCGGACCTTGCCGCCAGGAGATGCCGTTGCTGAGCGAACTGCATGACAAGTACCGGGCGATGGGCTTTACGGTGATCGGCGTGAATGTCGAGGAAGATTCTTCCGAGGCACGCAAGGTGCTGAAGGACACGCCGGTGAGTTTCCCGGTCCTGTTCGATAACGACAGTGTCGTCAGCAAGCAGTATGACGTGGTCGCGATGCCCAGCACGGTACTGGTCGATCGCGACGGCAACATGCGCTACCTGCACAAGGGCTACAAACCGGGTGAGGAAGAAATCTACCTGGAAATGGTACGCAGCCTGATTCGGGAATGATGCGCAGATGAAATACATCAGCTGTCTGACTTTACTGGTTGCGTGCCTGCTGACGGGTTGCAGTTCGATCGAACCGTGGGTGAAACCCTACGAGCGGGCACACCTCGCCGATCCGATCATGAGTTTCGACCCGGACCCGGTGTCGTCCGCCTACATCAACCATGTCTACGAGGCGCGCGAGGGTGCGCGCGGCGCCAGTGGTGGTGGTGGCGGCGGCTGTGGCTGTAACTAGGAAATATCACGTGTCATTGCGAGGAACGAAGTGACGAAGCAATCTCTTAAACGTCGTTGTTTTATTACGAGATTGCTTCGCTACGCTCGCAATGACGTAACCACTTCGTGCTTGAGGGCGCTGATTCCCCTTAATGTTACTGCTTGCCGCAACCAGTGCCGGTGCGGCCGTGCTGCCCGATGACCGGGCTGATGCGCTTTACCATTCCTATGACGGTGGTGGCGTGGAGATCAACGGCCCGTCGCTGCTGGTACTGAAGAAGTTTGGCCAGAATGTTGCCGTCACCGGCAACTACTATGTGGACTCGGTGAGCAGTGCGTCAATTGACGTCGATTACCAGTGGCGCCAGCCCATATACCGAGGAGCGCACCGAGTTCTCCGGCGGTATCGATTACCTGCACGGCAACTCGATCATGAGCGTGTCCTACACCAACAGCAACGAGAACGACTATGACGCAAACACCGCGAGCTTCGGCGTCAGCATGGACATGTTCGGCAACATGACCACGGTGTCGATGGGCTACGCGCTATGGCTGGGACACGGTCAGCCGGAATGATAATCCGACATTTGCCGAAGGATGTGCGGCGCCACAATTACCGGCTGGGTGTTTCGCAGGTGATTACGAAAGACATGTTGCTGGAATTGAACTATGAAGGCATTACCGATGAAGGGTACCTGAATAATCCCTATCGCCCGGTGTTCTACGACTCCTGGGTGGCGTTAGAACGAGCTCAGGAGGAAATGTACCCGAATACCCGCACCAGCAGCGCGCTGACGGTGCGCTCGAAGTACTACCTGCCCTGGCGCGCGGCATTGTCCGGCGAATACCGCTTCTTCGCCGACACCTGGGGTATCGATGCGCATACGCTGAAGGCGGGTTATACTCACCCGCTCAGCGGCGGCTGGATGGTGGAAGGCAGCGTGCGTCACTACACGCAGACTGCGGCTGATTTCTACAGTGACCTGTTCCCGTTCTTCTATGCGCAGAACTTCCTGGCGCGTGACAAGGAACTCAGTACCTTCACCAGCAACACCCTCGGCGTCAAGCTGAGCTATGACTTCATCAAGAACGGCTGGCGCTCGGTTGACCGCGGCAGCGTCAATCTCGCCTATGACATGATCTGGTTCGACTATGATGATTTCCGCGATGCGCGGGTGACGGGCGTGACCCCGGGCACCGAGCCGCTGTACAGTTTCTCGGCCGGTGTGTTGCAGCTGTATGTTTCACTCTGGTTCTGAGGAATATCTCGTAACCCACTGTAATACAGTCCAGTAGGAGCGTCTTGCAGGGCCGTTCCCGTACATCCATGTACTCCACGGCACTCGGACATCCCTGTCCATCGCGCGAACCTGTTCCGGGGTTGATTTGTTCGCGGACGCGGTCCGCTCCTACAAGGCATCTATTGGATCAGGAGCAGTTTTCGCAGGTGAAATGTCAGCTGTAGGAGCACATCGCATGGCCGTTCCCGTACGGTCGCTCCCGGCATCCTGCCTCCCGCGACACTCGTACATCCTTGTACATCGTCCACTACTCCACGGCACTCGGACGTCCTGTCCATCGCGCGAACCTGCTCCGGGGCTGATTTGTTCGCGGGCAAGCCCGCTCCTACAGGTTTTTCTATTGGGGTAGGAGCGCGGGAACGCGCGAATGTGCACCGCGTTAAATTCATTCGCGGACAACGTCCATTCCTACGGTCATCTGAATGGTGCGACCTGTAAATTATTCGTGCGCGATCGACTTGTCGGTGAACAGGTAGTCTTTCAGTTCCTTGTCAAAAGCCGGGTCGCGGCGGCGGATCCATTCCAGCACCATCGCGGCGTGCTCTTTTTCCTCGTCCCGGTTATGGGCGAGGATGGCTTTCAGTTCCTTGTCCTTGCAGGCATCGACCCGCTGGTTATACCAGTCGACCGCCTCCAGTTCTTCCATCAGTGAAGTAATGGCGCGGTGCATATCACGGGTTTCGTCCGTGAGTTCGCCGATGGGTTCGTGGTAGCCTTCGTTTGCCATGATTTACCCTCTCTTTATGTGACGATGATCCATCTTGCACGCATGCCAGTCAAGGCTGCACTGATCCTGTTGCTGGCGGGACTGACGGCCTGTGCCGTCCCGCGAGTACAGGAGGTAGCGGCTACCGCCATGGATCCTGCGCGCCTGCTGCAAGACTCCGTGGTCATGCCGGACGGCTACGTGCTGCCGTTGCGGACCTGGCCAGCGGATGGCAGCCCTGTGGCCGCGGTGCTGGGGCTGCACGGGTTTAACGACTACGGCAATGCGTTTGACGGGCCGGCACGGTACTTTTCGGCGCATTCCATCATGACCTATGCAATCGACCAGCGCGGTTTCGGCAACACGGCGCAGCGCGGGATGTGGGCGGGTCATTCCATCATGCAGTCCGACCTCGTTACAAGCGTCGGTCTGTTGTGCGCGCGTCATCCTGAGCTGCGTTTATACCTGCTCGGTGAGAGCATGGGTGGCGCGGTCATCCTCGATGCTGCCGATGCACTGGCGGACACCTGCGTCCAGGGCATCATCCTGGCCGCCCCGGCCGTGTGGGGCTGGCAGACCATGCCCTGGTGGCAGCGGACGGTCCTGTGGCTCGC
Source organism: uncultured Halobacteria archaeon (assembly GCA_963768575.1). Taxonomy (GTDB): domain Bacteria; phylum Pseudomonadota; class Gammaproteobacteria; order UBA9214; family UBA9214; genus UBA9214. Next base: position 135,200 of record CAVYIJ010000001.1, read on the forward strand.
CGCCCATACGCTGCCGGGGCGCACCGTCACCGGTGAAGGCCTGGATATCCGGCCGTCGGACAATGTCGAGATGCTGCGCGCGCTTGGGCGTGATCCGCTGGTGATCAAGGCGACACGCATCGATGCCATCTACGGGCTGACTGACCTGATGGAGGCCGCGCTGGTAAACAGCCCGGTCCTGCCGGTGCCGACGCTAATGCTCTACGGCGAGCACGACGAAATCATACCGCCACGACCGACCTGCAGAATGCTGGAACTGCTGCCCGCTGGTCAGCCGCCAGGCTGGCGCATGGTGCTGTATTCGAATGGCTTCCACATGCTGACCCGCGACCTGCAGGCGGAGGTGGTGTTGCAGGATATCGTCAACTGGATAAAAGATTCGGGGTCGGACATGCCATCGGGGCTCGAGGTGGACCGGGATGCACCGCGACTGCGGCAGGTGTGCGGTTCGTAGCGGAATGATTCGGGCGGGGCGCACTTGACATAAAGTTTACAATTTGATCTGTATCAAGAAACGTCAAAAAAATCACTTTGCCGTCCCGGATTCGGGAGGATTCAAGACGGGTCTGACATATACTTTCAGCGGAGGTTTCTCTGAGAATTCCTTAACGGGGATTGACTATTTTTGTTGGATGAAAATAAATGTGAGGACATCGTCATGAAAAATCTGAAAAAAATCATTACCTCGACCCTGGTTGCCGGTGCCCTGGCACTGTCTGCCGGGTCTGCCAGTGCCTGGTGGGGTGGTAACGACTACTACGACGGCCCCTGGGGCCATCCCGGTTATGGCTGGGGCGGCTATCCCGGTTATGGCTACGGCGGCTATCCCGGTTACGGCTACGGCGGTTATCCCGGTTACGGCTACGGCGGTTATCCCGGTTACGGTTACGGCGGCTATCGCGGTTACGGCGGCTACGGCGGTTATCCAGGTTACGGCTGGGGTGGTTATCCCGGTTACGGTTACGGCGGCTACGGGTATGCACCGGTCGCCCCGGTTGCCCCTGCTGCACCGGCAACCCAGCAAGCACAGTAAACGGTCTGCAGTACCGAATGGCGCGCCCGGCTCAGCCGGGCGCGCCTTTTTTATTTATGCAGTTTCTCGCTCCTGGGTCAGGAGCGCATCGCAGGGCCGTTCCCGTACGGTCGCTCCCGTCGATTTTACGGGCATAGCCCGGGCCAGCCTCTCGACCGTCCCGGTCTCACCTTCTCCTGTCCATCGCGCGAACCTGCTCCGGGGTTGATTTGCTCGCGGGCAAGCCCGCTCCTGCAGGTGTATCTAATGGGGTAGGAGCGCCTTGCAGGCGCGAACTTGTTCCGGGGTTGATTTGTTCGCGGGCAAGCCCGCTACTGCAGGTATATATCCGGGTGCAGGAGCAACTCGCACCCTAGTACGGCCGCGCGGTCGGGTAGTCGCGGAATGCACCGATTCCGTGGACCGGCGGTGCCTGCAGCAGTTGCCAGGTGAACAAGCGCTCTGCCGTCGGCAACGTGGACGACTGATAGTCAGACAGGACGCTGTCCAATCGCTCGACCACGACCGGCATCATTTGCCTGGCCTCGGTGACCAGGGCCTCCTGCATCTCGATCGCTTCATCGAAGTGTCCCGCCGCGGCCAGCGCCAGCGCCAGTAATTCACGGTGCGGCGGTATCGGCTGCTGCTCGTGTAGTTCGCGTGCGCGTGCCAGCGCCTGTGTCGCATTGCAACCGGACTTGATATCGGTGCAGGCCAGCAACTGTATCTGCAGATAACCCGGCAGCGGCTGCTCGTTAAAACGCTGCATGGCCGTATCAATGACAGCCAGTATTTCTTCACGCCCTCGACCGGCCTGCAGCAATGCGCCTGCCTGGAGCAGGTAAACAGCCATGTTTTCCGGGTCCGTTTGCAAGCTGGCCTTGTATTCTGCTATTGCCTTGTCATAGTGGCCCTGCCGGTAGTAACTGTTGGCGAGGAAAAAACGGGCGCCGGCGTGGTCGGGTTCCAGCCTGAGCACCTCCCGGTACTGCCTGATTGCAGCGGCCGTGGAACCGGCCTCCTCGTCCATCACGCCCAGCAGAAACCTGGCCATGGTGCTTGACGGGTCTTTGGTTAATACGGTCTCCAGTTCCTTTCGCGCCTGCTGCCTGTTGTCGTCCAGGTAGAGGGCCCGGGCATAACTTGTGCGGGCGTAATTGTTGCCGGGTTCACGTTCCAGTCCGCGGGCAAATGCGTCGCGGGTTCCCGTGTAATCCTTCTCGCGCATGGCCTTCATGCCGTTCATGAAATGCATGTTCGCGCCCGTCTTCAGGCTGTCCAGGTTTTCGATCAGCGGGTCCCTGATGGATGGCAGCCGGTCACCCCGCAGCGCGAGATGTTGCCGTGCGCTATCGCCCTGGCCGGCGGCGCGCAGGGCCTGAGCCAGCGAATAGTGGATGCGGTTCGCTTCCGGCTCGATGGCGAGCGCGCGCCGGAAATAATCGATCGCGCCAGCGTAATCGCGTTGCAGCAGCGCGATTTGTCCCAGCCCGTACAGCGCAGCTGCTTCCAGGCCGATTGCATCGGCAACCTGTTTGTAGGCGGCCTTTGCCTTATCCAGTTCGTTCAGCTCCAGCCAGGCACCCGCCAGCCGCACGGTGACCGCCAGGTAGTCGGGGCGCAATTTTCGTGCGGCCTCCAGGCGTTCGACCGCCGTTTGCATCTCGCCCGTTTTTATAGCGAAGTAGGCGGCATAATAAACCCAGCGGAACTCCCCGGGTGCCAGCCGCAAGGCATTTGCGTAGCAGGTCCCGGCCGGGCGGTTGACGGAGTACACCTGGTAGAGCGCACCGAGTTCACCCCACATATCCGCCAGCTCGCTGTCGGGCAGCTTGTTTTCAATGGCAGCGATGACCCGCGCACGTGCGGCATCCAGCTGCTGTCGACTGTCCGCATCGAGATGTTCCAGGCTGATTTCCGGTATCGGCTCGAATTTTCCGGCTGGCGGTGCCGGCAGGTCCGAGAGAGTATCCGCCAGCAGCGGCGATACGCTGTTGATGCACAGTAACAGGGCAAGTACCGCCCGCAGGTTCATGGGTATATGCAAGTGTCTAGGACGCATCGGGTTCCTGCCTGATAGTTAATAATGTATCGACGCGGTCCACGGTCACCGTCTGCACCCGGCCATCCGGCCAGTGGACGAGGAGTTCGTCGACCGTATTGTTGTCGCCCAGGCCGAAGGTCACCGGCAGTTCGACCTGTGACAGGTAGCTGCGCGTCGGCATGACCTGGCGACGCTGTTTAATACCGCCTGTCGTCAGTTCGAGAACCGCACCGATGGCACTGCGGTTTGCATGCTGTCCTTCCAGTTGCACCCGCAGCCAGTGATGACCGAGTTGCTGGTCGTTACGCAGCAGCACGGCGGCTCGCCCGTTCTGCGTGACTGCAATGTCGAGATCACCGTCATTGTCTATATCCGCATAGGCCGCGCCGCGCCCGACCATGTGTTTGCGAATATCACCGCTCGCAGTGACATGGACGAAGGGTGTGCGGCAGGCATCGCCGCAGTTCCAGAACAGCTGGCCGGGTTGTGCATAGGTCTGGCTCGGTTGCACGACATTGATCCTGGCCTCCAGGTGGCCATTGGCCTGGAACATGTCGAGCCGGCCATCCAGGTCGTAGTCGAAGAAAAACAGCCCGAACGTCAGTGCAAGGCGGGAAGCAGGCCCGATGCCTTCCAGTACCGCCTCGTCGAGGAACGGCGCGTTGCCGTCTGCCGTGACATACAGTGAGCTCATTTCATTGGCGAAATTCCCGATGGCGACACCCAGGTCGTCGTCGTTGCGGAAAAAGGCCGCATCGATACCCATGGCGCCGGTGGACTTGCCGTTGCGATCATAGGCAATCCCTTCCAGGACGCCGGTTTCCTCGAATCGTCCTGCGCCGAGATTATGGTAGAGAAAATTGCGGGTCGTGTCGTTTGCCACGAACAGGTCAAGCCGGCCATCACGGTCGTAATCGACCGGTGCGACCGCCAGCGCCTTGCCGGTTTCGGTACCGTCCTGCTGTTTGACGACGATGCCCGATGATTCGGATATGTCGCTGAATGACCCGTTGCCGTCATTGCGATAGAGACGGTTGGTGGTGCCGAAGAAATGGTTGGGCGCACCGATTGCGCGTCCCAGTCCGGTCAGGCGGAAGTCGATTTCCAGGTCGATCTCGCGCGACCAGAGCACGTAGTTGCCGACGAACAAATCCAGGTCGCCATCATTGTCGATATCAACAAATGCCGCTGCGGTGCTCCAGTCTGTCTCACGCCCGCCTGTATTGCTGGTTGCGGTCATGTCGATAAATGTTCCCTGCTCGTTCCTGAACAGGTGATTGCTGCCAAGCGCGGTCACATACAAGTCCGTCCAGCCATCATTGTCGTAGTCACCGATGGCGACGCCCATGCCGTAGCAAGTGAAGGCAAGGCCGGCCTGCCGTGTAACATCCGTGAAGCGGCCACTGCCGTCGTTACGGTACAGCGCCGGCGTTGGCAAGTTGGCTTCATCATGTTTGAGCGGGGCAGAGTTGATCAGCAACAGGTCCTGGTCGCCGTCATTGTCGTAGTCGAGGAAAGCGACGCCGCTGCCTATGGTCTCCGGCATAAGCTTCTCGCCGTGCGCACCGTTGGTGTGCACGAAATCGATGCCTGCGGCAGTGGTGATGTCGGTGAACAGGACCGCCGGTGGTTCCGGTTCACCCGCCGGGTTATCGATCACCGGGCCGCTCACTCGGAGATCGACCGGCAGCGTGACACCGTTTTCCCGGTAGTGCAGCCAGGCGACAGCCGCGGCGACAATGGCCGTCGCGACCACGAACACGGCCAGAGACCGGTAAAAGACGTTGCGGATGACGACGTCTTTGGAGTGTATTTCCGGTTCTTCTCCTGCTTGCTTGTTCACGCGCGGTACCGTTGCTGAAGGCTTACTGTAAAAATTCTACTATCATCATGCGAAAGCGGACTTGATATAAGTCATCAATATTGCCCTGTGAACGCCTGCTCCCGGGGGGGGTGGGTTCGAGAGAACGGGAAAAAGCGGCCCGACGCCTTCTGAAAGTCACCCGCCCTGGCCGTTTCCCGGCGGGCGCAGGGACGCCCTGTTTTCAATGCACGTGGCTGCCTGTTTCATGTTACTGGCCGTGTATCGATCGCCGGGCGCCAGCGAGTAGATCGCAATCGCGGCCGCCGCATGGTCTGCTGCCGGATTTTCGCTGCGATGCCGGGTGACCGCCTGCTCGATGGCCGCATCGTCCGGGCGGTATTGTTCATGCAGCTGCCGGTGCCGATCCGCCAGCACGGTATCACCCTGCCGGGCATACACCAGCGACAGGTTGAAGTGGGCGGCGGCATTTTCCGGGTCGATGGCCAGCGTTCGTTCGAAGCCGTCACGCGCGCGCCGCAGCGTCTCATCACGTGCGGCCTGCTGGTCCTTGCCACGCAACTGGCGTGCCCGCTCGTACAGGCTGCGGCCGAGTTCATTCAGTACCCTGACATCACGGGAAAAATCGAAGTTGCGGCGCCTGCGCCTCGCTGAAGCGCGTGTCGACGATGGCTTCCAGCGTCCGGATGGCTTCCGCCAGGTGACCGTTTTGCCGGTCAATCAACGCACTGAACCAGGCGATGGTCCAGGGCGCGGCCGGGTGGTCGCCACGGCTGGCGCGCAGCAGCGCGTCCGCGGCCTCTTCGAGCCGCCCTTCGCGGAAGTACACGCGAGCCAGGTTCAGCGCGCCGTCCCCCCTGCCCTGCATTTCAACCTGGCGGAAGGCGTGTTCCGCCTGGCGCAGTTGACCCTTGCCGCTGCCCGCGCGCAGCAGGCCGATACCGTAGTCATTCCAGCGCTCGCTCGTGGCCACCGCTGCCGGCGTGTCCGACGGCGGCGACGGCATGCCGGACACGGGCAGGTTGACGCGGTCGGTGGCCAGCACGGTGACGGGGAGATCGTTGCACTTGAAGTCATCGCCCTGGATGTGCCGGAGATAGGTGGTGTCGAATTTACGGTACTTCAGTTGCGCGGCCAGCGTGACAGGTCCGGTGACATCCGCCGGCACGTCCAGCAGGTAATGCACCACCGTGGCAGCGCCGGGCGGAATCTGGTGGTTGTAGAGCGCGACAAAAATGTCCTGCGCGTTGCGCCGGTCGATGCGCTGGCCGTTGCGGTCCAGCACATAGTTGTTGGCAAAGTACGACCACGGGTCGACCTGGCCGGTTGCATCCATCGCCCCGCTGTGGCCGATCGGTTCGCCATTGCTGCTGGCCGCGATTTCGACCCACAGTTCGTTCGAGTCCGCCGTGCCTTCGGTCAGGTGATGGCCGACACCGGTGGTGCGCAACACCACTTCCACCAGGTAACGCTTGCCGGGTTGCAATGCCGGCAGCGAGGGGCGCAGCGGCGCGTGCAGGTGGCCGTCGATGCGGCCGTCTTCCTTGATGCCGAAGATGTCGATGCGCGTTACGTCCTTCATATATGCCTGGTGCGCGGCAATGACTTCATTCGGCAGGCCCACAAGGTGTGCAACGCCGGTATTGGCCGCAGGGAACAGGTGGCTGTGGATGCTGCGCCGGCCCGAGTCATTGAAATCACGCGCCGCCGGATCGGCCGAGGTCTCCAGTGGCATATGGCACACACTGCAGCGCGCAACGGCCTTGTCCGGATAGTAGAAGCTGTCAACACGGTGGCCGGAGACGCCGCTTTGCAGAAAACTGTCGTAATGGTCCTGTCCGCGCAGCCAGCGATAGTGGTTGACCGCTTCGGTCAGGCTGACCTTGTGGCAGGTCGAGCAGAATTCGGCCGAGCGGTGAAAGGGTTGCAGCAGCGTCTTCTTGTGAAAGCCCGGCTTGGCCCTGATCAGCTGCCGGTTGATGCCGGCCAGCAATGCGCTGTCACTGTGGGCAAACGGGTAGCGCGGCGGATCGACCAGGGTGTAATCACCGTTGCCCGTGGTGCTGTTGACGCTTTGCATGGCATGACAGCTCATGCAGGTGATGCCCGCCTGTCCGGTCGGATCGTTGTCCATGTCGAAATCAGGCGCATCGAAGCGCCCGCTGAACAGCGGCACCGGGTCATGGCAGGCGGCACAAAAGCGCGAGACCTCGACTGAACCGTCGCGCTGCAGCGCTACCCGGCGGGTTTCCTCCACGCTGAACTTGTAGGCCGGGTTATTCATCGAACTGAAGCGGTGCATGCTGTGTTCGTGTGAACGGGCGATATCGGCATGACATTCGGCGCAGCTTGCGTCCGTCATCAGGTGTTCCGGCGGAATCATTTCGCTACCGGCAAGGACAGACTTCGAAGGCGGAAAAGTCGTGATCCTGTCCGGACCCTGTTCGCGAACGACATCCGCCTGGAGCAGCACCATCACCGCGGAAAACCCGACCGCCACCAGCGACCAGCGCAGACCCTTTTGCCAGATAATGGGTGGACCGGCAAGCCGGTGCAGAATAAACAACCAGGCGACGGCCAGCGGACTGATGACATGTACCCAGTAACCCGCACGGCGGACAGCCGGATCGTTGAGTTCGAAAAAACCGAAACGCGTCAGCAATAACCCGGATAACAGCAGCACCAGCGCCGTGACGAACAGTCCGAACCCGGCACGCTTGGCATAGCGGTTCGGCCGTTGCACGGCGCGCCGCATATGGCCCAGCGCGAACACGATGACCGGCACCGTGATCAACAGGCCCAGCAGCAGGTGGAACAGGAACATGAGCAGGTAAAAGTAATCCTGGTACAGCTCGCCGGTCGCTGTTTCCAGCAGCGTGATCGTGGCCAGGTAGACCGAGTTGATGACCAGCAGCGCGAACAGCAGGAAAACCACGTCGAGCAGTTTTCCGAGGCGGCGGGTAATGACCGGATATTCAGCGTTCATTGCAGCAACAGCTTAAGTAAAAAAGCCAGTATACGTCGTTCAGGCAGGCCGTCTTTGATGTTGCTCAAATAGTATTTCTGCATTTTGGTGCGAGCAGGCAAAAAGGCGAGACGGCGGCATGCGCCACAGGGCGTGCACACCCCGTGGCAGGAACTTGCTACCTGGAATATTCCCTGTTATGCGGTCGACCGCCAGGGATGATAGAGAGGTCCTTCAGACCGGATAGTAAACAGCCGGACCGTCACCCCGGTCTGAAACTGCGGTGCTGCATCCGCTGGCATCATCGGTCGGAGGGTACGGCCCGTAGTTATTCCGGCTTATTCAGGCAGCCTCGGCGGTGGGGTCTTGTTCTCGCTGCTGCCGGGATTTACAACGATGGTGCTTGGTTGCCCACCGTAGCCACCGTACCCACCGTACCCACGTAGGGACCGCCACCCCAGCCGGGACCACCACCCCAGCCATAGGGACCGCCGCCATATCCATAGGGACCACCACCATAGCCGTAGGGACCGTATCCGCCATATCTGCCGTATCTGCCACCGTAATACCTGTCATCATCATCATCAAACCAGCGGCCCGGATTCATCATGTTACCCATGTCGAATGCCTGCGCGACATTCATCGTTCCCAGTACCGCCATGCCGAGGGTGACTACGGACACTGCCGTAATTAATTTTCGATTAGCCATATGGCTACCTCCAAATTACCGTTTTATTATAAAGTTGATACCGCCGTGCGCCTGTCCTCTTGTCGATGCAGCACCCGATGACGATAAGGCCTCATGCAAACCGGCCCGCCCTGCTTTCACGATCTGTAAATCAGTTGATACAGCTTTTTTTGTTGAAACTGAAAACATTACAATATTTTATACAACCATATTGTTTGATTTACAACCATGTAGCATGATGATATTGAAAAAACACTGCAGTATTAGCGTAATTCGAATAAAAATCGTCTATAGTGATTAACGTAAGTGTCTGAAAACAGTGGTCTGGAAAACACGTTTGAGACGATCCGGAAAAGCCCGGGTTACGCTAGGGCGTACCTGGAGTTTCAATAACAAAACTGGATGGGTAGTAATAATGAAAAAGCTAATTATTTTCCTGGCCCTCGGCTGGCCGCTGGTATGCCTGGCTGAAGCCTATCAATCAACGCTGCTGGTGCAAACGGGCAAGCTACGCGAAAGCGATCTCATCATACGCACGATCACGGATCTCGAGAGCAGCAAAATATGCCTGGCCTTTTATATCAGGACCACGGGAACGAGTCCTGTTATGAGCTGTTACAAAGCGGTGTCCGGGTACGCATCCAACATTAACCAGGTGGGGAACTTCACGGAAGGCAAGCTGGTCGTGCGCAAGATGAAGGATACGATCAACAACATCGCCTGCCTTGTTGCTTACACGACTGTTCCGGGTACTTCACCTTCCATCGACTGTTACAAGAGCAGGAAGGCGGCCAATGATACCCTGGTGCGCAGTGGACACCTGCGCGAGGGTGATCTCGACGTTTACAGAATCGTGGATGCGGACAGTACGAAAACCTGTCTCATCACCTATGTCAGTACCGGCGGTACGGCTCCCACACTGATCTGCTACGACAGCCGTTCCGCCACCAAGGGCGCACTGGTGCAGAACAGTTATTTACGGGAAGGTGATCTCATCGTGCGCAAGGTGGTCGATGAGCCGAACGGGAAAGAATGCCTGATCACCTATGTCAGCACCACGGGCACCTCCCCGTATATCGATTGCACGAACACGGCCCTGCCAGAACAACCGGCGGTCAGCAAGACGACGACCTCTGTACCGGTAGCGCCGGCGCGCTGAACGTTCGGTGTTGGCCGAACAGTTCATGCATTCATGATTGTCTGGCCTGCACAGGTCCATCACGGTGAATCTAAAACCTGGCGGCGGGTACGCCGGCTTCTAATTTCGAGCCCCTGCAGGTAATGGAGCATGTAACCGAAACGCTCGCCGACGGCACACGCCTGCTGGTCCGCCTGTGCCGCTCGGAGGAAGCCCATTGTGACAAGGATTGCGTCAAGGCGGGTATAAACTCCGCATTGCAACATACGTCCGCGCGCACGCGGCAACTCCGCTTTGCGGGTGGCGTGAACACATTGTCAGACTCACAGCTGGATTACCTGGCCGACCTGGATAACCGGGACCGGCTGGCCTGGTGCGCGCTCGAGGCGGGTGATGACGTCCATACCGGCGCAGGCATTGCCCGCTACATGCGCCTGCCGGACGAGCCGGATGTTGCCGAGTTCGCTATCACTATCGTGGACGCCTACCAGGGCCGCGGGCTCGGCAAAATCCTGCTGGGCCGGCTGGTCGAATCGGCCCGTGAAAACGGTATACGGATTCTCCGGGGTTATGTACTGCCCGGCAACAGCGGGATGCTGCGCCTGGGCAAGCAGTTCGATGCAGAGATCAAATTCGAAGACTCGGTCTTCAGGGTCGATATCGCGACCGGCGTGAATGACGGGAAAGCAGGTAAAACCGGGTCGGGAAATACATGATGTTGCCGCCGGCCTCCGTATGTCCACCCGGTTGATGGTCTACACTTTAAAATAGTGATTGCATCGAGTCAGAGTGAATAACATGAAAAATGATAGCCAATATAACGGGCAGGCACGCACCGGAAAGCATGAAGCGTTACGAGAGCCCGATGCGGCCGGCAAGACTGACCGGCCAACTGATATCCGGGCATGGAAATATGACCGGGAACACAGACGCCGAATGGCGATGATGAAAAAGCTCGGCAAGGTACGGGGGAAGCTGCTGTCCGGGATACTGGAGCAGGAAGTCTTCCGGTTTTCATCGAGAAAGAAAGCGCGATTGAAGGTGGTTAAGTAATGAGACAATAGGTCAGCGCCCGGTTTTGGCTGATTTAGTGGAAATCGGGATCCGGCTCCTGTTATTACTGTTATTACCATTCCCCGGAAAACAAAAAAGCCCCTGTAGGGGGCTTTTCCGTTTTTGGCGGAGAGGGTGGGATTCGAACCCACGGACCGTCGCCGGTCAACGGTTTTCAAGACCGTCGCATTCGACCACTCTGCCACCTCTCCAATACTATATATATGCTTTTTCGTCATTCCGGCTGGTAAAAGTGGCCCGGGAAACGGAATCTTTGCGGCAGATTTGTCGCTGGATTCCCGCCTCCGCGGGAATGACGTGCAGTGCATTTCAGCGAACCGCCACCGCGAGAATGACGCGTGGTGTATTTTGTCGCGCAAGGATACCGGAAATTGCCCTGCCGGTACCAGCGAAAAGCCACAAAAAGTGCAGGTTTTTCAAGTTGCTGTATACTGCCGATATGATAACCTTAATGAACTGGTCGGGATTGCCGCTGTCTATCTATATCAGGTCAATCACCCGAAACCGTTAAACCAGAGTATCCGGAGAATTCAAGCATGATTGAAAAGACCATCTCACGTTCAGAGCAGTCGGTCCTGGCGACCAACAAGGTATTGCGCAATACCTATGCCCTGCTCTCCATGACACTGATTTTCAGCGCTGTCTGCGCCGGGATCGCCGTCAAGATGAATATGCCCCCGATGGGGATGCTGATTACCTTTGCCGGCTACTTCGGCCTGTTGTTCCTGACCACCCGCTTTGCCAACAGCGGCATGGGGCTGCTGTTCGTGTTTGCACTGACCGGCTTCATGGGGCTGACCCTGGGACCGATCATCAGCATGTACCTGTCCATCCCGAACGGCAGCCAGACCGTCATGACGGCCATGGGCGGCACCGGCGTCATTTTCCTCGGCCTGTCCGGTTACGTGCTGACCACGCGCAAGGACTTCAGCTTTATGGGCGGCTTCCTGATGGTCGGTATCCTGGTGGCTTTCCTCGCCGGCCTTGGCGCCTTCTTCTTCAATATACCGGGCCTGTCGCTTGCCGTCTCGGCCATGTTCGTGTTGCTGATGTCCGGCCTGATCCTCTACCAGACCAGCGAGATCATCCACGGCGGCGAGACCAATTACATACTGGCGACGGTCACGCTGTTCGTCTCCATCTATAATCTGTTCCTGAGCCTGCTGCACCTGCTTGGGGCTTTTGGTGGCGACGACTAGAACCGCCTTTTTAACTGTTATACGAGCACAGCCGGCCCCGCATTGCGGGGCCTGTTGCTATGGACAAGTAAAATGCACGATACATTTGACGCACGTAACGAGCTGGAAGAGAAACTGATGTCGGCCCAGGAGGGCCAGCTGTCGAGCGAGTCCCTGATGGAATACCTGATGGATACCCAGGTGTTCATGCCGGTCAAGGACTCGATCGGTATCGAGGGCTTCACCAGCAGCAGCAAGGCCATACCGCTGACGCTGAAGACCGAGGATGACATCGAGGTGTTGATCCTGTTCACCAGCCCGGACCGCGCGAAGGTATTCGTACAGGATTATCCCGGCTATGAAGGCGGTCTGCTGGCGGAGTTCAGCTGGGTACTGGAGCGCACCGGCAGTGGCGTCGGCATATCGATCAACCCTGACTGGCCGGTCGGCATGGACATGGAACCCGAGATGGTCCAGCAGTTGAAGAAAAACTGAATGTCTTGAAAACAGATTACGACCTCAGAAAAGACCCGCTGTTTCCGCTCGCCATCCTGGTGGCGCCCGTCGTCTGGCTGGTGCTTTACCTGCTTATCCAGCCCGACCTCAACTGGCTGTGGCCCCTGCAACACCCGGCACGTTTCCTGTGGCCGGTGTTGTTCATGCCGGTAGTCGAGGAAATCCTGTTCCGCGGCCTGTTGCAGGAATTCATCCGTGATTATTTCACCGGCAAATACCTGGGGCCGCTGTCCGTTGCGAACCTGGTTACCAGCCTGGTCTTTACCGGCCTGCACTTCTTCTTTCAGCCCCCGTTGTGGGCCGCGCTGGTGTTCTTCCCGTCACTGGTTTTCGGCCATTTCAAGGACCGTACCGGCAAGCTGACGGCGCCGATAATCCTGCACGTGTTTTACAATTTCGGTTTCCTGTGGGTGTTTTCCGCACCGGCATGATCTCGCGCAAAGCCGCAAGTGCCAGGCAAAAATCCTGTCACAGAGGGCCAGAGTTCACAGAGTGAAATACTTCTGTAGAGACCCATGAGGCCATTTGCCTGCGGTTTAGAACAGGTTCGAACCGCTACAGGTGAGCCATGGTTCGTGCAGGTTGTCATGCAGATCTCAGGCTCCTATTCAAAGGTATTTTCTCTGAGATACTCTGTGATCTCTGTGGCATATTTTTTGTTCTTGGCGCTTGGCGGCTTTGCGCGAGATCATGCCTGCGCGGGAATGACAATGTTCTGTTAGTTTTACGCGGTAAATAATTACAACGAATTTTTCAGAATTTCGGTGAATCGCTGGTAGCGCTGTTGCAGGGCCGGGTTGTCTCCGGGCGAAAACGTCTCCCCCGCCCCGCTCGCCGGCCAGTCATTCGGGCTGCCCGCGGCCTGCCAGGCGATACCACGCGCCGTGGCCTCGACCTGCACCGGACGGTGCACCTCGAGTCCGGACAGGTCTGCCAGTTTCCGGCACAGGCCATCGAGGTTGGCCAGTCCGCCGCTGATCCTGATTCGGCGGACCCCCGCATCGTGCCGTCGCAGCAACTCGATGTTCGCCTCCAGCAGGAACACGATGCTTTCGATGACGGCCACCATGGCCCCGGCCGCGGCCACATCGGGATCGAGAAAATACGGTTGCGGACCTGAACGCCACCAGGGTGCCCCCAGCCCGCCGACGGTGTTGATGAACAGCGTCGGTTCGTCAACTGTATTCAGCCAGTCGGGCAGCGCTGTTTGCAGGTCCGCCACATCGAACTGTTTTGCGACATGCTCTACTGCCGCCGCCGCACCGTTGACGGTGCCCTCGATATAGTAATGGCCGCTGCCGTCCTCGCTGTGCGAGATGCCTGCCAGCAACCCCGCCGGCCGGTGTTGCACATCGGCGGTCGGCATGAGGACGAATGCGCCGGTGCCGATGTTGACGATCAATGTACCGTCCGGCGGATTGCCCTGTGCATAGAGGGCGGCCGTCTGGTCGCCGTTGACGGCCGTCAGCGGAATATCATGACCGGGAATCCGCCCGTAACCGCTTACGATCGGCCGGCAGGCCGGCAGGACCTCGCGGGGAATAGCAAACAGTGACAGCATGTCCGCGTCCCAGTCGCGTGTCTGCAGGTTCCATAACAGCGTGCGCGAGGCATTGGCGTGATCGACCAGTGCCGGTTGCCCGTCGAGCAGCTGAAACAGCAGGTAACTCGCCAGTGGCCCCATCAACAACTTGCCGGCAGCATGCGCGGCACGGACATCCGCCTGTTGCTGCAACAGCCATTGCAGTTTGCCGGCACCGTAGTGGGGCGACAGGTGCAGGCCGGTGCGTGCCTCGACGTGCTGCTCCCGGTCGTGCAGCAGCTCGATGGCGGCTGCCGTGCGGCGGTCCTGCCAGCTGAGGACCGGGCTGAGCGGCGTACCGCTGCTCCGTTCCCACGCCACCACGCTGGAGCGCTGGGTGGCAAGTCCGGCGCAGCGGACCCGGCCGCTGTCAACGGCCGGGTCCGCGAGTACTGCGTCAATTACAGTGTGCATGGAACGCGCGATTTCGTTGGCCGATTGTTCGATTTCGGTGTGGCTGCGCGCGGTCAGCGCAACCGGTCGGCGTGACGTGGCCAGCGGCTGTCCGCGGTCGTCGAACACGATCGCCCGTGTTGAATGCGTGCCCTGGTCGATGGCGAGGATTAAATCGGCGGGCATCAGTCGACCGGGGTCAGGGTGAGTTCGGAGGTGCGCGCAACGGCCTTGCGCGCCGGTAACGTATGCCTGATCCTGTGTATGACCTTTTCAGCGGTTGCGCGGTAACCGGTGAGCTTGCCGCCATAGATCGACAGTACCCGCGGACGCCGCGGGTGGTCGACCAGCAGGTGGGTTTCACGCGAACGGCCAAATGCCGCCCCACCGGCTGCCTGCAGGACCCGCAGCCCGGCAAAGCGCCCCACGACGTTGGTGCTGCGCTCCGGAAAATAGTGCCGCAGGACATCGAGCAGGTAAGCTTCCTCGGTATCCAGTATGTGCACCGCCCGCGGATCACCGTGGTAGCTGCTCTCGGTGGTACCGAGCAGTGCATGCTCACCCCAGGGCAGCAGGAAAATGGCGCGGCGGTCTTGCGGCGACTCGACGTAGTAACAGCCCGCCGACAGCGGTTCCTGCATAATGAGATGTGCGCCCTGCACCAGGTCGATTGCGACCGGCGCGGGCCGCGGACTGATGCGGCTGTCGACCGTATTTACCCAGGGTCCGGCAGCGTTGACGATGACGCCTGCGCTGCAGTTATGTTCATTGCCATTGACGCGGTAACTGATTTCGCAGCCTGAAGGCGAAACCTGCGCGGCGGTAAATTCAGCCGGGCAAGTCAGCACCGCGCCGTGCTGGGTGGCCGAGTGCATCACCGCGCGCGTCAGGTCGACATCGTTGGTCTGTGCATCGTGATATTCGAATACCGCCTGCAGCCGCGTGGTGTCCAGTCCGTCCAGCGTGTCCCATGCACTGCGCGGCAACGTCCGGAAACGGCTGTTGCGGCCGAATCCGTCCAGCAGTGCATACAGCAGCAGGCCCGCGCGCAGGACCAGCGGACGGCGGGTCGTGTTTGGGTAGACCGGTATGTGAAACGGTTGCAGGCGTACCAGCTCGGGGGCGATGCGCAGCAGGATGTCGCGTTCCACCAGACTCTCCCTGACCAGGTGGAAATCGTAACCTTCCAGGTAGCGCAGTCCGCCGTGAATCAGCTTGCTGGAACGGCTGGAAGAGCCACTGGCCAGCGCCGATTCCTCCAGCAACATGACCGTATAGCCGCTGCAGGCCGCGGCCTGTGCAACGCCGGCGCCATGGATGCCGCCACCGACGATAACGATGTCGTAGTGTTCAGTCATTCGTCGGCATGCTCGCCAGCAGACTGCGGATCACGTTGGTCTCGACCATGCTGAAGCCGCGCTCGAGATACGGTGCGATGTCAGCGGGCGCGTTGACCGTGTAAACCACCCACTGCCACGGTCCACGCCATAGCGGCTCGGGCGGCGGCGGCAATCGCTTGTGATTCACGAACAGGTAGTCCGGCGCGAGTGCATGCGCCAGTTCCCGGTGGTCGTCATTCCATGCCGGCAACACCCAGCCGATGGGCAGCGGCGCATGCTCACGGACATGCTGCAGTGCCGCGTACTCGAATGAAATCAGCGTGCACTGCGCCTGCACGCCGGACAGTGCCGACAATATAATATCGATGACCCTGTCCATCCCGAAGGCCCGAATGCTTGCGTGCTTGATTTCAACGAACGCCCGGGCGTCCGGCCACTGCGCCAGCAACTCCGCAAACGCCGCCAGGGTGGTGATCCGGTAGTCGCTGAATCGTTCGCCGAAACGTTCCGGGTAGCCCGCGGACAGTGACAGCACTTCCCCGCTCGGCGTTGCCGTGACCAGCAGGTCCTGCCCGGTGATCTTCAGCAGGGACGGGTCGTGACTGAGTACCGCAACACCGTCCGCGGTGACCTGCACATCGGTTTCCAGGTACCTGGCGCCGGCCCGGAGTATTTCCCGGTAGCCGGTCAACGAGTTTTCCGGCCAGCTTTCCGGTTCACCACGGTGGCCTATCAGGATGTCCTTCATGCGCCTCTCCACCAGTCGGCGATCACATTCGCCACGAACGGATTGACCATGTAGCCGTATGATTTGTGTACGTTGAGTCCCATGTCGTCACGGTAGTGATTCAGGATGTCTGCCCGCATGTCCGTGATGGATTCGACGCAATGATTGTCGATCATGTCGCGGAAGTCATTCGCCAGTGACGGGTCCAGTGCCACCAGGTCGCCTTTTGACGAGATATTGATCCACTTGCGTATGTTGCACGGGTACTGCCCCAGTTGTTGTTCGTTTTGCCCGGTCAGCCGTCGCTGTACGTAGTTCATGCCAAGCGGACTGCCAAGTGTCAGGAAGGTATCGACACAGAATCTGACGCCCTCCAGGTACTCCAGTTCCCACAGCGAGTCATAGGCAATGATGGAACCCATGCTGTGCCCGATCAGTAATACACGGTCGCCCTGTTTTGCCGCCTCGCGCAGGGGTTCCTTCTGCAGCCGGCGTATGAGGCAACCGGAATTGTCGTGGTTGTTGAAATAGTTGTTGGTTTCCTGGATTGACAGTTTGACACGGTTGTCGGGTATCAGCGGGATCAACCACGACAGGTGGTCGCCGAGCGTGTACATGGCCTTCGCTGCGCGGTATTTCAGCGGACGTGCCGATTTGACATCGGCGGGCGGGTCGGCCTCTTCGAGCAGGCGGTCGATCCATGGCAGTTCATCCATAATATCGCGCGGCTCGTCATAGAACAGGTGGCTCCACGACACCAGCCTGAAGCAATCGCTCGATTCGATCTCGGCGGCGATTCCGGGGTCAACCTTGCGGACACCGTGCAACAGGCAGCGCAGCAGTTGCCGCCGGTGCTCCCCGGCCGGTGGTTTCGGGTTTTTTCCGTGGGTAAAGATGATTCGTTTCAATGCCGCCGGCACTCAGAATGATATCAGTTGCTCGCAGGTTGGCTCGGCACAGCAATACCAGTTTTCGGACAGGCGGGGTACCGGCTGTCCATTTCCCTGCAAATCCAGTTCCGGTGCCGAAAGCCCCGCTGCTGCATGCGCCATGCGCCAGATGCCGGCAAAGATTTCGGCGCGCGGGCGCCCGTCGGCTTCCGCCTGCGTTACCCGGTTCTGCACATCACGCTGCAGGTCATCCATGCGCGGGTCCGGGTGTTGCCACGGATAACCAAGCATTTGCGGATCAAAGGGGCCCAGCAATTGTTCGCTGCCGTCGATGTCGAGGACCAGCGAGCCGGCCGGCACCAGCAGGCGAATCGACAGCTGCACCGGTGCGACGGCCTCGACCAGTTGCAGTTCGTAGATATCGCTGAGTAATGCGATATAGCCCTGCAGACTGGTCCATGGCGTGAATGCAACAAAGGTCGGCGCCAATGCGATACCGGCGCGCTGTACGGTTTCCAGTGCTTTGAAGAAGTCATTACGGGTATGCCCCTTGTCGAGCAGTTCGAGGACCTTGTCATCGACGGATTCCACGGCCGACAGGATAAACAGGCAACCGGTCTCGCCGAGTTCCCTGATTTCATCCGGATACTTCACGATATGCTCGATCTTGATGGTGGCATCATAAGTCAGTTCCGGATGCCGGGCGTGCATGGCACGGACGATGCGCAGTGCATGACCGGGGCCATTGAAGAAATCCGGATCGCCAAAAGAGATATGCGCCGCGCCGGCGTTGACCTGGTTATCGATATCAGCCAGTACTACGTCAGCCGGCACGACAAAGAATTTTCCGCGGTAGACCGGCACCACCGGGCAATGCCGGCAGAAATACTTGCAGCCGCGGGTTGTCTCGGCAAAGCCCACGGTGCGGGTCGAGCCATCCGGTAATATGAGGCCGGCATACTTTGACAAGGGCGGCAGCGTACTGCGGTCCGGCACGATGAACGGAATCTTTTCGAGACTGGTGAGGCTGGTGAAAGGCTGTTGCCCCGGTTTATCGCGCAGTCGCTCCACCAGAGCAAGGAGTCCGCTTTCGAATTCGCCACCGATGACAGTATCCACCCCCAGCGAACGGAACAGTTCGGCATTCATGGGCGCGTACAGGCCGTACACGCATAACGCGGCCCGTGGCGACAGCTGCCTGATCTTCGGCAGCGCCTCGACGGCGATACGCGTGGCCGTGTGCATGGCGACATAGACGGCGACCAGTTCGGTGTCCGCCGACAGGCAGTCATCCAGTTTCTGTATCGACAGGTCACAACAGTTCACCTGGCACCCTGCGCCTGTCAGCAGTGCAGCAGGTTCCGCCAGGCCGAAGGGCTGACGGCCCAGTTCGTAGGGATTTATGAGTGTTATTTTCATGCGTTATTTTTCAATAAATACAGTGAGACTGTGGCGGTATTTTAAGGTTCAGCCATAACAGGCCTTCGCTGTCTCCAGGGCCTGCCGGGCCGATAATAAAATGCAGTTTGCCGGGCTGGCGAAGACGCATTCTAACGTGTTTCAAGGACAGACCTGTAGCTGTCGTTAGCGCCGGTTTACGGGTAATATGCTCACGCACCGATTCAGCGTGCCATGATCAGTCACATTCACACAGGAACAAATGATGTCTGCATACAGGGGTTTGACGTGGTCCGGGTTTTTTCTGCGCCTGCTGGCGGCAGCCGTACTGGTATTTTCAACCTACAATCCATCCGGTAGATCCTATTATCACTGGCTCAGCGAGCATATTTCCGCGCCGACGCCGTTAATGGCGCTGGCTGGCATCCTGTTATTGATTGGCTGGACTATTTACCTGCGCGCGACCGGGCGTTCGCTCGGCGCCTTCGGCATGATCCTGGCCGCCGCCTTCTTCGGCGTGTTGTTGTGGATGATTATCGACTGGGGGTGGATCGCGGCCGACAGCGTGGAATCCATGACCTGGATTATCGAAACTATATTTTGCGGCATCCTGGCAGTCGGTATTTCCTGGTCACATATCCGCCGGCGCATGACCGGACAGCTGGATGTCGATGATGTTGAAGCTGACGCTTGATATGACTGGCTGCGCGACTGCATGAGCAGCGACATACCCGTCGAATACATCGATACACCGGCTGCAATGGTCGACTTGTACGACCGGCTGGTGGGCGCGCCGTGGATCGCGGTGGATACCGAGTTTCTGCGTGAAAAGACCTATTATCCGAAACTCTGCCTGCTGCAGATTGCCGTGCCGGGCATAACTGCCTGTATCGATCCCCTGGCACTGGATGACATGTCACCGGTCATTGACCTGATGAGCGACGAGGACATCGTCAAGGTCATGCATTCCGGGCGCCAGGACATGGAGATTTTCTACCATCTCAGCGGCAGGGTCCCTGCCCCGGTTTTCGATACCCAGGTGGCTGCACCGTTGCTGGGTTACCCGGAGCAGGTCGGCTACGGTAACCTGGTCAAGGCGATGCTGGGCATCACGCTGGAAAAGCTGCATACGCGCGCCGACTGGTCATTGCGCCCGCTTGCACCGGAGCAGATCAGGTACGCTGCCGATGACGTGATTTACCTGATGGATGTTTACACGCAACTGCGTGACCGGCTCGGTGAACTCGACCGGCTCGACTGGCTGGCGGATGACTTCCGGCGGCTGGCAAGTCCGGAGTTGTACGAGAATCCGCCGGAATCGGCATGGCTGAAGGTAAAAGGGGCAAGCCGGTTGCGCGGCGCCAGCCTGGCGGCATTGCAGGTACTGGCGCAATGGCGCGAGGCAGAGGCAAGGGAACGTGATTGTCCCAAGGGCTGGGTGTTGCGCGATGATGCACTGGTCGACGTCGCCCGCCATAAACCGGTATCGCTCGATGCATTGAAACGCATACGCGGCCTGAACGATCGCCTGCTGGAACGCGCCGGCAAGACATTGATCGAACTCATTGCGCAGGCCGTGGCGAATGACCCGCTGCCCTTCCCGGACAAGGGCAGAAAAATGCCCCTGTCGCCGGAGCAGGATGCCATGGTAGACGTGATGATGGCAGTGGTCCGGCTCAGTGCCGCGAATAATGATATGAACCCGGTCGCGCTGGCCTCACGCAAACAGCTGGAACAGTTGTTGCTGGGTGATCATGACACCGCTGTCATGCGTGGCTGGCGCAAGCCGCTGGTCGGTGACCGGCTGCTGACGTTGCTGGATGGCAGTTTGACGCTCAGTGTGCAAGACGGGCAAGTGTTTCTGACCAGTCAGTGAATTGCCGGTTTGTGCAGTACACCTCGCGAGCCTTCGTCAATAGCTTGAACTGCAAGGCCCAAGGCCGCTACGCCTGAACTACAAGGCCGCTACGCCTGAACTACAAGGCCGCTTCGCTTGAACTACAAGGCCGCTACGCTGAACTACAAGGCCGCTCGCTGAACTACAAGGCCGCTTGAACTACAAGGCCGCTACGCTTGAACTACAAGGCCGCTACGCTTGAACTACAAGGCCGCTACGCTTGAACTACAAGGCCGCTACGCAGCCTTGCCCTGTGCAGCAGCGATTTCCTAGGTCCTGGTCCCGCGGCCGGTGTGCAGCAGGTACAGGCAGAACACGTACAGTACGACGATAAAACCGATGCTGATCAGGTAAGAGACCCACAGGTTGATATCGGAAACACCGAGAAAGCCGTAACGAAACGCGTTCACCATGTAAAGTATCGGGTTGATGAGCGATACGTCCTGCCAGAAGTCGGGCAACAGGTTGATGGAATAGAAAATGCCACCGAGATAGGTCAACGGTGTCAACACGAACGTGGGGATGATTGAAATATCATCGAAGCTGTTGGCGTAGACGCCATTGATCATTCCGGCGAGTGAAAAGAGGATAGACGTCAGTACGATCATGCTCAGCATGACCGGGATGCTGTGGATATTCAGCGGGTGAAATGCCAGCGAAACGGCCGTCACGGCGGTTCCGACTATCAATCCGCGCGCCACGCCGCCGCTCACGAAGCCGAGCAGGATCACGTAATTCGGGATTGGCGAAACCAGCATCTCTTCGATATGCCGCTGGAACTTGGAACCATAGAACGATGACACCACGTTGGCATAGGAATTCGTGATCACGGCCATCATGATCAGGCCGGGGATAATGAATTCCATGTAGTTGAAACCGCCCATCTTGCCAATGCGCGGCCCGATGAGGTTGCCGAAGATTATAAAATACAATGCCGTGGTAATCGTCGACGGTAGCACCGTCTGCACCCAGATGCGCGTGAAGCGACGTACTTCCTTGGTAATGATCGCCTGCAGGGCAATCATCTTTTTCCGTGTATTCATGTCGCCTTCCCGTCTGGACCGCCTTCCACCAGGTTCATGAATAATTCTTCAAGCCGATTGGTCTTGTTGCGCATGCTCAGCACTTTTATCCCGTGGTCAGAGAGTTCAGTAAACAGCGTGTTGATTGAATCATCGCGATTGATCTCGGCCTCCAGGGTGTTTTCGTCCAGCTGTACGATTTTATGGTGTTTCAGTGCCGGCAGCGAAGCGAGTGGTGTTGCCAGGTCAAGGACGAAGGTTTCCATGCGCAGCGTATTCAGCAATTTACGGGTGCTGGTGTTTTCGACCAGCACGCCCTCGTCGATGATGGCAATGTTGCGACACAAACTCTCGGCCTCTTCCAGGTAATGCGTGGTCAGGATAATCGTGGTGCCGGCTGAATTGATCTCCCGTAAATAGGTCCACATCGAACGCCGGATCTCGATATCCACGCCGGCGGTCGGTTCGTCGAGAATCAGCAGGCGCGGACTGTGCACCAGTGAGCGGGCAATCATCAGGCGGCGTTTCATGCCGCCCGACAGGTTGCGCGCCATTATGCGCCGCTTGTCCCACAGGTCCAGGTGTTTCAGGTATTTCTCGGCGCGCTGGCAGGCTTCCTTGCGCGGGATACCGTAATAGCCGGCCTGGTTGGCAACCACCTCGGCTACCGGTTCGAACATATTGAAATTGAACTCCTGCGGCACCAGGCCGAGACAGGCCTTGGCGGCAGACGGATCACGATCGGTGTCATGCCCGAACACCTCGACCGTACCGCTGCTCTTGTTCACCAGCGAGGCGATAATCCCGATAATGGTGGTCTTGCCTGCGCCATTGGGACCCAGCAGTGCGAAGAAATCTCCCTCGGCAACGTCCAGGTCGATGCCTTTTAGTGCCTCGTGGCCACCTTTGTAGGTCTTGCGCAGGTTGCGGATTTTGAGTGCGGACGGCATCGATCAGACCATGTTGATGAGAAACAGGACGAACAGCACAACCAGCGCTATCGGCCACAGTAACCCGGCCCAGTCACGGTTCTCTGCCTGCCGGCTTTTTTCCAGCATGGCCGGGATGCCCGGCCCTATCCAGAACAGGACCAGCAACACGAGTACGCCGAGCAGGAGCATTTCCCAGGTGGACATTTGTTCCATTATCGTAATCCGGGTCAGGTTGAACCAACAGGGGTACCGTGCGTTGACGGCACTTGCAGTAATTGCTGCTATGATAAGGCATCTGTTGCACGCGAGTGAAGCACCAATATGCCGATGAAGTCAGTCGTTGTCACAGGCAAGGAACAAGTCTGGCCGCTGCTGGCCTGCGGTAACTGTATTACCGGTGGGGTCGCCCACTGATGGCGCGCTGGGTTGAAGGCAGGGTGCATGCCCTTCGAAAATGGACTGACGAACTCTACTCCTTGCAGGTCGAAGCCGACGTCGCCCCCTTTGTCGCCGGACAATTTACGCGGCTTGCGCTGGAGATCGACGGTGAGATGGTCGCCCGCCCCTATTCGTTCGTAAACGGGCCTGATAATCCGCTGCATGAATTTTATTTCATCATCGTCAGGGACGGTCCACTGACGCAGCGCCTGTCAAAATTGCAGCCGGGCGATACGGTATTCATTGCACCACGGCCTGCCGGTTTCTTCGTGCTTGACGAAGTTCCGCAAGCCGAAAACCTGTGGATGCTGTCAACCGGCACGGCCATCGGTCCATTCCTGTCCATTTTGACAACTGCCGGGGCGTGGACACGCTATAAAAACATCGTGCTGGTACACGCGGTACGTACCGTTGCCGAGCTGAGTTTTTCCGATGAAATAAATTCATTGCTGGAGAAACACCCGGGGCAGCTCCAGTTCATACCGTTTGTCAGCCGCGAGGAAACGGATTTCGCCATGCCCGGACGGGTACCGGATGCCATCGAGAATGGCACGCTCGAGGCGCGTACCGGGCTGCAAATCGGCGCTGCGGATTCACAGGTCATGATCTGCGGCAATCCCGCCATGGTCAGCGACACGCAGGCGGTCCTGGAAGCGCGCGGCCTGGAGAAAAACCGCCGTCGTGAACCGGGGCATATCACGACGGAGCAGTACTGGAAGAAATAGCGTTCGCGCCTGCAAGGCGCTCCTACACCAATAGAAGCACCTGCAGGAGCGCAGTCAGTCATGCGCGAAGAATTCCAGGGGTGATATACGCGGACAACGTCCGCTCCTACACCGGATAGAAGCACCTGTAGGAGCGCCTTGCAGGCGCGAAAGATATTGCCCGGCAGGTTCAGACAAACAACGTCAGGACGCCGGTATAGCCGTACAGACGGTTGTGGGAAATTTCGCCATTGGCGAAGAAACCGACCAGCGGAAAGTCGCCGAGCTGGTCCCGGATCATTTTCAGTTCTTCGGAATTCTCGCCAAACTGATAACGCCCGCGCCCCAGGCAACTGTAATAGAGACCGCCCCGTATCTGTCCGCCTGCGCGTTTGCCCAGGTCGGCTAGCATGCGCAGCATGTCTTCCCGTGCCGCATCACCATCGCGACGGCAGAACATGATCCTGGCATCGTTTTCGAGGTTATCGCCGACAGCGAGCAGTTTTTCCTCCGGGTCGATGCCGAGCAGGTTGCGCACAAGATAATCGCCGGTGTCGGACCCGGGTATCGGGAAGCCGGCGAAGATGTAGCCGGCAACCCTTGACATGTCATGGGCGAGTACCTCGCCGATGTCCTGCTTGAAAACGTCCAGTGCGGGTGAACCGTCGAGCTCCGACAGTATATTTCCGTCGCAGCCGGTGATGACATGTTTGTCACCGAGCGGTGTACAACCCTGTGTCAGACTGCTGATAACAGGGATCCCGTCCGAGAACAGCACGCCTGAAAGCCCGCCTTCCGTGATGTCGCCGGCAATCTGCAGCTGGAAGTTATCGTCGGACGACGAGGTCAGCCCGCCAACCAGGAAGCCCGGATCGAGTTGTGCGGACAGGGATTCGATTATTTGCGGGATATGACTGTTGCGCGGATCGCCATGGACGACGCCGAAGTGGACGTTGTTTTCATTCAGCCAGTTCCAGTTCTCGGTCAGCATGTCGGCCAGCGGCTGTATGCCGGACGGGATCAGTCGGAAACTGTCTTCCGGCAGTGTCGCAAGCATGACCGCTGCTGCGGGTTCATCGTAGATTTCCGTGCCGGTAAAACAAATCCCCGTGCCGATTGTGCCGATCCAGTCCTGCACGGCAGTCCTGTCACGCAGGTGCTGCAGCATGTTGTCCAGGTACGGTGCAAGTGGATCGGTTATATACAGGAAACCAAGATTTGCCGCGAACGGCTCGACGTATAAATCGTTAATGCAGGCGTTGGCAATGGATTCCCAATCATCGCCGCTGGCGCAGGCGGCCCTGAATGTGGCGCTGGTCATTGCTTCATTGTACAAGATGGTGGCTACTGCGGTACGTCAAATCTGCAAATATTCCTGTTTGAACCTGTGCGCAAACTGCCATATCATGTACGTACTTCGGGCGTAATCATAATGACTGTTCAATCACGACGTTTTGTCAGCCGACTCACCGGTAGTACGATAGCACTGGTCCTGGCCGGCGGCCGTGGATCGCGCCTCAAAATGCTGACCGACTGGCGCGCCAAGCCCTCGGTACCGTTTGGCGGCAAGTTCAGGATCATCGACTTTGCCCTGTCGAACTGCGTGAATTCGGGCATCTACCAGATCAGTGTCCTTACCCAGTACAAGTCCCATGTACTGATTCGGCATATCCAGCGCGGCTGGGCCACCTTCCGTGAGGATATGGGTGAATTCGTGGAAATTATCCCGGCCCAGCAGTGGCTCAAGGAAAATGCCTGGTTTGCGGGCACTGCGGACGCCGTCTACCAGAGCCTCGACATCGTGGCCAGTCACCAGCCCGAATACGTGCTGGTGCTGGCGGGCGACCATGTCTACCAGATGGACTATGGCGAGATGCTGGCCGCGCATGCAAACCAGGATGCGGATATCACGATTGCCTGCTGCACCGTCCCGCTGGCAGAAGCCAGTGCCTTCGGTGTTGTCACTGTCAATGAAGACCAGCGCATAACGGAATTTAACGAGAAACCGGAGAACCCGGCGCCCCGGCCGGGTCACCCCGATACGGCACTGGTCAGCATGGGTGTTTACATCTTCTCCTACGGCTACCTGGAAACCGCATTGGGACTGGATGCGGACAACCCGGATTCCAGCCACGATTTCGGCAAGGACATTATTCCCGATGCCGTGAAGAAGGGTCACCGGGTGGTCGCCTATCCTTTCAGCGAGCAGGTGATTGTGAGCAACGCCTACTGGCGCGATGTCGGGACCCTCGATGCCTATTTCGAGGCCAATATGGAAGTGCTGCAGCCGGACCCGGCGCTCGACCTGTACGGCATGGAATGGCGTATACGCACTTACCAGGAACAGCTGCCGCCGGCGAAGTTCATCGGTTCGTCCGCCAATGGCTCCGGCATGGGGACCGCCATGGTCAGTGGCGGCTGTGTGATCAACCGCTCTCGCCTGGAAAATTCCATGCTGTTTTCCAACGTCCACGTTGGGGAAAACTGCGATCTTGAAGACGTGCTGGTACTGCCGGATTGCCTGATCGAAGACAATGTCCGTCTGAGGAAAGTGTTACTGGATAACGGTTGCCATGTGCCGGCCGGCACGGTGATCGGTGAAGACCCGAAAGAAGATGCCCGCCGCTATCACCGTACACCCAGGGGTGTGGTGGTTGTCAATCGCGATATGCTGGGACAGGAACACAGGTATACTCCAGGCGGTGAAATCGACCACTCGAACTGACGACAATAACAGTACGGGCGACCGCCGTTAGCGGCCACGCAGTGCGCGCCTACGAAGCTGCCTTTTCCAGGTATTCGTTGAGCCAGTCGCGGCTGCCCATGTCCGGTAAGGCAACGCCGCTGACACCTTCACCGGCATCGATGCCCTGTTCAATGACCTCCAGATAGCGAGCCGCGGTCTTCTCCCAGGTATAGGTTGTGCGCACGCGCTCGATACCGCGTGCGGCCAGTTCCGCCTGCCGGTCCAGGCATTCCTGCAGGCCGCGTGCTATATCTCCCGCATCGAACGGATCGACCAGGATGCCGGAGCCATCCTCGAAGATTTCGGTTGGGCCGCCATTGCAGGTTGCCGCCACCGCCAGGCCGCAGGCGGCCGCCTCGATCGGCGCCAGCCCGAAGGGTTCGTAAAATGCCGTCAGTGCGAACACCGAACCACGCCCGGCAAAGTAGCGGTAAGTGGAGGCCAGCGCCTGTTGTGAGCGAATATCGAAGAAGTCCACACGGTCACGCAATCCCGCATCCCGGATAGTGTCCAGTATGGGTTGCAGCACTGCCTGCTCCCCTGCCGACAAGGCACTGATGTCGGCAAACGGGTCCTGGATGCCGCGGATAAAGATGCCAAGCCTGGCGTTGTCCTGCAGGGTTTTCGAGGTCGCGTAGGCACGTGCAATGCCGAGGATATTTTTCTTTTCGTCGAGACGACTTGAGGCGATGACGTAAGGGCCCTCGTGCTGCCCGACCTGCTGTTGCAATGCCTGGTGGATCCCGGCATCCATCGGCCCCGTGCGGGTCGTAAAGATCTGGTTGTTGACCCCCGGTGGTATCACGGCAAACCGGTCATCGGCGTGGACATCGATGGCGCCCCGGTACAGTGGATGACCGTACTGGTCAAACCGCTCCTGCCGGGTCGAGGTAATAACGCGGGCAGCCGCTGCCATGGCGAGCCGTTCAGCAGCGATGCGCTGAGAGAAACAGTATTCGCGTTCCATGGCGTCCGCGTTATCGGTCGTCATGCCCAGCTTGTCGAGCTTCTGGGCGCCGAGCGAATGCCCTGTAAAAGTGTAACCGCGGCCGGTTGCGCGTTTCAGCAGTGCCGCGCTGTAGCCGCCATCGGCATAGTGCGCGGTAAAGGCATCCGGCAGCCCGTCGCCGTAGAAGGCAATAATATTTTCGACCCATTCGTCAAGATGCGGCCATAACTGCTCCTTGCGCAGGAAGCCGGTACCGCCACAGTCGATGCGCACGATGCGCGGTCCGCTTTCGTCATCCGTATACCAGGCGAGTCGTTCTGCAAAGCCATGCCATTGCGGATCATCGATGCGGCGAGTGACGATATCGACGCGGACACCCGCGGCTGCCAGCGCCAGGCAAACCTCCTTGACGTAAACAAGTTGTCCGCCGAAGTCCGGGTGCTCGGTCAGGTAGGAATCGTCGCGGTCGAAATTACCCTGCGGGTTGAGGAAGGCGAGGTACATGTGTCTTCAGCCGGCTATGCTGTAGTCACGGTTTATGATGATATCGGCGCGTTCCCTGTCGGCGGAAATGATTTCGTGCTCGATGACGAGAACCCGGTCGATGAACTCATCGAGTTCGGCGGCATCCCGGTTGCGGCGCTCGCGGTGCTTGCGTGTATCGCGGTAATCGCGGTCGATGAATACGCGCGTTTCCACGTGATCCAGCTTGCTGGTGTAGGTCCCCTCCACGATGGCGACCCTGGCATCCTTCATGTCCAGGATCTCGGTATCGATCCGGTCTTCTTCGTAGATCACCAGCGGCTTTTCGACAGCGGGTTCGTTGTCGATAAAGGCTTCCAGGTGCGCGCTCATCAGGTCCAGCCGGACTTCCTGTGGCCCTGCCCAGCTGATGTCCTTGCGCCGCGTGAGGTCATTGGTCCTGGGTGGATAAAGGAAATAATCATCCTGCTGGATGATCAGGCAGGGGATTTCGGCAACTTCCAGGTGCCTGGCTATCGCAACCGCGATTTCGGATTTTCCGGCCCCGGACTCGCCTGCGACAGTCATCGTATATTTTCCGTCGAACAACTGGATCTCAGGCAGGAGTCTTGCGGCAACGCCGATCGCGGCACGGTGGTGATGTTCCTCAATGACAAGGGTGTCGCCCTGCATGTTTTCCTCGCTTGATATGGAAGGACTCTTTAGAATCCGGCAACTTAGCCGATATTCTGACTAATTGAAAGCGAAATAGTCTAGCACAGTCGGGTCCGGATGGTTCCCGGCCGCGAATGTAACGGAATACTGCACATGCACGGAAATGTGAAAGACAGGCGTCGATACCCCGCACGATGGGCTGCGCTCAATCGTGAGTTGAAAGCGATCGAGCACTATGACGGTAACCTGCTCGCTGTGGTCGAGCGCCTGCGTGAACACCAGCTCGCGGCGGGTTTCATCCGCGACGATTTGCACGCCGTGCAATGTTACAGCTTTCCCGACCCGGATAATCCACGGCATTTTTTCTCGGTGCAGTACAACCCGGCCCGGGTCAAGCGCCTGAAGGTCCGCGTCGGCGCCCTGCCGCCACCGCGCAACGATGCGGTAAATGACGACTGCCTGTTGTGCAGCAACAATATCGAGTGGCAGCACAAGGGTGTTGAAATCGGATATGAAATCGAGATAAACCGTACGTCGTTCAATATCTGGATGAATGCCTATCCATTGATGCCGGTACATATCGTTGTAGCGACACGGGAACATATGCCGCAAGCATGGGACCTGGGCAATGCCGGGCGCAGGTGTTTCGCGATAGACGAAATCGTTGCGAACCTGGCAGCCATTGCGCAGCGCTTGCCGGGTTATATCGGTCTTTACAATGGCGATGGCGCCGGTACTTCAGTGCCGGAACATTTCCACTACCAGTTGTTCAAGCGCCGTAATGCTGCCGAGCGGTTCCCGCTCGAACTTGCCCCGGTCCGCCAGGTCGCCGACCTTCTCTGCGTGGTCGAAGACTACCCGGTGGATGCCGTGCGCTGGTCGGGCGACGATGCTTACGAGGTAATCATGCGCGCCACGGCATGGATCAACGAATGGCTCGTTGCAAACATGGAGGCACGTCCAACCCTGTCCGCCAATATCTTCGCCATGACCGATAGATCCGGTGAACGCCTGCAGATATATTTCGTGCCGCGTGACAAGGCGCAGGGACACTCGCCGCATATGGCTGGAATGGTCGGTAGCCTGGAAATCCTGGGTGAACTGGTATTGACGACCGAGAACGAGAAGCTCGATCTCGACCGGGGTAAACTGGACTACCGGTCAATTGCCCGCATCCTTGCCGATGTTCGCGTATCCCTGTAGTTTTTCAGCACGCTGACTGTCACAGGCGTTCGGCGCATTCCTGCGCGTGGTCGTTCACAGCAAACCGCCTGAATTCGGGATACAGGGTTCCGGGCGCGGGTGTGCGCAGCTGACGGGGACCGATGTCGAGGACCGGCCGCGCGGCTATTCGGCCTTGAAGCCGAACGCCCGGTCGTGTACGTATACCAGCTTGCAGTCCTCGAGATACTTCGCGTCATGAATGCGTCCGCCGCGTATATACCCGGTATCGCCCTTTTCCAGCATTAGCGGTTCGCCATCCTCGACCAGGCTACCGCCGTCGCGCACAAAAAACTGTACCGCCATCTTTCCCTCGATGACGACGGTCATGTCATCACCCGGGTGCGAATGCGGTGGTTCCGCGCTACCGGCTTCCCACTGCTCCAGCATGACCTCCACGCCATCGGGATTGGCCGGTACGGTGGTCCTGACGGTGAATCCCGCCGGGGTATCCGGAACAGTGACGTGATTGCCCCAGATAGCGCTGGTTGCGGATGTTACGACGTTATTATTGCCCGGATTGCTGGACATGCTGATCTCCTGTCAGGATTGATGGTTTACGCGACGACGCCTGGCAATTGTAGCCAATGAGAGTATGCACAGCCACCTGTTCCCGATCGAGTGGCGCCGGGCGGACCCGGCAAATCGATTCGCGAACAGCGCGGCAATGGACGTCATTCCGGCTATGCAATAATTTTATACGAACCGACCGGGAGATCGTCGAGTGACCAGCCGGCGACCCGGTGACGGATGAGGCGCAGCGTGGGATAGCCCAGGTATGCCGTCATACGGCGCACCTGCCGGTTACGGCCTTCGCTAATGGTCAGGTCCAGCCAGCAGGTCGGTATCTGTTTACGTACACGGATTGGCGGGTCGCGTGGCCAGATATCGGGCGGCGCGATCAGTTCCGCGCTTGCCGGACGTGTCATGCCATCCCTGAGCGGGATGCCCGCGCGCAGCTGCTGCAGGCTTTGCGTGTCCGGCACACCCTCCACCTGTACCCAGTAGCCTTTTTCCTTGCCGTGCCGCGGGTTGCTGATACGTTGTTGCAGGCGCCCGTCATCGGTCAGGACCAGCAGGCCCTCGCTGTCATAGTCGAGCCGGCCCGCACAATACACGTCGGGTATATCGATATAGTCCGCCAGCGTTGCCTTGTCGCTCCCGGTCGTGAATTGCGACAGGACGCGACAGGGTTTATTGAACAGGACGATCATAGGCTGTAAATGTTAACCGTTCTCAATTAAAAAGCCCTTTCCGGCTTGCAGTAACCTGCCTGTTACTTGTTACACTACCGGCAAGACCAAATCTGACAATCACCCCGGGGACGGTAGAAAATGGACAACGGCGTAATGAATATCATGATTCTGGTGCTGGTTCTTTTGTGTTTCTGGATCTTTCTTCTGTGGATGAATTCGCGCAAGCTGCGCAGTGGCATCAACCTGGTTGCCCGACAACATAATCTCCTCAGGACCGACGATCGGGCATGCGATCTTTGCCGCGCCATACACCTGATTAACCCGGATGTCACGGCCGGCGTTGATTATGTCATCCGCCACGATAATCCCCAACAGGAACCCGTGATTGCCGAATGGAAGGCCGATGCCCCCATGCCGACCACCGAACAGATCAGGTCGGCGCTGACAGAACTCGCGGATGTCCATCACGAGGAAGATTACGCAGACATGCGCCAGGCGGAATACCCGACCGTAGGCGAGCAACTGGAAGCCGCCTACGAGGCCCGTCAGGGCAATACTGCAAAACAACTGGAGCTGGACGAGAAGATCAGGCGTGTACGGGAAAAGTACCCGAAGGTGGACGAATGCCTGTAGCGGTTCCGGTCTTTAGAATGGCGTTGCTAGCACCCTTATCCTTGCGCAAGTCGCTCTTCGTATCTCTCTGTTAAAAAAATAAAAAAATAGCGGTGATCTTCGTGGCAGACGCGCGGCGAAAAGGTGTCTCTGTCTGGAGACAGGCCGCAGGCTTTCATTGCCGGCATTTCCTGTTGTCAACAGCAATTCCGTCGTTGAAACACGACAATATTCAGTAACTCCGCACGGCCTGCACACGCACGCACGGCAAGACAAAACGTTATCAGCTTGTTACTTATCGGCTTCCTGCCGGTTGGCCTGTTTTTTGCTATCTGCAGAGTGCGCATGTGCGCAAAATTCCTTCTGAAATAGATCAAGTGAATCTGGAGAACTTAATGAAGAAACAAACAATCGCAGCAATCATTTTCGCCAGCCTGAGCAGCCTGGCCATTGCCGAAGAAGCCACCGTGATCCCGTTCAACGATCTGGACATGAACCAGGACGATGCCCTGAGCGCCGATGAGGTCAGCTCCATGCCCGGCATTACCGATCAGTGGGCAACACTCGATGCGGATGGCAACGGTATGCTTACGCGTGGTGAGTACGCCGGATACAATACCCCGGCACCGGCCGCGGGTACCGACACCAGCGACGCCAAGTAACGCCTGTTTAGTCGCGGGGCCGATAGCAGGCCGGACAATTTCCGGCCTGCTATCGGCCCCCGCTTCTATTATTATTGCCTGGGCCGGCGCCATGCCGGTTTGCCCGCATCCCCGATCATCCTGTTCTAACCAGCGAATTTACTGCTCGACGCATTCCGTGCAGCGCGTCGTCGCCGGATCGAAGGACAGGCGGCGGTGGTCGATCGCTTCCCCGCATATAAAACAGTCGCCGTATTCACCCGATTCAATTCGACGCAGGGCGCCCTCGATCTGCAGCAGACGCTGCTTGCGTCGCCGGGCGGTTTCCAGCGCCATTTGTTGTGCCTGCAAGGCATCCATGCGTGAAAGCCTGCCAACCCTGGCCTGGTCCAGCTCGACGGTCTCGCTGCTCTGCCTGGATGTTTCATCCATCTGTTCGAGCTCTGCCCGCAGACCGAGCAGTTGTTGCCGGGCGTCCTCAAGTCGTGCGTGGTTCATTGTCACCCGATGTCCTGCTTATCGCGGGTGAGCGGTGCGGCTAACATTAGCCCGGAATGTGCGCAAACACCCTGTCCCGCGATTATTCATTCGATGAAAATGTCCCTGTAGGCGACATGGATCGAGGCGACCAGCGTCGGTAACAGCACCAGCAGTCCGAGCATCAGCGGGATAACGGCAAGGATATACAGCACCAGCGCGATCAGGCCGTAGACAAGAAACGCCAGCATGTTCTTCAGGCAACCGCTGAAGCTCAGTTTCATGGCCGCTATCAGCGGCATATCGTTAAGCACGATCAGGGCCGGCGCAAACCAGACGGCCATTATCAGCGGGACCATGATCAGCATGGCAAGCAGGAGCGGCAGCAGGATGCTGCCGGGATCTGGCATGGACTCCATCATTTCCGCGCCCGGTTGAAAATCGCTCTCCATCATTTCCAGGTAGAACGGTCCCATGGCGATGAGTCCTATGCCGAGAGTGACGACTGTATAGACCAGTGACAGCAGGACCAGCCTGCCGGCATTGTTGGAAAATCCGGCGAACAGGTGTTTGATTTCGAATTTTTCACCCCGGGACTGCGCCTCGCAGCCAAGCATGAGACCACCGAGCCAAACATACGTACTCAGCATCAGCACGAGCTGGCCAAGCAGGGGAATCAGGCTCAGTACGATCATGATCACAAGCCCAATGACGAGAACAGCGATCCATTGCATCGGAAACTTCAGGAAATAATCGAAGCCGTCCCTTATCCAGCCCCAGCCCCTGCCGGCAGGGTTGGAGCGAGGAACAGCCAGCAGCTTCGAATCCGCCGGCCCGGATTGATCGATAGTTTGTTCTTCCGTCATGCGTGCTTTCCCCGTTCAACTGTTGTAAGCGCCCATTGTCCACTATCGGGGTGTGATCCCGCCAGTCCCGGCGGTAACCGGCCATAGCCCGCTTTTTCCGGTAAATTGCACACTGCGCGGTCCGCTCATGATTTGACCGCTGCAATTCGTTAATATAACAGCATGGCGATACGACAGGTCTTGTACATGGGCGACCCGCGCTTGCTGGAGATCGCACGTCCGGTCAAAATATTTGACACCCCGGAGCTGCATGCCCTGGTGACGGACCTGATGGATACCATGCAGGCGGAGGACGGCGCCGGGCTGGCGGCCCCGCAGATCGGCGTCGGCCTGCGTGTCGTGGTGTTCGGTTTCGATGCCAATCCACGCTATCCCGAGGCGGATGCCGTACCGCAGACCGTGCTGGTGAACCCGGTGATCGAGCCCCTGGCGGACGATCAGGATGAAGACTGGGAAGGTTGTCTCAGCGTGCCGGGCCTGCGCGGCGTCGTGCCGCGCTATACACGGATTCGTTATCGAGGTTTCGATCCGCACGGTGTGCCGATCGAGCGCGACGCGCACGGCTTCCACGCCCGGGTGGTGCAGCACGAGTGCGATCACCTGGACGGGATACTGTATCCGCAGCGCATGAAGGACCTGCGCCGATTTGGTTACACGCAGGTATTACAGGCCGGTGGAGACGGCGCGGCCATGCCCTGCGACACCCCGGCGGAATAAGGCATGGCCGTGGAAAACGCACCGGGGGGCGCAGTGGCGGTCCCGGAGCGCGTCGTCCTGTTCGGCAGCGAGGGCGGCTTTTCCCGGCCACTGCTGGCGCAATTACTGGCGCGCGGGGTTACGGTTGCCGCCGTGGTCATGCCGGGCGTGAACGTAGCGTGCGTGCGTGACGGGTTTCCAGTCGGCGTGGAACAGCAAGGCGATCGGTCCGGTCTGGCGGGTCTTGCGGCAAATAACCAGGTGCCCGTTATCAGGATTCAGGATTGCCATGAGCGCCGGCTGGCGGACGCGCTTGCCGCGCTGGGTGTCGACGTACTGCTGGTGGCCTGCTTTCCCTGGAAAGTGCCGCGATCGATCCGGCAACTGCCGCGGCTGGCCTGCTGGAACCTGCACCCGTCGCTGTTGCCGGCCTACCGGGGACCGGCGCCGCTGTACTGGCAATTGCGCAAGGGGGAAACCGCAACCGGACTGACCTTGCATGAAGTCAGCGGACAGCTGGATACGGGCAATATCGTTGCGCAGCAAGCACAGTCGTTACCGGCAGTGACAGACGGGCTGGCACTGAATGAATGGGTAGCCGGGACCGGTGCGCAATTATTTATCGAGGCACTGGCGCGTCTGCGTGAAGGGCGGCTGGTGTCCGTACCGCAGGACGAGTCGGCGGCGAGTTATTATCCGTACCCGGATGCGGCGGAGCGCTGAGGCGGGATCGACAGGGTCAACCGCCGGGTTTATTGACAGACAGGGAAAAGCGTTTTATCCACGCTGACCTCGCGGCACTCGCCGCTGGTATAGGTCATCCGGTTGTGGCTTTCGCTTGCCTCGCGCTCATCCTGCTCCATGCCCAGTAATTGCCGTGCAAGACTGCAAGCTTCGGTATCTTCACACTGGTTATCCATGCCGCACGTTTGCTGGACCAGTTTCTCGCATGGCGAGTAGCCGACGATCAGCATACCCTCCCACTGTGCGGCTTTCGGTATTGGCCGCTTGCGGGTATCGACGACGGATTCCTTCGGCACACTGACGCCCTGCCTGATGATGAGAACGGAACCGTCCTCCATCAGGTGGGTGCCGTCCCACAAGGGAGCGCTCACCCCGTCGCGGGTGATGGTGGCACGGTTGGTATTCGGGTCCACCGTGACAGTACCGCCGCCTTGCAAGCCGGAGTCTGCAGCAGCGGGAAATACCGGCAACAACATGAGTATCAATGCCAGCAGTGACAACAGCGGTATTGCATATATCATCCGTGGAGTCTTGCGGACGGTATACATTTCAGTCGGAAAATCTGTGCAGAAATTTTTCAAGGTCCTGTACCCTGCCATTTGCCAATTCGACACCTTCTTGCAGCAGCAGTTCGGCTTTTTTATCTGCGCCGAGTGCGTACTGGCCAATCGCCCCGTCACTGCGAACCACCCTGTGACAGGGTATATTGAACAGGTTTTTATTTTTTGCCATCGCGCTGCCGACGGCCCGCCAGGCCCTGCTATGCAATGCGCTGGCGATCTCACTGTAGGTAGTGACCTTGCCTTCCGGGATAAGCTTGAGTAATTCATAGCATTTTTCGTTGAAACCAGTCTCGCTGTTCATGTGATTTACCCCTTCTGGTCCAGTACCGGCGCGTGCCCTGGCAACCCTTATTCTACACGGAAGCAGCCGCTTTATACGGCATATAGTCCGTATAACCACGGGCCCCCGGGGTATACCATAGCGACATATCCTCGGCAGGATTGAGCGGCCAGTGATTCCTGAAACGCTCCGGCAAGTCGGGATTGGTGATGAACGGCCGGCCGAAGGCTATGAGGTCTGCATGCCCGTCCGCCAGCCTCTCTTCAGCGCTTTCCCGGGTATAGCCGCAATTGCCTATAATGATTCCCCGGTAGACAGGCCTGAACTCCGCCAGGGTCATCGGCTCCCCCTTTTCATGAAAGCCGAAGGCCAGGCCATCCATGATATGCAGATAGCCAAGCTTTAACCTGTTTATTTCTTCTGCCGCATACAGGTAGGTTTCCCTGAAATCGTCACTGCCCATATCATTGAAGATGCCGTTGGGTGAAATGCGTGCGCCGACCTGCTCCGCCGGCCACACCTCCAGTACAGCTTCGAGCACCTCCCTGAAAAAACGGAACCGGTTCTCCAGGCTGCCGCCATATTCGTCGTCGCGGTGATTCGTCCTTGATTCGAGGAATTGATTGATCAAATAGCCGTTGGCGCCGTGCACTTCCACCCCGGAAAAACCGGCTTCCCTGGCATTTATTGCTGCCTGCCGGTAATCATTCACGGTGGTCCTGATTTCATCCACCGTCAGGGCTCGAGGCGTCTCGTAAGGCTTGCTGCCGAGCGGTGTCTGGATGTGATCGCCGTTGAGCCTGATAGCCGAAGCGGAGACCGGCAATTCGCCATTATGAAAGTCGCTGTGCGAGGCCCGCCCGCAATGCCACAGCTGGAGGAACACGGGCGTGCCGGTCGGTTTGACTTTTTGCGTAACCTTTCGCCAGCCCGCGACCATTTCATTCGTGTAGATCCCCGGCGAATCGATCCAGCCATTACCCTGTGCAGAAACCACGGTTGCCTCGGTGATGATCAGGCCGGCCGTGGACCGCTGGTAATAATACTCAGCCATTATGTCATTCGGGATACGCTTCGCTCCGGCGCGCCCGCGCGTCATGGGCGCCAGGACAATCCTGTTCTTCAGGTGAAGACTGCCCATGGAGAGTGGTTCAAACAAGTCAATCGCTTTCATTTAATTTCCTCTTGAATCCTGCATGCTGCTTTCATTCTATAGACGGTAACTATTGTAAACAGGAAACAGGCCACGTTTCCGGTTCACTCGATTGTTGCATTAAACCATGGCCAGTCTCGTATTACCCTCTGCAACATCCGGTTTTTTATCAGCGTGCCACGTCACAAGCAGCCTGTAACTGCGCACGAATGTATTGAGTGTCGGAGCACATTCCCGATAAATCGCACTGCCATTGTCTTCACCATGCCTGTAACTGTGAAGCACATATCATTCCGCCGCCTGAAATTATGGTGCACTTGCTCCCGGTTCCCATGGCTGCATTTTACATGAAGCGTATTAACCTAATTTAGCGAGGATCGTTGGATGAGAAAACTCGACCCAGGATTGACCGGAGCGGTGTTTGCCGTGTTACTTGTGATCGCCCAGGCGTTCAGCGCGTCCGCATCGGTAGCAGCCACCTTGCTCGCCGAGAACTTTGATGATGGTGGCGGTATCAACTCAATTTTCAACTTCACGAACAGCAGCGGGCAAGCACCATCGATGATGGGCGGTGGACCCACCGGGAATTTCGCACGCCTTACCAACTTGAGCACCGGCAACAATAATTCGCTCGCGTTCGATCTGGTTCCGGGGTCACTGAGTCCTGGATTCACGATTTACGTCGATTTTCGCATGAGCGATGATGCCACTGCGGTGGGCGCGGGTAGTGGTTTTGGCCAGGCCGCTGATGGCCTGGGGATTGGCCTTTTTGATGCCGGTTTGTTCCCTGCTACCGGCCCACTCAATCCCCTGTCGATCTGGGAGGACCCCCGGATCGATGCACAAGTGGGCTCCGTGATGATGGGCTTCGACATATTCAGCTTTTCAGCCTTTGGCGGGAACAACGTACGCATGACCGGGTTGTCGGGTAATGAAGAACTGCTGGCGGACCTGACATCCCCGTTCACTCTCAACAGTGACGAGCTTTCACCAGGCACAATGGAGCTTTGCCGGTGCCGGCCCCAACGCAGTTATGTCGCTGAACCTCGTAGAGGACGTGAACGGGACTGCAATAATGCACCAACTGCTGGGGGGCATTCTCGTGCCGGGTCTCGGTCTCGACACCTTCAGTGGTCGCCTCATCCTGGGTGGACGTACCGGCGCGGCCTTCGCCAATGGTGACATCGACAATATCCGCATTGACACGAACATGGTGCCGGTCCCCACCGCAATACTGTTATTCGGTAGCGGGCTGGCGGGATTTAGTCCTGATCGCCAGAAGAAGCTAGACAGGACAGGAATCCGGAAAATTCGCCGGGGTCAGGACACACACTTCGCGGGAATATTGTGCCCTGACCCCAATTGTTCCATTGAGTCAGTTAATGTTGAACGAGGCGGTGTTAACCGGACAGGTGCAGATAAACCGTCCCAGGAATTTTTTCCTGAACGCGCATGACCTCTCGTCCCGGCAGTGTAGCAGCAGTACATCCCTGTCCATGAACGGTTCCACATTACACACGTATTTTCCTGACAAACATGCGTAATTCATGTCGCACCGGGTCTTGTTAAGGATTTCAGGGTCAACATTCATGTTTCTTTTTAAAGTCATTGTCTTCGCCTTTTCCGTTCCGGGTATTAGCCAAACATACAGGAAATGAGGAAGTTCATCTATCACCAGGCAGGTTGCTACAAATGATAACGATTGCGTTTTGCCCCGAATCTTTTGTATGCGTTTTATGATTATAAATATTTACCGGAAATAACCGTGTTCGCAAGCCATCTATTTTACCGTTTCACTGTCATCCCCCTGTTCCCATGGCCAATGACCTTCGACTTCAAGGTGGAGTGTAAAGCTCAGAAAAGTCCGGATGAGTATGATCAGTCCCAGTATCGTGACGTTGGTTAATGTATCCGCGACAACGACTGTCCGTATGATGTCCCCTGCAATCAGGAATTCCAGGCCGAGAATTATCGACCGGCCCAGCTGGCGCCGGTATATTCGATAGGCATACCCTTCAGCCTCTGTGCTGTAATTCGACAGAAAGCGAAATGAAGACACTGCTGAACCGGCGATGATTACAAGGACGCCGATGGTCTCGATGCCGTAACCTGCTATCGATATCAGTTCTTTAAAATCCATGATTCAGGTTCCCGGCATCGCCACCATCAATTCGTTTGAAAAGAAATATTGTGTTCTGCCACCAATTATGCCATTTATGCCGAATATACCAGAAGAGATGACAGATACCGTCACCACGGTGACCCGGAGGAGAGGATGATACGTCACATTGCTGCTGTTTTAATGTTACTGGCGGTTCTGCCGTTGCAGGCTGCCGTTACGGGCAAGGAAGTCAGTTACCGGGCCGGTGATACGGTCATGAAGGGTTATCTCGCCTGGGACGATGCCGTGAGCGGCAAACGCCCGGGCATCCTGGTGGTGCATGAATGGTGGGGACACAATGACTATGCCCGCAAACGTGCCGACATGCTCGCGGAACTCGGCTACACGGCGCTGGCCGTGGACATGTACGGCGAGGGCAAGACCGCGGGACATCCGGAAGATGCCGGCAAGTTCTCCGGTGCGGTGCGCAAGGACCTGGACCTGATGCAGGCGCGCTTCAACGCCGCGCGCGACTTCCTGAATACACAGGAAACTGTTGACCCGGAACAGAATGCCGCCATCGGCTATTGCTTCGGCGGCAGCGTGGTGCTGTCCATGGCGCGGGCCGGCGCGGACCTCGACGGCGTGGTGAGTTTTCACGGCAGCCTCGGCGGCCTGCCGCCGGTGGATGACGCCATCACCGCCAGGGTGCTGGTCGCCAACGGGGCTGATGACGGCTTCGTCAGCGCGGAATCCATCGCCGTGTTCAAGGACGACATGGACGTGGCCGGCGCGGACTACACCTTCATTGACTATCCCGGCGCAAAACACAGCTTTACCAATCCGGGCGCCAATGCCTTCGGTGAAAAATTCAACCTGCCGCTGGAATACAACGCTGAGGCAGACAAGGCTTCATGGGCTGCCATGCTGGATTTCCTTGACCGGATATTCAAATCACAGCGCCAACAGCGCATTAACCACGGGGAAGATCATGCTCAAGACGGGTGATACGGCTCCGGCCATCGAATTGCCGGACGCGGATATGAACATGCGCACACTGGCGGAATTCGCCGGATCGTGGGTAGTGGTGTATTTCTACCCCAGGGACGACACGCCCGGCTGTACCATCCAGGCGAATGAATTTACCGACCTCAGCGAGGAATTCGCGGATGCCGGTATCACCGTACTCGGTATCAGCGCCGATGATTGTTTCAGCCACCAGGCATTCCGCGAGAAGTTCGGCCTGAAAGTCAACCTGCTGTCCGATGTCGAAAAGGTTGCCTGCAACGACTACGGTGTGTTCCAGGAGAAGGAAAAGGACGGCGTGAAGAAAAAGGGTATCGTGCGCTCAACCTTCGTGGTTGATCCCGACGGCAGGCTGGCCTGCGTGGAATACGGCGTCACGCCGAAAGACCATGCGCGCAAGATGCTGGAATTTGTGCGGGCATCTGCAAAAGTATGAGGTATACAGGTATTTAAAAAGAGAGTTGAACAACAGGGAGGTCGGTAACAAACGGCGACAATTACGTCATGTTACCGACCCTTTTTTCTATGGATTACCTGGAAAGTCGCTCGTTGATACGATGGTAAGTATCCTTCAGCTCTTCGCCTACTATTTTTGCCTTGGCAATAAATTCCTCGGAAGCCTCTTTGGTATCGTTGGCTATTTCAGCGGCTTTCGCTTTCACATGTACCCATTGTTTTTCTGCCTCTTCAATTTCCTCCTTGACTTCCATGGAAGCCAGATGCAGTTTTAGATTTATTTCATCGCGTTCTACCTTGATCTTTTCCAGCAGATTTTTAAAATCTTCCTTGTTTGGCATGATGGACCTCGCTTTAATCTGGTTTGGCGGAAAATACGAATACCGGTTAAACGGTGTCGGTGACACACGAGAACCAGCCTCGCTTGTCAACAATCCCCTTTATTCACAACTATACGACACAACTACCCGTCTGCGACATGGAGTGCGGGTGGCAGGGAAGTCTACTCGAAACCGGTGTGAGTGCATATTTTCGCCGGGCTCTGGAAATATCGGCTGATTCGTCGTGACCGGGCGCGGAGAAAAACCCGTGCTGCCGGTTGTAATGGCCCGGTGCCGGGTCCCTGCCTGTGCGGGGGCGACAGCTATGTAACGAGGATGGCGGTAGCCCGCTTACTCAGGCGTCATATCCCAGCACCGGCGCCAGCCACCGCTCTACCTCGGCAACATCCATCTGCTTGCGCCTGGCATAGTCCCTGACCTGGTCGCGGCCAATCTTGCCGGTGCCGAAATAACGTGCCTCGGGATGGGCGAAGTAGAAGCCGGAGACCGCGGCCGTCGGCAGCATGGCATAGCTCTCGGTCAGCGTCATGCCGGCATTGATATCCGGCTGAATGAGTGTCCACAGGATGCCCTTTTCGGTGTGGTCCGGGCAGGCGGGGTAGCCGGGCGCCGGGCGGATGCCGCGGTATTCTTCCTTGATGAGTTCAGCGTTGCTGAGGCTTTCCGCCGGCGCGTAGCCCCAGAATTCCTGGCGTACGCGCTCGTGCATGCGTTCGGCAAACGCCTCGGCGAGGCGGTCGGCCAGCGCTTTCAGCAGGATGCTGTTGTAGTCGTCGTGGTCGGCCTCGAATTGTTCGATCCTGTCTTCGATGCCGATGCCGGCAGTGACGGCGAATGCACCGAGGTAGTCTTCTATCCCGCTGTCTTTCGGCGCGATGTAGTCGGCCAGGGCGTAATTGGCGGCGTCGTGCCGGCGGCTCATCTGCTGGCGCAGGGTATGGACCACGCTCAGTACCTCGCTGCGCGTGTCGTCCGTGTACAGCTCGATGTCGTCATCATTGACGGTATTGGCCGGGAACAGGCCGATAACGGCGCGTGCCTGCAGCCAGTGTTCGTTGACGATTTGTTTCAGCATGGCGTTGGCGTCGTTGTACAGGCGCGTCGCTTCCTCGCCGACGACGGCGTCGTCGAGTATCCGCGGGAATTTTCCGCTCAGTTCCCAGGCCTTGAAGAATGGCCCCCAGTCGATGTATTTGACCAGCTCGGCGAGCGGGTAATCGTCGAAAACCCTGAGGCCCGTAAACGACGGTTTCGTTGGCTTGAAGTGGTCCCAGTCGTTCGTGAACCGGTTGGCACGGGCAGCGGACAGGCTGAGCAGGTCGCGCTCCTTCTGCTGCGCCGCGCGCTGTTCGCGCAGTTCCCGGTAACGCGCCTTGGTCGTCCGGATGAATTCGTCGCGCTTGTCCTTGCTTAGCAGGGTGCCGGCGACGCCGACTGCGCGCGAGGCATCGGCCACGTACATCACCGGGCCATGGTACTGCGGGTCGATCTTCACCGAGGTGTGGATCTGCGAAGTGGTGGCACCGCCGATCAGCAACGGCAGCTCGAATCCGAGGCGTTCCATTTCCTTGCCGATATGCACCATCTCGTCCAGCGAGGGGGTGATCAGCCCGGACAGGCCGATGATGTCGACATTCTTTTCCTTTGCCGTCTTCAGGATGGTATCGGCCGGCACCATCACGCCGAGGTCGATCACCTCGTAGCGGTTGCACTGCAGCACCACGCCGACGATGTTCTTGCCGATGTCATGCACGTCGCCCTTCACCGTGGCCATCAGTATGGTGCCATTGGTTTGCATCGCATCGCCCTTCTCTTCTTCCATGTACGGCAGCAGCCAGGCGACGGCCTTTTTCATCACGCGCGCGGACTTCACTACCTGCGGCAGGAACATCTTGCCATCGCCGAACAGGTCACCGACCACGTTCATGCCGTCCATCAGCGGGCCTTCGATCACGTGCAGCGGACGCTCGGCCTGCAGGCGCGCCTCCTCGGTGTCTTCCTCGATGAAATCGGCAATGCCCTTGACCAGCGCATGTTC
The DNA here is from genome assembly GCA_963768575.1 of uncultured Halobacteria archaeon. GTDB lineage: Bacteria > Pseudomonadota > Gammaproteobacteria > UBA9214 > UBA9214 > UBA9214. The sequence continues at coordinate 178,203 of CAVYIJ010000001.1, forward strand.
AAGACGCTTTTTGACGTCCCATGAACGCCATTCCAGGTCCTCGACCTTCGCGATACCCTTGCCGTCACCGCGGAACTGCTCGGCAATCTCCAGCAGGCGCTCGGTGGCATCGTCACGCCGGTTCATCACAACGTCCTCGACGCATTCACGCAATTTTGCGGGTATATCCTCGTAGATGGCCAGTTGCCCGGCATTGACAATGCCCATGTCCATGCCGTTTTTAATGGCGTGATAGAGGAACACCGCGTGGATGGCCTCGCGTACCGGGTTGTTGCCGCGGAACGAGAACGACACGTTGGACACGCCACCGGAAACCAGCGCATGCGGCAACTTCTGCTTGATGTCATGCGTGGCGTCGATAAAGTCCTTGCCGTAGTTGTTGTGTTCCTCGATGCCGGTGGCGATGGCGAAGATATTCGGGTCGAAGATGATGTCTTCCGGCGGAAAGCCGACCTGTTCGGTGAGGATGTTATAGGCGCGCTGGCAGATCTCGAACTTGCGCGCGCGGGTGTCGGCCTGGCCGGCCTCGTCGAAGGCCATGACGATGGCCGCCGCGCCATAGCGCCGGACCAGCTGTGCGTGGCGAATGAACTCTTCCTCGCCCTCTTTCAGGCTGATGGAGTTCACCACGCCCTTGCCCTGGATGCACTTGAGGCCCGCCTCGATCACTTCCCACTTGGAGGAGTCGATCATGATCGGTACCCGCGAGATGTCCGGTTCGGCCGAGATCAGGTTGAGGAAGCGCACCATCGCCTCCAGCGAATCCAGCATGCCCTCGTCCATGTTGACGTCGATGATCTGCGCACCGTTTTCCACCTGCTGGCGTGCGACATCCAGCGCGGTCTCGTAGTCGCCTTCCATGATCAGGCGCTTGAACATGGCCGAGCCGGTGACATTGGTGCGTTCGCCGACGTTGACGAACAGCGTGTCCTCGCCGATGTTGAATGGCTCCAGGCCGGAGAGCCGGCACTGGATATCGATGTCGGGCAGCTTGCGCGGCGGATGCTGGCTGACAGCCTCGACAATCGCCCTGATATGCTCCGGCGTGGTGCCGCAGCAGCCGCCGATGATGTTGACGAAACCGTTGGCGGCCCAGTCGGCCAGTTCCGCCGCCATCTTTTCCGGGGACTCGTCGTATTCGCCGAACTCGTTCGGCAGGCCGGCGTTCGGGTGCGCGGAGACATGCGTGTCCGCAATGCGTGCCATCTCTTCCACGTACTGGCGCAGCTGGTCGGCGCCGAGTGCGCAGTTCAGACCGATGGAGACCGGTCTTGCATGGTGCAATGAATTGTAGAATGCCTCGGTTACCTGTCCGGTCAACGTGCGGCCGGACTGGTCGGTGATAGTGCCGGAAATCATCACCGGCAGGCGCTTGCCTGAATCTTCGAAGTACTGCTCGACGGCGAATACCGCGGCCTTGGCGTTCAACGTGTCGAAGATGGTCTCGATCAGCAGGATATCGGCGCCGCCCTCGACCAGTCCCTTGCTGGATTCGATATAGGCCTCGACCAGTTCATCGAAACTGACGTTGCGAAAGCCGGGATCGTTCACGTCCGGCGAAATCGATGCGGTGCGATTGGTGGGACCGAGTACGCCGGCGACGAAACGCGGCTTGGCCGGGTCCGTTGCGCTGATTTCGTCCGCAACCGAACGCGCAAGTTTCGCGGCCGCGACATTGATCTCGTAGCTGAGGTCTTCCATGCCGTAGTCGGCCATCGCCACGCGCGTGGCGTTGAAGGTATTGGTCTCGAGGATGTCCGCGCCGGCCTCGAGGTACTGGCGGTGGATGTCCGCGATGATCTGTGGCTGGGTGATGGCCAGCAGGTCGTTGTTGCCCTTGAGGTCGCTGGGCCAGTCGGCGAAGCGCTTGCCGCGGTAATCGGCCTCCTCCAGCTTGTGACGCTGGATCATGGTGCCCATGGCACCGTCCAGGAAAAGGATGCGTTCGCCCAGCAATTGTTCGAGTTTTTGCATGACTTTCAATCAAATAGCACAAAAGGACGGCAGTTTAACATGGCCGCTCGGGATAATCGTCTGCTCCGCAGGTTAATTCGAATGACGCCGTGGAGAAATCACGCGCTGGGCCGGTCAGACTAAATAGGGTAAGCAAACGGCACCAGTGCCCCAGATGTGGGATTATACTCATAGTATTCCCTTGTTAGCCAACAAGTTACCTGTACTCAACCTATTGGTGATAAAACCGTTATAACTGTATGGCATTAAATCCCTTTACAAACGGCCACATGAAGAAGCCAGCGGCCCTGCTGCTGGTATGCGTACTGTCGTTACCGGTTTCGAAACCCGCGCAGGCGGAAGTGGATGACATGTTCAGCGTGATGTTCCGCATGATGCTGATCATGGCGAACGTGATGTCGGATGCAATGCTCGGCAACAACAATAACTTCGGCAATAACCTGGGCAACAACTGGGGCAACAGCTTTGGCGGCCTCAATTCGTTCAACATGGGCATGAGTGCCCTGCCGATGATGTCGGGTTTTACTTCGCCGTGGAACAGTATTGGCAGCTCGCCGATGGGTATGTCGCCCTGGAACAGTTTTGGCGGCGCGCCGATGGGCATGTCACCCTGGAACAGTTTTGGCAGCACGCCATGGGGCGGTTCACCGTGGGGCGGGAACGGATTCAACCGGTATTCAGGCGGGTACCCGGGCAACGCCAATACACCCTATGGCGGCAGATACGGCTATCCCGGCGCGCGTTCGCCCTATTCTGTTGCATCGTTGCTGGATGGCCGCTGGTACGGTAATACCGGCGAAGTCCTCGAAATCAATGGTAAGCGCTTTCAGTTGCGCACCGGCGGAGTAAGTGTCGGGGGGACCCTGGCGATTCAAAATAACATCCTCACCCTGTACAGCCCGCAGACCAATACGACGACACGCTACACATATTTGCTGAACCAGTCAGTATTGTTGTTGGGCAACGGCAGTGGCACGGTGCTGACCTTCCGCAAGGTCGCGCCTTTTGGCGGTACGGGTTTCTTCAGGTAGTCGCAGCTGCCTGGTGTGCCGGTACCGGCCGGGTCTCACCTGAACATGTTCCGGTAAACGCGGCGTCCCGCGAATGATCATTCGGCCAACGGCAACCCGCTGGGCACGCTTGCCGGCGTATCGCTGCGCAGGTCGATGGCGGCACGGTCTGTCAGCGCATGCAGGAATTCAATCAGGTCCGAAACCTGCCGGTCGTTCAATTTTACCGGCGAGAGTTCATTGGCATCTGCAATTGCGCCGCGTCGCGCCACATCGTTCATAACCACGAAATCAAGTTCATCCAGGTCGGCACGGGACGGCAGCATGGACTGCGCCTGGTCATAGTTATGCAGTGAATTAACCGGATCGAGGTGATGCCTGACAACGGCCTCCAGCGTGTTGTACGCGCCGGCATGACCATAAGGTGCCGTCAACGCCACGTTACGCAGCGTCAGGGTACGGAACCGGAACCGGTCCCCGGGATTGCCGGTCACGCGTTCGCGGCCGAAATCATCCAGTCCATCACTGTATCCCGCCAGGTTGTCGCCCTTGCCCGGACCGATCTGCGGCATGGCAATGGCGTGGAAATCGTGGTCCGTCTGAAATTTACCGGAGTGACAACTTGCGCAATTCCCCTTGCCATAAAAAATGCGCATGCCGCGCCTGGCCGCCGGGCTCATCGAACGCTTGTCGCCGCGCAGGAAACGGTCAAACGGGCTGTCATCAAAACGCCAGGCTGTCGCCTCGAAGGCCGCTATCGCATTGGCCGCATCGACATAGCTGATATCCGCTGCGGACCGAATGTCCGGGTAGGCCGCCATGAACAGGTCGACATATTCCGGTATCGCGCGGAGCTTGTCGGCGAGCTGATCCCACACGCCGCCCGGACCGGCCAGGTTGCCGGCTGCCACGGCATCCGCCTGTTCATTTTCGCCGGGCTGGCCGGCCATTTCGGCAGCCGATGTCACCGGGAACATTGCCTGTACAGCGAGCGCGTTTTCGAGACCGGCCGGCAGCGCGTCTCCCGCCGGGCTCTGAAACCCTGACGGGTGGGCAGCGTCCTGCATAATCCTGCCATCGTGAAACATGAGGGTGAATTCGCGCGCGCCCAGGTTGAACACGGGTGGCGCGTTGCGCGGGACCCGTTCATGGATGGCATCGTCCCCGTAGCCGGTGTTGCGACTAACACCCAGGCCAAACCCGCCCTCACCCACGGGTAGTGACAGGCCGTCACCGGTATCTGCCAGGGTATGATGGCAGGTGGCGCAGGAGGTATTCAGGTTGCCGCTGAGAATCTTGTCGAAGAACAGGTGCTTGCCAAGCTCGACCTGTGCGTCATTGGCGACGCCCCCGTTATGGTAATCGGCATCGTTGACCGGCTTGATGTGAAAATCGGCGGATTGGGCGGTACTGCAAAATACAACGAATAATGATGTAACGATACGCTGCGAGCATTTCCTTGAAATCATGTGCCTTCCAGTCTGATGGTAATTCGGGGATTCGGAATCGGGACTGGAATTCTAGCAAGGCGGACTGTTTTTTGAATGTGACCGATTGTCGCAGCTGTTGTGCGTGCCTGTGCAGGCATAAGTGTTCGGGATGGTATGCACGGATAGTTCCGTGATCCTGTGCATTCAAAAAATCGCGCCTGCAAGGCGCTCCTGCAGATGTTTCCAGTAGCGCAGGAGCGCCTTGCAGGCGCGATTAGATAAAATTAGCAGGACTGCAGCAGTACGCTACCGTCAGCGATATTTTTCGTGGAATTCCTGCAGTAGCTGATCGCGGCTGATCGGATCCAGCAGTTGCATCTCGACCAGTATTTCGCCCAGGAAAGGGCGCATTTCAGCCTGTATTTGAAGAATTCTGGTCAGATCACTGTCTTCCAGCAGGCCAAGTTCAACCGCTATTTCACCAAAGCGTTTAGTGCTTCCCGCCTGTTCGCGCAGAATGCGCATGACCTGCTTGACGGTCAGGAGATTTTCCTTGATGGCGATCGCGCCGATATAGTCCGTCCTTTGACGCTGGATATCCAGCGCCTCCAGTACCTGTTCCTCGGTGACCTCACCGCATGTAACCAGGTACTCCCCGAATCTGTTCGTTTTCATAACAGCACTCCATGCCGTATATGTATTCAAGAACGCGGAGACGGACAGAATCCGTCTCCGCAGCAACCATCAGGAGCCCTGTTCGACCATGTAGAGCACCGCTGCACGCAGCTCATCATCGCCGCAGCTCATGCAGGCGCCTTTCGGCGGCATGGCGTTGAGGCCTTTAATGACCGATGCCGTCAGGGCATCATTGCCCTTGGCTATGCGTGGCGCCCAGGCAGCCTTATCGCCGAGTTTCGGGGCACCCGCAACACCGGCGGCGTGGCATGCATGGCAGGATGCCTGGTAGATCTTCTGACCGTCAACGGCGGCAGTCTGCGTAGCGGCCGGTTTGTCGGCGGCCGCCTGCGGCTGCTCCGGCATGGCGGCGGGTTCCGGCGCCATGACAGGCGGTGCCGTGACGGGCGGCGCTGTGGCCGGTGCAGTGCTCTGCTGGGCGGTGTTATCCGTTTCCGAGCAGCCGGCGCCCAGCAGTATCAGCAGTGCCAGTGGTACTGCCTGTGCGATATGCACGCGCCGTGTGTTTTTACGAGTAAACATTATTCACCTCCTTGATGATGGGATCGGTAACCAACTGCTGCGCAGTGTACGTGAAACCGAAGGGGTGAAAAAGGGGCTGTTTGTGATACTGATACGGCGCAATGCAGGCTGACTGCGCGAGATACGCGGGATAACTGCGTTAAAATTCAGGCAGTACGACTGCTGTTCCCGGTGAGTCAGGCGGAATATGGCCGCCAGTGGCCAGTCAGGACTGACCAACGGCTCTCCATGCACCCGGCACCGGGCATGCCCGGGCCGGGATATTTCAGGTGCTGAGGAACGAAATGTTGCCTTCACCGTAACCGGGAATCTTTACCCTGTAGTCGGATCGGCCCGGCGCCGCGTCAACCATCGAACGTGCGGATTCCGGCAGTGCATCCGGACTGTCATACAGCGCTTCCAGTTTCAGATGTGGCGTTTCGTTCGTCATGAAAAGCCGGGAGCAGATGTTCATGATTTCATGCAGGTTACCGCGCATCATCTCCGTCAGATCACCGCTTTTCGCGGCATCTTCGGCACCGCCCGCCGGTATCATTGATAACGCGGCACCGGAGTAGGCGGCGAAGGGCAGGTCGCAGCAACAGGCTGTTACCGGGGTGCCCTCGTCATTGATGTATACGGCAACAATGCTGTTGCTGCCGCTATCGGTTGCAACCGGTTCGCCCGGGTCGACGCCAAAGCCGTCGGCATACAACATGCCAAGCATTTGTCTGACTTCCTTGTCTTTCGGAACGGGATGTACTGTAGCCATGATACAGGCCTCCTTGTTGGTTGGTTGTCGGGGTTACTTGATAAATGCGTTCAGCGCTGACCTGAATGAGTCAGGCGTGAACGGTTTGGATATCATGAAGCTTGCCCCCAGTTCGGTGGCCTTGTCCTTCATTTCCTGGGTTGTTTCGGTAGTAACGAAGCCGAAGGTGGTTTCAATACCTTCGTCGGTTAATGCCTGCAGGAATTCCGGGCCGGTCATGTTAGGCATGTTCCAGTCACACAGGATCAGGTCGGGTTTGTCGCCCTTGACATGCTCCAGTGCTTGCGCGCCATCCTCTGCCTGTGAAAAATCATGGCCTTCGTAACCGGCTTCACGCAGGGTCTTCATTACTATCAGCCGCATGGCGCGACTGTCATCCACGATAAGTATATTCATGGCAATCTCCTTTTGACATGGTTTGGTAAAACATTACTTTCCGCCACGGGATATTTTTTTACGGGTCTCTTGCTGTATATGTTCCGCCCCCTGCAACAGCGACATTATTTTTTTCGCAATGCGTCCCAGCGGCAGGATGCTGTCGGCGGCACCCAGCTTTACGGCAGCGCCGGGCATGCCCCAGACGACACAGGTCTTCTCATCCTGTGCGATGGTATAGGCACCGGATTCGTGCATTTCTTTCATGCCTTCTGCGCCGTCCTTTCCCATGCCGGTCAGCAGAATACCGATTACATTCAGATCGACGCATTCGACGGTGGAGCGGAACAGAACGTCAACCGACGGGATATGACGGCTGACAGGCGGTCCGTCCTCCAGCTTGCAATAGTAGCCTGTTGAGTTACCGACTATGGTGAGGTGCCTGTCGCCGGGTGCAATATAGACATGACCCGGCAGTATCCGCTGACCGTCCTGCGCTTCGCAGACATTCAGGGCCGACACGCTGTTCATGCGGCTGGCGAAGTGTGCGCTGAATACTGCCGGGATATGCTGGGTGACCAGTATGCCCGGCACGTCGGTCGGCAGATGTTGCAGGATTTCCTTGATTGCCTCGGTTCCACCCGTGGAAGCACCAATGACGATCAGCGAATTTTGCAAAACGGAAGCATCGGGCGCCACATAATTAGCGTCTTTGGCGGCTGCCTGTCCGTCGCTCCGCACAGTCCCGGCCTGACTCAGGCCGGTTGCGCTGATGCGGGCATTGGCGGCCATCTTTATTTTCTCGATGATCTCATCCTTGTAATCATCCAGTGACTGGGCAGCATCGGATTTTGGCTTGTTGACGAAATCCAGCGCCCCCAACTCCAGTGCCTGCTGGGTAATGACGGCGCCCTTTTCCGTGAGTCTCGAAACCATGATGACCGGTAGCGGATGCAGGCGCATCAGGTTGCGCAGAAATGTGATGCCGTTCATCCTGGGCATTTCGACATCCAGCGTCAGTACATCCGGATTGAGCTTTTTGATCTTGTCCCGCGCAACGAGCGGGTCTATTGCTGTGCCGCAGACCTCGATGTCCGGATCGGATTCCAGGATTTCCGTCAGCAGCTTGCGGATCAGTGCGGAGTCGTCAATTATCAATACACGAATCGTTTTCATGCTGCACCTTTGTAGATGGTGCGACCAATCAGTTTGAAGCGATCGCAAATTTTGTAAAGGCTCTCCGAGTGTCCGATAAACAGGTGTCCACCTGGTGCCAGTATGTCGGCAAAACGGTCAAACAATTGCTGCTGGGTCGGCTTGTCAAAATAAATCACGACATTGCGGCAAAAGATTATGTCGAATAGACCTTTCATGGGCCATTCATGTATCAAATTGAGTCTACGGAAACTGACCAGGTTGCGAACGGCGGGTGCGACTCTCACCACGCCCTGCCGCCCGCCCTTGCCTTTCTGGAACCATGATTTCAAACACTGCGCGGGCACTTCATTAACTTTTTCGCCGGCGTAAATGCCGGAGATCGCCGTGTTGATTACATTCGTATCCACATCGGTTGCCAGGATCCTGACGTCCCATTTTTCGATTTGCGGCATGGCTTCCAGCAGGGTCATGGCGATTGAATAAGGTTCCTCGCCCGTAGAGCAGCCGGCTGACCAGATCCGCAGGCGCTGTGACCGGGCATTGCGCTCCATGAGCTCGGGAAGAGCCACCTCCCTGAGGTACTCGAAGTGATGTTGCTCACGAAAGAATGCCGTCAGGTTTGTAGTCAGGGCGTTGGTGAAATGCTCAAGTTCATCTTCGTGACCTGCCTCGATCATGCGGCAGTACTCGCTAAAACTGCCGAGTTCCAGCGCCCGCAGCCGGCGTGACAGGCGACCGTAGACGATATCCTGTTTCTCGGCCGACAGGTTGATGCCGCAATGCCTGCGCACCAGTTCCTGTAGCTGGATAAATTCCTTTTCGGTATATTCGTATTCGCGTAATGCCGACATCAACCGGGCTCCCTGCTCGACTGCAATTTATCTGAATTCACTTCAGACAGATTCCAGGCAAAGGTGTGATTGCAGACCGAGCAATCCGGCGGATTTGCACAAGCTGTCCGACGGTTGTTGCCAGGTAACCCGAATGTCGCGCTGTTGTATCTCGCGAAACAGTACGACCAGCAGCTGCAGGATTGCCGTGTCGATAACCTTGACTTGCGAGCCATCCAGAATAAAGCTGTTGTTTGATTCAATAATTGTTTTCAGTCGTACCAGCAGGGCGCCGGCGTCGGAGATCTCCATGGTCTCGTCGAGCAGGACAGATTCATCTTTTACGGTTTTCTTTTTCATGATGTCATCAACCATTTTGACCGGACGCTGCCCGGTCATTGTCGTCGCTGTTCCAGGGCCGGTCGCTGGAGCTGTTTTCCTCTTCATCGCCGGTGGTAAAGAAACTCACCTGCTCGTTGAGGTCGTGTGCCTGTTCGCCCATCGACTTGCTGGCCGCCGCCGCCTGTTCCACCAGGGCGGCATTCTGCTGCGTCATCTCGTCGAGCTGTGACATGGCCCCGTTGACCTGCACAATGCCCGCCGACTGTTCCTCGCTGGCCGCGGCGATCTCGGCAATGATGTCGCTGACCTGCTGCACCGAGCTGACGATCTCTCCCAGCATCTGGCCGGACTCGTCCACCAGCCGGGAGCCCTCCTCGACCTTGCCCACGCTGTCCTTGATCAGGTCCTTGATTTCGCGGGCCGCGGTGGCGCTGCGCCCGGCCAGGTTGCGCACCTCGCTGGCGACCACGGCGAAGCCGCGGCCCTGTTCCCCGGCACGCGCGGCCTCGACCGCGGCGTTCAGGGCCAGCAGGTTGGTCTGGAAGGCGATTTCGTCGATGACGCCGATGATGTCGGCGATCTGCTTGCTGGCAGTGGTGATCTCACCCATGGCGGCGACCGCATTGCCGACCACCGCACCGCCCTTTTCGGCTTGCTCGCGCGCACTGCTCGAGAGCAGGTCGGCCTGGCGGGCGTTGTCGGCATTCTGCCGGACCGTGGACGTCATCTCCTCCATGCTGGCGGCAGTCTGCTCCAGCCGGGCGTCCTGTTCGCGGGTGCGATTTGCCAGGTCCGCGTTGCCCGCCGCTATTTCCTGCGAACCGTGCAGGACCGAGTCGGCAGCGGTCCTGATCTCATCCATGATCTGGGTGAGATTGCTGATCGTTTTGTTGGCATCATTTTTCAGCTGGTCATAGACACCCTGGTAGCTGGACTCGATCTTCTTCGTCAGGTCGCCCTCTGCCATGGCGCCGAGAACCCGCAGCGTGTCCTTGACGACACGTTCGTTGACGTCCACCAGGTTGTTGACGCTTTTGCTCAGCATCTCGAAGAAACCGCTCTTGTCCGAGAGCTTGATGCGCTTGCCCAGGTCGCCTGCCAGTGCACTGTCGACAATACGCTGTATCTCGCTTTCTACAGCGACTTCCTGGGTACGGTCATGCCATTCCAGCACCGTGCCCAGCCGTTTGCCGCCTGCGTCCGTTACGGGATTGGCAGCCATGCTCAGCGTGCGCCCGCCCAGTGACAGCTCAGCGCGGTGCGAGTCGGTCAGCGCATCGAGCATACTGCGAATCCTGGCGGGGTCCTTGTGGAATATGTCGATGCAGGAACCCAGCAGGGAATCCGCATCGAAGTCCGGCAGGTCCTTGCGGAAATCCTCTTCCGCATTGTGCATCAGGTCGAGCGTTGCATCATTCATGTAAATGATGTTGTAGTCCGTGTCGGCGATCATGACGCTGGCATCGACGTTGTCCAGTGCCTGCTTGATGCGGCCGTTTTCCGCGGCGGCCTTCTGATCGGTCTTGATACGATCGCGCAGGTTGTTGCGCATGGTGATCATGGACGCATAAACACCGACCGGCTGTTTGTCTGTGCACAACTGAATATCAAGGTTACCGCCTGCAATGGCTTCGGCAATTTGCTGCAGGTGGCCGGAATCGGTGCCCAGTTGTGACTGGATGCGCCGTGCCAGGAACCAGCCGACCAGGACCGTAAAGACCGTCGCCAGCAGGGCAATCAACAGTGTGCTGTTGCTAAGGTTTTTATAAACAGTCTGCACGGTATCTCTCGAGCTGTTTGCCAGCCCGGCATTGATTGCACCGAGTTCTTCCAGGCTTTTGTGGATCGACAGCAGTACCGGCTGCAGTTCGGTTCGCGTGACATAGACATCGGTACGCCATTGTCTCGCTGCCATGCACGCCGATCATTTCTTTCAGGTTACTGTTGAAATTGAGTGATCAGCGGTGTTATCTGTGAAAGCGAATCCTCCTGGTCGAATGTCAACAGGTCGCCGTTATCGGTAATCTTGTCAACCAGGATTTGTGCGGTTTCCCCGTACAGTCTCGATTTCCGCCATGGAGTTTTCACCACGGAAGGCCAGGAAAGCCCGCACACCGCTCATCAGGCGGACCCAGTTATAGCGCAGGCCATAAATGTCGGACAATCAGTTCCTTGCGTTCCGCTGTCGTTTCTTCCTCATCCTCGGCAAGCAGCATCTGCCCGAGGTTTTGCAGGATCTGCTGACTGATAGGATTGATGTTTTCTGCAGCAAATTTCATTGCAGGAAAGTTGTTCGCGGGTTTCTCGGCAAGTTCGAACAACCGTGACTTGAAAGCAAGAAAGGTGTTGACGTCCTTTTCAACAGCTGTTATCAGTTGCCTGCTGCGCTCGTTTTGGTTGATTGTTTCCGATATCTTGAGCTCTTCGAGAATTGCCTGTATCTCGCTGCTGGCTTCCGCATAGGTTTCCTTGTGACGGACATCCTGACTGAGTAGATACGAATTCAGTGCGCTGATCGCGCGCTCGATCGAACCTTCCAGCTGCTGTGATCGAAGCAGGGTTGGCTGCACCTCGTCCACCACGTAATCGACCGTTGTCTGGACAGTCGACAGTCGCATGAGATTGCTGATGTTGCTCAGCAGTAACGTGGCGAGCACCAGCGCAAAGCTCGCCCAGACAAGATGGCGCAACTGATGCTTGTTCAGTCTGCTTTTGACGGATTCCCACATTACTGATGCTCCCTTGTTAAAATAAGTATGCATACTGTCAGCCTGTCTGCAGGCTGGTGACTCAGAATTCTTCCCATTCGCCGGCGTCATCCTCACCGCCGGCAACCTTGCGTGTCTGTGGTGCCTTCCCCGCACCGGCCGCTGGGGTAGCCCGCTCGCCGTCTGATTTGCCCCATGGCCTGTCAGCTGCGCGACGCTCCACCGGCTTGCCCGGTTTTTTCTTCGCCTCCGGTTTATCCACAAGGGTAAAAAAGCTCACCTGCTCGTTGAGGTCGTGCGCCTGTTCGCCCATCGACTTGCTGGCCGCCGCCGCCTGTTCCACCAGGGCGGCATTCTGCTGCGTCATCTCGTCGAGCTGTGCGATGGCCTCGTTGACCTGCACAATGCCCGCCGACTGTTCCTCGCTGGCCGCGGCGATCTCGGCAATGATGTCGCTGACCTGCTGCACCGAGGTGACGATCTCTCCCAGCGTCTGGCCGGACTCGTCCACCAGCCGGGAGCCCTCCTCGACCTTGCCCACGCTGTCCTTGATCAGGTCCTTGATTTCGCGCGCCGCGGTGGCGCTGCGCCCGGCCAGGTTGCGCACCTCGCTGGCGACCACGGCGAAGCCGCGGCCCTGTTCCCCGGCACGCGCGGCCTCGACCGCGGCGTTCAGGGCCAGCAGGTTGGTCTGGAAGGCGATTTCGTCGATGACGCCGATGATGTCGGCGATCTGCTTGCTGGCAGTGGTGATCTCACCCATGGCGGCGACCGCGTTGCCGACCACCGCACCGCCCTTTTCGGCTTGCTCGCGCGCACTGCTTGCCAGCTGGTCGGCCTGGCGGGCGTTGTCGGCATTCTGCCGGACCGTGGACGTCATCTCCTCCATGCTGGCGGCGGTCTCCTCCAGCCGGGCGTCCTGTTCGCGGGTGCGATTTGCCAGGTCCGCGTTGCCCGCCGCTATTTCCTGCGAACCGTGCAGGACCGAGTCGGCAGCAGTCCTGATCTCAGCTCATGATCTGGGTGAGCTTGCTGACAGTACTCATTGACATCGTTCCTGAGCTGGCCGAAACAGCCGTCGTATTTGACCTTGATGGTGTTCGTCAGGTCGCCCTTCGCGATACCGCCCAGTACTCGAATGGTGTCATTGATAATGCGTTCATTGACATCGACCAGCGCATTGAAACCGCCGCTCAGGGTTTCGAAGAAACCCGTCTTGCCGCTGAGATCGATGCGCGTAGCTGAGATTACCTTCCATGGCCTCGTCGACCATCTCCTGGATCTCTTCTTCAACCGTGACCTCCTGGGTGCGGTCAGTCCATTCCATGACCGTACCGAGGCGGTTGCCTTTTGTATCCGACAATGGGGTTGATCACCAGGTCCATGGTGTGCCCACCCAGGACCAGTTCCATGGTGGTGCTGCCTGTCGAGCGCGTCCAGTTCGGCATGCAGGCGTTCCGGGTCCTGGAAAAAAATATCGATGTTCCTGCCCATGAGCGTGTCAACATCGAAATCCGGCAGGTTCCTTGCGGATATCATCCTGTGCGGCAAGCAGCATGTCGGCCATCGCGTCGTTCAGGTAGATGATGTTGTAGTCCGTATCGGCGATGAGCACGTTGGCATCCACATTGTCCAGCGCCTCGCGGATGCGGCGGTTTTCACCGGCTATTAATCGTTCCTTTTCGAGCATTTCCCGCAGATTGGCCTGCATGGTTTGCAGTGCGGTCAGCAGCTGGCCGGTTTCATCGTTCGAACTGACTTCGATGTCGTTATCGAGTGCGCCCTGTGCAATTGCGCCCGCAACGACAGAGGCGGTTCTCACTGACCGGTTGATGCCGCGGGTTACCAGGAACAACATCAGTGATCACTGCCGCTAGCACACAGCCGATGACCATATAAAAGTTGCGGGTGAGCCTGGCAGTTCGTGGACTGCACGCAGGGCACGCTTCTCTGCCAGCAACTCATCGCGGGCCTCGAGCAGATCCAGCAGCTGCAAATCGGCCATGACAATGACGTCATTCATACGAGTCGATCTTGTTGGTAATCTCGCTCTCAAGCGGCGGCAGTTCGAGGAAGGTCCGGTGGTATTCCTGCATGCGGTCCGCTACTGCAGACCTGTCCGCCGCAGACAAGATCTGACTCCTCCAGCAGGCCGGCAAACCGTTTCTGCTCGTCCGCCATCTTCTGCAGGTATTTGTCGAGTTTCCTGGCCAGGTAGTCTTTTTCGTGCCGGCGCATCATCAGCATGGAATGTGACAGTGCTATCTGGTCATGTGTCTTGAGGATTTCCTCTACCTCGTGGACGGCCTTGCGCAATTTACCGTGCAGGCCGCTGTTGTGGTCCAGGCCCATTTTTTCCCTGGCCTGCGCCATGTCCCGGAAGGCGTCCTGGTAATTGCCTAGGGTGGTGCGCAGTTCAGTCGATGATATCCAGTATGTACTCATCCTTGGTGAGCACCTTCATTTCCGCAATGGTCGTTTTGACAAGCGTATCTATCAGCCGCTCGTTATTTTCGACATAACGCGGATTATTGCTAAGCAGGAATTCCTTCTCGTTACGCCTGGCATTTTGCATCCTGATTTCAAGGTTATTCGTGAGTTCGCTGAAGTGATTGGCCTCGTCATTAAATTTGACCGCACGCTTCTGGTTCACCTGTTGTGCCTGGAAGGTGATTGCAACGGTGACAAACCCGACAATGATGACTGCTGCAATCGCCAGAAACTTGTGTGCAAGGTTCACGTTCGAGAGGAACCCGAATGCATCCCGGAATATTTTTCCTGCTGACATTGTCCTGTTCCCTGTTTCAGACTGTATTTCCACTGGATTCATAGCCTGGCGGACCTGCCTCAGGCTTCCGCCTGGTCAAGTTCGTTCAATACGCCGTTATTCATCAGATGGTCGATATCGAGAATAATCAGCATCCTTTCGTCCTGGCTTACCAGGCCCTTGATAGAATCGGTACACAGCGTGCCGCCAAATTCCGGCGCCGGCTTGAGATCGGCCTTGGCCACGTTATGTACTTCGGACACGGCATCGACCACGACACCCATGGTGCGCACGCTGCCGGCCTCGTCCGCAACCTTGACGACAATCACGACGGTTGTCTGGCCATACGGGATGCTCTCCATGGAAAAGCGCTTACGTAAATCGATAATCGGCACAACCGTGCCGCGCAGGTTGATTACGCCAAGAATGAATTCAGGCATATTCGGCATCGGTGTAACGCTGCTCCAGCCCTTGATCTCCTGCACCTTCAGAATTTCGATGCCATATTCTTCATCGGCAAGCATGAATGTCAGGTACTGGTCGGTCCCGTCTTCGGATTGCAGCGAGGACTCCGTTATTTCTGCCTGTGAAACGCTCATGACATAGTGTCTCCCTGGTTCAAGCGACGGCCATTTCGGCGTCGGTCTGATCGTTGCACTGTGCGAAATAGCACTGATGCAGTCCGTGTACGTCCAGGATGAGCGCGACCATGCCGTCACCCAGGATGGTGGCGCCGGAGACGCCCTGTAACTGCCGGAAATTGGTTTCCAGGCTCTTGATGACGACCTGCTGCTGCCCCATCAATTCGTCGACGAACAGGCCCACCTGCCGGCCGTCCGATTCAACGACGACCAGCAAGCCTTCGTCGAGATCGTTAATCCCGGTATCCATACCAAAGATCCTGTTCAGGCGAATGATGGGAATGTATTCATCGCGCAGCCGGTAGAGTTCGGCCTGCCCCGTGATGTTGTTGACGTTGGCTTTATCTATCTGCAGTGATTCGACTATCGAAACCAGCGGTATGATGTAGGTATCGTGACCGACACGGGCCAGTTGACCATCCAGGATTGCCAGCGTGAGCGGCAAGCGTATGGTGACGGTACTGCCCATGTTCGGCTGTGAGTAGATGCTGACATTGCCACCGAGGTCCCTGATATTGCGCCGTACCACGTCCATGCCGACACCGCGGCCGGACACATCGCTGACCTGTTCTGCGGTGGAGAAACCGGGCTCGAAAATCAGGTTATAGATGCGCTGGTCGGTCAATTCTTCATTTTCGGAGACCAGGCCTTTCTCTATCGCCTTGCGCAGGACGACATCCTTGTTGATGCCGGCGCCGTCATCGATAACCTCGATGACGATATCGCCGCCTTCATGCCTGGCGCTCAGGTGCAGGGTGCCTGTTTCGTGTTTGCCTGCCGCCTTGCGCTTGTCCGGTGTTTCCAGGCCGTGATCCAGCGAGTTGCGCACCAGGTGCACCAGCGGGTCGCCGATCTTTTCCAGTACCGTTTTGTCGACCTCGGTATTTTCCCCGGAGATCTTCAGCTCGATCTGCTTGCCCATTTTGCTGCTGAGATCGCGCACCAGCCGCGGGAAGCGGCTGAAGGAGAAACTGATCGGCAGCATGCGGATCTGCAGCACGCTTTCCTGCAGTTCCCGCGTATTGCGTTCCAGCTGGGCCAGTCCGTCCAGCAGCCCTTCGATGGCTTTTGAATCGACGCCCTCCAGTTGCTCGCCCACCTGGCTGAGCATGGACTGGGTAATCACCAGCTCGCCGACCATGTTGATGAGGCCGTCCACCTTGTCGATGGCGACACGGATGGAATTTGACTCCTTCCCGGCACCGGTATCCTTGCGTTTGACCGGAGTTTGTGTGTCCGCTCCGCCAGCCGTGTCCGCACCCGCGTCTATTGCAGGGGCAGGACTGCCGGTTTGTTCTTCTGCTGCCGGCGGGTCAGCCGTTACAGTCGGCTGTGCGGTTTGTGTGTCGACGTTGTCTGCGGTTTCGGCATCGACCAATGGCGTGATTTCCAGCTCGCAATTGCCCTCGGCCCAGTCGAATGCCGCAGTGACCTGTTCCCGCCCGATGTCCCCGCGCAACTCCAGTTGCCAGGTGATGTAGCAGTTGTCCGGCTCCAGTTCCGCCAGCGCCGGGAGGCCGGAAATATCCGCCGTGCTGACCAGCTCGCCCAGTGATGACAGCTCACTGAAGATTCGGACGGGATCGTTGCCGGATTTAAGGATATCGGGGTGCGGCCTGAAACTGATTTTCCAGCCGGCATGCGGATGATTCGCCGGCGCATCCTCCGGTTCGGCAGTTACATCGGCTGTATCCGTGTCCGGGGTGTTCGATTCGCCCGGCGTGGCAAGCATGTCCTGCAGGCGTTGTTTGACGGCATCGATACGCGGCTGGTCGCAGCCGGCTTCGTCCCTGGCCGCGTTGACCATGTCCCTCAGGCAATCGACTGATTCCAGCAACAGGTCCACGGCCGGGCGCGCCACGCTGCGGCGTCCGTCGCGCATCTCGTCCAGCAGGGTCTCCATGACGTGGGTGAAATCCGATATATCGGAAAATCCGAAGGAGGCGCCGCCGCCCTTGATGGAGTGTGCGGCACGGAAGATGGCGTTTATTTCATCGACATCCGTGCCCTGGTCCAGGGTCAGCAACCCGGATTCCATAACCTCGAGTCCCTCGAAGCATTCCTCGAAGAACACGTCATGAAATTCAGAAAGATCGATAGACATCCCTGTTCTCTGTGCGTCAGTCCGTGACAATTACCATTCAACGGGTACACCACCCGCTATTGATGTCCTCCTTAACGGCATGACCCGATGAAGCTTTAGTCCTTGATTCACTGACAAAAAGGAGGTCATATTATTTCGCGTGGACGACATAATTTTGACGCAACGCGGATACTAATCGAGTGCGCAGGATCGCCGGTATTTATTCCATCGGAACCGTGGCTTGGGCTGTTTGTAATGAAGCCCGAGAGCCGACCGCTAGAGGCGTACTTGTCGGGCTACACAAGGATCAGCCCAACTTGCACCATTGGTCGATGCCGTCGGTGTGCCCGTTGGCGCAGGCGCGCCGTGGTTGGCGCGCAGGAATTACGCCGTAATGACGGTTGTATCGCCCATGTATTTCCGCAATACAGCCGGTACTCGAACAGACCCGTCGGCCTGCTGATGGTTTTCCATCAGCGCGACCAGTGTGCGGCCGACGGCCAGGCCGGAGCCGTTCAGGGTATGCAGTAATTCGGGCTTGCCGGTCTCGGGATTGCGCCAGCGTGCCTGCATGCGGCGCGCCTGGAAGGCCTCGAAATTGCTGCAGGATGAAATCTCGCGGTATTTCTGTTGTCCCGGCAACCAGACCTCGAGATCGTAGGTCTTGGCGGCGGAAAAGCCGATATCACCGGTACACAGGACCACCACGCGGTAGGGGAGCTCGAGCTGCTGCAGGATATTTTCCGCGTGGCCGGTGAGCGTCTCGAGCGCCGCATACGAGTCACTCGGGCGCACCAGTTGCACCATTTCAACCTTTTCGAACTGGTGCTGGCGTATCATGCCGCGCGTGTCCTTGCCGTAGGAACCGGCCTCGGAACGGAAACATGGCGTATGCGCGGTAAAACACGTCGGCAGTTGATCCGCCTCGAGAATGGTATCGCGAGCCAGGTTGGTGACCGGCACCTCGGCGGTCGGGATCAAATAGAATTCATCCGCGCCGGCTGTCTTGAACAGGTCTTCCTCGAATTTCGGTAATTGACCGGTGCCACGCAGGCTGTCGGCGTTTACCAGGTACGGGACATAGACTTCATTGTAACCGTGCTGTTGCGTGTGCGTATCCAGCATGAACTGGATCAGCGCACGGTGCAGGCGCGCCAGCGGTCCATGCATGACACAGAAGCGCGAACCGGTGAGCCTGGCGGCCGTCTCGAAATCCAGTTGCCCGAGGCCCTCGCCGAGATCGACATGGTCTTTCGGTTCGAAATCAAAGACGGCGGGCTCGCCCCATTTCCTGATTTCTGCGTTGTCCTCCTCGCCCTTGCCGTCCGGGACAGAGGCATGCGGGATGTTGGGGATGCCCATCAGGATGGAATTGAGTTCCTCCTGCAGGCCGGCCAGGTCCTCTTCCGCGGCCTTCAATTGATCGCCCAGCCCCTCGACTTCCCGCAGCAGCGGGGCAATATCCTCACCGGCGGCCTTGGCCTTGCCGATGCCCTTTGAGCGTGCATTGCGTTCGGCCTGCAATGCCTGGGTCTGCACCTGGATAGCCTTGCGCCGCTCTTCCAGTGACTGCAGGGTGTCAGTATCCAGGATGAAGCCGCGTCGCGCGAGTTGCGCGGCGACACCAGTCAGGTCACTGCGCAGGAGTTTGGGATCAAGCATGATGGTCCTTGATTTATCTGTGTCTGGTTACGAATCAGCTGGCCAATTGTAATGCAGGAGACTGTCCGCTGGCGAATAGTTCGCGGGTGGACTCTCCCGCAGATTTGTCGATTGGGCGTAGGAGCGCCTTGCAGCCGCGAATATATCGGACGCTTATCATTTCGCGCCTGGCCGCTCCCGGCATCCATGCCTCCTGCGGCTTGAACTACAAGGCCGCTAGGCAGCCTTGTCCCTGTACATCGCAAAGCGCTCCTACAGTTGTGTTAAACAGGCGCTGGCATAACCCTTTTGGCCGCGAACCTGAACTAGACAATCAATGTCGCCGGCCAGCTCACGATATGGCCCGGGTCGATATCGGCGCTGACATGTTCGAGTATGGTGTCCACTTTCTCCGGCACGTCGAAGAATTCGATCACCAGCGGGAGGTCCAGCGACATGTCCAGCAGCATGGACGAGTGCATGATTCCGGACCTGCCGAAACCGCTGATCCCGCGGAATACCGTTACGCCCTGCACCTTTTCCTCGTCGTGCAGGCGTTCCAGCAGGCCTTGCAGGCGTCCTTCGCCTTCCGTCATGTAAATATGGACAAACGTAACATCGAGTTTCTTCATAGTTGCCTCGCAGCGAACACACCGACGGCGGCGGCCGACACGCACACAAGGACACTGACGAACACGTTGATCAGCGCCCTGCCCGCCTGGCCTGATTCCAGCAGGTTGAGTGTTTCAATGGAAAAGGTCGAAAAGGTAGTGAAGGCGCCCAGCACGCCGATCAGCATAAAGGCACGCATGGCCGGGCCGACCGCCATGCGGTCGATCAACCAGATATACAGGAAACCCATTAACAGGCTGCCGATGACGTTGACGGCCAGGGTACCGTACGGAAAGCCGGCGCCCAGCCTGGCGTGTACCGCGACTGAGGTCCAGTAGCGCAACAGTGCGCCGATGGCGCCGCCGGCGGCGATAGCGATCAGTTGGGTCATATGCGCATATTACACTACACAGTTTGATTAATATGCCTTCGCCACAGAGCACACAGAAGCAAACTAATGCCCGGTCAAATTCCTGTCAGGCGCGGACGAGCCTCGCCTTGACACCGGGGAAAGCCAGCCCACCTGCACGCTTGATAGAAACCACACGAAAAAATCATAGCTACAGGGGCCACAGAGATAATTCAGTTTTGGCGAGTCTCTGCGTGCTCTGTGTGCTCTGTGTGCTCTGTGTGCTCTGTGGCAGGTTTCTGCTTTCTTGGCGCCTTGGCGACTTTGCGTGAGCGGTTTTTATAAGTCCATTCGCGGCTGCGATCCGCTCCTACAGCTTTCATTTTGAGTGCTTGCGGTCCAGTTCCCGCAGGTGCGCCAGCTTTTCCGCGATTTTTATCTCCAGCCCGCGCGATACCGGCTGGTAGTAACCTGGATCATCCATGCCGTCCGGAAAATACTGCTCGCCGGCCGCATAACCCTCCGGTTCGTCATGCGCATAGCGGTAGGTCTTGCCGTAACCGAGTTCCTTCATCAGTTTCGTCGGCGCATTGCGCAGGTGTACCGGGACTTCCAGGGAGCCGGTTTTTCGTACATCGGCCATCGCGGTATTGAAGGCTTTGTACACGGCATTGCTCTTCGCGGCACAGGCGAGATAGATGCACGGCCTGTGCCAGCGCCAGTTCGCCCTCCGGACTGCCGAGTCGTTCCTGTACGTCCCAGGCTTGCAGGCACAGGGTCAATGCGCGCGGGTCCGCGTTGCCGATATCTTCCGAGGCCATGCGCACCAGCCGTCGGGCGATATATATCGGGTCGCAGCCTCCATCCAGCATGCGCACCAGCCAGTACAGCGCAGCGTCGGGACTGGAGCCGCGCACCGACTTGTGCAAGGCGGAGATCTGGTCGTAAAAATCGTCGCCGCCCTTGTCGAAGCGGCGACTGCCGCCGGCGATGACTTCGTTCAGGACCGTTTCCGGGATGACGCGCCTGCCCTGTCGTTCTTCCGCCAGGTCAGCGGCAATCTCCAGCAGGTTCAGGGCGCGTCGCGCGTCACCGTCAGCGGCCTGTGCCAGCCGGTCACGCAACGCGTCAGGCAACTCCAGTTGCAGCTCGCCCAGGCCGTGCTCGCGGTCGCCAAGGGCGGTATCGATAATGGTGCGCAAAACTTCCGGTTCGAGGCGCTTGAGCACGTAGGTGCGCGCGCGCGAGAGCAGTGCGCTGTTCAGTTCGAATGACGGGTTTTCGGTGGTCGCGCCGATAAAGATGACAGTCCCGTCTTCCACGAACGGGAGAAATGCGTCCTGCTGTGACTTGTTGAAGCGGTGTGCCTCGTCGATGAACAGGACGGTCTGGCGTCCTTCCATGTCGCGAATCTGCTGTGCGGCAGCTACCGCGTTGCGGATATCCTTGACCCCGGCCAGCACGGCCGACAGGGTCATGAATTCCGCCTGCGTGGTATCCGCCAGCAGGCGCGCCAGCGTGGTCTTGCCGGTACCCGGTGGCCCCCACAACACCATGGAGTGCAGGTTGCCCTTCCGCCAGTGCACGGCGCAGCGGCTTGTTTTCTCCGAGGATGTGCGACTGGCCGATGAACGCGTCCAGCGTGCGCGGCCGCATGCGATCGGCCAGCGGTCGCCAGGGTTCCGCCGGGTTGGGCATCGGGTGACTTACGGCCCGTCGCCGACGATATCGGTGCCGTCCGGCGGATCGAACTGGAACAACTGGCGGTCCAGTAGCGGATTGCGTTTGACGTTGGAGAAGCTGAACACGGTGGTATTACCGAAATTATCCGCCGCCGCGATCTGCTCCAGCCCGCCTTCATTGAACTGCAGTCGCAACTCGGTGACGTTACTGTCATTGTTTTTCGGCGTCAGCAGAATACCCCGGTCGGTATCTTCGCGTATATTGAAAACCTCTTCCAGGGGCTGATCGCCGCTCAACAACATCGCCGGCGTGGTCGTCAGCACTTCAGCCATCGCCTGTACCGTGACCTGTTCGAGGTCCTTGTCGTAAGACCAGAGTCGCTGACCGTCCGCCACTACCTGCTGCTGGTATGGCTCCAGGTAATCCCAGCGAAACATGCCAGGCCGCATGATCCACATGCGTCCTTTCGAGGACTGGATTTCCAGGTTATTGCTGTCGAGCACCTGCTGATCGAAATCGGCCGACAGGGTTTGCAGATCAGTGAAGAAATCGGCGAGGCGTGGCGATGTTGCATCCGCGAACGCCGAGTGTGTGGCGAGCAGCAGCAGGCCTGCGAGTAATCAGTTTGCGGTAGACTGTATTCATGCGTCTGGCGGGGGTGGTGCCAGCACTTCGCGGCTGCCGTTGGTTTCCATGGGACTTACGACACCGGTTTCTTCCATGTGTTCAATCATGCGTGCGGCGCGGTTGTAGCCGATCTTGAGCCGACGCTGCACGCCCGAGATCGATGCCTTGCGGGTTTGCGTCACGATCATGACCGCCTGGTCGTACAGCGGGTCAGACTCGGTATCGCCGCCGTCGCCGCCGCCGTTGGCCGGCGACAATCCGGGCACCGGTTCGCTGGAGACCTCCAGTATTTCGGTCATGTACTCCGGCTCTGATTTGCCCTTCAGGTGTGCGGCAACCTTGTGGACTTCCTGGTCGGAGACAAACGCGCCGTGTACGCGCACCGGCACGCTGGTGCCCGGTGCCATGTACAGCATGTCGCCGTGCCCGAGCAACTGTTCGGCACCCATCTGGTCGAGGATGGTGCGCGAATCGATCTTGGACGACACCTGGAAGGCAATGCGGGTCGGGATATTGGCCTTGATCAGGCCGGTTATGACATCGACCGATGGCCGCTGGGTGGCGAGGATGAGATGCACGCCCGCGGCGCGCGCCTTCTGCGCAAGGCGGGCGATCAATTCTTCAACTTTCTTGCCGACCACCATCATCATGTCAGCCAGTTCGTCGATGACGATGACGATGTACGGCAGCGGCTGCAGTGACGGGTGCTCGGTCCCTTCCAGCGCCTCCTCCGGTTTGAACAGCGGGTCCGGAATCGGTGTGCCGGCCTCGATTGCCTCGCGCACCTTGCGGTTGTAGTTGCCGATGTTACGCACGCCGAGTGCCGCCATCAGGCGGTAGCGGCGTTCCATCTCGCCGACACACCAGCGCAGCGCGTTCGCGGCCTCGTTCATGTCGGTGACGACCGGTGTGAGCAGGTGCGGAATGCCCTCGTATACCGACAACTCCAGCATCTTCGGATCGATCATGATCAGCCGCACGTCTTTCGGCAGGGTTTTGTACAGCAGGCTCAGTATCATTGCATTGATGCCGACCGATTTTCCGGATCCGGTGGTGCCGGCTACCAGCAGGTGCGGCATCTTCGCCAGGTTGACCACGACCGGCGAGCCACTGATGTCCTTGCCCAGTGCCAGAGTCAGCGGCGAGCTGGATGATTCGTATTCCTCCGTGTTGAGGATCTCGCTCAGGCTGATGATGGCGCGATGTTCGTTCGGTATTTCCAGGCCGATGACCGATTTACCGGGAATCACCTCGACCACGCGCACGCTGATGGTCGATAGCGCACGGGCAATATCTTTCGACAGGTTGCTGACCTGGCTCACCTTGACGCCGGGGCCAAGATCCAGTTCGAAACGCGTGATCACCGGGCCGGGATTGACGGCAACGACTTCGACCTCGATATTGAAGTCCTGCAGTTTCATCTCGACGAGTCGCGACATCGCTTCCAGCGACGATTCCGAGTAACCGGCATTGGAGGGTCGCGGTTCATCCAGTAGCAACAACGGCGGCAATTCCGAGTCGGTCGGCGGGTCGAACAGCGGCACCTGCCGCTCCCGTTCCTTGCGATCGCTGGTCTGCGGTTTGGTAATGACCGGCTCAATCCTGACCGGCTTGCGCTTGGCTATTTTCTGCTGGCTGGCCTTGATCACTTCCTCGCGCTCGGTCCGTGCCTTGCGGGCTGCGAGCTGCTCGGGTAGTCCACTCGCCAGCTCATACACGTAGTCAAAGGCAATCAGCGTGTATTTACCCACGAAATCCATTACCACCAGCCAGGACATCCCGGTGAACAGGGTGGCGCCGGCCAGGAACAGTGCCAGCAGGAACAGGGTTGCACCAATCGGGCTGACGACGTCGACCAGGTTGTTGCCGATGAGATTCCCGAGCACGCCGCCCGCGCCTGCCGGCAAATAGTCATTGCTTGCGGCGCGCTCCATCGAGGCCAGGCCGCAGCCGGCACCGACGGTCAGCAGGAAACCGGACCAGCGGACGGCAAGCACATGCAGATCGATGCCGCCCGCCGGGGTATGGCCGCGGTAAACCAGCCAGCCGCTGTAGCCGACCATGACCGGTAACAGGTAGGCAAGATAGCCGAGCAGATAAAGGAGAATATCAGCCAGCCAGGCACCGATGATGCCGCCCGCATTATTTATTCGGGCCACGTCACCGCTGTTCGACCAGCCGGGGTCTGCCGGGTGATAACTGATCAGCGACACCAGCAGGAAGATGGCAACGGCGCCCAGAATCAGCAATGCGCCCTCGCGCAGACCGTGCGATACCTGGTGGGTGAGTTTTTTCTGATCCTTATTTTTACGTCGCGCCTGTCCCAAAATAATCCTCTTTCGTAGGTATTCCCGCCAATCGCTGGATTCTATTCGTTTTTTTATCCGTCAATCAAGTGCTTCCTGCAGCGCAGGGTGCACCACCTGTCCATCCTGCACATTAATTGCACGCTGCAACGGTGCAAACGCGCTCCAGTCCGGCTGCGTCAACTGCTTCACATAGGGCAACAACACGGCCGACAGGGCCTGCGTGGCACTGCGCGGCACCGCGCCGGGCATATTGGTGACGCAGAAATGGACGACGCCCATGTCGATGTAAGTCGGGTCGTCGTAGCTGGTCGGGCGCGTGGTTTCGATACAGCCGCCCTGGTCCACCGAGATATCAACGACCACGCTGCCGGGCTGCATGCTGCCTACCATCTCGCGTGTAACGATGTGCTGCGCGCGGCTGCCGGGCCGCAGCGTCGCGCCGATCAACAGGTCTGCATTCGCCACTTCATGGCTGATACTGTCCGGGTATGGATACAGTGCCGTCACGTTGTTGCCAAGTGCCCGCATGTCCGCCAGGCGCTCATTGCGGATATCGAACACCGTGACTTCGGCACCGATCGATGCCGCCATTGCCGCCGCATTACCGCCGGCGTGACCGGCGCCGATGACTGTCACGCGACCGCGCGCGGCTCCCGGCAGTCCGCCCAGCAACAAGCCCTTGCCGCCCTGGGGCTGATGCAGCAGATGCGTACCGACCTGGGTGGCCAGGCGGCCGGCTATATCACTCATCGGCGCCAGTAGTGGAAGCGCCCCGCTGTCAGTCGCCAGTGTTTCGAAGCCGATGGCAGTCAGGCCAATGGCTTGCAGCCGCCGGGCAAGGTCCGGTGCCGGCGCGAGATGCAGGAAGCAGAACAGTGTATGCGTAGCGCGCAGCAATTCCAGGTCCTGCGCGACCGGTTCCTTGACCTTGACGACCAGGTCGGCCTGCCCGTAGGTCGCGGGCGCATCCGGGGTGATGGTCGCACCGGCCGCGATATAATGCGCGTCTGGATAGCCGGACAGCAGGCCGGCGCCCTTTTCGATGAACACTGTATGGCCGTCCTCGACCAGGCTGCCACAGGCTGCCGGGTGCAGCGCCACACGCCCTTCCCGTGGTTTTATTTCACGCGGTATGCCGATTTTCATGCCGGCTTTACCCGTACAATGAAGTTACGTAACATGCGCAGGGCTGTTTGTCCCCGGGCACCGGTAATCGGAACCATCCGTACAGTAATCTGTCGATAATCAATAATCTGCACAATCCCTGCACACCTGAATGGAAATTTAAACATACTAAACCGGAGTCATTATACATGAGCGATATCAAGCACTGCCGCCTTCTGATCCTGGGTTCCGGTCCCGCCGGATATACAGCCGCGGTTTATGCGGCGCGGGCAAACCTGGCGCCGGTCCTGGTCACCGGTCTTGAACAGGGCGGCCAGTTGATGACCACCACCGAGGTGGAAAACTGGCCGGGTGGACCGGAAGGTATGCAGGGACCGCCGCTCATGGAGGATATGCGCAAGCACGCCGAGCGCTTCAACACCGAAATCGTCTTTGACCATATTCATACTGTTGACCTCAAGCAGCAACCGTTTCGCCTGGAAGGCGACTCCGGCGTTTATACCTGCGATGCGCTGATCATCGCCACCGGCGCCTCGGCCATGTATCTCGGCCTTGAATCGGAAGAGGCATTCAAGGGCAAGGGGGTTTCCGCATGCGCCACCTGCGACGGCTTTTTCTACAAGGGCCGTGCGGTAGCCGTGATCGGTGGCGGCAACACCGCCGTCGAAGAGGCCCTGTATCTCGCGAACATTGCCTCGCATGTGACGCTGGTGCATCGCCGTGACAAGTTGCGCGCCGAAAAAATACTGCAGGACCGCCTGTTCAAGAAAGAGCAGGAAGGCGTCATGACCATTGCCTGGGACAGTGTGCTCGATGAGGTTACCGGTGACGACAGCGGCGTGACCGGCATGCGCATTCGCAGCGTCAAGGACGATACCACGCGTGATATCGATGTGCACGGTGTCTTCATCGCCATTGGCCATAAACCCAATACACAAATATTCGATGGCCAGCTTGATATGAACAACGGCTATATCAAGGTGAAAAGCGGACTTGAAGGCATGGCGACGTCTACCAGTGTCGCGGGCGTATTTGCCGCCGGTGATGTAAGCGACCATGTATACCGGCAGGCCGTTACGTCAGCCGGTACCGGCTGTATGGCCGCACTCGATGCCGAGGTCTATCTCGACAACCTTGCGCACCAGGCGGGGACCTGAGCCTGTACCGCACGCCGTCCGCGACGTAGACGGTGGAACCTGCCGGTGCAGTCTTACGTTATAAGGGACATCACGACCATCCCGGCTGCTGACTGGAACCGGGTAGCGGGCACCTCGCACCCTTTCCTGCGGCACGAATTTCTCGCCGCCCTGGAAAAGCATGATTGTGTCGGCGAAAAGCACGGCTGGTTGCCCTGCCATATAGTAGTGCGTGATGATCAGGACCAGTTGTGCGGTATCGCCCCGCTCTACCTGAAGGATAATTCATACGGTGAATTCGTCTTTGACTGGGCCTGGGCAGATGCCTGGCACCGCAGCGGCGTGAATTATTATCCTAAACTGGTCTCGGCCATTCCGTATACCCCGGTAACGGGCCACCGCCTGCTGGTCGACAGGCAAGCCGACCGGCAGGCCGTTACCAAACAGCTGATCGAAGCCGCGCTGGCGCTGGCCCGGGACACTGGCTGCTCGACGCTGCACTGGTTGTTTCCCGACCGGGAAGACACCGCCAGGCTACTGGAATTCGGCCACTTGCGGCGAACCGGTTGCCATTTCCACTGGCACAACCGTGGCTACCGGTCGTTCGATGATTTTCTCGCCGCGCTCAGTTCGCGCAAGCGCAAGAAAATCCGTCGTGAACGCCGCCGCGTAAATGAAGCCGGCATCCGGATGGAACTGCTGCACGGCCAGGACATGTCAGACAGTGATTGGGAAATCATGCATGGTTTCTATCGCTCAACTTTCGATCGCAAGTCGGGCATGCCGACGCTGACACTGGAATTTTTTCGCGAGATCGGCCGGACCATGGGTGAGCAACTGGTGCTGGTGTTTGCGCGCAAACTGGGTGAGCCGGTTGCCGGTGCAATCATGTTGCGCGGCGCGAATGCCCTCTACGGGCGTCACTGGGGATGCAGGGAGGAATATCACAGCCTGCATTTCGAGACCTGCTATTACCAGGGAATCGATTATTGCATCGAGCATGGCCTGGCGCTGTTCGAGCCCGGCGTACAGGGCGAGCACAAGATCAGCCGTGGCTTTATCCCGACCTACACCTGGTCAGCACACTGGATCAGGGACCACCGGTTTCGCGATGCCATTCAGCACTACCTGCTTCAGGAGCATGACATGATGGTCGAATACCATGATGAATTGCAGCTCACTTCGCCGTTCAGGCAGGAAGATGGCACTTGACGGCAACCCGGAGAGGCAGGTAACAGGCAATGACCCAGAATCATGGATCCTCCCCCTACTGGATCGATCCGGACAGCGCGGAAATCTATTTTCCGGATGTCGAACTCGCCCTGCTTGAACCCGACGGACTGCTTGCCATCGGCGGCGACCTGTCCAGCGAGCGGCTGCTGCATGCCTATCGCAATGGTATTTTCCCCTGGTACGGACCGGAGCAGCCGATTCTGTGGTGGTCACCCGACCCGCGACTGGTGCTGTTCCCGGAAGCATTACGGGTCTCGCGCAGCCTTGCCAAGACGCTGCGCAAAAAACGTTTCCGGGTCACGCTGGACACGGTATTTGAACGGGTCATCAATGAATGCGCAAAACCCCGACCGGGCCAGGCAGGCACCTGGATTACGGCCGAGATGGAGGCCGCCTATACCCGGCTGCACGAACTCGGGCATGCGCATTCGGTAGAGTGCTGGCTTGACGGTGAGCTGGTCGGCGGGTTGTACGGGCTGGCGCAGGGGCGAGTGTTCTTCGGCGAGTCCATGTTCACGCGGGTCGCTGATGCCTCCAAGATCGGCTTCGTTACACTTGTCCGGCATCTGCAACGCCGCGGGTTCCGCCTGATCGATTGCCAGGTCCATACCCGTCACCTGGAGAGTCTCGGCGCGGTTTCGATTCCCCGGCGTGAGTTCATACACCTGTTGCAACAGCAAACATGGCAGACCGCTCCCGTGGAATGGGTAATTGATGACGATTTGCAATAAACCCGCCATGAAACATTCATGTTATCAGGCATTTGACTGGCGGGATTTTAAGGTATAATCCGCCGCTGAATCATTCAGGCTAAAGGCACTATGGCGAAAGAAGATCACATTGAGATGGAAGGCACGGTTACCGAGACCCTGCCAAATACCATGTTTCGGGTTGAGCTGGAAAATGGTCACGTAGTGACCGCCCACATTTCCGGCAAGATGCGCAAGCACTATATTCGAATTCTGAGGGGTGACAAGGTCACCGTGGAACTGACACCCTATGACCTGAGCAAGGGTCGTATTACCTACCGCGCACGCTAGTAGTATCGCGGGCTAGCCCTCTCCAGCAGGTTTATCGATTATTGCAGGCACACCTGCGGCTATGTCCGGGGGCAGGAGCCAATTCCAGCGTGATCAGGAAACCGGGACTTTCTTCCCCTTGATGTCGAAGGCCAGCTTGTCATCCTCGACGCCGACTATCAGGTGTCCGCCCTTGGCAAGCCGCCCGAAGAGTAACTCCTCGGCCAGCGGTTTCTTGATGTGTTGCTGTATCAGGCGGGCCATCGGGCGTGCACCCATGTTCGGGTCGTAGCCATGCTCTGCCAGCCACAGGCGGGCCGATTCAAGCACTTCCAGTGTCACCTGCTGTTCCTGCAACTGGGCTTCCAGTTCGAAAATGAACTTGTCGACTACCTGCACGATGACCGTTGGGTCCAGTGAATTGAACTGCACGATGGCATCAAGCCGGTTCCGGAATTCAGGCGTAAACAGTTTATTGACGGCCCCCATCGCATCAGACGAATGGTCCTGGTTGCGGAAGCCGATTGATGCCCGGCTCATTTCCTGGGCGCCGGCATTGGTGGTCATCACCAGCACGACATTGCGGAAATCCGCCTTGCGTCCGTTGTTGTCAGTGAGTGTGCCGTGGTCCATGACCTGCAACAGCAAATTGAAGACATCCGGGTGTGCCTTCTCGATCTCGTCGAGAAGCAATACCACATGCGGTGTCCTGCTGATTGCTTCGGTAAGCAGGCCGCCCTGGTCGTACCCGACGTAACCCGGAGGCGCGCCGATCAGGCGGGACACGGTATGCCGTTCCATGTACTCGGACATGTCGAAGCGGACCAGTTCAACACCGAGGATGCGGGCCAGTTGACGCGTCACCTCGGTTTTGCCGACACCGGTGGGACCGGCAAACAGGAACGACCCGATGGGCTTGGCTTCACTGCCGAGACCGGAGCGGGACATCTTGATGGAATTCGCCAGTGTTTCGATAGCCTCGTCCTGGCCATAAACCACCATCTTCAGGTCGCGCTCGAGCGTGCGCAGCGATTCCTTGTCAGAGGCGCTAACCGATTTCTCCGGTATGCGCGCCATCTGGGCGATCACGTGTTCGATATCGGCTACACCGACGGTTTTTTTGCGCTTCGATGGCGCGCGCAGACGTTGCCCTGCACCGGCCTCGTCGATCACGTCAATGGCCTTGTCCGGCAGGTGGCGGTCATGGATATAACGGTCGGACAGTTCGGCGGCCAGGCGCAGTGCCGGGGCCGAATACTTCACCTTGTGGTGTTCCTCGAAGCGCGATTTCAGTCCTTTCAGGATGGTAATGGTCTCTTCCACGGACGGTTCGACAACATCGACTTTCTGGAAGCGGCGCGACAGCGCATGGTCCTTTTCGAAAATACCGCGGTACTCGGTGTAGGTGGTCGAGCCGATGCATTTCAGTTCACCGGACGCCAGCATCGGCTTGATGAGGTTGGACGCATCCATGACGCCGCCCGAGGCCGCGCCTGCGCCGATCATGGTGTGTATTTCGTCAATAAAGAGTATTGCGCCCACTTCCTTCTTCAACTGCCCGAGGACGGCCTTGAAACGTTTTTCGAAATCGCCGCGGTACTTGGTGCCGGCAACCAGTGAACCGAGGTCGAGCGAATAGATGGTGCTGTTGAGCAGTACCTCGGGTACCTCGCCCTCGACGATCATTTTCGCCAGGCCTTCGGCCAGTGCAGTCTTGCCGACACCGGCCTCGCCAACGAACAGCGGGTTGTTCTTGCGGCGGCGACACAGGATCTGCACGGTGCGCTGAATCTCCGCGCGCCGGCCGATCAGTGGATCAATTTTTCCCTGCGCAGCCTGCTCGTTGAGATTGGTTGCGAATGTTTCCAGCGGTTGTTTTGCCGTGGTATCAGGGCTTTCAAGTTCCTCGGGGCTCTCGAGGTTTTCCTCGTGCTGGTCGTTGACCTTGGAGATTCCGTGAGAAATATAGTTGATGACATCCAGTCGCGTGATATCGAGTTTGTTCAGGAAATAGACTGCCTGTGATTCCTGTTCACTGAAGATCGCCACCAGCACGTTCGCGCCGGTTACCTCGTTCTTGTCAGAGGACTGCACATGGAAGACTGCCCGTTGCAAGACACGCTGGAAACCGAGAGTCGGCTGGGTCTCGCGTGTATCGTCGGCAGACAGGCATGGCGTGGTCTCATCGAGGAACTTGCCGACGTCATGCTTGAGTTGTTCGAGGTTGCCGCCGCAGGCACGCAGTACTTCCACGGCTGTGGGATTGCCAAGCAAGGCGTACAGGAGGTGTTCCACTGTCATGAACTCATGGTTCTTCTCCCGCGCTTCCTTGAAAGCGAGATTCAGCGTGAATTCGAGTTCCTTGCTCAGCATGACTCTACCTCTTTATCTGTCGACGCTATGCCTTTTCCATACTGCACATCAACGGGTGCTGGTGTCGTTGTGCATATTCGTTAACCTGTGCAACCTTGGTTTCCGCGATTTCGTAGGTATAGACGCCGCAGATACCCTTGCCCTGGCTGTGTACCAGCAACATTACTCGTGTCGCCTTTTCGCGGTCCATGCCGAACAATTTCTCCAGCAGTGTGACGACGAACTCCATCGGCGTATAGTCATCGTTCAGCAGAAACACCCGGTACATGGATGGTTCCTTGAGCTTTGGTTTCGCCTCCTCAAGCGCCAGCCCGTCGTCACCGCGATGCTTGTCTTCGTTGCTCATGCCCTGCCTGTCTGCACTGAATTCCGGTTACGAAAAATCAACCTGTGAAAACATTTTACCACTTATTTCATGAGCATACATGCTGAATTGCGTTGCAGGCCAGAAAAATATTCCTGCTGGCCGACCACGGACAACACCCGATAAATCGGCATATTCGAGTAAATCTTGACGCGCAAAGTGCAGTATCAACAGTAAAAATAACGGCTGCACGCGATCAGGTACAGCCCCCTGATGCGGCCTGCGGTTTGACCGGTTCTACCGGGTGATTGCCACGCCACGGCAGCGGACTGCCTGGCACCCCGGCCCATACCGGCTGCATCGACTCGTGCGGCCAGCGGATGCGTGACACGAGTATCGATGGTATGTCGCGATCACGCTGTACCCAAAGGGGCGCGGCAGCATCTGATGGAAGGCAACATGGGAAACTGCGGCGCTGCCGTCGCCAGAACTGCATGGACGGTGATCGCATTCGCCGGCACGGCAATATTACGGGCGTGCCTGTTGTCCGTCCTGAATTGATTATTGCATTCACGAAAAAAAAGCCCCTGCAGCAAGCAGGGGCTTTTTGTTACTGCAACTGTCTGTAATCGTTACGACAGTTTTTTAAGCTTACGGCTCCTCTCCGGCACCCTGGATCAGCGCTTCCTCGATGGCGCCCGGTGCACACATGATGCTCATGAAAGTCGCTCCGGTTTCGCTGGCGACCATCGGCAGATGCGGCCAGTTGATGGCGATACGGAAACGCGCATACAAGGCACGTGCTACACCATCCGTGACGACCATTTCATACGGCAGGTGAGCGGTTGAACGCGGAGAGGCTCTATCGATGCGGCCCATGATGTATTCATCACCGCTGCAGTCATCGGCATCAACACCCTTGAGGGCAACACCGAACACAGTTTCGTCCTTGCCCGGGATATCGACACGATAGACCTTGCTGGTGCCACCACTACCGGCAGCCAGCGCGGCTTCAACGGCCTTGACGGCTTCAGCCTGGCTATCGTACTCGGCCAGCTCGCTCGGATCGTCGAAGTACTCCATCATGACGGTGTAGTGATACTTGCGCAGGTCTTCAGCCGTCAGGTCCTTCTCGGAACCGAAGTCCTTCTGGGCACCCAGGGCGCTTTCCAGCTGGCTGCGGACATCGGCCATGTCGCTGGCCATGCGGTAGGCGGCCGCCATGTAGACAGGATTGGTGTAGACCACCTCGGTGCTGTCGCCATTCTTCGTCACCGAGATGCGGGTAATTGCGCCATAGCCGCCGAACTCGGACTTTGCAGCATGGCCCTTCTGGGCGTCGTTGGTAACGACAATGATATGTGCATCGGCATAGGGTGAATATTCGCCCACGACCTCAAAGCCCCCGGCCGTGACCTTGGATTTCACCTCGGCTGAAACAGTTGCGACATCTCCGCTGGATGTACCCGCGAGCACAAATGGCATGATAACCTGTGCCAGGGCGCTACCAGTTGAAATAATGAATATAAATCCCGTGATCAGGGTTTTTCTTAGCATGCCTGTCATTACCAAATCCTCCAGAACGCTTATAAAAAAAGTTTGTATTTGTTTATCGTTATAAAAATGCTGTGCGATATTGCCTCAGCAAAAAGGCATAACTACAGTCACTTAAACGAGCCGCAGAGTATAGGTGAATCATTGATACAGTGCGAGCGCCAATAATCTAGCATGAACATCACCGGTTACGACCCCCGCTGCGGAAAAAAGTTTTACCGGTTCCGGACAAGACACAAAAAGGTAACTATTTGAAAGCTAATGGATATGATCTGGACACCCCACGTGACGGTTGCCGCGGTAATTGAACGCGACGGCAAATTCCTGCTGGTACAGGAGCGCAGTGGCGGGCGCACGGTTTACAACCAGCCTGCCGGGCACCTTGAAGACAATGAAAGCCTGCTTGATGCCGTCATCCGCGAGACCCTGGAAGAGTCGGCATGGCAGTTTGCGCCGACGTCGGTAATCGGCGTTTACCGCTGGCGCCATCCGCGCAAACAGGTGACCTTCATGCGTGTCGGTTTTGCTGGACATGGCACCGCCCACTTTCCGGACCGCCCGCTGGATACCGACATTGAACGGGTGCTGTGGATGGACGTCGACGAGATCAGGGAGCGGCGAGCTGAACTCCGCAGTCCGCTGGTGTTGCGCTGTATCGAGGATTACCTCGGCGGCGCGTCCTACCCCCTGTCCCTGCTGGCAGATATCGAGTAGCCAGTGAGCAGGGTCGTAGTGGGTCTGTCCGGGGGTGTCGATTCTGCTGTCGCGGCGCAAATGCTGCTGCGACAGGGACATGATGTCACCGCAGTATTCATGAAGAACTGGGACGATGACGACGATGCGGGCCATTGTCCCGCGGAAGCCGACCTGGCCGATGCGCGTGAAATCGCCGACCGGCTTGGTATCGAACTGCAAACCGTGAGTTTTTCCGCTGAATACTGGCAACGTGTTTTCGCACATTTCCTCGAGGAATGTGCGGCAGGCCGAACACCGAGCCCGGACATCGTCTGCAATCGTGAAATCAAGTTCCGGGCATTCCTCGATCACGCCACCGCCATGGGCGCCGAATACATTGCGACCGGACACTATGCACGCATTCGCAGGACGCCCGTTGTACAACTGTTGCGTGCCGCGGATGAGAGCAAGGACCAGACCTATTTCCTGCATACGCTGACGCAGGCGCAGCTGGCACGGAGCATGTTTCCGCTGGGTGATATGCTCAAGCAGGATGTCAGGGCGCAGGCTGCACGGTCAGGCTTTACAGTAGCCGACAAGAAGGACAGTACCGGAATCTGTTTTATCGGCGAGCGTCGCTTCAGAGAATTCCTGGCGCGTTATCTTGACAAACGGCCGGGTGAAATACGGACGCTGGATAATACGGTGATCGGGCAGCACGAAGGCGTCAGTTTCTATACCATCGGTCAACGACAGGGTCTCGGGATTGGCGGACGCCGCGAGACAAGCGGTGAACCCTGGTATGTCGCGGACAAGGACATTGCCGCCAATATTCTCTACGTCGTGCAGGGCAGCGAGCACCCTGCCCTGTACAGGCAGGGGCTGCGCGCCAGTCAGTTGCACTGGATCGGTGGCGACATGCCGGCGCTGCCGTATGCCTGCCAGGCGCGTATCCGCCACCAGCAACCATTGCAGGCAGCGACTATTACCGCAATGGAAGGCGACCACTGTACGGTCCTGTTCGCTGACCCGCAACGCGCCGTGGCGGCCGGGCAGTCGGTCGTATTTTATGACCGTGAGGTATGCCTCGGCGGTGGCATCATCGAGGAAGGCCTTGGAGCATAAATGAAGGACAGCAACGACAATCCATTCCGCGGGCAAGCCATTGCCCTGGCCGGAATGTACCAGGCCGCCAGGCTGGTACAGCAGACTGCGCGCGGCCAGGTTCGTGATACATCGGCAACGCAAACCAGCATCGCCAGCCTGTTCATAACTTCCCCCGGCACTGCTGAGGACGTCTATGACGGGATTGCCGGGCTGGCAATCGGGCTGGAGGTATTGTGTCAGCAACTCGGTAATAACGGCAGCGCGCGCGACCTGGAACTGACCGGCTATGTCGTCGCCCTCATGCACCTTGAGCGAAAATTGTCCAGGCAGCCTGCCCTGCTGGATGAAATCAGCCGGGGCATCGAATCCTGCGAGGGCGGTGGTGTCCATGGTCCGGCAATCACGCCGGATATTATCAGCATGCTGGCCGACATCTACACCCGGACAGTCAGTACACTGGCGCCAAGGATCATGGTCAAGGGAGAGCCTGGCATTCTGACCGGGACGGACAGCCAGAACATGATCCGCGCATTATTGCTTGCCGGTATCCGGGCGGCCGTGCTGTGGCGGCAATGCGGCGGTAGCCGGATCAAGCTTGTCTTCAGACGCAAAACATTGCTTGAACATGCCCGGAGATTGTCGCGTGGCATGAGCGGCGCGCACTAGTGCTGGCCTGCCGGAGGCCCGAAACCGTGTATAATTACGCTCCTTTCGCCAGCCGCATGGAGATTTCATGAACAACAGTTTCAACACCCGCGACACGCTTGAGGTCGGCAACAGGAAATACGAGATTTTCAACCTGCGCAAACTGGGCGAAACCCGTGACATCAGTCGTTTGCCGTATACACTCAAAATACTGCTGGAAAACCTGCTGCGCTACGAGGACGAACGCACCGTTACCCGTAAAGACATCGAGGCGCTGATCAACTGGGACCCGCAGGCGGAACCCGACGTTGAAATCGCCTTTCGTCCGGCGCGCGTCCTGATGCAGGACTTTACCGGCGTCCCGGCCGTTGTCGATCTTGCCGCCATGCGCGATGCCATGACGCAGCTCGGCGGCGACCCGGACCGTATCAATCCCCTGCAGCCGGCAGAACTGGTGATCGACCACTCGGTACAGGTGGACAGCTTCGGCTCGGCCGATGCGATCGACCTGAACAGCGAACTGGAATACCAGCGCAACCGGGAACGCTACAGTTTTCTCAAGTGGGGCCAGAATGCATTTTCAAACTTCCGCGTAGTGCCACCGGACACCGGTATCGTGCACCAGGTCAACCTCGAATACCTGGCTCGTGTGGTGTTCGAACGCGACAACGAGGGTGTCCGCCAGGCCTATCCCGACACGCTGGTCGGTACCGATTCGCACACCACAATGATCAACGGTCTTGGCGTGCTCGGCTGGGGCGTGGGCGGCATCGAAGCCGAAGCCGCCATGCTGGGCCAGCCGATCTCCATGCTGATCCCGCAAGTGGTCGGTTTTCACCTGCACGGTCATCTCACCGAAGGCGCTACGGCCACCGACCTGGTGTTGACGGTCGTGGAAATCCTGCGCAATGAAGGCGTGGTCGGCAAGTTCGTTGAATTTTACGGTGACGGACTGGATCACCTGTCGCTGGCCGACCGTGCAACCATTGCCAACATGGCGCCGGAATACGGTGCGACCTGCGGTTTTTTCCCGGTTGATGATGAAACGCTGGCCTACCTCCGGCTCAGCGGCCGCAGCGAGTCGCAGATAGCGCTGGTGGAAGCTTACTCGCGCGAGCAGCTCATGTTCCGCGAGCCGGGTTCCGCAGCGGCCGGCTATACGAAGACAGTCGAACTGGAACTGTCCAGCGTGGAGCCGAGCCTGGCCGGACCGAAGCGACCGCAGGACCGTGTTCCTTTGAAAGATGCCAAGTCACGCTTCAAGACCGACCTGTCAGCGCTGAAACAGGAGCGAAACATCAGCAGCAAACCCGTCGACACAGTCATCAATGGCGAAACCGTCACGCTGGATGACGGTAGCGTGGTGATTGCAGCGATCACCTCGTGCACCAATACCTCCAACCCGTCCGTCATGGTCGGCGCCGGGCTGGTTGCCAAAAAAGCCCACGCACTCGGGCTCGGCGTCAAGCCCTGGGTCAAGACTTCGCTGGCACCCGGATCGCGCGTTGTTACCGCGTACCTCGAGCAGGCGGGCCTGATGGACGCGCTGAACAGCCTGAGTTTCAACACGGTGGGTTATGGCTGTACTACCTGTATCGGAAACTCCGGACCCCTGCCGGAGCCGGTATCGAAGGCGATCCATGAGGGTAACCTGTCGGTTTGCTCGGTACTGTCAGGCAACCGGAATTTCGAAGGCCGCGTGCATGCAGAGGTCAGGATGAATTATCTTGCATCGCCGCCACTGGTCGTTGCCTATGCCATCGCCGGTCGCATGGATATCGATATGCAGAACGAACCGCTTGGCACCGGCAGCAATGGTGAACCGGTCTACCTGAAAGATATCTGGCCCGGCCAGGATGAAATCCGCGCGGTAATCAACAGCAGTGTCGACCAGGAAATGTTCAGGAGCACGTATGCGGAGGTATTTGCCGGCGAGTCACGCTGGAATGCACTGCAGTCGCCGGATAACAGGCAATACGAGTGGCTGGACGATTCAACCTACATACGTAAACCGCCCTACTTTGAAGGCATGACCCGGGAAGCGGGCGCTGTTGACGATATCACGGACGCGCGCGTGCTGGCGTTGCTCGGTGACTCGGTTACAACCGACCATATTTCGCCGGCTGGCGCCATTGCACCGGGCAGTCCTGCCGCAAGTTACCTGGAAGCAAACGGCGTGGACAGCAAGGACTTCAACTCGCTTGGTTCGCGGCGGGGGAATCACGAGGTCATGATGCGAGGTACCTTCGCGAATATCCGCTTGCGCAACCTGCTCGCGCCCGGCACCGAGGGTGGTGTTACCGTTCACCAGCCGAGTGGCGAACAAATGAGTATCTTTGCGGCATCTGAACGCTATCGCGAGGAAGGTGTGCCGCTGGTGATACTCGCCGGCAAGGAGTACGGCTCGGGATCGTCCCGCGACTGGGCGGCCAAGGGCCCGCGCCTGCTGGGTGTGCGCGCCGTGATCGCCGAAAGCTATGAGCGTATTCACCGCTCCAACCTGGTGGGCATGGGTATATTACCGCTGCAATTCAAGGCAGGTGATACACCCGCCAGCCTTGGCCTGGACGGGCGGGAAACATACACCATTGCCGGGCTGCATGACGGTCTTGCCGAATTCACCCGGATAATCGCCACCGCGGGCGATGGCAAACAAAAGGAATTCGAGGCAAGGGTACGCATCGATACACCGCAGGAGTACGAGTACTACTGCAACGGCGGAATTCTGCACTACGTGCTGCGCCAGCTTGCCGCCTGAGACACCGAACCGACAGCGAGACCAAATATGGATTTGAACCAGCTTACTGCAATTTCGCCGGTTGACGGACGCTACGGCGGCAAAACCGAAATGCTACGACCGATTTTCAGTGAATTCGGCCTGATTCGTCATCGCGTGACTGTCGAGGTGCGCTGGCTGCAAGCCCTGGCAGCCCACGAGGGTATCAAGGAAGTTCCGCCGCCCGGCTCACATGCCAACCGTGTCCTGAACGACATCATCGAGAACTTCGGCGAGCAGGATGCGCAGCGGGTCAAGAATATCGAGCGCACCACCAATCATGACGTCAAGGCAGTCGAATATTTTCTGAAGGAAAAAATCGCCGGCAACCATGAACTGGAGGCAATCAGCGAGTTTATCCACTTCGGTTGCACGTCAGAGGACATCAATAACCTGGCCTATGCCCTGATGCTGAAAGAGGCGCGCAGCCAGTCATTATTGCCGCTGATGGATGATGTCATCCACGCAATCGGCGATCTTGCAAGGAAGTACGCAGACAAGCCGATGCTGTCACGCACACATGGACAAACGGCCACCCCCACCACTACCGGCAAGGAGATGGCCAATGTCTGTATGCGCCTGAACCGGCAGCGCGAACAATTTGCCGCGATACCGGTGCTTGGCAAGATCAACGGCGCGGTGGGCAATTACAATGCTCACCTGGTGGCATACCCCGATATTGACTGGCCTGCATTTGCCGCCGGTTTCGTCAGCGACCTCGGCCTGGAACTGAATCCATATACCACGCAGATAGAACCGCATGACTACATGGCCGAACAGTTCGATGCGCTGGCAAGGTTCAACACCGTACTGATCGATTTCTGCCGGGATACCTGGGGATATATTTCGCTCGGTTACTTCAAACAGAAAACCGTTGCCGGCGAAGTCGGTTCGTCAACCATGCCGCACAAGGTAAACCCGATAGACTTTGAAAATTGCGAGGGCAATCTCGGCATCGCCAATGCCCTGTATTCCCACTTTTCAGCAAAGCTGCCGATTTCCCGCTGGCAGCGCGATCTCAGCGATTCCACCGTTTTGCGTAATATCGGCGTGGCTATTGCACACAATGTGATCGCCTGCGAATCATGCCTGAAAGGAATCGGCAAATTGCATCTCAATGAACAGCGTACCGCGGAAGACCTGGACAATAGCTGGGAGGTGCTGGCCGAGGCAATGCAAACGGTAATGCGCCGTTACGGCATAGAGAAACCCTATGAAAAACTCAAGGAGTTGACCCGCGACCAGGCAGTCAACAAGGCTACCCTGCATGCCTTTCTGCAGTCTCTCGATTTGCCGGAAGCAGTGCGTGATGAATTGTCGAAGTTGACCCCCGCGACGTATACCGGCAACGCCAGTGAACAGGCCCGCAATATCTGAAGGCGGCTTCAGGGTCATCGACGCAGACTGGCAGCGTGATCAGGCGGCGATCAGGAATATCAGGCATGCCGTGTTCGTACAGGAACAGGGCATTCCGGAACAACTCGAGTGGGATGGTTTCGATAGCGGTTGCTGCCACGTGCTTGCAGTGCTCGAAGACGGCCGCGCAGTGGCGACCGCCCGCTTGCAGGCTGATGGCAGACTGGGCCGTATGGCGGTGCTCGGTGAGTGGCGTGGCCGGGGTATCGGCCGGGCAATTCTGGAGCATTTGCTGCAACGCGCCCGGCGCCGGAAGCTGGCTGCCGTCTACCTGCATGCACAGGCCGGTGCCGAGGGATTTTACCGGCAGGCAGGTTTCACAGCGCAGGGCAAACCGTTTACCGAGGCCGGGATTCTGCACGTCGAGATGGTCAGGCGCCTGGACTGAACCGCGCCACCCGCAGCTCAAGTCTTGCTGAATACCAGGCGCGTGACGGGGTGAATGTTTACGTGATTGATCGGCACCCATTCAGCCGAGATATTATTCAGCCGGCGGTCGGGAGCGCTGCGTCGGTCGCACTTTGCCGAGCGATTATGCTTGATGCCGAAGTGGCGCCTGTCATGATATTTTCTGCGTTCTGTCATGCTGTCAGTCCATAAACGGTTGCTCTGATATGCATTCTCGGACATTTCATGGCGCCATGGCTATTGGACTGAAGTCCTAGAGTGCTGTTACGGGAACGCCGGAATCACCGGTTCAGTGCCTTCGATATGAGCTTCAGGGTGATGCTTCTTGACCAGCGCGGTTATTTCCTCGACCCTTGTCTTGGGTACATCGACCATCATCAGCAGATTGCCGTTCTCGATCGCCTTTTCAAACTCGGTTAACCGGGAGCTTGGCACAGACACGCCGATCATGCCGGATGCCCACGCGCCGAGACCGGCGCCTGCCAGCCCGATGCCGAGGATGGCGCCACCGCCGAGTGCCAGACCGACACCGGGAATCGCGACGGCGGCGATACCGGCCAGAATTCCGGTTGCACCACCGATCGCCAGGCCACGCTCGACGGCCGGGACAAAATCACTCTCCTGCAGCAGATTTGCTTCCGGCAGGTTCGCTTCTGTCAACGCATGGTGGTCTGATGCGGCAATATGCATGTGGCGTTCTTCGATCCGCGCCAGTAACAGCTCGTCAACAATTATCTTCGCGCTGTGCAGTGTCGGGTACCAGGAAATAGAGTCTTCTCATGTGCTTCCTCCGGGCCGCTCTTATCAGGAAAAAAATTTACAGTGGATAAATGGCGTATAACTATATATAGATCAAATATTACCAATACGCCAGTCAAATGACCTGGTCTTCAGTCATCGCATGCAGGCGCCCGGGAGCACTTCTCCCGCGTCGTCCGCCAGGCAGCATAATCAGCAGGTGTATCGAGATCGGGGCGCGTGGCCAGTTTTCGGTACGACAGGCCGAGCTCCTCGAGGCGCTGCTCGGTACGCGCCAGGACGTCTGCGCTACCCCAGGGGATCGATTCAAACAGGCGCGGATGGTGGGTATGCATACCCACCAGGTAGTAGCCGCCGTCCTCGGCAGGCCCCAATACCACATCCGTCCCGCCAGCCAGCATTTGCAACGCGGTGTCGACATCTCCGGGCGTCAGCGACGGGCAGTCCGCCCCGATGACCACGACACTGTCAGCACGCTGCAGCGCCTGTTCCACGGCATGGGACATACGCCTGCCGAGATCGCCCGGCGATTGGCTGGCCAGTACCAGCGAATAGCGATCGCGGCACTGGCTGAAAAAGGCATGCTGCATGTGTGGCGCACACCATAATTCCACGGGACACAGCGATGCCGTGCAAATGCTGTCGAGGATTTTTCCCAGCAATGTCCGGTAGCAGTCTGCCGCCGCATCCGCGCCCAGCAGCGGAATCAGGCGGGTCTTGACCTTGCCGGGAACCGGTGCCTTGCTCATTACGAGCACGCGCGCACGTGGATGCTTCATGAAGAATGTACGCTGTAATACCGGGTCATTCGCTGCGGCGAAATGCCGAGAAAATAGCCCAGCCGCAGGCACCACATGGTGAGAATCGTCCTGATGACACCGTGGCGGCGCCAGCGCCTTGCGGACGTATGCAGCGCGGTGCGAAGTGCCGCCGGACGGGTCAATGCCCCGAGCGCCCGGCTGGCAGCGATATCTTCCATTAGCGGAATATCCTCATAACCGCCAATCTGCTCGTACGCGGCGCGGGTCATGAAGATACCCTGGTCGCCCGTTGCAATGCCCGTCAGGCGTGAACGCAGATTCATCGACCAGGCTATGCCATCGAGCAGCACACCTTGCCCTGCAAGCACGACATCAAAGCGTCCCCAGCAGTTAATTCCTGCAGCAAGCGCTGCAATGATCTGCTGGTCGGCATTTTCCGGCACCCGGGTATCGGCATGCAGGAACCATAATATGTCACCCCTTGCATGCTTTGCGCCGGCATTCATCTGCCGTGCACGACCGCGATCAGCGCGAATGACGAGGTCTGCAAACTGCCCGGCGAGGCGCATTGTCGAGTCGGCGCTGCCGCCATCCACCACGATGACCTCGTGCCCGCGCAATCGCATTGGCTGCAGATATTCCAGGGTCCCGGCGATGCAGGCCGCCTCGTTCAGGGCGGGTATGATAATGGACAGGCGTGAATGCTCAGCCACAACAGCCGCCATTGACCGGTGTCGTTGGGCAACAGCCGTTATCCCGGTCACTGTCTTCCGTCAGGTCAATGAAAGCGCCGCCGTATGCGGGCCCGGTCAGGACCCTGTACCTGTCTCCCGTAACCGTGAAGCGTGCCCCACGCCGGTAACAATGTCCGGCTTCATCGGTTACCGAGTCAAACGGGCCGCGGTAGACCAGGGTATGCTGCTCATCGTTACCGGCAGCGATTGCCGGCCTGGTAGCCGTAAGCGTCACCGAGCGGAATTCGATGCCGTTAACCACCTGCCACGGCTTGACATCCCACTTGTCATAGGTCACCGCACGGAACCCTGCCGCGGCAAACACCGCCAGCATCTCCTCCTCGTGAAACGCGCCCGATATACAGCCGCTCCAGAGTTCAGGGTCATGCTTCATGGCCGCGGGCACCGGCCGGTCACTGATGATATCGGAGATAGCGATACGCCCGCCGGGCTTCAGTACGCGGAATATTTCCTCGACCATTTGTTGTTTTTCGTAATCCGCAACCAGGTTCAGAACGCAATTGGAGATTACCAGGTCGATGGATGCATCCGCGATCAACGGACGGGCATGTTTTTGCTCTGCTTCAAGCTGCTTCAGGAGCTCATGATCAGGGTGGCCGGCATCCGCATGCTGCTCCACCCGCTCCTGTACCGCACTGATATCAAGGGCGAGATCCTGTATCTTGCCCTTGAGGAATTCGACGCGGTTGCCGCCAAGGCGCGCGGCCATCGCAGACTGGTACTTGCGTGCCAGCGCAAGCATGTCGTCATTCATATCGATGCCAATGACCTTGCCGCCCCGGCCAACCAGTTGGGCTGCCATGTAGCAGATCTTGCCGCCGCCGGAACCGAGATCGAGTACGGTATCGCCAGTGCAGACGTATCGGGAGGGATCGCCGCAACCGTAGTCGCGCTCGATAATTTCCTTCGGCAGGATCGTCAGCAGGCTGCTGTCGTAGTCTACCGGGCAGCAGAGTGATTCCTGTATTTTCCGCGCCCCGGCCGTGTAACGTTCCAGTACTGCACTTTCGGTATCCAGTGACATTTTTATCTTGCCTGTAAATTACTACTTTAATAAAGCGCCGCTGCAACCCGATCCCTGTCCGGCGGTGCACGCATAACAATGGTCCGCAACGTTAATTGCGCATCCTTTTAAATCCCCTGCTGCAAGCCCGCTGATGTGCAGACGGCCTTCGCTGCCGGGGTTTACCGGAAGGCCGAGCATTTGATTGAAGTCACAATCATACACATAACCCTGCCAGTCAACGCTGATGAGCGTACGGCACATAACGGATTCAAGATTGGCATCCAGGTGCGAACGCCTGAGCAATAGCATGTAGTCGTTAAACTCGCCGCGGCTGACCAGCGTGCTGCCAAAACGCTTGATAGGCATATTGGTCAGCGTCAGGAGCCTGTTGAAACACGATGCCGAACTGTTCTTCGAGGTGCCGTTTGTAGTCCTGCTCCAGCGGTTGTTGTGCCGGCGGCAATACCGGCCCCTGAGGATTGTAAACGAGATCGAGGATCAGCCCGGAGCCGTCTTGTCCGTAACCCAGTTCATTCAGCAACCGCAAGGCGGACAGGCTCTGCTCGAATGTCCCGTCGCCCCGCTGGGCATCGACATTATCCTTTATATAACATGGAAGTGAGGCAACAATCTTAACCGAGTTATCAGCAAGAAAACCGGCCGTATCCTGCTGGCCCGGCGCCAGCAAAACGGTCAGGTTACAGCGGTCGATCACATCGAGGTTGCGCTTTCGGGCGGCCAGCACCAGGCGTTTGAAACGGGGGTTCAGTTCCGGCGCGCCGCCGGTCAGATCAAGCGTGTGAACGGCAGACCTGTCAATGAAGCGGATGACATCATCGACAGTCCGG
This sequence comes from uncultured Halobacteria archaeon, assembly GCA_963768575.1. Lineage (GTDB taxonomy): Bacteria > Pseudomonadota > Gammaproteobacteria > UBA9214 > UBA9214 > UBA9214. The sequence goes on from CAVYIJ010000001.1 coordinate 222,611, forward strand.
TCCTGCATGATCTCGGTGCGTTTGGGCCCTGCATTGACATGGCAATGCAGACAGGCCTGGTTGCACAGGTAACCGAGATTGACCTGCAGCGTTTCGAGTGCCGCGCGTCGCAGTTCGGGAAAGTCGGTTTGTACCAGTAAAGGCAGGGTTGCATGCATTGTGCAGACCTTGTTTCAGGGTATCAGTCGATTCAGCAGCCAGACGAGCAAACGCACCTTGCGCGATTGCAGCAAGCCGGCGTAACTGCTGTTGACCGCGCGCCGGTTAATCTGGGCATAAGTTGGATAGGCATGTATCAGTTCGCTGATATGTTTCACCTTTGCCCTGACCTGCATCGCCAGCGCAAGTTCATGGATCAATTCACCGGCATGCGCGCCGACGATACTCGCGCCGATCACCCTGCCCCTGGCAACGAGTATTCTGGCCTGCCCGACCGGTGCGTTGTCTGTGATAGCGCGATCGACATCGGCCATGGGAAATTCGGCTACCTGATAGCTGATGCCCCCGGCTTCCGCCTGCTGCTCCGTCAGGCCAACCATGGCAACTTCCGGATCGGTGTATATTACGCTTGGAATAACACGGTAGTCGATTTTCCTGGGTATCCTGAAGGCAATATTGGCCAGCGCGATGCCGGCCTGGTATTCCGCCATATGGGTAAACTGGAATGGGCCGCACACGTCACCCACTGCAAATATATGGCGCCTTGTAGTACGCAAGCGCCGATCGACGTGAATCCCCTTGCCGCTGAACTCGACCCCTGCACTCTCCAGGCCGAGACCGTGCACGGCCGGCCGCCGTCCGGTTGCGACCAGGATACGGTCGCATTCCACCGTCTCGCCACTTTCCAGTTGCAGCTGGCGGGCATCACCGGCACGGCGCACGGCCGTCACGCTGGCAGAAAGATGCAGCTTGATCCCTTCTGCGACAAGCGCGTCCTGCAGGCTTGCCGCAGCCACCCTGTCCATCGCCCCCAGCAGGCGGTCCGCCATTTCGACGATCGTGACCCGGCTGCCGAGGCGCGAGAATGCCTGCGCCAGTTCCAGCCCGACCGGCCCACCGCCGATGACTGCCAGTCTCGCGGGTAAGGCACGCCGCTGGAATATCGTTTCATTGGTGTCGTAGCCGGCCTCGTCCAGCCCCGGGATCGGCGGTATTGCCGGCAGGGAACCGGTCGCAATCAGGAATCTTCGGGCGCGGATGATTTCATCGTCCACCACGACCTCTTTATCACCGGTGAATACGGCCTTGCCGAAGCGGACGTCGCAACCATAGCCGCGGAAGCGCTCCGGGTCGTCATGCAGCTGTATTTTCGCAATCACGCTGTCGACATGGTCGACCGCGCGCGTAAAGTCGATTTCGGGCATCGACGCCAGCAGGCCCATGGCCGCACCCTCGCGGGCAGTCTGGGCGATGCGGGACATGGCGATGAGCGACTTGCTGGGCACGCAACCGGTATGCAGGCAGTCTCCACCCAGGCGACCGGATTGCTCCACCAGCGTTACCCTGAGTCCCAGTTGCGCGGCAACGCTTGCAACCACCAGGCCGCCGGGACCGCCGCCGATCACGAGCAGGTCCTGCTTCACGCCTGCGCGTCCTTTGCCCGGCGCCGCAGCTTCAATATGATTCGCGACAGGAAGGCGATGCTCGCGACAACAGCGATGGCCAGCAGTACTTTGCGGACAACATCCTCACCACCGCTGGCGAGTTCACGCCCGGCATGGCCCAGGTAAGTGTAGGCCGCGCCACCGGGCGCCATGAAAATAAACGTGGTGATGACATAATGCGAGAGCCTGATTTTCGTCAGGCCAAGTGCATAATTGAGCAGGTTGAACGGAAACAGCGGCACCAGTCGCACGAACGCCACAAAACGCCAGCCTTCTTCCTCGACGCCATCGACCAGTTGCCGCAGACGCTTGCCGGTGCGCTGTGCCACCCAGTCACTGGCAATGAAACGCGCCAGCAGGAATGCCAGTGTGGCGCCGATGGTTGCACCGGCGAGATTGTAGAGCGTGCCGTAAAACGGCCCGAACAGCGCGCCACCGGCCAGGGTGAATAAAATTCCGGGCAAAAAGAACACCGTGGCAATCGCATAACCGCCGATGAATGCCAGCGGCGCAAGCCAGCCGAATTGCCCGACACGTCCGGTCAGCACATCGATAGACAACTGTTCGCGCCATACGAATGCGGCTGTGATGCCGGCCGCCAGCAACAACAGGATTACCAGGCGACGCAGGTTTTCAGGGCTCATTACGTTCATCGAAGTTGCGCCGGTTGATGGCGTAATCGGTTATCTTGCCGATGAACGGCAACGACAGCAGGCCAGGCAGACGGGTACAGTGCGCCGGATCACGCCAGGTATCGATGCCGATGATCATATCCTTGTGGCCGTCCTGTGGCTGGTCCCGGTAGGTACCGAACAGCCGGTCCCACACAGACAGGTTAAAGCCGAAATTCGAATTGGTTTCATGTTGACGGTGCGAGTGGTGCACGCGATGCATGTCCGGGGTTACGATCAACAGGCGCACCAGCCGGTCCACTGCCAGCGGTATCCGTACATTGGCATGGTTGAACATGGATGTTCCATTCAGCAACACCTCGAATATCACCACCGCCAGTACCGGCGGACCGAGCAGGACTATCACGGCGAACTTGATCAGCATGGAAAGGACTATCTCGATCGGGTGAAAACGCGCCCCGGTAGTGACATCGAAGTCGAGGTCAGCATGATGCACCCGGTGCAGTCGCCAGAAGACGGGTACCGCGTGAAACATAAGGTGCTGCATATAGATGGCTGCATCCAGCACCACGACTGCAAACGGGACCGCAAGCCAGCCGGGTATGTCAACCTGGTTCAACAGCCCCCATTGCTGTGCACCGGCGTGTATCGCAATACCGACGGCAGCCAGCGGGAACAACAGTCGCAGCAGCACGGTATTCAGCACGACCAGGCCGATATTGTTCAACCAGCGCAACCCCTTGGGTTGCGTCAGCGCCCGGCGCGGTGCCAGTATCTCCCACACGGCCATCAGCAGGAATATGCCGAAAAAGAAACCGAGCCGAATGGCCGTTTCGTATGTGGTTATAAAATTATCCATGGCCTGACCGGTAAGCCGGTTCGGTTGTCGTGTTCAACATTTCGACTTTTTCCAGCGCATCAAGCAGTACGCGGCTGCCGGCACCTGCGAGGTGCGCATGCTCGCTGAGGTGGCGCCGCCACAGTCTTGCGCCGGGTACGCCCTGAAAAAGTCCGGACATGTGCCGCGTTATATGTTTGAGCAAGGTACCGCTGCGAAGTTCCTTCTCGATGTAGGGCAGCATCTGCCTGACCAGCTCACCACGCGAGGGTATGGCATGACTGTCGCGGTAGAAGCGCTTATCAACCCCTGTCAGCAGCCAGGGGTTGTGGTAGGCGGCCCGGCCAAGCATGACGCCATCCACGCGCTGCAGGTGTTCCGCGGCTTCATCCAGGCTCGCAATACCACCATTGATGATAATGTCCAGCGCCGGGAAATCCTGTTTCAATTGCCAGGCGTATTCATATTTCAGCGGGGGAATCGTGCGGTTTTCCTTCGGACTCAGGCCTTGCAGGAAGGCCTTGCGGGCATGTATCACGAACACTGTACAGCCGCCTTCATGAACCGTGTCGACGAACCGGTACAGTTCAGCATAGCTGTCCCTGTCATCGATGCCGATACGCGTCTTGACGGTGACCGGCACGGCTACCGCCTGCTGCATGGCGCTCACGCAGTCAGCCACCAGCGCCGGCTCGGCCATCAGGCAGGCCCCGAAACGGCCGGACTGCACCCGGTCACTCGGACAGCCCACGTTCAGGTTGATTTCATCATAGCCGTAATCAACGCCAATCCGCGCGCACTCGGCGAGTTCAGCCGGATTACTGCCGCCGAGTTGCAGCGCGACCGGATGCTCGCTGTCATGGAATGCCAGCTGACGGTCGCGATCGCCGCGCAGGATGGCGCCGGTCGTAATCATCTCCGTATACAGCAAGGTATGCCGGCTCAGTTGCCGCAGCAGGAAACGACAGTGACGGTCGGTCCAGTCCAGCATCGGTGCGACGGATATCTGGCGTGTTATGGTTCGAGTAATAGCGGCTCTCCGCTGAGGTGATTTTTTAGAAAAATGCGCCGCCTGCCGATAAACTGTAATAGCGGATGCCCGCAGGTGAAGTCTGTCACAGTTTAAAAATTTCGACTTTTGTATTTCAGCCGCGGGTGCTATAGTCCAAATTATTGATAGTTTTATGAATTGTACCTATTTGCCAAGGAGTTAGCCATGGATAGTACCCGTTCAGTCGCGCTTTTCCTGTCCCTGTTCCTGTTGTTGGCAGGACCGACAGCCGCTGATGTACTACTGGTCGACAGTATGCGGTCAGCGCCCGGAGTACAGACACCGCAGAGCGGGACCAGCATGTCCGCAGTGCGACAGGCTTATGGAAACCCGGCCACCGAGTACCCGACTGTTTCCGTCTCCGCTGGTCCGCAACAGCCGCCGATCACACGCTGGGACTATAGCGGCTTTTCCGTCTTCTTCGAACACGACCGTGTGATTCACTCGGTCGTGCACCGCGCATCCGGTAACTAGTTGGCATCAACACGGGCGGTCCTCACCGGCGCCCGGTGTTAATCCCGGAATTCGCGCCACAGTCCGGCATTGCCCTGACCTGGCCACATGCCGGGACTGACTGGGGCAGTTCACTCGCAGACGTCATTCCCGTCTATCTCGAAATCGCGCGCGCCATCATGGCGCGTGAAAGACTGCTGCTTGTCTGCTACGACGATGCGCACCGCGCAACGGTCTTCAATGCCATTGAGGATGCCGGCCTGCCTGCAGACGAAGTCACTTATGCCTGTGCGCCGTCCAATGATACCTGGATACGCGATTACGGCCCGCTGGCGACCGGGTGTAACGGTAATATCGAATTACATGACTTCACCTTCGATGGATGGGACGGCAAGTACGCGTCTTCACTGGACAATAATATTACCCGCACACTGCTGGCCGCCGGCCTGTTCGGCGACCTGCCCTGCCACCACTACCCGCTGGTGCTCGAGGGCGGCAGTATCGACACCGATGGCCGGGGGACCCTGTTAACGACGTCACGTTGCCTGCTGCAAACCGGCCGCAACGCCGGTGCCGGGCGCAACGGGATCGAGTCCGTACTGCGCACGGCGCTTGGCATCGAGCGGGTACTGTGGCTGGATCACGGCGAGATTATCGGTGATGATACGGATGGCCACGTCGATATGCTGGCCCGTTTCTGTTCAGCGGATACCATCGCCTATGCCAGCTGCAACCGGCCCGGCGACCCGCACTACCGGTCGCTCGGCGCAATGGAGGAGCAATTACGCAGCTTTTCGTCAGTCACCGGCCAGCCCTATCGGCTGGTCCCACTGCCCTTGCCAGATGCCATCCATGATAAGGATAATCAGCGTCTGCCAGCGAGTTATGCCAATTTCCTGATTATGAACGACGCCGTCCTGATGCCCGCCTATAACGATCCCGCCGACGCCACTGCGTTGCTGGCATTGCAGGGCTGCTTTCCCGCGCGCGAAATTGTCCCCATCGACTGCCGGCCATTGATAGCACAGCATGGCAGCCTGCACTGCGCCACGATGCAGTTGCCGGCCGGCGTGTTGATGTGAGCCGATGAACGACCGCAGCATCAAGGTCGGCCTGGTGCAGCATGCCTGCGGCCAGGACAGCGGCGCCAACCTGGCGGCATCTGTCAACGGCATTGAAAGCGCGGCCGCGCAGGGCGCACGGCTGGTCCTGCTGCAGGAACTGCACCGCAGCGTGTATTTCTGTCAGCAGGAAGATGAACGCTGCTTCGCACTGGCGGAAAGCATACCGGGCGAGACCACGGCAACGCTTGGCAAGCTGGCAGCGCAACTGAATGTCGTGATCGTGGCGTCCCTGTTCGAGCAACGCGCACCGGGCATTTATCATAATACGGCAGTCGTGATGGACACCGATGGCAGCCTGGCCGGACGCTACCGCAAAATGCATATCCCGGACGACCCCGGCTATTACGAGAAATACTATTTCACGCCCGGTGACCTGGGGTTTACACCGGTAACGACCTCGCTGGGAACGCTGGGTGTGCTGGTGTGCTGGGACCAGTGGTATCCGGAAGCGGCGCGCCTCATGGCGATGGCCGGCGCCGAGATCCTGCTCTACCCGACCGCAATCGGGTGGGACGATACAGACACCGGCGATGAACAGGCGCGGCAACTGGATGCATGGCTGATTATCCAGCGCAGCCATGCCATCAGTAACTGCCTGCCGGTCATGGCCTGCAACCGGGTCGGCTTCGAACCCGCCACTGACAGCGGCCCGGGCGGCATACGGTTCTGGGGCAACAGTTGTATTATCGGGGCGCAGGGTGAAATGCTCGCCCGGACCGGCAGCGATGATCCGGAGGTGCTGGTCACTGACATTGACCTGTCGAGGACCGGGCAGTTGCGCAGAGCCTGGCCTTTTTTTCGTGACCGGCGCATCGATGCCTACGCCGACCTTTTAAAACGCTACCGGAGTTGATCCATGTCAATTTTAATCAAAGACAAAACCCTACAATCACTCTCTGGTAATAGCTCCAGCATTACGACATTTGAAACCGGAATTCAGCAATGATCCTGATACTTGCGCCCGATACTGACAAGGACGGTAAAGACTTCCGCCAGCTTCTCGAATTTCTGTCGAACCTCGAAAATATCCAGCACCGCATACACGATGAAACCGGGGTGCAGCAGGTATTGACCGAAATTTACCTGGTCGGCGACACCGCCGCCCTGCAGGTCGAGGATATGGTCAATCTGCCCTGTGTCGAACGCGTGGTACGCGTCTCGGAGGAGTACCGTGTGCTGGGGCGTCATCACGATGATCAACGCCCTACCCATTTCGATTACAAGGGTGTCCGTTTCGGCCAGGACAACCTGAATATATTTGCCGGTCTGTGCGCGGTGGATAATCCCGGCAACGTCGAAATCATGATGAAGACACTGCAGGAACATGGCCAGGTTTGCACGCGCATGGGTGCCTACAAGCCGCGTACCAATCCCTATTCGTTTCAGGGACTCGGCAAGAGTTGTCTGCCCTGGGTTTTCGAACTGGCCGGCAAGTACGGCATCAAGGTCATTGCCATGGAAGTTACGCATGACTCGCATGTGAAGGAAATATACCAGGCACTCGAGGATACCGGACATCCCACCGGGGTCATGTTGCAGGTCGGGACACGCAATACACAGAATTTCGAACTGTTGAAAACAATCGGACGTGAGGCGGAATTTCCGGTACTGCTGAAGCGTGGTTTCGGTATCACGCTGGAAGAGTCGCTGAATGCGGCCGAGTACCTCGCCAGCGAAGGTAACCGCCGCGTCGTGTTCGGTTTGCGCGGCATGAAAACCAACATGGGCGACCCGCACCGGAATTTTATCGATTTTGCGCACGTGCCCGTTGTTCATCGATTGACACGCATGCCGGTGTGCGTCGATCCGTCGCACTCGGTCGGCAGCCGCGATGCCACGCATGAGGGTATAATGGATATTTTCCATGTAACAGCGCAGGGTATTATTGCCGGTGCAAACATGGTCCTGGTGGACTTCCATCCCTACCCCGGCAAGGCACTGGTCGACGGACCGCAGGCCCTGCGTATGGATGAGCTCGGTTATTTCCTGGAAGATATCAGGGTCGTCAGAAAAGCCTATGAAAAGCGGCTGCAACTGGCCAAGACCCATGCGGCACGGAAATAGACCGGTCAAGGTAATCGAAAAATCAGCGCCCGGTGAGGTTGGTATTCACAGTGCCCGGCTTTATTTTACAAAGTATTTTACGCGGTTAGGGTCAGGAGGTTCCGGAAGATGAAGCAGTTACTGACATTACTATTGTTGCTGGCGTGCTTGCAGTCACAATCACTGCTGGCCGCCACCACCCCGCAAACCGGCGGCGACAGCAGCAGCGAAACGAGCGGCAGCAGTGATCCCGACGATGGCGGCGATAAAGGTGGCGATGATAAAGGCGAAAGCAGCGGCGATAAAAGCGACAAGTCACCTGCCGAAGAAGAGGAACCGGATTGCGAGTGAGCCACCGGTCAATATATCGGCCTGAATTAATACACGTTGTAAAAATCAGAAAAAGGAGAGATCGAATGAATGCACTGAAAACCCTGATAACCACCTCGATTGTTACTATCGGTCTGCTGTCGGCACCGGTCGGTTTTGCGGCTGAGAAGCTGGACGTAAATATCGTCAAGGATATGGGTTCGGTCGAAGTTATGCACAATGGCAAGAAGACCAAAATCATGCGTAACCAGGACCAGAAGAATACCGTTAATCCGGCATTTGCCAAGACTTCCCGCAAGTGCCCGCCATTCTGCATTCAGCCATCGACGCTTGCGCCGGGTGTAGAGACTATCGGCGAAGTCGAGATGATCAATTACCTTGTAAAAATGAGTGGCGGTGACAATTCGATTCTTGTCGTCGACTCCCGTACACCGGACTGGGTGAAGAAAGGCACTATCCCGGGTGCGGTCAATATTCCATGGACCAGCCTGAACCCGGCCAAGGGTGCAGACCCGATTTCTATCGGTGAAATCCTGACCGAGCGGTTTGGCGTCAAGGAAATAGAAGGCCTGTGGGACTACTCCAATGCCAAGACCCTGGTCATGTTCTGCAATGGCATGTGGTGCGGCCAGTCTCCCAACAACATCCTGAACCTGCTGAAATTCGGCTACCCCGCTCACAAAATCAAGTGGTACCGTGGCGGCATGCAGGACTGGGAAATTCTTGGCCTGAGTACGGCGCCGGGCGCATAATAACCCGTCGCTGCCCCGGCGCAGCAACAACAAAATGAATACCCGCACCACACGGTGCGGGTATTTTTTTTACCTGCAGAAATACTGAGACGCTACGCCTGGGACGCAAGCGAGAACCGCCCGTACAAATACTCTGCCTGACGGCGCTGTACAGGACGCTCATCCATCAATGCCAGCGTTCCGGGCAGAGGAAACCTGCCTGCGCCTGTACCAGCCTCGGAGCGGCCGCACCACTGTTAACACGTCGTGTGAATTCCATTTCGTTAGTCCCGGTCATGATTTGACTGACAGTATGGAGAGTGAACCTTGGGAGTGACTTATGAGATCTGGCCCGCATGCGTATTATGCGGCTCATAATTATGTACTGGATCAAGTAGTTGATGCTTGACACCCGTAGTTCTGGATTGCGGAGGCGCGCAGGGAGGCCCGGGGCCGCCGGGCAGGCAGCCGGACACAGCCCGTGGGTTATACTTGTGGTCGAATAATCATCATCGCGGGGGTTGACTGTCATGCTGCTCAGGATCCTGGCCACCCTGTTGTGTGCAATGGCCGCTGCAACTGGCAATGCAAAAGAAGCCGTGTCCCGTCTGGAACAGACCCCCTATACCGAACAGAAAGTCGTGTATGACTTCTACTTCGATGAGCCGGAAAAAATCGGTGCCGCGCTGTACTGGATCCGCTCACTCATGAATCCGCTCATGGAAGAACCCTATAACCTGGCGCCCGAGTTCCTGGATATCAAGGTGGTGATTCACGGCACCGAGATCGTTACCGTGGCGCGCAAGAACTACGCAAAATACCGGGACAGCGTCGAACGTATGCGTTATTACGCCAGCCTGGGTGTGGAGTTCAAGGTATGCGGTCTTGCAGCCCAGGATTATGATTACGATACCGATGCATTTTATGAGTTCATCGATGTCGTGCCATCGGCCATTACCGAGCTTGCACACTGGCAATTACAGGGCCACGCACTGATAACGCCGCTGGTGATGGAGAGGAAACGGGCGATCGAGGAAATTCGATAACGCATCGCGCCTGCAAGACGCTACTGCGTCGTTTTGTACAGCACAAGCGTGCCTCGCTGGCGCGTTACGTTACTTGTCCACCTTCATCAGCAACGGCGGCAGGAACAGAAAATCCAGCAGCAACGCCAGGCCGATTGTTATCGCGGTCAGCAGTCCCATGTCGGAATTCAGCTTGAAGGCCGACTGTGTCAGCACCATGAAGCCGGCAATCAGCACCAGCGTGGTTACCAATAGCGCCGTACCCACCGTGTGGAATGCATACTTTACCGCGGCCTGCGCATCCAGGCCGCGTTCGCGCCGTGCACGCAGGTACTTGCTGAGGAAGTGCACGGTGTCGTCCACCACGATACCCAGCGTCATACCCATCACCACGGACAGGCCCAGTCCGACCTGGCCGGACAACAGCCCCCAGAGACCAAAGCCCATGGCTGCCGGAGCCAGGTTCGGGATCAGGCTGACCAGGCCGATCTTGACCGACCGCAATGCGATAAGCAGCACCAGAGAAATCAGCACCAGGGCAACACTGGTTCCAATCAGCATACTGCGAATATTACGTTGACCGATGTAGGCGAACATGATCGACGAGCTGGCCCCGCGGGACTGCAAATGCGGTGCGTTATCCCGCAACCATTCCTGTGCGCGTCGCTCGATTCCCAGTAACTCGTTGCTGGACAGGTTCTCCAGAGAAACGATCAGCCGCGTTGCCGACTTGTCGACGTCGATCTGGTTATTGAGATCGAGTCCGTACGGTAAAGACATCTCGTACAGCAGGAGATACTGGGCCGATAGCTCGCGCTCATTCGGAAGGCGATACCAGGCCGGGTCATCCGCGTGCATATTCTTGTTGAGGCGGCGCATGATATCGGTGATCGAATTGACATGCAGTACGTGTGGCTGTTCGTGGTACCAGTCTGCAAACCGTTCCACATCACGCAGGAATTCAGGTTCGTTTATACCGCCGCTCTCCCCGGTGCCGAGGGAATACTCGATGGTATAAATACCGGTCAGCCGCGTGGTGGCAAATTCTGTATCGGCACGGAACGGGACGCTCATGTCGAAATACTTGATAAATTCATCATTGAGCTCGTTTCGCGGAATAAAAGCAATCAGCGCCAGCGCCAGGGCGCCGACGCCCCAGAACAGCGGGTTGCGACGTGCGATGACAAACCCGGCGAAGCGGTCCATGTACTGAGTGCGGCGCGTCTCTCCTTCTTTAACGCGCAGTGGCAGGATCGCAATCAACGCGGGCAGCAGGGTTACCGAGAGGACAAAGGCAATGGCCACACCCATTGCGACAATGTTGCCCAGGTCGCGAAACGGCGGAGCATCGCTGAAATTCATGCTCATAAACCCGATTACCGTAGTCAGCGAGGTCAGAAAGACCGGTTGCATGTTAATGCGCAGGCTTTCGACAATCGCTGCCAGCTTGCCCTCGCCCTTGCGCATGCTGTGCAGCAATGTAGACAGTACGTGCACGCAGTCCGCTACTGCGAGTGTCAGGATTATGGGCGGCGATGATGCGGAGGGAGGTGTCAGCGCGATGTCCAGCCAACCGGCCAGGCCCATTGCCGCCGCAATGCTCATGATGATAACGAGAAAGGTCGCGAACATGGCGGTGATCGAGCGCAGCAGCAACACCAGTGTCAGTAACACGATCATGAACATAATCGGTATCAGCGTGGTCTGATCATGCAGACTGACTTCCGGGAAGGTGTTGTTCATGATCACCATGCCGGTAAGATATACATCGAGATTCGAATTCTGCGCCTTGACCTTGTCAACAAGGTCGCGAGCAAAGGCCGTGATTTCCGGCACTTCGTCTCCGCTACCGTCATCGGGCAGCTGGATGGTCACATTGACGCCTGCGACCTGCCCGTTTGGTGATATCAGGCGATTTACCAGTAACGGTTCATTGATGGCTATATCACGTATTTGCTGCAGGTCCGCGGGGGAAATCTGCGCGGGGTCGGGTACCAGGTCATCGACAATCAGGTCATCCTCTTCCGCGCGTGTATGCTGATAGTTGGTAATCGAATCGACGCGCAGTGAATAAGGGATTTGCCAGGCAGACTCGGTAAGACGTGCAATACTCGCCAGGGTCTCCGGGGAAAATACATTGCCGTCTTTCGGTGCCAGCACGAACAGGACGTTATCGGTCTTGGTGTAGGTATTTTGCAGCTCCTCGAATGCGAGCAACTGAGGATTATCATCACTGAAGAAGACGCGGTAGTCTGTTTTGAAAGTGATAAACCGGACGCCACTGGCGGTCATTGCCACTATGATCAGTGTTGCCAGCAGAATGAGATAGCGCCAGCGAACCACCCACTCCCCGTATGACCTGGTCATATCAACCCTTTTTTCCTTTGAATAGAGAACCGTGCTGGCGGATAATAGCCCGGCGCGAGCAGGAGTGTGATTCTATATCACCACCCGCGATCACACAAAGTTTGTACGGGTAAACAGGAGAATGGATATATGAGTGCAATCAGAATGTTGTTCATCGTCATGGCGGTGCTTATTGGAGTGGGAATCTGGCTGACCGGCTACCAGAATGTACACTGGTTCCTTTACTTGCCGCCGGCCGCCCTGCTGTTTGCCGGCATCACCGGCATTTGCCCGGGATACATGGTTTTCAAGAAAATCGGTTTCAAGGGCCAGGACTCCGGGGCGCGACTGTAGCGATCACCGGCAACCCCGTTAACGCCCTGGCTCACTGACAGGGCGTTTTCCATTATATATACAGTAATGTCCGGAAATACACATACCCGTCCGAGCCTCGCCCTGCCAGACAGCAGCCTGCAATCTCCACTGCCGACTGCGCGAGTAGAGTCCGTCTGGAGCGGGCTGCAGGGTGACAGCCTGGCGCTGGCCATCGCAAATGCCGTGCGTGCGGCGCCCGGCATTCTCCTGGTTGTCACGGCGGACATGCAGGCCGCCGAACAGTTACTCGATCAATACAAGTTTTTCATTTCCGGTGATGGTTACCCGGCCGTTATTTTTCCTGACCTGGAAACGCTGCCTTATGACAGGTTTTCTCCGCATCAGGACCTGATTTCGGAGCGGCTTGCTGCTCTCTACCGGTTGCCCTCGATGAAGCAGGGGCTATTGATAGTGCCTGCCTCAACGCTGATGCAAAGAGTGGCGCCGGCGGAGTTCGTCACCGGCAACAGCCTGGTCATGAAGACCGGCGAACGGCTGCTGCTGGACGAGATGCGCAATCGGCTCGACATGGCCGGTTATTTTTGCGTCTCTACGGTCATGGAGCATGGTGAATTCGCGATACGCGGTTCCCTGCTGGACCTGTACCCGATGGGCAGCAGGCAGCCGTACCGCATCGACCTGTTTGACGAGGAAATCGAGTCCATCAGGACATTCGATCCGGAGACCCAGCGCTCGCTTGAACGGCATGACTCGATCAGTATCCTCCCGGCCCGCGAATTTCCATTTGACGAAGAATCGATCAGGTTGTTTCGGCGTAATTTTCGGGCTGCATTTGAAGGCGACCCCCAGGCCTGTCCGCTGTACCGTGATGTCAGCAGCCGCATTGTACCGCCGGGCATAGAATACTATCTGCCGTTTTTCACGCCGGAGACCGCGACCCTGTTCGATTATCTGCCGTCGAACACCACTGTCATTCAGCTTGACGGTATCGAGGCCGCATTCGATGCATTCGCGGCACAAACGCTGGAACGTTACGAGTCGCGCCGCCATGATATCGAGCGGCCGTTGCTGGAGCCTGCCCTGCTGTTCGTCGATGCGGGTGAGTGCCAGCGGCAACTCGAAAATTATCCGCGCGTCAGGGTCAGCCCCTTCAGGACTCCGGAAACGCAGGCTCCCGGCGTGCACCATGCAACCCAGCTGCCGGCTGATGTCAGGATCCGGCCGCGCAATGAACAGCCCGCCGGTGCACTGCAACAGTTTATAGACAGCTTCGACGGGCGCATCCTCATTACCGCCGAATCCGTCGGCCGGCGCGAAACCCTGCATGACCAGTTGCGCGGCTTTGGGCTGCAAGTCATAAACACAGACGGATGGGCCGAATTCACGGAATCGGATAGCTCCCTGGCCGTTACCGTGGCGCCGCTGGAACAGGGTTTCGTGATCGATTCACCTCCCCTCGCGGTTATCCCGGAAGCCCTGTTATTCGGTGAACGGGCCCAGCAGGCGCGCCGGCGCAGGCCGTCACGCGACCCGGCCAGTATTGTTCGCAATCTTACCGACCTGGAAATCAATGCGCCGGTCGTGCACGAACAGCATGGCGTGGGCCGTTATCTCGGGCTCGAGACAATCGACGCGGGCGGCATCAGGACAGAGTACCTGGCGCTGGAATATGCCGATGGCGATAAACTGTATGTCCCGGTCGCATCGCTGGAACTTATCAGCCGTTACGCCGGCGCCACCGCCGACCACGCGCCGCTGCACAAGCTGGGCAGCGGCCAGTGGGAGCGCGCCAGGCGCAAGGCCGGCAAACGCATCCGCGATGTTGCCGCGGAATTGCTCGATATCTATGCACGACGTGCCGCCCGCAAAGGTATTGCGCACAGCGGTCCTGATGACGATTATGCCGCTTTTGCCGCCACCTTCCCTTTTGAAGAAACGCCGGACCAGGAGGACTCGATCAACCAGGTACTGCAGGACATGCAATCGGCTATCCCGATGGACCGGCTGGTGTGTGGTGACGTCGGCTTCGGTAAAACGGAAGTGGCGATGCGAGCGGCGTTTCTTGCCGTGCAGGGCGGCAAGCAGGTGGCGATACTGGTGCCGACCACACTGCTGGCCCAGCAGCACTACCAGAATTTTTGCGACCGGTTCGCCGGCTGGCCGGTACGAATTGAAATCATGTCACGCTTCCGCAATCGCAAGCAGCAGGACACAGCCCTGCAGGGCCTGGAGGACGGCTCTGTTGATATCGTCATAGGCACTCACAAGCTGATTCAGCCGGATGTTCGCTTCAAAACACTTGGCCTGTTAATTATCGACGAAGAGCACCGCTTCGGTGTACGGCAAAAGGAGAAAATCAAGAGTCTCCGCTCGGAAGTCGATATCCTGACACTCACCGCAACTCCCATTCCACGTACGCTGAACATGTCATTGTCCGGTATGCGTGACTTGTCGATCATCAATACCCCGCCGCCAAACCGGCTCGCAGTCAAGACATTCGTAACCGAGTGGAATTCGAGCATGATCCGCGAGGCCTGCCTGCGTGAAATCAAGCGCGGCGGGCAGGTGTATTTTCTGCATAATGACGTCGCCAGCATTGATCGCATGGCAAATGAGCTTGCTGATATCGTACCGGAGGCGCAAATTGAAATCGCGCACGGGCAGATGCGCGAGCGCGAACTCGAACGCGTCATGATGGATTTCTATCATCGCCGCTTTAATCTGCTGTTATGCTCCACGATCGTGGAAAGCGGCATTGACGTGCCGACGGCAAATACCATCATTATGAACCGCGCCGACAAGCTGGGACTGGGGCAACTGCACCAGTTGCGGGGCCGTGTCGGGCGTTCGCATCATCGCGCCTATGCCTACCTTGTTTGCCCGCCGCGCCGTGCCATGTCTGCCGATGCGGTCAAGCGGCTAGCGGCTATCGAATCCATGGAAGAACTTGGCGCCGGCTTTACCCTTGCAACGCATGACCTGGAAATACGCGGCGCCGGCGAACTGCTGGGTGAGGACCAGAGCGGACAAATCCACGAAATCGGTTTTTCGCTGTATACCGATTTGCTGGAGCGCGCCGTCAAGGCCCTGAAGGAGGGGCGCACCGCGGACCTGGATGCCGCCCTGCACCAGGGTACCGAGATCGACTTGCAGTTGCCGGCACTGATACCGGATGATTATATTCAGGATGTGCACACTCGCCTGGTTCTCTACAAACGCATTGCCGGCGCTGAATCGGAGGCTGCGCTCGATGAGCTGCGGGCAGAAATGATCGACCGGTTCGGTCTGTTACCGGAACCCGCAAAAAACCTGTTCCGCATTACAGGTTTCAGGCAACTGGCAGCGCCCATGGGAATTCTGAAAATCGAGCTTGGCGAGCATGAAGGGCGGGTACGTTTCTCCGCAACGCCGGATATTGCGCCGGAGCAATTGATCGAGCTGGTCCAGAATTGTCCGCAGAAATTCCGTTTCGAGGACAGCACCCGTTTGCGGCTGTCTGGCGACTTTTCCACAGAGCAGTTACGATTCGATACTGTCAGCGGTTTGCTTGCCATGCTCGCCGGCAAACCCCATAACCTGTACCAGGACACCTGAGTTTATGCACAACATCATGCACATATTCCGTATGGCCTTGCTACCGGTGCTGGTGATCGCCGGTATACCCGGCAAAACCATTGCTGCGCCGCGACTGTACGATGTCGAGGTCATCATCTTCAGTCACAGCAGCCTGTCAAACACGGGTGAAAACTGGCAAACGCCGGCACCTGGCGCTGGCCGCGCACGTGGTAAATTCAGGGAAAACCAGTTTACCGAGCTGTCGTCCTCCCGCTTCAAGCTGAATCCTGTCAGGTACAGCCTGCAGCAGGGCGGCGACTATGCTGTACTGTATCACCGGGCCTGGCGCCAGCTTGCCCACAACGCGGCGAATGCAGCCGATTACCCGGTGCACTCGTTCTCGGAGAATAGCCGTAACAGTATTGAAGGCACGATCAGGCTGGTGCGCGAGCGTTACCTGCACCTGAACGTTGACCTGTTGTTGATGGAATCTTCCGGCAGCGAGCCCGGACTATATTCCGACGGTCCGGGCAATAAACCTGCCTACCGGCTGGTGGAGAAGCGCCGCATAAAGAGCAGTGAACTACACTATTTCGACCACCCGAAATTCGGCATGCTGGTAATGGTCACGCCCTACCAGTCACCGGTAACAGTCGCGCCCGAAACTCACGCAGACTCACCTGTCACGGAGACGGATGCAGGGATCGATGAATGACCAGCCACCTGCCGAAACCGGTGAGCCCCGCTAGCTGGGGGTGGTGATCACCTGTTCCAGTATTGACCGGACTTTCTCCATGCCGAGCTTCAGATTCTTTTCAATCATGTCCATACTGATCGCACCTTCACCGCGACCGGCCGCCGCGTTGGCGGATACGGCCAGCGCCGCATAGCACAGGTCCAGTTCACGCGCGAGCGCGGCTTCCGGCATACCGGTCATCCCGACCATATCGCAGCCATCCCTTTCCATGCGGACGATCTCCGCGGCAGTTTCGAGCCGCGGCCCCTGGCTGGCCCCGTAGGTGCCGGAAGCGATAATTTCCACGCCGGCCCTGTCAGCCGCATCCAGCAGGCACTGCCGCATTTCCGGGCAATACGGTTCTGTGAAGTCGATATGCGTCACCTCGTCAAGATCAGTCTCGAAGAACGTGTGATTGCGGGACCAGGTGTAATCGATGATCTGGTCAGGGATGACAATAGCTGCAGGCACGATGTCGTCACGGATGCCGCCAACGGCACACACGGCGATAACTCGCTTTACGCCGATTTTCTTCAGCATCCACAGGTTTGCCTGGTAGTTCACCATGTGCGGCGGAATGGTATGGGCGTAACCGTGGCGGGCGATGAATACGACATCCTCGCCGTACATATTACCGAAGGTGAGCGTGCCTGATGGTTCGCCATAGGGAGTATGCATCACCTCACGCCGCTCGATTTCAAGGTGCTTGAGACGCGTCAGTCCCGTTCCGCCGATAATTGCCAGTTCTGTCATGATCCTTTCCGTTGTCCCATCGTGCACGCCAGAGCGGTTCAGTCCTGCTCACCGAGCGCGAAGATTCCGTTCAGGTTACGCAAGTAACCCTTGTAATCCATGCCGAAGCCGAACACGTAACGGTCATCCACCTCCAGTCCGACAAAGTCCGCCCGCACATCTTCCGCACGGCGATCGTGCTGTTTCTGTACCAGCACCGCACTGCAAATCCTGTCGGCGCCGGACTTATGGCAGAAATCGATTATATCGGCGAGCGTGTGACCCTCGTCCAGGATGTCATCCACAACCAGAACGGTACGGCCCTCAAGAGAGATACCCGGCTCAGTCACCCAGTTCACTTCACTACCGCTGGTTTGACCGCGGTATCGGGTCGCATGCAGATAATCTGTCTCGAGCGGGAACGACAGACGCGTCAACAGGTGGCCGGTCGGTATGATGCCGCCGGTGAGTACACACAATACCACCGGCAGCGCATCATCCAGCGCCGCGGTGATTTCCGCGGCCATACGGTCCAGCGCCGCATGAATATCATCCGGGCCATGCAGCTCCACCGCATTGGCGCGTATTTTATTGATTTCAGCCTGGCTGAGCGTCATGGGCGATGGCATGTTCAAGGTCGGGAGCGTGTAGCGTGGAAGTCGGGTATGCAATTTCTGCATCGTGTGCGGTGATGATATTGCTGATCTTCAGCAACACGTCCTGCTTGATTTCGTGAAAACGCGTCCACACCGTGGTATGCGTGAATGTATAAATGAAGAAGTCCAGCGATGAAGGGCCGAAACTGTTGAAATTCACCATCAATGTCTGTTCATTGTCGATTTCCGGATGATCAACCAGCATTTGCCTGATACCGTCGAGAATAACAGGCAATTTTTCAACATCGCCATAGCGTATGCCGATCGTTTCGTAGATTCGCCGCCTTGTCATTCGTGACGGGTTGACGACGGCTATGGTCGAGAATATTCCGTTGGGAATATAGATAGGACGCTTGTCAAAGGTACGGATACGCGTCAACCGCCAGCCAATGTCCTCGACTGTCCCTTCGATTTCACGGTCATCCGAACGAATCCAGTCACCCACTGAAAACGGGCGGTCCAGGTAAATCATCAGCCCGCCGAAAAAATTTGCAAGCAGGTCTTTCGCCGCAAAACCGATCGCAATTCCACCGATACCCCCAAACGCCAGCACACCGGAAATACTGAAGCCGAGGGTCTGCATCATGACCAGGGCGGTGGTTATCAGGATCGAGGCGCTGACCAGTTTGCCGATTGCCAGGATCGTGGTTTCGTCGATTGCATCTTCCTGTTCCAGGTTGCGTTGCACCATGTTCTGTTGCATGTTCCGGGACAGGCGCAGCAGGAACCACGCAATGGTGGCGATTACGCCAATGTCCCTGAATGGCTCTACGGCGTCGAATATGGGGGCGTCCGTCTCGGCTCGCGCAATATCTGCAGCAAAGGCGATGCCCACGATCCATATGAGCACGTTCAGCGGACGCTGCAATGCCCCGACCACGGCATCATCCCAGGGTGTACTGTTGGTCTGCAGTTTCCGGTAAAGCCGGTTAACCAGGATCCGCACCATCAGGTTGAGCAGCAGTACCAGGAACACCACGACGAAGACCTGTACCACCCAGGCGTTGTTCACCCGCCCAGTCCGTCATTGCATGGAAAAGTGGATTCTCTGTTAAAGTCATAACGAATAATTGCGTTATATCTAGTTGATTAATATACTAAATGTAAGGATGCATTCTGACATAACTCCGGCATGTCCGCAACCGGCATGAGGCCGGTCAGTCAGCTCTCCAGGTCCAGTTCGGGATTCTCCTCGTAACCCCGTACGGCGGCGACCACCTGTTCCCAGCGCGGGTCTGCGTGCAGCGTATCCCAGTCAACCGGGTGCCGTCCATGCATGCGCGCCATGCGCGTGTGCGCCACCGGGTCCTGGTATTCCGTGAGCGCATCGGCCACCCTGACCGCTTCCCCGCGCTGGTTGCACACCAGCACCATATCACAGCCCGCCTCGAGCGCAGCGAATGCCCGCGACGGATAATCTCCGGCACAGGCAGCGCCTTCCATGTTCAGGTCATCACTGAATACCAGGCCCTGGAAATTATAATGTCCGCGCAATACATCCTTTATCCAGATCCTGGAAAATCCGGCCGGCCGGGTGTCCACTCTCGTATAGACGATATGCGCCATCATCACCGCGGCCAGTCCGTAGTGGATCATGCGCCGGAACGGCACCATATCCCATTGCTCGATGTCTTCATAGCGGCGGTCGTCTTCCGGCAGCTCGGTATGCGAGTCCGCGGCGACCGCGCCATGGCCCGGGAAATGCTTGCCGGTCGCCGCCATGCCGGCCTCCTGCATGCCGGCCTGGTAGGCAGCAGCCAGTTCGGCAACGATATCCGGGCGCTTGTGCAAGGCACGGTTGCCGATGATGGACGAAACGCCATAATCAAGGTCCAGCACCGGCGCAAAGCTGATGTCGATGCCCGTGGCGCGCAATTCGGCCGCCATCAGCCAGCCGGTTGCCCTGGCCAGGTGCAGTGCCCGCGACTTGTCAACATCGTAGATTTGACCCAGGCAGCCGGCCGGCGGCAAATGGGTGAAACCCTCCCTGAAGCGTTGCACGCGACCGCCTTCCTGGTCGACGGCAACCAGCAGGTGCTGATCACGCAGGCCATGGATCTCGCCAACCAGTGCGCTCAGCTGCTGCGGTGACTCGTAGTTGCGGGTAAACAGAATGACGCCGCCGACAGCCGGATGACGCAGCAGTTCGCGGTCTTCCGCGCACAACTCACAGCCATCCACATCGAGCATCAGGGGTCCAAGCGTCATTCACGTACTCCCTTGTTGTTGAGCAGGCGCGTGTCCAGCCGGTCGCGTAAACGGTCACCCAGCAGGTTGACGGACAGCACCACTATAAAAATTGCAATGCCGGGCGCCAGCACCATGTGTGGCGCGACCAGCATGTAACGGGTGCCATCGCGGATCATGGTTCCCCACGAGGCCGCCGGCGGTTGCACGCCCAGTCCGAGAAAGGACAATCCTGCCTCGGCTATGACGACGGCCGCTACGCCGAACGTTGCTTCCACTATCAGCGGCGCCGCCATCAACGGCAACAGGTGTCGCCACATGATACGCCAGCGTTTGCTTCCCAGCGCCTCGGCCGCCTGCACATGCTCCCGATGCGCCAATGACAGCACCTGTGCACGCGACAGGCGTGCATAGCCTACCCAGCCGACGGCAGTCAGCGCAATGATGACGTTATCGATGCCCGGGCCCAGCAGTCCGGCCAGCGCGATGGCCAGCAGAATGCCCGGAAAGGCGAGAAAGATATCCACTACGAGTACAGCCGTGCGGTCCCACCAGCCGCCATGATACGCACAGACCGTACCAATCAGCGTGCCGGTCACCAGCGATAAACTCACCACCCAGATAGCCACCAGGAAGGAAGTGCGGGCACCCACCAGCAGACGCGAACCGATATCGCGACCGAGGTCGTCATAACCCAGCATGGCCGCGCCCGATGGAGGATCGAGGATGTGTTCCAGTGCAATCTGGTTCGGTGACAGCGGCAGGGACTGGGCCAGCAGGGCGAGCACGGCCCACACGACGAGAATCAGCACAGGCAAACGTGTGAGTATCATGCATTGTTCCCCAGTCGTATGCGGGGATCGATCCAGGCATAGGCCAGGTCGGTCAGCAGATTGACGATCACGTAGGTAACGCTGATGAGCAGCACGCAGGCCTGCACTACCGGATAATCGCGGGATTGAATCGATTCGATGGTCAGCAGGCCGATTCCCGGCCAGGAAAACACGGTCTCGGTGATCACCGCACCGGCCAGTAACGTCCCCAGTTGCAAACCGAGCAATGTAATGACAGGCAACAGCGCATTGCGCAGGGCATGGTGCAGGATAATGCGCAGTGGCGGCATGCCCTTGGCCCGTGCCGTCCGCAGGTAGTCCTCGTGTATGACCTCCAGCATGCTGCTGCGCACCATGCGTGACAAAACGGCAGCCAGCCCGGTACCGAGCGTGAGTGCCGGCAGCACGACCGAGGCGATACCTCCCTGCCCGCTGACCGGCAACCAGCCGAGCCATAGCGAAAACAGCATGATCAGCAACGGACCCAGCCAGAAATTGGGTATGGACACACCCAGCAGCGCGAAGCCCATCGCGCCGGCGTCCCACCCCGAATTGCGCCGGATTGCGGCGATGATGCCCAGCGGCAGCGCCAGGGTGACGGTAAATATCAGGGTAACGGCGGCCAGCAGGCCGGTTGCCGGGACCCGTTCGCGCACCAGGTCGACGACCGGCTGGCGGTGGTGGATGGAAGTGCCCA
This sequence comes from uncultured Halobacteria archaeon, assembly GCA_963768575.1. Classification (GTDB taxonomy): domain Bacteria; phylum Pseudomonadota; class Gammaproteobacteria; order UBA9214; family UBA9214; genus UBA9214. Next base: position 244,520 of record CAVYIJ010000001.1, read on the forward strand.
GGTCGAGTTGCAACAAGCCGCCCAGGTAATGCCGGTACTGGTCGAACACGGGCCGGTCCAGTCCGAGTGCGGTCCGCAGGGCCTGACGGTCAGTCGCGGATGCAGATTCGCCGAGCATGACTTCGACAGGATCGCCGGGGATCAGGTGGATCAGCATAAAGACGATGCTGACCACACCCAGAACCACGAGGCATGCACTCAACAGCCGTTGCAGGAAGTAAGACAGCATTGGGCGAAATTATATATAAAAAAAAGGCCCGGTGCGAACACCGGGCCCTTGTTAACGGATAACGTATATTCCGTCAGTCTTTGACTTAACTGCCGACCTTGACGCCGAGCTTCTCGATCGTCTGTATGGTCAAACCGCCCGTTGCCAGGTTGTTTTTGCGCTGAAATGCATCGGCCGCGGATATGGTGTCACGACCGAGTACTCCATCGATCGGACCCGGATCGAAGCCGGCCTTTTTCAGGCCATTCTGGATTTTCAGCACCAGGTCACGCGTGGTGTTGGTCTCACACAGAACCGGATACCACTCCTGACGAGCGTCGGAAACCTTGGCGTGTTTCGGTACGATCTTGTGTTTGGCAGGTATCGGGCTCCGCTTCTCGGTGGCCTGTGATACCAGCTTGCGCATGCGGATATTCTTGAAGGTTGCCGGGACGGCCACTTTCTTTACCGATGCCGGAGTCTTGATGACGCGCTTGGTGACAGTCTCGAATTTGGCCGGGACTTCGGCGAGACAGAAGGTTCTGCCGGTGGCCTTGCCATCGCCAGTGGCCCCCGCCGGGTTCCAGCTTACCAGCGCATCTGCAACGTGTACCCGCTTGCTGACAGTCTGGTACTCGGCCTCGATAGGCGTACGCTTTTCCGTGGATGCTTTCACCAGTTTCTTTACCTTGACGGTGCTGTATTCAGCCGGTATTTCCACTTTTTTGGTCGTGGCCGGTGTTTTCAGCACACGCTTTTCAAGCGTCGTGTACTTTGCCGGGACTTCGACCAGACACATGATCTCACCGGTTGCATTGTCGACTTTCTCGTTCATTCCGCGTCCCTTCTTCCAGGTCGTGTAGGCTGGCGAGGCAAGCACTTTCTCTTCGAGGATGTCGTACTTGGCCGGCACCTCGACCATCTTGAACGAGGCCTCCTTGACCAGTACCTTTTCTTCAACCCACTCGAACTCCGGTTCAGTGGTCATGATTTTCTCGGCGGCCGCCGTCTTCAGCAATTTTTCTTCCTTTGTCTCGAAGCGGGCCGGACGGTAAAATTCATTGAAGCACTGCCCTGGCTGTGCCTTGGCGGGCAAACCCAGCGCCAGTGCACTTGCCAGGTCACGATCACTGATCCGCCCTGCCTTTTCGCCGGGACCCTGCCGCCAGACGGTATGCGCCGGAGAAATTTCGATCTTTTCCTCGACTGTCTCGTACGTGGCCGGGACCACGATGAGCTTTTCAGACTCCTGCTGAATCGGAACACGGACTTCCGTCCATTCATACTTTGCAGGGATAATCTCTATTTTCTCGCTGGCTTCCGCGACGACTACCTTCTCGTCGACAGTCTTGTATATCGCCGGCACCATTACCTTCGCATAACATTCGCCTGGCCGTGCATTGGCAGGCAGCAGGCCCGCACCGGCCGCTTGAGTGTCCTCAGCGGCGTAAGCTGCACCACCGCAGAACACTCCCGCCGCAATAGTCAGTGATGCGACGCGAGCAATAACTCTATGTTTGTGCATTTCCATTATCCTGGATACCTCCGGTTATTCTGAAATGGCTAATTATTGATTGATCGGAACTGCCAGTCACTGGCCTGGAGGACGTACTCTATCTGCCCTGCTGCAATGACCGGGATCCGCACACGGGTCGACTATACGGACAGACACGCCAAGTGTCTAAGATAATCCTGCGAATCCTGCCTGTTATAAAGCAGGAAAACACGTGTAGCGCTGGGGATTTACCACCATGATTGCCGGTGAATGGATAAGCGGGGCTACGCCAGTCAGGATACTACATACAAGTAATCAGAAGCTTACGATGACTAGCTGATGATTTCGTCAAACAAGGCAACAAAAATTCACACAATGCAGTGTGAAACACACGAAACCGTTACTGGGCGGCAACGACCAGCAACACAGAATCTTGCACTCGCTCGGCCAGGTCCGCGAGGTTGGCCGGGGTAACCGGCAGCCGGGCCGATGTATCGTCATGGCGCGGCAGTGCCTGCAGCATAGCGAGGAGTTTTTCGATCTTCACTGCATAACTGAGACCGGGTTCAGGTGATGTCGAGCCACTGCTATCTCCCAGCATGGCGGCAACGATTCCCACCACCTCGCCGTTCATGTTCAATAACGGGCCGCCGCTGTTGCCCGGTTGTATTTGCACGGATGTCTGATAAGTGCCCGGATTATCACGGTACCCGTTTATCGCGCTGATTATTCCGGTGGACAGTTTGGGAGTGCGTCCCAGGATATCTACACGCGGGAATCCGAGCGTAAATACGCTGCTGCCCGTACGGGCACGTGTTTGCGACAGTGGCAAGGCGGGCGGTAAATTCATGGCATCATCGATACGCAACAGGGCAATGTCGTTCTGTGTGTCACGTAACACGATTGTTGCCGAATAACGCTGACCGTCGTTATCGTAAAGTTCAACCATGGACTCTCCGGCCACAACATGTTCACTGGTAACAGCATAGCCGCCCGCGACAGACCAGGCCGTACCGGTTGATGCGCCTTCGAGACTGCTTAACAACGTCGCTTTAGCCGGTTTTTCTGTAGCCGGGTGCAGTTCGGTAGCGAGCAGCGCACGCGCTTCCTGCAGTCCCTGTTCAGCAGCACGGCCAAGCCAGTCGCTCGACAGCTGCTTGTTTTGTTCGACGCCCTGTCCATCACGATATAACAAGCCAAGATTGTACTGTGCGGCAGCCAGGCCATTTTCCGCGGACTTTCGATACCACTGTGCCGCGCGTGCGTGGTCGACCGATACGCCCTGCCCGGCGTCATACATCAGCCCGACATTCAATTGTGCATTCGCATCACCCTGTTCCGCCAATGGCATCCAGTTTTGCATGGCGCCACTGTAATTGCCGGACTGGTAAGCTTCCCATCCCCGTGCAAAGGCATCCGCCTTCGCTGTCGTTTCGGCGAACACCGACAACGATAAAAGCATCAGGACAAGTCCAGATATTGCTGCAAGCCCGTTAGACCGGTATGTGTGCCGGTATGTACCGCTGCTGGTCTGCTTCACTTCAGTACCTCGCCTGGTTAAGTTGCCCGGTATAGTGACCGTAACGGCTGAGCCGTGAATAAACTTGATACTTGCACAGCCTTTCTTGTGACAGCAGTTTCCTGACAGCGTTGCGGCCTGTGACGCCTGGATAATGACGGTTGCCGTCGCCGCAGCCGCAACGAATTGTGCGCGCATCCAACTGATATTAAAGACATTACCTGTCAGGCGGGGCCGGGAACATCGCGCGAGACGGATTTACTCGTCAGCACGCTGACAATTTACTCGCGGGGGTGTCAGAATAGCGCAATGCTGCAAATGCCCGACCATCATGCCCTGGCCGTCATGGCCCTGACAGTCGTTGCCCTGTTCCTGTTCACGCGTGACCGAATACCACTGGAAACCTCCAGCCTCGCCGTACTGGTAGCCCTGACCATCGGCTTTGAATGGTTTCCCTATGATGACGGCACCGGTGTGCTGCATGCAGTCGATTTCTTTTCCGGGTTCGGACATGAGGCGCTGGTTGCCGTCTGCGGGCTGATGATTGTCGGGCATGGGCTGGTACGCACCGGCTCTCTCGAACCCGTGGGCCGACTGCTGGCAAGGATGTGGGCGCACAGCCCGAAACTTTCATTACTGGTAACACTGCTGATTGCCGGTATGTTGAGCGCCTTTGTCAACAATACACCCGTCGTGGTTTTGTTCCTGCCAATCCTGGTCAGCGTATCGTTACGTACCGGTACAAATGCATCCGGCATCCTGATGCCGATGGGGCTATCGACACTGGTAGGCGGCATGGCGACCACCATCGGAACATCCACCAACCTGCTGGTAGTGAGCGTGGCGAGCGACCTCGGGTTACGGCGTTTTGAAATGTTCGATTTTTTTCTGCCTGCCGTTTTTGCCGGCAGTATCGGCATTCTCTACCTGTGGCTGGTAGCGCCGCGTATCCTCCCGGAACGCGTGGCTGCCATGACCGACACCTCGCCGCGCATCTTCAGCGCGCTACTGAATATTACACCCGACAGCTTTGCTGACGGCCGCACCTTCGCCGAAGTGTTGAAAAAAACCGGCGAGTCCATGCGCGTGCATCGTATTCAGCGTGGAGCCAGCATGCTGCTACCGTTACCGGATATCGTTATACAGGCCGGCGACCAGCTTCACCTCGAGGACACGCCGGTGCAGCTGAAGGAATATGAGCAGGTTCTGGGTGCAACCCTTTTTTCCGGGGAGACGGAGGTTGACGAAGAGCATCCGCTGGAAGCAGAAGACCAGCAACTCGCGGAAATAGTCCTGGTGCAGGGATCACCACTGGTAAACCGGACCCTGAACAGGGTCCGTTTCACCGATCGATACCAGCTGGCCACGCTCGCACTGCACAAGGCCGGCAGCACGATCAAGACATTACGAGATAATATCGGTGACGTACGCCTCAGTGTCGGTGACATACTGCTGGTACAGGGTGCGCGCGAGCAACTGGCCAGCATCAAGCGCGATGGCGATCTGCTGGTGCTGGACGCCACTGCCGACCTGCCCTTCTCCAACAAGGCGCCATTTGCATTAATGATCATGGTGCTGGTAATCGTTACCGCCGCTCTCGGACTGCTGCCCATAGCTGTCAGCGCGGTCATGGGTGCGCTCTTGATGTTATTGTTCGGTGGGCTGGCCTGGCGTGATATCGGCAATGCACTCAGCACATCCGTGATCATGATCGTCGTCGTCAGCCTTGCCCTGGGCCTGGCGCTGACCAGGACCGGCGCCACGGTCTTTCTCGCTGATGTTTACCTCGCGATGACGACCGGACTGTCACCGCATTTAATCCTCAGCGGCCTGATGCTGTTGATGGCACTGCTGACCAATATTATTTCCAACAATGCCGCGGCGGTAATCGGTACGCCGGTCGCGATATCGATTGCCGACAGCCTGGGGCTGCCGGCGGAGGCCTTCGTACTGGCGGTACTTTTCGGTGCGAACATGAGCTACGCTACCCCCATGGCGTATAAAACCAACCTGCTGGTTATGAATGCCGGTGGCTACACCTTCGGGGATTTCGTCCGCATCGGTTTGCCACTGACGCTTATCATGTGGCTGGCACTGAGCTGGCTGCTGCCGCGCCTGTATGGATTCTAGAAGGCCTGCAGGCATCGGGACACACGCTGTATTTACAGCTGCAAAAAGGGTGCATACATGAAAGGTTTGCGCATGTTACTGACGGCCGCCCTCCTGTTACTGGCTGGTGTGCAACCGGCGGCCGGCGAATCTGCAGTGCCGGCAAGCACGGATGAGACCGGCCAGCTGTCCCCGTCGCCCGGGCGCTTCCTGGTTGCACGGCGCAGTCTGTCCGGACTCTGGTTCAAGCGTACCGTGGTTTACCTGCTGAAGCACGACGAGGACGGCACAATCGGCCTGATCATGAACCGTCCGATGAACAAGCAGGCGCATGAAGTACTGCCTGGCATGCAAACCAGCGGGATAGGTAGCCACCCTCTGCACTTCGGCGGACCGGTCAGCCCGCGTGTGCCGGTACTGCTGTTCCGGAGCAAGTTAAAATTATCACTGGCATTGCATGTCAGCGATGACGTTTATGCCAGCAGTAGCAGGAAAATGCTGGCAAACAGGGCGGTCATGCACAAGACCGACAGCGAACTACGCATGTTCCTCGGGCAGTCCAGCTGGATTCCCGGACAACTCGAGCGTGAAATCAAGCGGGGTTACTGGATCGTCACAGAGAGTAATCCCGAGGCCATTTTTGCCGGCAATACAGATCACCTCTGGAAAGAACTCATCGACCGGCTGGACCCGGTGGGAATCATGGCGCTGCGCTGACGCTTACAGCGGCGCCTCCTGGATCAATACCCGGGTACCGACCGGGACGCGATCGAACAGCTCGATCGCTTCATCATTGCGCATTTTCACGCAGCCATGCGATGACGGCACACCCATTTCGTCCTCGTCAGGGCAGCCGTGTATGTAGATATACCTGCGCATGGAGTCGACCTCACCGAAGCGGTTTATGCCGGGTTCCATTCCGCACAGCCACAGAATACGGGTCAACATCCAGTCGCGCTCCGGCCCGGCCGCCTTCAGTGCCGGCGTATAGATTTCACCGGTTGGCCGCCGGCCGACGAAGACTGTTCCTGCCGGGCAACCCTCGCCGATCCTGGCGCGTACCCGGTGCCACCCGCGCGGCGTACACTCGCTGTGCATGATTTCACCGGGCCCGTTGGCCGCGGTCGAAATCGCGGTATCCATGACTATCGTGTCGTCGTCGAGCAACTGCAGGCGTTGCTCGTCGATGCTGATTCTGATCAGGCGATCTTCCGGGTTCATACCATCATTATACCGTCAGCCTGAGTTTACCCGTAATGGCATAGATGAGCTGCAGGCGTGCCTTGAAGATATTTTGAGTAAATCGCGCGACGTACAAGGATGTACAAGTGCCGCGGAAGGCATGGATGCCGGGAGCGGCCCTGCAAGGCGCTCCTACAGGCCATTTTTTTGCACATCGACCAGCCCGTCATAATTTCCGTCGAGCGCAAGGCGGTAGCCGCTGATCGCGTCACGCGCGGCAAATACATGGTCCTCGTACCACAGCGGCACGTACGGCAGCTGCTGCAGCAGGCGTGATTGCACCTTGCGCCAGCCTTTTCCCTGAGACTGGAGTGTTTCGCTTGATTCCGCCTGTTCGATCAGCCGGTCGACCAGATGATCGTTAAAACGTCCGCGATTGGCGCCGCCGGGCGGCAAGGACCGGCTGTGAAAGGCATAACGAAAAATATCCGGCGTCTTGATGCCGACCCACATGAGACTGTACATCTGGAAGCGGCCGGCCTTGATGTCGCCAAAGAAGGTTCCCCAGTCGTAGCTGCGAAGTTTCATCGTGATGCCGACATCGGCCAGCTGCTGCTGCATGATGGTTGCAATGCGGACCCGCACCGGGTCGGTCGATGTCTTGTAATCCAGTACCAGCTGGTTGTCGGCAGCATAACCTGCCTGCTGCAACAGCAGCCTGGACTTTTCCGGGTTGTACTCCAGCGCGCCGGCTTGCGAGTAACCCGCCCAGTGTTCCGGCGGCAATATCGAGGTCGCCGTCCGCGCCGCGCCGCCAAGCACATGCTCGATAATCGATTCACGATCGATGGCATGGGCAACCGCCAGTCTGACCAGGTAATTGGCAGTGACCGGGTCCGCCATGTTAAAACCGAGATAAGCGAAATTGCTGCCTCGCCCCAGTTGCACCTCGATACCCGTCTGTGCCTCGAGATAAGCGATCATTTCCGCCGGCAGATCATTCTGCAGCAGGTCGATTTCGCCACGCAGCAATTTCAAAACACGTACCGTTGGATCGCCGATACGCAGTATCTCGACCGCTTGGCCATCGCCCACGCGTGTCAGCCGCAGGCGGCCAGGTTCAGGCCAGTCGTCCAGGCGGAAAGGTCCACTGCCCACCGGGGCCTTGTGAAACGGTTCCCCGCGCTCAATACCTGCCGCCGGCAGGATGCCGATTACGGCATAACCCGGAAACAACGGGTCTGCCCGGTGCAGAAAGAAATCCAGCCGGTCGTCATCAACCACCTCGATGCGCTTGACCAGTTGCAGTGTCCCGGCGTGCGGGGAGGCATTGGCGGGATCAAGTATGGAGCGATAGGTGGCAGCGACATCCCGCGCAGTCAACGGGGTGCCGTCATGAAAATCCGGCCGCGGTCGTTGCAGATAAAAACGGTAGTGCAGCGGTGCCAGTTGCTTCCAGGTAGCCAGCGCCGGCACCGGTTTGACGTGTTCATCGAAATCGACCAGGCGTTGATACAACAGTCGATTTAACCGCGCGGAGGTGGCGTCGGTCGCAAAACGCGGATCAAGATTCGCCGGTGCGCTGGCAACGCCGAAGTGGATTGCATCATCGGCCGGCCGGCTGCAAGCGGACAAACACAGCAGGAACAGGACAGCCAGGACACGCAAGCCGGTGGATCTCGTCACGGGCCGGGAAACGTGTTTACCAACAGTGATAACAGCGGGTAAATCACCTTGCCGGGGTTACGCCTGCGCCGGTTCCGGCGGCTGGCCCAGCTCCGTTCTCAGGCGTACGCGCAAGCGCCGGAATGCTTCGCGGGACAACATGTCCGGCAGGATGAACAGGCTGCGTGCCCGTTTGCCCTGCCTGAAATACAGGATTACCAGCCATGGCATAATGAATGCATGCGGTGCGAGTGTAGCGTTCGAAACTTTGCCGTCAACCTGCATGACAATGCATTTATCTCCATCCTTCCAGGTAAATACCCTGATCGTATTGCGGTGGTGGCGGCTCACATAGCGGGGCCAGCAACAGAGCAGAACGGTCAGTTCAATTGCGGCGATCAACGCCATTACAGAAGCCGGCAGCCCCGTGAACGGCAATACCAGCAGGCCGCTTGCGTGCGTCAGCAGCAGCCACCAACCCGCGTAACCCGAAGCCTGCAAATCAAGTCGTAGCGGCGTTGCGTATTTTCTGTACAAGGTTTGCGACGTCCCTGTCGGCCGGCGTCATTCGTCCCATCAACAATTCGAGCAGCACCGCATCCGGATAATCCAGTAATACATCGAAGGTCTGCTGTTGTTGTTCGTTCAGCCCGGCGTAGCGACGGACAAGAAAATTGCCGAGCAACTCATCCAGCTCCCGCATGCCGCGGCGGCATTGCCAGGCTACCCGGTTCATCGCTGCTTGATTGAGGCTGTCCGACGCCACTATATGGACCGCTTGATCATCAATTCCTTGATACGGCCGATTGCACGGGTCGGATTGAGACCTTTCGGACAGACCTCCACGCAGTTCATGATGGTGTGGCAGCGAAACAGTTTGAACGGGCCATCGAGGTTTGCCAGCCGCTCGTCAGTCGCCTGGTCGCGGCTGTCGGCAAGGAATCGCCATGATTGAAGCAACGCGGCCGGTCCGAGGAACTTGTCAGGGTTCCACCAGAATGACGGACAGGACGTCGAGCAACAGCCACAGAGTATGCATTCGTAGAGACCATCCAGCTTTTCGCGCTCTGCCGGCGATTGCAGGCGTTCGACTTCCGGTTCCGGGTCCTTGTTGACGAGAAACGGATCAACCGCGCGGTATTGGCGATAAAATTGCTGCATATCGACAATCAGGTCGCGAACGACCGGCAAACCCGGCATCGGCCGGATATCAATCGGAGACTTCAACGAAAACAGCGGTGTAATGCAGGCCAGCATGTTACTGCCATTGACATTCATACCGTCGGAACCGCAGACACCTTCACCGCACGAACGTCTGAAAGCCAGCGTCTCGTCCCGTGCCTTGAGCAGCAACAGGGCATCGAGCAACATCATTTCGCGGTCAAGGCTGTCATCATCCAGGTAGTAATCCTGTACTGAAGGCCCCGCGTCGCTTTCCGGATTGTAACGATAGATGGTGAATTTCATGCCTGCTATCCCGGTCAGTAGGTCCGTGGCTTGGGCGGAAAGGAGTCAACCGTCAGCGGTTTCGTCCTGACCGGCTTGTAGTCGATCGAGCGGTCCTGCCTGTTGTACAGGCTGTGACGCAGCCAGTTGACATCATCGCGCTCCGGGTAATCGATGCGGGTGTGCGCGCCGCGACTCTCCTGGCGTTTCCAGGCTGACATGATGGTCGCTATGGCAACCTCCATGAGGTTCTCGAGTTCCAGTGCCTCGATGCGCGCCGTATTGAATACCCGGCTGTGGTCACGCAGTCGAACATCTTTCATCCGGTCTTCCAGTGCAAGGACTTTTTCCACGCCTTCCTTTAATAGCTCTTCGGTACGGAAAACACCACAGTGTTCTTCCATTGTTCTCGTCAGCTCCTTGCGCATTGCGTCGACAGACTCGCCCTCGCCCTTCTGCTCCCAGCGTGCCAGCCGCTGCAAGGACGGTTCCAGCACCCCGTCCGGCAGCGGACGATGGTACTTGTTCTCCTGCAGGTACTCGATGATCCGGTTGCCGGCCGCACGCCCGAAAACGATAATATCCAGCAGTGAATTGCCGCCCAGCCGGTTACCGCCGTGCACCGATACACAGGCGCATTCGCCTGCTGCATACAATCCGGGCATCGACTCTTCCGGGCCGTGTTCAACAGGTACAACTACCTCGCCAAACCGGTTGGTCGGTATGCCACCCATGGTGTAGTGCGTCGTCGGGAAAACCGGGACGGGTTCGTCACACATGTCGACCCCGGCAAAGGTCAGCGCCATGTCACGTATGGCCGGTAGTCGTGTACGAATGAGGTTGGAATCGAGATGGTGCAATTGCAGCAGGACATGGTCCTTGTCAGGGCCGCAGCCGCGCCCTTCGCGCACCTCGGTCACGATCGCGCGGCTCACCACGTCGCGGCTGGCGAGGTCTTTCGCATTGGGCGCATAACGCTCCATGAAACGTTCGCCCTCGCTGTTGACCAGGTAGCCGCCTTCGCCGCGCGCCCCCTCGCTCAGCAACATGCCCTTGCCGGCAATTCCGGTCGGATGAAACTGGAAGAATTCCATGTCCTGCAGCGGTACGCCGGCACGCAATGCCATGGCCATGCCGTCACCGGTATTGATCAGTGCGTTGGTGTTGGTGCGGAATACCTGCCCCGCCCCGCCGGTGGCGAGCAGCGTGGTCCTGGCTTCAATCACCAGCAGCTCGCCGCTGGCGATATCCATTACCAGCGCGCCCAGGGCCTGCCCGTCCGCATCATGCAGCAGGTCAACGGCGAAGTACTCGTCGAAGAAATGGGTGCGTGCGCGTATATTCTGCTGATACAGTGAATGCAGGATGGCATGGCCGGTGCGATCGGCAGCGGCGCAGGTACGCACCGCCTGCTCACCACCGAAATTCATGCTCTGGCCGCCGAACTGGCGCTGGTAGATGCGGCCGTCATCGAGACGCGAAAACGGCACCCCGAAATGTTCAAGTTCGTAAACTGCCGTCGCCGCGGCGCGGCACATGTATTCGATAGCGTCCTGGTCACCGAGATAATCACTGCCCTTGACGGTGTCGAACATGTGCCAGTGCCAGTTGTCCGGGCGGACATTGCCCAACGCGGCAGTGACGCCGCCCTGTGCAGCAACTGTGTGTGAACGCGTCGGAAAGACCTTCGATACCACGGCCACATGCGCGTCTGCCTGCGACAGTTGCAATGCGGCGCGCAGACCGCCGCCGCCGGCGCCGATAATCAGGGTATCGAATTTGCGGTGCGGGATATTCATGATCAGACGCCCGCCAGTATCAGGACGCGGACGGCCCAAAAACCGCAGCCGGCAAGCACCAGTGCAATGAGCGTGAGTATGGCCAGGCGGACACCCAGGTGGTGTACATAGTCAAGCACCACGTCACGCAACCCGACCCAGCCGTGCACCAGTATTGCGAGGATAAAACCGGCAACCGCCGCAGCGACCAGTGGCTGGCCGAGCCAGCCGCGCCACTCCGCATAACCGGGATTCGGGTGCAGGATGAAGTGCACCAGCAGGTAAACGAAAAATGCGGCGAGGTAGACTGCACTGACACGCTGCAGCAGCCATTCCCTCAACCCGCTCACATACCGGCTCACAACAGCCACCAGATATAGAACAGGGTGGCCGCAAGCCCGGCGATATTGACCAGCCAGGCGCTGATGCGTGCCCGTGGCAGCAATACCCCCCGTTCGACGTCGATGAACAGGAAGCGAATACCGGAAAACAGGTGATGCAGCAGAGACCAGGCAATCACCACGGAGCCGAGTTTTACCAGGGAACAGTCCAGCCACTCCCGGGCGTCGGCAAAGCCTTCAGGTCCGCGAAGTGAAAGGTCCAGCAAATACACGAAAAACGGGAAGGATATAAACAGCAGGACGCCTGAAATACGATGGGCGATCGAGGTCACCGCACCAACCGGGAAACGAATCCGGAACAAGTTGAGATAGACTGGCGCAGATCGCTGGTTAGTCATACATATCGTATAATGGCTGACGAATTTATACCACTGGTCAGGCCGGAACGCCAGTGTAATATCCTGCCGGCGACGGTACCGGCAAGCTGCTAGTATTCACGTATTTTCTGTCACCTGGAAACACTATGAAAGTTGAATGGAAGGCCTTCCTGAAAGATGCCGGTGCCGAGTTCGACGGAGATACCGTCATGCATTTCGGCAACCCTGTACGGGAATCGAAAGCCGCCCTGGGCGGCACCGTTTTTACCGATCTCGGCTGCATGGGCGTGATCGCGGCCTATGGCGATGATGCCGGCACTTTCCTGCAGTCCCAGCTCAGCAACGACATCACGCGGGTGAATGACAATACCAGCCAGCTGAGTGCCTTTTGCACTCCCAAGGGGCGCATTCTCGGGTTGATGCGTATTTTCAGGACCGGTGAAACCTATTATCTGCGGCTGCCGCTTGATTCACTGGAAGCGGTCCTGCAGCGACTGCGAATGTATGTCATGCGCGCGGACGTCACCCTGGAGGACGCCACCGAGAATTTCCTGCGCATGGGTATCGCCGGGGAAAATGCGGGCGCGGAACTGGAGGGCGCAGCCATATCAGTCCCGGACACAGTCAATGCCGTTACTCACAAGAAGAACATCACGGTCATTCGCGTACCCGGCACCCGGCCGCGCTTTGAATTATTCGTCAGCGCACTTGAGTCGGCCCGCTCCCTTTGGGACGCGCTCAATGTCCGTGCCGCGCCGGTTGGTGAACCGGTCTGGCGTCTGCTTGAAATCCAGGCCGGCATTCCGAATATTTTTGCCGCGACCGCTGAGAAATTCGTCCCGCAGATGGCCAACCTGCAGTTGATTGACGGGGTAAATTTCAAGAAAGGCTGCTACCCGGGCCAGGAAATCGTCGCCCGCATGCAATATCTCGGCACACTGAAGCGCCGCATGTATCTTGGCCGTGTCGAACAGGATGCGGATGCAGTCCCGGGAGATGAACTCTTCAGCGCCGTGGACAGCGGGCAGGCGGCGGGCATGATCGTGGACGCCCAGCCACACCCCGATGGCGGCCTGCTCGCCCTGGCGGTACTGCAGATCAAGGCGGCGGAAGCCGGTGACCTGCACCTGCGATCTGCCGATGGCGAGCAATTTCACCTGCGGACATTGCCCTATCCATTTGAATCATGACAGGAGACGGAGAACTCCGCCATCGCAGTGCGGTCATATTACCTGTATCCCGGTAAATCGATCGACAAACAGCGAGAATCACCATGCCACATACACGTTTTATTGCGCTTGCCGCGCTGATAGCCGCCACTACCATCATTGCATTCAATGCGCCTGTCTCGACCGGTACCGAGGTGGCGCCGGAAAATATGCCGGCGAAAGACAGCCGTTACCATAAATTATCCGATGCCGAGTTACGCAGCCGCCTGACCCCTCTGCAATACGATGTAACGCAGAAAGAGGCCACGGAGCGGGCCTTCAAGAACGAGTACTGGGATAACAAGGAGGAAGGCATCTATGTCGATATTGTGTCTGGCGAACCCCTCTTCAGTTCAACCGACAAATTCAGGTCCGGGACCGGTTGGCCCAGCTTTACCCAAGCCATCGCACCGGGAACCGTAAAGGAACACACTGATACACGCTTCTTCATGAAGCGGACAGAACTGAAAAGCAGCATCGCCCGGTCGCACCTGGGGCATGTATTCGACGACGGGCCGGAACCAACCGGTCTGCGTTACTGCATCAATTCGGCCTCACTGAGATTTATTCCAAAGGCCGACCTCGAGAAGGAAGGCTACGGGGAATACCTGGTTTTATTCAAGTAGAAGCGCCTTTGTCTGCATGGATTTACCTGCGATGACAGGAACGAACAAGTGTCACGTGGGGGCAAGGAGGCCCGTAGTAATCATCCATGCAGGCAGCTCCCGCTGCAGTAATCTGCTGTCAGGGCTCCAGCAACTGTGTCAGTACATCTCCGCAGCCACCGTAACCCTTGCCATCAAGCGAAACAATCACCGTCACCTCGTGTGATTTGCCCGTTTCACTGTCTATGCAGGACCTGGCCTTGACGAATACACTCATGACATGGTCTTTATCAAGGATGCTGTAAACATGGGTCTTTTTGTCGCGGTAATAGGTCGGGCCAAGTTTGCCATAGCGGTAACTGCCCGCCTGACCGTCCAGGGTGAAATTGATACGGTTGCTTTTCTCCATGATTTCAAGCTGCCAGTCGGGACCGGTTCCATAGGCCTTGATCTTGACGCCCTCGCCCGCAGACGCGGCCAGCGGCGAGCACAGCACCGCGGCTGCGATGACCGGGACAATTGATTTTAATATTGACTGCATGCCTGGATCTCCTGTGAGTTAACTGTAAACAGCCTGCGCTGATTCGACAGCCACACCCGATTTGATCGGCGCTTTCATACTGCTCAATACAGCATCCAGCGCACCCAGACAGAATAAGACATTTGTCTGGTTGCTGGCAAAGCCCATCAGGCCGACACGCCAGATTTTACCGGCCATTGCGCCCAGTCCGGCACCGATTTCCAGGTTATAGCTGTTCAACAGAGTGGACCTGACGGCAGCCTCGTCCACACCATCAGGTATGGATACCGCGTTCAGCTGTGGCAGCCGCTCGCTCTCCGGGACAACAAATTCAAGTCCCATCGCCTCGAAACCGGCTCGCAGGGCCTCATGGTTTTTCCGGTGGCGCGCCCAGGAATTTTCGATACCCTCCTCCTGCAGGATTACCAGTGCCTCGTGCAGCCCATACAGCGTATTGACCGGCGCAGTATGATGATAGGCGCGTTTCGTGCCGGTTCCCCAGTAGCCAAGCACCAGGTTGAGGTCCAGGAACCAGCTTTGCACCCGGGTCTTGCGGCTGGTAATGACATCGACAGCCTGCTTGCTGAATGTGACCGGAGACAGACCCGGGACACAGGACAGGCATTTCTGCGTACCGGAATACACGGCATCAATCTGCCAGTCATCGACCATCAACGGTGAGCCGGCCAGTGATGTCACGGTGTCCGCGATCACCAGGCAGTCATTGGCGTGGGCAAGCTCCGTGAGGGTTTTCGCATCGGAAATCGCGCCGGTTGAGGTTTCGGCATGCACGAATGCCAGTATCTTAGCGTCCGGGTTGGCCTTGAGAGCGGCCTCGACCTTTTCAGCATCGACCGCTCTGCCCCATTCGTCCTCGACCATGACGGCCGTGCCACCGCATCGTTCGACGTTTTCCTTCATACGACCGCCGAAAACGCCATTCTGGCAGACAATTACCTTGTCTCCCGGTTCGACCAGGTTGACGAAACACATCTCCATGCCGGCTGAGCCCGGCGCAGATACCGGCATGGTCAGCTCATTTTTGGTCTGGAAGGCATAACGCAGCAATACCTTCATCTCATCCATCATTTCGACGAACACCGGGTCGAGATGCCCCACGGTCGGTCGTGACATTGCCTCGAGAATGCGCGGATTGACATCGGAAGGTCCCGGGCCCATCAGGGTGCGAACGGGTGGATGAAAGGACTGAATGCTCATTAACTTGCCTCTTTAGTGAAATTACCGGTTTACAGAGATGAAAATTCAAAGCGCGAATTCTAGCATTTTCCCGAAGACGGCACGCAAAGATAAACTACCAATCCCTGCCACAGAGGACACAGAGGACACAGAGAATCAATCAATAACAAAATGGACTAAACTGTCAGGTATTACTCATAACATCATGATATATTTAGTATTAATGCATGCTATCAAGACAGGGGGGTAATTATATGCCCCATCGATTTCTCGATATGAATCTGTTTTGCTCCGTGAACTCCGGGCCCCCTCTGTGGCTGTTGTTATCCATACAAAAAACAGCGCACCGGGTGGTCGCTGCTGCCGAAATCATCAGGATACGCTTCCCGGCACTTCGGCATGGCATCAGGACAGCGCGGATGAAAATGACAACCCGACGGTGGCGAGGCCGGCGATGGCAGGTCGCCTTCGAGGCGAATAATCTCGCGCCGCGAGTCCGGGTCCACGGAGGGTACAGCAGACAGTAAAGCACGCGTGTAGGGGTGGCGCGGCTGTTCCAGCACTTCACCGACCGGGCCTTCCTCGACAATTTTGCCGAGGTACATAACTGCGACGCGGTCCGCCAGGTAGGCTACGACTGACAGGTTATGGGTAATGAAAAGGTATGACAGTCCCAGTCTGTTCTGTAAATCTTTCAGGAGATTCAGAATCTGCGCCTGTACAGACACGTCCAGGGCGCTGGTGGGTTCATCGCAAATAACCAGTTGCGGATCAACCGCCAGTGCCCGTGCGATACATATGCGCTGCCGCTGCCCGCCGGAGAATTCATGCGGGTAACGACGGACATGCTCCGGCGAAAGACCGACCTGCCCGAATAATTCCTCGACGCGTGCACGCCGTGCCTCGCGGGTCTTGCCAATGCCCTGGGCCAGCATGCCTTCCTCGACGATGTCACCGACCATCATGCGCGGATTCATCGATGAATACGGGTCCTGGAAAATAAACTGGAAGTCCGAACGCCGCCGCCGCAAGGCCTCGCCCCTGAGGGTGGTTAATTCAGTCGAAGCAAATCGTACACTGCCTGCTGTTGGCCGTATCAGCTGCAGGAGGCCCTTGCCCACTGTCGTCTTGCCGCACCCGGACTCGCCCACCAGCGCCTGGGTACAGCCACGCGGTATCTTCATCGATACGCCGTCAACAGCGTAGACATAGCCGGCCACCCGTTTGAATACACCCTTGTGAATAGGGAAATGCACTTTCAGGCCGGTCACTTCCAGCAAGTTTTCACCACCGACAGAGTGTGTTGCAACCGAAGCTTCCGCGGCGTCGCTTGCTGCCGCCGCCGCGGGTACCTGCACCGAGCTGTCGAACCGGTGACAGCGCGCATGGTGACCTTCACCCGCCAGGTTCCATCCCGGGACCCGCGCACTACAGAGGTCCCATGAGACACTGCAACGCTCGGCAAAACGGCAACCGGTGAAATTGCTGTTCAGCGGCGGCACGTTCCCCGGGATCGTATCGAGGGCCTGCTCCCGCTTGCGTACATCGGGCAGCGACTGGAACAATTTACGGCTGTAGGGGTGACTGGCCGCTGAGAAAAAACGCCCGGCACCGGCCTCTTCCACCAGCTGACCGGCATACATAATCGCGACACGGTCCGCCATTCCCGCCACGATGCCGAGGTCATGGGAGATCAGCAGGATTGCCATGTGACGCTCTTCCTGCAGCTTTTGCAGCAATTCCAGCACTTGCGACTGGATCGTGACATCCAGTGCGGTGGTTGGCTCATCGGCAATCAGCAGATCGGGTTCGCCAGCCAGCGCAATCGAGATCATGACGCGTTGTTTCATACCCCCGGATAACTGGTGCGGGTACTCGCCGAAACGGCGATGCGTATCGGGTATCCCGACGTCATCGAGCAATTCCAGTACCCGCTCCTTCAGGACACGGCCCTTCATGCCATGGTGCTGTCGCAGCACCTCGCCGATCTGGTCACCGATGGTGAGTACCGGGTTCAGCGAGGTCATTGGCTCCTGGAAGATCATGGATACTCGCCGGCCACGTATCGTCCGCATGGCGGATTCCGGCAAGGCGGTCAGCTCGTCATCTCCCAGCCAGATATGGCCGCCGGTGATGTGGCCGATCGGGAATGGCAGCAGGCGGCAGATGGACAACGCCGTCATTGATTTCCCGCAACCTGACTCTCCCAGCAAGGCAAATGTTTCACCCCGGTTTATTTCAAAACTGACGTCATCGACCGGGCAGATTGCGGACTCACCCTCGCCGAGACGGACGCTGACATTTTCAAGTCTGAGGACAGGTCTATTCATGATCGGGCAACCTGGTCAACGGACAATTGTCCGCGGATCGAATGCATCACGTACTGCATCGGAAAAAAGATTGGCTGCCAGTACCAGTGCGAACATGAACATGAAAGCCGACAGCAATGACCACCAGACAACCGGTTCACGCGCCATTTCCAGGCGGGCCCCGTTGATCATGTTGCCCCAGCTGTTCATGGTCGGATCCACGCCGACGCCGACATATGAAAGTACCGCCTCGGCCAGTACCAGGCCACTGAAATCCAGCACCACGGTAATCAGGACGATATGCATGACATTGGGCAGTATGTGGCGCGTCATGATCCGTGCATGGGACACGCCGAAAGACACGGCCGCCTGTATATATTCCGACTCGCGCAGCTTCAGTGATTCGCCGCGTAATAAACGGCAAAGGCCGGTCCAGCTGGTTATGCCAAGAATAATGCAAAGGAACAACAAACGTATATCAGCTCTTTCTACGGTAGTCTCGAATAATTCGGGATGATTTGACATGTACACCTGCAACATGAGGATGGCCGCGGCAATCAGCAGCACCGAAGGCACGGAATTCAACGTCGTATAAATATACTGCACTACATCATCAATCCAGCCGCGTGCATAACCGGCAAGGATGCCCATGAGAATCGCAAACGGCAGCATGACAAGCGTGGTCAATGTGCCAATGAGCAAACCGGTACGGATACTTTTCAGTGAAAGGTACAGGACATCGTTCCCTACCTTGTCCGTGCCAAGCACATGGTAGACCGTGGCAAGATTCATCACCAGAAAAAACAGCACCAGTAACAGGGTCAGGGTAAGCAGCATCACCAGCCAGGGTAATTCCGTACGCTGCGAGAATATCCGCCCGGCCATCTGTACCGTGCTGCCACCCTGTTTCAGCGCCAACAGCATGGAAACCAGCAATGTAATTGCCAAACCGGCGATGATTGCTTCCAGCAAAGCAATACCGGAGCGCTCGAGGATATCGGACGATTTGTTTTCCAGTCTGTCACCAAGGTGCCGTCCGCCGTATTCCAGACGCGGGAACTCCCTGACCTGTGTCCCGTCAGGCTTGTCAACTGTTTCCTTGATGTACAGGTGTGTCGCAAACGGTGCGGAATAACTTTTTTCTTCCTGCTCGCGCAATTGGCCGGCAAGCACATCGAGTACGCTTAGAACCTCACCGGCATAATGCACTTCATCCGTAGTGCCGCTGGCGGCGAGTGGCAAACGGAAATGCAATGAATCCAGCAGCCCGATCAGAATAAATGTTAATAGTATTATCGTCGAGGCTGCCGCAATACGTCCCCTGAAAACGCGCTGCCAGGGACGTCTGATATGTGCCTTGCCCCGGGCGTATATGACAAACACAACCACTACTGCCACCAGCATGAACAACAGCGCATCCGTCCAGAGCACCACCGGCATGATCATGACAGTCGCACCCGCGGGTCGACAATCGTATAGGAAATATCCACCAGGATGAGACCGAGTATGTACAGCACGGTGCCCAGAAATACCATCGCACGGACAATAGCGAAATCCTGGTTACGAATTGCGTCGATGGTATAGCTGCCCAGTCCGGGTATGGCAAAAAACGACTCGGTCAACAGGCTGCCCATGAACAGCAACGGCAGAACGGCCACGACACCGGTCACGATAGGGATCAGCGCATTCCTCAAAATATGCCTGAACTGGACCATTGATTCGGACAGTCCCTTGGCACGGGCAGTTCGCACATAATCCTTGCCGGCTTCTTCCAGGAAAAATGTACGGTACCACCTTGAACCCGAACCGATCCCGCTGATTACGCCAATCAAAACCGGCAATACCAGGAATTTGAACATGTCAGTGCCGGTGTCATACCCGGATATCGGCATCAACCGGAATAATTTTGCCAGCAGGTACTGCCCGCCGATGATATAGAACATACCCGATATGGACATCAGCACTACGCACAGGATTACACCGGAAACATCAACATAGGTACCGCGGAAAAACGCCATCAGCAGTGCAAAGGTGATATTTACGAGCAACCCGAAAATCAATGCCGGTATCGCAATCGCCAGGCTGGGCAGCATGCGCTGCCGGATATCATGGCTTATATCGCGCCCGTCGTCCGAATAGCCGAAATCGAAGACAAACAGTCGAACCGACTTGTCAAAGAAAATCGTGTCCGTCACCTGGCCCAGGCCCTGTTGCCCCGGATTGAGCAACAGTGGTTTATCGTAGCCATGGCTGCTCTTCCATTTCTCGATTGCCTCGGGTGTAACATGCTTTTGTCCGAGGTGCATGCGCGCCATGTCGTCCGGCGTATTAACCACGAAAAACAGGTAGAAAGTCAGCACATTCACCCCGATCAGAATCGGGATGGCGTAGGCCACTCGCCTGACGATATAGGCAAACATCAACGCAGCCCTCCAAAAGCGGACATGCGCTGTTTGCGCCGGTATGCCACGAAGGCCGGCAATACAACCGCCAGTATCAGCGAAAGCAAAAGGATAATCGGCCACAATACGGGCTTGTTCCACTCGGCTTGCCGCCGCTCACGCAGGGACGGGTTCAAGCGGCGGTATTTGAGCGAATTATTGGCCATCAGGTTAGGCTTGGAATTCAGGTACCATTCATGATGGAGCGCGAACTGTTTCGGAATGAACCCCCATACCCACGGCGCATCATGACGCGCCACGTCGATCATCTCCCGAATAAGGGCGGCACGTTGCGGGCTGTTTTCCATATTTTTCATCGCATCAAACAGACGGTCAAATTCAGCATTTTTATAATTTGCCGCATTCTCCCCGTTCAGTCCCACCTTGCTGTTGGGGCCATACAGCAGGAAGAGAAAGTTTTCGGGGTCCGGGTAATCCGCATTCCAGCCCCACTGGAATATCTGTGCCGTACCCTTGAGCATCTTTTCCTGGAAACGATTGTATTCGGTGCCGCGAATGACCAGTTGCAGGTCGAGCTTCGCAAACTGCTTGGCCAGCCAGTCAAGCCGCGACTTGGCGTCAGGGCCGGTTGATGCCGTGTCGAAATACAACACCAGCGGCTTGCCGGTCTCTATATCGCGGCCATCCGGGTAGCCGGCCTCTGCCAGCAATCGTCGGGCAACTTCGATCGGCTTGCGGCGCGTCCCGTTACCGGTCAAATCGTAAACATGGGTATTGATACCCCCGGCGCCGTCCATATAGCCGAAAATTCCCGGGGGTATCGGCCCTTGCGCCGGGATGCCCCTGCCGTTCAGGAAGATCGATATGTACTCCTCGAAGTCGATAGCTATTGATATTGCATGGCGCAGCTTGCGCGCGCGCTCCGAATAGCCACCCACCACCGGGTCCTGCATGTTAAAACCGGTATAGAAGATCGATGTCGAAACGGCCGTGTTCAGCCGTATACCCTGTTCCTGCATGGCATCCGTCAGCGACACTTCGCCACCGGCGCCGATACTGATGGCCTGGTCGAAGCTGTCGGAGGAAATTCCCGACGAATCATAATATCCCTGCAGGAACTTGTTCCAGTACGGGATATCCTCTTTTTCCAGGCTGAAGATTATCTTGTCAACGAAAGGCAGCGGCTTGCCGGCATCATCGAGCAAACCGGCCTCCCGGTCACCCGGCTCGCCCTCATCCGGATAGGTCTCGCCGTGAAAATTCGGGTTGCGCTCCAGCACCATCTGCCGGTTCGGGTTGTTGATGGTCAGCATGTAGGGGCCGGTGCCGACCGGGTACCAGTCCAGCGTTATGTTACGGTCCTTCATGCCCGGCTGTGAATAGAAGGCATCCGCCTCGGCCGGAACCGGGCCGAAGAACGGCATGGCGAGCCAGTACAACAACTGCGGATACTTGCCATGCAGGGTAATACGATAGGTATAACGGTCGAGAACCTTTGCACCGCTGAGCGGATATTCCTCGAGGTCCAGGTACTGGCCGTTCTCCCCCCCGCCGGCCTGCTGCCAGGCGGCTTCCAGTGTTTTGGCGTAGTCACCGAGTCCGACGATATAGTCGCTCATCAGGCCGAGGATCGGCGAGTGCAGGCCGGGGTGTGCCAGACGCTTGATCTGGTAAACGTAGTCGGCAGCCGTCAATTCACGCGAACCCGTCACGCTGAAGTCACCGAGGGTATAAATGTCGGCCAGGTCATCAGCGGTCAATGCATGGTAGAGCAGATTGCCCTGTTCATCGCGCGCAAAGGCCGGGTGTGGCTGGTAGTGAATCCCTGGCAAAATATGCACGTCGTAGTAACTGTAAGCGATCTCGTTGTCCGGCGCATCGTCCGGCAGAACGTTTCCGTCAGCATCCAGATAATGTGCGACGGGCAGCCTGTCTGCTGCCAGCGGTATGAGCTGGTACGGGCGCTTCAGGTAATGGTACTGCAGTGGCGGCTCATAGATCTGGCCGGTAAACGTTACCTCGTTGGAGCTGTAGGATTGTGCGGGGTCAAGATGATTCGGGCGTTCACTGAACGACGTATAGAGGATATTCCTGACGGCATTTTCCGCGGGGTAAGGGCGATTCCAGGGCTGCTCGTTGCAGGCTGACAGAAACAGGGCAAGTGCCAGCAGGGCGGCCGAATGCAGCAAGTAATCGAACAGAGTGGCAGGTGCGGCGCGCATGGGAGCTTATTATAACGATCATGGCCACAGTAACCACGCTTTCAGGCACTTCACGTGGCCGGTATTTTCCGGTAACGTATCGGCACAGTTGTCCGGCTGCCGTCAGCCGGATGCGACATCAGGCCATCTATACACCAGGATACTGCTATGGGATTCATGCGCGGCAAACGTGTGCTTATCGTCGGTCTTGCCAGCAATCGCTCGATTGCCTGGGGCATCGCCCGGGCCATGTTACGCGAAGGCGCGGAACTGGCCTTCAGCTACCCTAACGAGAAAATGGAATCGCGTGTCACCAAGATGGCGAAGGAATGCGGTTCCGATATCGTCCTGCCCTGCGATGTCAGCAGCGATGATCAGATCGACAAGCTGTTCACCTCGCTCGGCAAACATTGGGACGGGCTGGATGTCATCGTGCATTCTGTCGCCTTCGCCCCGGCAGACCAGCTTGCCGGGGATTACCTGGACTGCGTAACTCGCGAAGGCTTTGCCATCGCCCACGACATCAGTTCGTACAGTTTCGCGGCACTGGCCAAGGCAGGTCGGTCGATGATGCAGGGCCGGAACGGGGCCTTGCTCACGCTAAGTTATCTCGGTGCCGTGCAGACCATTCCAAATTACAATGTCATGGGCGTGGCCAAGGCCAGCCTTGAAGCGAATGTACGCTACCTGGCGCAGAGCCTCGGACCCCGGGGTATCCGTGTCAACGGTATTTCCGCCGGCCCAATCAGGACACTGGCGGCGTCCGGAATCAGCAATTTCCGCAAGTTGCTGGAAGTTTTTGCACATGCCGCCCCCCTGCGCCGCAATGTAACCATCGAAGATGTCGGCAATGCCGCCGCCTTCCTGTGTTCCGACCTGGCAGCAGGCATCACCGGCGAAATAACCTACGTGGATGGCGGCTACAGCACGGTGGGCATGGCTCCGCTGGGTGGTCAGGATGACTGAGGAATTCTGCCATCGAGGATAGCGGTCTCCCCTTCGCTTCGACCGACCACCACGGCACCGCATGAATCGCTGAAGACATTTACGCTGGTGCGGCACATATCCAGCACCCGGTCGACCGCCAGGATCAGCCCCACCGCCTCTACCGGCAATCCGATCGCTGTGAGGATGATGGTAATGGCAACCAGGCTCGCGGCTGGTATGCCGGCCACGCCGATCGAGGTCAGCAAGGCGACCAGCACCACGGTAAACTGCGTTGCAAACCCGAGTTCAATGCCATAGGCCTGGGCGATAAACATGGCTGCCACGCACTCGTACAGGGCCGTCCCGTCCATATTCACCGTGGCGCCCAGCGGCAGGACAAAGCTGCTCGTGCGGTTTGATACGCCCGCCCGCTTTTCCACGCAGTCCATCGTTACCGGCAGGGTTGCAGAGGAAGATGCCGTGGAGAAGGCGGTCAGCAATGCCGGCGACATGGCCTGAAAATGGCGCAGCGGATCAACGCGCGCAATGAAACGCAACAGCAGCGGCAAGGTCACCAGCATATGAACGGCGAGTGCACCGAGCACGGTAAGGAAAAAAAACATCAACGGGCGGAAAGCATCGAAACCGGTAATTGCCACTACCTTTGCTACCAGCGCGAATACGCCTATCGGTGCGAATAACATCACCCAGTCGGTGATTCTCATCATGACCGAGAAAATGCCCTGCCAGAAATCGAGCAGCAATTTGCCGTGGGCGCTCCCGATGCGCGTCATGAAATATCCAAACAGGAGGCTGAAAAAAATCAGTCCCAGCATCTGTCCTTCTGCTGCCGCGGCAACAATATTGGTCGGTATCATGCGAATAAAAATCTCGACGACATCGCTCGCGCCTTTCCCTTCCACACGCTCTGCAATCGATGAGTGGTCGGTGTCATCCAGTGCAATGATATCTTTTGCCGGTTCACCGTCCACGATTCCCGGTTGCATGAGATTGACGGCAGCAAGTCCGACCAGGATCGCCAGCAGGCTGGTCGACATATAGTAAAGAAGGGTTTTCATTCCAAGCCGGCCCATCGTGCCGCCGCCACCGATTCCGGCAACCCCGGTAATAATCGACGAAACAATCAGGGGAACAATGAGCATTTTCAGGGCATTCATGAACATCGTGCCCAAAAATGAATAAATATCCAGAAACCGGATATCAAATATCGTGGCTTCAGCCCCCGTCAGGTGACCAACCAGGATGGCCAGTAACAGGGCAATAAGGATTTGCCAGTGCAGTTTCAGCGAGTCCCCCTCACCTGACGGCTATTTTTCCCGTGGATCTTACAGGTCCGAAACATCCGGAATTTCTATCGATGCGTTCCTTTCAATCCCGTCCAGCACCATCTGGACATCGCTGGCACCGAGAACCCGGTTGAATCTGCGTTTCGACGCAGTGCGTTGCTCCGGCGTCAGACTGTCGACAGAACCATCCTGCACTTCATGCAAGGCAATAATGGCGTATTCTCCCTGCGGCGTTATAAATCCGCTGTAGACGGGCTTGCCCGCCTGTGGCGCTGCCAGCGAGAACGCCTTGCTGACAATTGCGCGGTCGGGATTAACCGCATTTCTGTTTATCATGGGGCTGTGCTGAAGCGTTTGCCCGCTTGCCTTTGCAATCTCCGCCAGTTCGGTATTTCCCTGTTCCAGTTCCACCAGGTACGCCTGACCCTTGTCTGCAAGCAGTTCGCGCAGCTTCTGCGCCCTGACGAGTTCCCGTACGTTCTCCCGGACCTGCTCAAGCGGCTGCTGCCTGGCTTCCTGGTGTTCCAGGACGCGGAGCACCACCACGTGGTTCTCGCCGATCTCGATAACGGCACTGTTATTACCGTTTTGCAGGACATCTTCGCTGTAGATTGCCTCGACAACACCGTCATGGGCGCCGATCCCCGGTCCGCCGTCACGGCCGATCCACGCTGATTCCTGAATGTCCAGGTCCAGCGCCTCCCCCATGCCCTGCAACGAGTCCGGCTGTTCGAAGGCGATATTGGCCATCGTATCCGACATTTCATAAAACAGGTCTGCGCGCTCGTCAGCCTGGAGCTGCTCGATCAACTCGTCCCGCACTTCTTCGACAGGCTTCCTCTGCTCCGGCCTGATTTCGAGTACTTCGATCACGTGAAAACCGAAGGATGTCCGCACAGGTTCGCTGCGTTCCCCGGTATTCATCGAGAAAACGGCCTCCTCGAATTTCGGCGTCATCACACCAGGCCCGAAAAAACCGAGATCACCGCCATTGGACGCAGTAGCCGTGTCATCGGACATTTCACTCGCAACGACGGCAAAATCCTCGCCGGCATCAAGACGCTCGACAATTTTCCGGGCCTTGTCGCGCGCGGCGTTGATCCCTGTCTCGCCGGTATCCGGTATGGTGACCAGGATATGTCTTGCATGCCGCTCTTCCGGGACGACATATCGTTCGGCCTGGGCCTCGTAGAGCGCCTCGATCTGCGCCTCTTCGACTGTCCCGGCCGGTTTCAGCCCGGCAACATTCATTTCGATATACTGTACCCTTGTCTGCTCGCGGGTCATGAATTGATGGCTGTTCTTACTGTAGTAATTTTCCAGGTCCTGGTCACTGATAACTACCTTGTCCGCCACGCTGTCTGACGGCAGCAGCAGGTAATCAAACCGCCGTTGTTGTCCCTGCAGTTTGAAAATCCGGGTAAAATTTTCCTCTGTAATCCCGGCAGTCAGCACAATCCCGGTCTTCAACTGGTTTGCGACGATTTCGCGTCTCAATTGCTGCTCAAACTGTGCCGGTGACATGCCCTGGTAGTTCAGGATTCTTTTATATTGCTCTTTGGAAAACAGGCCGTTTTTCTTGAACGCATCAACTGAATTTATCCTGGCGGCAACATTCTGGTCCCCCACAGCGAAGCCGGCAGACACGGCCGCCTGTACAATCAACTCATCACTTATAAGACGCTGCAGTGCTGTTGCTTTCAGCATTTCTTCGTTCATGCCGGCGCGTTCGAAATTATCTCCAAGGCTTTCCCGCATGCGCTCGACCAGCAATCGGTAGGCGTTATCATGCTGGCGCGGAGATATCTCCACATCATTGACTTTTGCAACGTAATTGACCGTAGAAGAGGTCAGGTAGGAATCGAGTCCCCAGAATGCAAACGCGACTATGAGCAGGCCGAGGATGACCCAGCCCAGAAATCCCATAATCCGCTCGCGGATAGCCAGTAACATTACCTGTCTCCCGGATAAAAAAACTCTTGTTGTGCAGCTGCTACATACACAAGAAAGGGCACCTTTCCAGGCGCCCTTCCCGTGTCTGACTGGCGGAGTGGACGGGACTCGAACCCGCGACCCCCGGCGTGACAGGCCGGTATTCTAACCAGCTGAACTACCACTCCTGATTCGTGGTGGGTGCTGACGGGATCGAACCGCCGACCCCCTCCTTGTAAGGGAGGTGCTCTCCCAGCTGAGCTAAGCACCCGAAGGCGCGCTAGTTTACGGCATCCTTGAAGGCTTTTCCAGCCTTGAAAGCGGGAGATTTAGAGGCCTTGATCTGGATGGTTTCGCCGGTCTGCGGGTTGCGGCCCGACCTCGCAGCACGCGCCCTGACCAGAAATGTACCAAACCCGGAAAGTGAAACCTGGTCGCCCTTGCTCAACGCATCCACAATACCATTCAGAACCGCTTCTGTAGCACGCATGGCATCCGGCCTGGAAAGCTCCGAAACATCGGCCACGACGTCGATCAGTTCAGATTTATTCATTTAAGCATCCTCGAATGTGATTGATTAGGTTATGGACAAGCGCTGTAACGTGCCTCGTTCCTTGCGGCTTGAAAATTGCCATCCACCGCCGAGCGATTATTAAAACACAGTTGACAGATGTAAAGAACCGCCGGCATCAAAATATGAATACCGGCGGTTTGTCAGACAGATAGGGGAATACTAATGTGCCGTCAGTGGCTTTTGCTTGGCCTTGCTCTTGCTGGCTTTTCTGCTCGCGACCTTGCCCTCGCCGTCATCAAGCGGAACCGGCTGGTGCACCAGGGCGACCTGGAGAACCTCATCGATCCATCTGACTGGTTTGATATCCAGCTTGTCCTTGACATTTTTCGGTATTTCAGCGAGATCCTTGCGGTTTTCCTCTGGAATCAGCACGGTTGAGATACCGCCCCGGTGCGCTGCCAGCAGCTTCTCCTTGAGCCCGCCGATCGGCAGCACTTCACCACGCAGGGTGATCTCACCCGTCATGGCGACATCCGCACGCACCGGTATATCGGTCAGGGCCGACACGAGGGCGGTGCACATACCAACGCCGGCACTCGGGCCGTCCTTGGGTGTCGCACCCTCGGGCACATGAATGTGAATATCATATTTCTGATAGAACTCGGGATCGATACCCAGCATCTGGGAGCGACTGCGCACAACTGTCATGGCAGCATGGATGGATTCCTGCATGACGTCACCCAGTTGACCCGTATGGATCATCTTGCCTTTACCGGGAACCATGGTTGACTCGATGGTGAGCAATTCACCGCCGACCTCCGTCCAGGCAAGCCCGGTGACCTGGCCAACCTGGTCGTTCTCCTCGGCGCGTCCGTAGCGGAATCTTTTCACGCCAAGATATTTTTCAAGGTTCCTGGGTGTGACGGTTATTTTCTTGCCCTTTTCGTGAAGCACAAGCTCCTTCACTACCTTGCGGCAGATTTTCGATATCTCCCGTTCCAGGTTGCGTACGCCGGCCTCGCGCGTATAAAACCTCACGATATCGCGAATTGCATTCTGGCTGACTGAGATCTCTTCCTTCTTCAAGCCACTGTTTTCGATTTGCTTGCCAAGCAGGTAGCGCATGGCAATGTTGATCTTTTCATCTTCCGTGTAACCCGGAATCCGGATCACTTCCATCCTGTCCAGCAACGGCGCCGGAATATTCATCGTGTTGGCCGTGGCTACGAACATCACATCCGACAAATCGAAATCAACTTCCAGGTAATGATCACCGAAGGTGTTGTTCTGCTCGGGATCCAGCACCTCCAGTAACGCAGAGGACGGGTCGCCACGAAAATCCATGGACATTTTGTCCATTTCATCCAGCAGGAACAGCGGATTTCTCGCGCCCATCTTGGCGAGGTTCTGGATTATCTTGCCTGGCAGGGAACCGATGTAGGTACGGCGATGACCGCGTATTTCGGCCTCGTCTCGTACGCCACCCAGTGACATGCGGGTAAATTTGCGGCCGGTCGCACGCGCGATTGATCTGCCAAGCGATGTCTTGCCCACGCCAGGCGGTCCGACCAGGCACAGAATCGGGCCCTTCAGTTTCTTGACGCGCTGTTGCACGGCCAGGTACTCGAGGATACGCTCCTTGACCTTTTCCAGGCCATAGTGGTCCTCTTCAAGGATGCTTTCAGCGGCGGCCAGATCATGCCGGATCTTGGTGCGCTTTTTCCAGGGCACATTCACCAGCCAGTCGACATAGTTCCTGACGACTGTCGCCTCGGCCGACATCGGTGACATCATTTTCAGTTTGTTGAGCTCGGTCGTTGCCTTCTCTTTGGCCTCCTTGCTCATGCCCGCCTTTTCAATTTTCTGTTCCAGCTCTTCCAGTTCGTTGGGCGTATCTTCCATGTCACCCAGCTCTTTCTGGATCGCCTTCATCTGTTCATTCAGGTAGTACTCGCGCTGGCTCTTTTCCATCTGCTGCTTCACGCGGCCACGTATGCGCTTCTCGATCTGCATGATATCGATTTCGCCCTCGATCAGGACCATCAGGCGCTCAAGCCGCTGGTGGCAGCTGTTGATTTCGAGGATTTTCTGTTTCTCGTCAAGCTTGAGCGACATGTGTGCAGCAATAGTGTCGGCCAGGCGCCCAGGCTCCTCGATACCCGAGAGTGAAGTGAGAATCTCCGGCGGAACTTTCTTGTTCAGTTTTACGTACTGATCGAACATCGCCAGTAACGAGCGCGTCAGGATTTCCATCTCTTTTTCGTCTGCCGTGCTGTCCTGTTCAAGCAGTTCGATTCTGGCGGTAAAAAAGGAATCGGTGCTTTCGTAACCGGTAATCTTTACCCGTTCCGCACCCTCGACCAGCACCTTGACGGTGCCATCAGGCAATTTGAGTAACTGCAAAATTGTCGACAGCGTGCCGATCTCGTGAATATCGTCGATTGCCGGGTCGTCTATTTCGGCGTTTTTCTGCGCCACCAGCAGGATTTTCTTGTCATCCTGCATGGCTGTATCCAGCGCATTGATTGATTTCTCACGGCCAACGAACAGCGGAATTACCATATGCGGGTACACAACCACGTCCCTGAGAGGCAGTACTGGTATCGCTTGTTCCGTTTGCTCTGTCATAGTTTTATCCATCCGTTCAGGTGTTGTAAGTAATGAGGGTCTGCATGTGGCAAAGCATCAACATACTTGCCCGGCAGTGACCACCCGGTACATACCCGCCGACGTAGCGCATGATCTGGTTGGCTGTCCCACATACCCAGAGATGGGGACAGATTATCGAACTTCAACCGAATTTTGACAGGTAACAACTATGCAGCAAGGAATATGCCAAGTAAGCATTCTCCGCGCCGCTATTTAATACCTTTGAATTTCATGTAGATATGAATTATTCGGAGGCGGCAATGGGTTCAGGTGTGTCAAAAATCATGTACGGCTTGGAGCCGGTAACGATGACATTTTCATCGATGACCACTTTTCTGACGTTTTCCAGCGAGGGTAGATCATACATGGTATCGAGCAGGATCTGCTCGAGGATGGTGCGCAGACCACGTGCGCCGGTTTTGCGCTCCATGGCCTTTTTGGCGACTGCACGCAAGGCATCTTCGCGAAACTCGATTTCACACCCTTCCATGTCAAACAATTTCTCATATTGCTTGGTCAGGGCATTTTTCGGCTCTGTCAATATCTTGACCAATGCATGCTCATCGAGTTCTTCGAGTGTAGCGACGACCGGCAGGCGGCCGACAAATTCAGGAATCAGGCCATACTTGATCAAATCCTCGGGCTCAACCTCGTAGAGGATCTCGCCCAGGTCCTTCTCTTCATTCTTGCTTATGACAGGTGCCGAGAAACCGATACCGGTAGACTCTGAACGGCTGCGGATAATCTTGTCGAGACCGGCAAATGCGCCGCCGACGATAAACAGGATATTGGATGTATTGACCTGCAGGAATTCCTGCTGCGGATGCTTCCTGCCACCCTGGGGTGGTACCGAGGCGACCGTACCCTCGATCAGCTTGAGGAGGGCCTGCTGCACACCCTCGCCCGACACATCGCGGGTAATCGAAGGGTTATCGGATTTCCTGGAAATCTTGTCAATTTCGTCGATATAGACGATACCCGTCTGCGCCTTGTCGACATCATAATCGCATTTCTGCAGGAGTTTCTGGATGATGTTTTCAACATCCTCGCCAACGTAACCGGCCTCTGTCAGCGTCGTCGCATCTGCAATCGTGAAAGGAACATCGAGGAACCTGGCAAGTGTTTCGGCCAGCAGGGTCTTGCCCGACCCGGTCGGTCCGATCAGAAGGATGTTACTTTTGGATAGCTCGACATCATCCTTCGATGCCTTGGCGTCAAGGCGCTTGTAATGGTTGTACACGGCAACCGAAAGCACCTTCTTGGCGCGGAGCTGACCAATAACATACTCAT
Source organism: uncultured Halobacteria archaeon (assembly GCA_963768575.1). Lineage (GTDB taxonomy): Bacteria > Pseudomonadota > Gammaproteobacteria > UBA9214 > UBA9214 > UBA9214. Next base: position 275,701 of record CAVYIJ010000001.1, read on the forward strand.
TGAGCACATCATTGATTTCCTGTGGCTTGGGAAGTTTCTCTTCACCCGCTGCCGTTTTCTCCTGCATTTCCTCTCGAATGATGTCATTACACAACTCAACACATTCATCACAGACGAATACAGAAGGACCGGCAATCAGCTTGCGTACTTCGTGCTGACTTTTGCCACAGAAGGAACAGTAGAGCAGTTTGCCGTCTTCGCCCTTGCCGTTACGATCGTTGCTCATTTGACGCCCTCACGATTGGAACCAAAACCCCTTCCCTAACGGTTTTAACATTTATTGTAATTATGAATCAACTCCTGTGGACAACAGGACAGTAATTTTGCCGGCATTTACCTGTATTTTCCCGCCTGTCAGGGCCAAATGCCGGATTACCGCCAAACAACCCGCCTGCTGATAAGGTTGCGTTCAGGTAGCCTGCACGGGTCGCTGTTCGAGAATCTCGTCGATGAGTCCATATGCCTTGGCAGTATCCGCGCTCATAAAATTATCCCGGTCAGTATCTTTTTGAATCGTTTCCAGAGACTGGCCCGTATGTTCAGCGAGTATTACATTCAACCTTTCCCGAATGTGCAGTATTTCCCGCGCATGGATGTCAATATCTGTCGCCTGGCCCTGAAAACCGCCCAGCGGCTGGTGAATCATCATTCGGGAATGCGGTAGACAGACGCGCTTGCCCTTTGCGCCGCCCGCCAGCAGCAATGCACCCATGCTGGCCGCCTGGCCGATACACATGGTACTCACATCGGATTTAATGAACTGCATGGTGTCATAAACCGCAAGTCCCGCAGTAACCGAACCACCCGGTGAGTTGATATACAGGTGTATGTCCTTATCCGGGTTCTCGGACTCGAGGAACAGTAACTGCGCAACGATGACATTGGCCATGTAATCCTCAACGGGGCCAACCATGAATACCACCCGCTCCTTGAGGAGACGCGAATAGATGTCATAAGACCGTTCCCCGCGCGAAGTCTGTTCGACAACGATGGGAACGAGATTTAAAGCTCTGGTATCCAGTGCACTGTCCATAACTGATTTATCGGTCTCCGGAACCTATCCTTGAGACTTCTTGGCCTCCTCCACGATCTCGCTAAATGTCATTTTCACGTTCTCGACCTGACCTCCGCCGTGCTCTACAACCCACTCAACGACCTGGTCCTCGAGCACTGCTGACTGAACGCCTGACAGCTGTGCCTGGTTTCCATAGTACCACTGCACTACTTCTTCAGGTTTTTCATAAGAGGCGGCTATGGTCTCCACCCTGTCCCGAACAATATCCGGATCTACCTGGATCTGGTTCAAACGGGCAAGCTCGGAGACAATCAATCCCAGCTTGACTCTTTTTTCCGCCTCCGCTGTCAGCATCTCCGGGGAACGGCCCTGGAATTGCTCCAGTCCCAGCATTTCCTTCACCTCGTTCTCGATAAAGTTTTTTGGACTCTCGATCGGATTGTTTTGCAGCAGGCCGTCAAATACCTGGTTTTTCAGCTTCGAGCTGATCAGGCTTTTGAGTTCACGCTCCATGTTTTCGGTAACTGCGGTACGCAAGCCATTCACTCCGCCTTCAGGCACGCCAAAAGTGGTCGCAAATTCGTCATTCAGTTCAGGCATTACCATCTCGGCGACAGAATTGACCCTGACCTTGAAACTGGCCAGCTTGCCGGCAACTTCAGCAGCTTGATAGTCCTCGGGGAATGTAACTTCCACGACCTTGTCATCACCCGCCTGTGCGCCTTCCAGTTGTGCTTCGAAACCCGGGATCATACTGTTCGAACCAAGTACCAGCGGGATGTTATCCGCCTTGTTCCCGGTGAAGGCCGTGCCGTCGATCGTGCCCTCGAAACTGATGTTCAGCTGGTCATCCTGCCGGGCCGGACGGTCAACCTCGTCCCAGGTGGCGCGCTGGCTGCGCAGGTTATCGATCATGGCGTCAATATCTTCTTCCTGATTTCGACGTCGGACGGGACACGGTAAAGTTGTAATTGATATCGCTGCCAAGCTCGGGAAATACCTCAAATGTTGCGGTGTATTCCAGCGGCTCGCCGGGTTGCGGTACTTTCTGGTCGATATTCGGACTGCTTGCCGGACGAATACTTTCGAGTGTGAGCGCCTCCTGCAAGGTGGAATTTGCCACCTGGTTAACAACTTCGAGTCGCACCTGATGGCCAAACTTCTGTTCGATGACTTTCATCGGCACCTTGCCGGGACGAAAACCGTCAAGACGCACCGTCTGCGTCATGGACTTCAGCCTTGATCTCACCTCGTCGTCAATACGTTCCGCTGGCACCTGCACGGTCATTCGGCGCGCCAGCCCCCCGGTATTTTCCACTGAAACTTCCATTCTCAAACCTCTTGATATCTGCTGATTTTTATGCCTTGATCATGCTTTATCTTCGTGCAAGCCTGTCCGCTGCAAATCTGCATGCATGGCGGGCTGGTGCGAAAGGAGAGACTCGAACTCTCACGGGTTGCCCCACTGGTACCTAAAACCAGCGCGTCTACCAATTCCGCCACTCTCGCATGGGTCTCCTGCTGTCTCTATCGAGGATGCCTGCTTGATGTTCTTGAATTATAACTACTTGGAAAGGGTTTGCGCACCCCAATAATCGGTAGAATTACTCCCATCCAGAACGGGCCATCAGCCCGGGCACATGAGGCCAGCGATGCTGGATTGATCTGGTGGGCCGTGAAGGAATCGAACCTTCAACCAATGGATTAAGAGTCCACTGCTCTGCCAATTGAGCTAACGGCCCGAAAGCGCGCTATTGGAGCATAGTCTGCAGGGTGGTTCAAGCAGCCCGCAGGCGGCCGGGCCGGGAATTGGGGTGGACGATGGGACTCGAACCCACGACGACTGGAATCACAATCCAGGGCTCTACCAACTGAGCTACGCCCACCATAAAAAAGGCTTGCCTGCCGATCACCAATCAGCCCCTGCTGTTTGGCGCGCCCGGCAGGATTCGAACCTGCAACCGTCGGCTTAGAAGGCCGGTGCTCTATCCTGTTGAGCTACGGGCGCAGGTTACACCTCACCAACTGGTCGGGGTAGAGAGATTCGAACTCCCGACATCCTGCTCCCAAAGCAGGCGCGCTACCAGGCTGCGCTATACCCCGTTAATACGACAACGACAATGGCCACGTCGCGAAACCCGATGATGATACGTCCTGCCCCGGGAGCGGTCAAATCGCGGCAATCGGAGCCCGGCAACCGTGGCCGGCGAGCCTGTACAGATACCAGAGCCCGTGCGAGAATTCCGCCCCTCATTCGACACGGACGCATACCGGGCACATGACCGCAAAATTGATTGACGGCAAAGCCATTGCCGAGGGCGTGAAACTGGCTGTGAAAGCCGGGATCGACGCCCGTCGCGCAAACAATCAGCGCATCCCCGGGCTGGCAGTCATCCTGATCGGCAATGATCCAGCCTCGGAAATCTATGTCCGCAACAAGCGCAAGGCCTGCGAGCAGGCGGGTATCATTTCTCACTATTACGACCTGCCCGCAGCTACCACCGAGCAGGCATTGCTCGACCATATCGACGAACTGAACGCGGACATGTCCATCGACGGAATACTGGTACAGTTTCCCTTGCCTGAGCACATCGATGCGGACAAGGTGACCGAGCGTATCCAGCCTGACAAGGATGTGGACGGGTTTCATCCCTACAACATCGGCCGCCTTGCACTGCGCCGTCCGTCACTACGATCCTGTACACCGCGCGGCATAATCACCTTGCTTGAGCATACCGGTGAACCATTTTACGGCCGACAGGCCGTGGTCGTCGGCGCATCGAATCACGTCGGTCGCCCGATGAACCTGGAACTGCTGCTCGCCGGCTGCACCGTGACCACCTGCCACCGCTTCACGCGGGACCTCGATGCACATGTCGCCACTGCCGACATCCTGGTCGTTGCTGTCGGCAAACCGGGCGTCGTGTCGGGTGAGTGGGTAAAACCCGGAGCAAGCGTCATCGATGTCGGCATCAACCGGCTGGAAGACGGCAGCCTTGCCGGCGACATCAGTGAATTTGATACCGCGCGGGACCGGGCCGCCTGGATTACACCCGTGCCCGGCGGGGTCGGCCCGATGACGGTTGCTACGCTACTTGAAAATACGCTGTACGCGGCAGAAGAGCTGCATTGACGGGCGGGTCTACTCGCGCCGCCAGCTCGTCCCCCCGGCACCGTCTTCCAGCACAATGCCCTGCGCCGCCAGCTCGTCGCGGATCCGGTCGGCTTCGGCCCAGTTCTTTTGCTCCCTCGCCTTTAGACGCTCTTCAATCATTTGTTCGATCTTTTCATCCAATAACCCGATCGATAAATTTACCGAAGCACCAGTTAATTTAAATTCTCCAGGTTCAGCATAAAGTACGTGATGCCCATGGAGATATTCCTCTGGATCAGACTGCAACAATCCGAGAATGCCGCCAAGTTTTACCAGGCAGGCGGACAATGAAAGTGCCTTTCCGGAGTCTTCGATGCGGCTCCGGTTGATTTCCCGCGCCAGATTAAACAGGACTGCAATCGCCTCGGGCGTATTGAAATCGTCGTTCATGGCATCGTGGAAGTCCTTTATGTAGGCTTCGCATGATGTATCCGCCTGTCTCGCGGGCGCGAGCCCACGCAGCGCGGTGTATAGCCGGTTCAGGGCCGCCTTGCTGTTGTCGAGGTTTTCCTGTGAATAGTTGAGTGGGCTGCGGTAATGGCTCGCAAGGATAAAGTAGCGGATTTCCTCGGCCCGGTAATTCTTCAGTATTTCCCTGACGGTGAAAAAATTACCCAGTGACTTGGACATTTTCTCATCATCGACCCTGACGAAACCGTTGTGCATCCAGTAGTTCACAAAGGGCCGGCCGGTTGCGGCTTCCGACTGGGCAATTTCGTTTTCGTGATGCGGGAACTTGAGGTCCATCCCGCCTCCGTGAATGTCGAAGTGCTCGCCCAGCTGGCAAGTCGACATGGCCGAGCATTCGATATGCCAGCCGGGCCTGCCGGCACCCCAGGGAGACTCCCAGCCAGGTTCACCCTGCCTGGCCGCCTTCCAGAGCACGAAATCCAGCGGGTCATCCTTCTGCTCATTGACCTCGATACGGGCGCCGGCCTGCAGGTCCTCGATTTTCTTTCCTGACAGTTTGCCGTAACCATCGAATTTGCTGACGTCATAGTAGACATCGCCATTGTCGCCCTGGTAGGCATAGCCCTTGTCTGTCAGTGCGCTGATCATGGCAATGATCTCGTCCATGGATTCGGTCGCGCGCGGCTCCAGGTCCGGCCGGGTGACGCCGAGTGCATCCGCGTCTTCATTCATGATCTTGATAAAGCGTGACGTCAGCGCATGTATATCCTCGCCGTTTTCGCTGGCACGCTGGATGATCTTGTCGTCGATGTCGGTAATATTCCTGACATAGGTGACGTCGTATCCAAGCTCTCTCAGGTAACGGACCACCACATCGAATACCACCATCACCCGCGCATGCCCGAGATGACAGTAGTCATAGACCGTCATGCCGCAGACGTACATTCTCACCTTGCCCTCATCAATCGGGACGAAGGTATCCTTCTGATTAGTAAGGGTGTTATAGATCTTCAACATCTGGAAGACAGCACTCCTGCCAGGGTGCCCGACGGCACGGTACGTTTATCGAGCGTCATAGTAACGAAAACCTGCGGGTGCTACAAAACGCGTGGATCAAGCTGACATACTTGTAAAGACTGCCAGAGCTTATATCATTGCACCATCTTATTTCCCCACAGGAGTTGTCCCGATGAGATATTTTACTGGCGTGTTGCTGGCCATTGGCATTGGCCTGCTGCCGGCAACCGCATTTACCCTGGAAGTCGAATCAAACACGAAAGGAACAGGTATGGTTACAATCAACATGGAAACAAGTGCTGGCATGATCAAACTGGAACTGGACGGAAACAAGGCGCCGGCGTCCGTCGAGAACTTCGTCGCCTATGCAAAAGCAGGTCACTATGACGGCACCGTGTTTCACCGCGTAATACCCGGGTTCATGATCCAGGGCGGCGGTTTTGATGCAGACATGCAACAGAAAACGACAAACTCGCCGGTCAAGAACGAGGCAGACAACGGCCTGAAGAACGATAACGGCACCATCGCCATGGCGCGCACCAACGACCCGCATTCCGCTACCTCGCAGTTCTTTATCAATGTGAAAGACAATGACTTTCTGAACTACAAGTCCTCCACACCGCAAGGCTGGGGCTATACGGTGTTCGGCAAGGTGGTCGACGGGATGGATGTGGTACGAAAAATCGAGCAGGTAAAAACAGACGTGCGCGACGGCCACCGTGATGTACCGGTCGAAAACGTGCTTATTACCAGTGTTACCGTCGAGGAATAAGCAGGGCCGGCCAGCCGCATGCAAAAAACCCTGTTTATCTCCGACCTGCACCTGGATCCTGCACGGCCGGAAATAACAACGCTGTTCCTGGATTTCCTCGAGAACAGTGCGGCATACGCCGGGGCGCTCTACATTCTTGGTGACCTGTTCGAGGCGTGGGTCGGTGATGACGACGAATCGCCGGACAACCTGATCGTGTGCGAAGGATTGCGACAGTGCGCCGCGAACGGTACTTCCATTTATATCATGCGCGGTAATCGCGATTTTCTGCTCGGCGAGCGCTTCGCGCGTGACAGTGGTGCGGTATTACTCGATGATCCGACTGTTATCGATCTTTACGGTGTCCGGACGCTGTTAATGCACGGCGACCTGCTTTGCACTGATGACACCGGCTACATGTCATTTCGCAAGATGGTCCGCGACCCGGCCTGGCAGGCTGACATGCTGGCCAAATCACTGGCTGAGCGGCAGGCGATCGCCCACGAAATGCGTACTGCCAGCCGCGCGCAGACAGCCGGCAAGCCGGAAAGCATTATGGATGTGAATCCCGGCACCGTAATTGACTTCATGACCAGGCATCAGACACCGCAGCTGATCCATGGCCATACGCACAGGCCGGCGTGCCATACGTTCGACCTGGCGGGTCAGCCGGCCCGACGATTCGTGCTCGGGGACTGGTACGAGCAGGGCAGCGCCCTTGAATGCAACACCAGCGGCTGCGAGCTGACGAGCTTGCCAGTCGGGCCTGGAACATCGTAGCGTGCGCTTGCCCACCCTGTAATTCCTGCAACCTGCTAGTCAAGCCCGAATTCAGCGTAGCCGTCCGGCAGCCTGAACAATGCGGCTGCAACCCGCAGACTGGCTTTGAAATCCACCAGTGATCTGCGATACCCCGTCCAATCGTACTCCTGCAAGGGCAGACCGTGTTCCAGGTGACGTGCCGGTGCGTAGGCATATCTGGACAAGAAACAGGGTGTCTGCACGCTTTTCGGCACTGTCTCCATGCTGTGCAACTGGCGGGCAGCGAGTACCCGCTCATACTCGGCCAGCCCTGAAACCGCCGTGTCGAGGAGACCAGGGACCACAACCAGCTGCTGGCAAATCCCGCCGTTTGCCAGTAACCGGAAGTTGACCGGTCGCTTGCCCTGTATCGCGGGTGCGGCCGGATCGGTCGTTTGCTCCTGGGACAGTTCAAGGTCCGGAGGTAATTCTGCAGCAGCCGCGCGATAGTCGATCACCAGGATATTCCTTTCATCGTGATTGACGCTGGAGAGCCTTCGAGTGGCCCGCTCCAGCAATACGAAATCGCCACTGTCGTTACCATCATCGATGCGTACATGCCTGTCGTTTACCAGTACCCTGACCGGATAAACATCGGTCCCCGCCTCCTGCTCTTCGTACAGCAGCATGGCCACCTCAACACCGTCGCCGGCGGGTAAATCCGCACGTGCCAGTAGCGGCAACGCCAGGCAGATACCGGCCAGTACCATCAATCGGCAAACGCGGTAACCGGTCATTGCAGCGGCCCTGCCGCCATTTCTTCCAGCATGCGAAGCTCATCCGGGTCGAACCCGGCCAGCGCACGGGCCGGTGCGTTCAACGGTTGCTTGAGCCTGTCCATCTTGTAATCGACCAGTAAAGACCTGAATGTCGCGGCCGGTTCCAGCCCCCGTTGCTTGCAGAGATACCGGAACCAGCGTGAACCGGTCTCCACGTGACCGATTTCATCGGCATAAATCCTTTCCAGGATGGCGGCAGTCCTGTCATCGCCGCCATGCTGCAGGCGCCGGATCATCGCCGGGTAACATCGAGACCACGGGCTTCCAGCACGCGCGGAACCAGCGCCATGCGGACCAGTACATCATCGGCCGTCTTGGCGGCCATCTCCCACAGACCATCATGCGCGGGGTATTCACCGTACTTGCTACCCAGTTCCTGCAAGCGTTCGTTCAGCAGGCAAAAATGCAGCGCCTCTTCCCCGGCAACCTTCACCCAGTCGGCATAATAAGCGTCAGGTAGACCCCGGAAACGCAGTACGGCATCCCAGGCAAGGTTGATGGCATTGAATTCGATATGCGCCAATGCATGTATGAAGGCAGTCCGCCCTGTCTCGCTGCCCAGCTTCCTGCGTGGTAATTCACAGTGGTGCACCAGTGGCGGCTTGTCCGGACGCCCGGGCGAAACGAGCGCCACCGCTGGTGTGTCCGCGTCCAGTCGGCACGACCCGTCCTGCATCAGGGCCGCTGCCGCCAGCGTCCGGGAAACCTTGTCGGTGGTATCGCATGCAGCCAGGCAGGCGTGCGCCAGTTCAAACAGGTCTGCCATCAGTGCACGGTCTCCGCGAATTGAAGCACGATTACAATATCCATAACGTTGGTTCCGGTCGGGCCGGCATTCAGGTGCGGAGCGCCGCGAGGCCACGTTCAAGATCGTTCCGCAAGTCTGTAACCGACTCCAGGCCCACGGCCAGTCGAATCAGGCCATCCCCGATCCCCGCCCCGGTACGCTGCTCCGGGGTCAGGCGTCCATGAGTGGTCGTTGCCGGATGCGTGATCGTACTCTTGGTGTCGCCGAGATTGGCGGTAATTGAAAACACCTGCGTCGCATCTATCAACGTCCAGGCATCCTTCCGGCCGCCCTTCAGGTCAAACGAAACGATGCCGCCGTAACCGGTTTGCTGCCGGCCTGCCAGTTCGTGCTGCGGATGCGAAACAAGGCCGGGATAATAGACACGTGCGACAGCGGGCTGTTGCTCCAGCCACTGTGCCAGCACCTGCGCACTTTCACAATGTGCATGCATGCGCAACGCGAGCGTTTCAAGACCCTTGAGAAACACCCAGGCATTGAACGGGCTCATGGTCGGGCCGGCTGTGCGCAGAAAGCCGTATACATCCTTGCCAACCCGTTCGGCATCACCCACCACGGCGCCACCGATACAGCGTCCCTGGCCATCCAGGTACTTGGTTGCGGAGTGAATTACAATATCCGCACCCAGCTTGAGCGGCTGTTGCAACGCAGGCGTACAAAAGCAATTATCGACCACGAGCAGGGCTTCATGCGCCCGCGCAAGTCCGGAGAGTGCCTGTATATCCACCAGTGCCGTCAGCGGGTTTGACGGTGTTTCGAGAAACAGCAGCCGCGTTTCCTGCCTGATGGCCGCCTCCCATCCCGCCAGGTCATCGAGTGCAACGAAGGTGGTCTCGACGCCAAACCGGGCGAGGTAATTGGTAAACAGTACCGAGGTCGTACCGAAGATACTGCGTGATGACACGATATGGTCGCCCGCTTTCAGCAATCCGGCACAGGTTGCAAGGATTGCTGCCATGCCCGACGAGGTCGCAACACAGCTATCACCGCCCTCCAGCGATGCCAGCCGTTCCTCGAACGTACGCACCGTCGGATTGGTAAAGCGGGAATAGATATTGCCGGGCTCATCCCCGGAAAAACGCGCAGCCGCCTCGGCCGCACTCCCGAACACATAACTCGATGTCGGAAAGATAGCCTCCGAATGCTCACCCTCGGCAGTCCGCCGCTGGCCGCAACGCACCGCCCTGGTTTCGAATTCAAATTCATCATACGACATGGTTGTTCCCCTTTCCGCTGCCCCGGGCCGGTTTGCGGGCACAAAAAAACCCGCTTCCAGACAGGCGAAAGCAGGCGCTATCGCTTTAGCTGGATTTATCAGGCGCCCGCAAGCTGAATTCAAATCGGCGCAACTACTGCAATCAAGACTAGACGAGTGATTATTGCCTGTCAACAAGTAGTCTTCATTGCAGCAGGGACTACCGGGATACTATCAGGCAGTATTGTGCAAATCGATAGCTTCCCCTTCATCGTCACGTCTGTCATTCTTGGCGGCATCACTGCGCGTGGACTGGAGTGCATTCAGATAATCACTGCTTACATCACCGGTTATGTATTCGCCCGTAAACACAGATGCATCAAATTGCCTGATATCCTTGTTCCATTTTCCAACCGCCTTCACCAGATCATCCATCTCCTGGAAAATCAGCCAGTCAGCGCCGATTTCCTTGCCAACTTCTTCCTCGGTGCGTCCTGCGGCGATCAATTCCTTGCTGTTCGGCATATCGATGCCATAAACGTTCTGGTAGCGCACGGGCGGTGCGGCCGATGCGAAATATACTTTCCTTGCCCCCGCTTCGCGCGCCATGTCTATTATCTGCATTGAGGTCGTGCCCCGTACGATAGAATCGTCAACCAGCAATACGTTCTTGTCCCTGAACTCCAGCTCAATGGCATTCAGTTTCTGGCGAACAGACTTTTTGCGTTGCTGCTGACCGGGCATGATAAAAGTCCGGCCGATGTAACGGTTCTTGATGAAGCCCTCCCGGTATTTTACGCCGAGATTGTATGCCAGCTGTAACGCGGAGGTACGGCTTGTGTCCGGGATCGGTATCACTACATCGATATCGTGGTCCGGATGGGTCCTGTGAATTTTATCTGCAAGTTTCTCGCCCATCCTGAGACGTGCCTTGTAGACCGATATATTGTCGATGATCGAGTCCGGACGGGCCAGGTAAACGTATTCGAAAATGCAGGGTGACAAAGAGGTCCTTTCGGCACATTGTTTTTTGTGTATCTCGCCATCCAGCGTCACGAAGACCGCCTCACCAGGTGCCACATCACCGATCAACTCGTAATTCAGAACATCCAGCGCAACACTTTCGGAGGCCATCATGTAATCCGTACCCTTCTCTGTCTCGCTCTTGCCATAAACAAGCGGACGGATGCCGTACGGATCGCGGAAAGCGACTACGCCGTACCCGGTAATCATGGCAACTGCCGCGTAGGCACCGCGGCAACGCAGGTGTACACCGCTGATGGCACGGAACACATCATCGACTTCCATTCTCAGCTTGCCGTGTTGCTGCAGTTCATGGGCAAAAACATTCAGGAGTACTTCGGAATCGGAATCGGTGTTGATCTGGCGCAGGTCTTCCTGGAACAGCTCCTGCTTCAGCTTGTTGGCGTTCGTCAGGTTACCGTTATGTGCCAGGCTGATACCGTAGGGAGAATTGACGTAGAAGGGCTGGGCCTCTGCCGAGCTCTCGCAGCCGGCAGTCGGGTAGCGCACATGCCCGATTCCCATGTTGCCTCGCAGGCGCAACATGTGACGTGTATGGAAAACATCCCGCACCAGGCCATTATTCTTGCGCAGGTGAAGCTGTTCTCCATCGCAGGTAATGATGCCCGCCGCATCCTGCCCGCGATGCTGCAACACAGTCAGTCCGTCATAGAGCGACTGGTTAACGGGACTGTGGGCAACGATGCCTATGATGCCGCACATAATGACGTCTCTGGTTCGATAGCCGGATATTCAGGCGTAGGTGATATTGTCCGCAATCTCGCCCGGGAGGAAATCACGCATCCACAGCGCAAACTCTTCGAAATAGCCGAGAAATTGCGAGTCCTGCCACCACGGATCCTGCGGTAAAGGCGTGAGCCCGGCAAGCATGACCAGTATCGCAACGATAACACCGCCACGCGCCACCCCGAATACGATACCCAGCAGTTTGTCCGTGCCGGTGAGCCCGGTCCTGGAAACAAGTTTACCGGCCAGGTAATTGACTACCGCGCCGAGCAGCAACACGCAGACGAACAGGATTGCGAAGGCGGTAATTTTCTGGGCCGACACCAGGCTTATCCACTGCGCGAACCATTGTGCGAGGTCCTCGTAAAACGTCACCGCAACCCAGAGCGCGATCAGCCACGTTGCCAGTGCCACGGCCTCCTTGACGAACCCGCGAAACAGGCTAAGTATCGCGGACAGCACTATCAGTGCCAGTATCACTATGTCTATCCAGGCAATCGCCATATCCACCTCGAATTCCGGCAAGAGTCAGATGCGGCCGGTATTATCAAATAATTGTTTATTTTAGCAGATATCTTTCCCGTACCGCCACGCCCTTATCAGCCGTCCGGGGCACTGATTTCGATTACGATTCCACCCAGTTTCTGGCCGGCGACCAGCTTGATCTGCAATTTCTCCGCTATTGAGCGCGTCTTTGACGGGCCGACCAGGACCCGGTAACTCGCGCCCTTGTCTGCCTCGACCGTCTGCAAGTGCGCATCCAGCTCATCGGAGCGTAGCCGGTCACGAAGACTGCGGGCATTTTCCGGCTTGCTGAAACTGCCGACCTGTACGTACCAGCCAGATGCAATGGCCTGCTCCAGCCCGGGCGAGGCGACCGGCTTCGCCGCTGGCGGTATCGGCTTTGCCGGTTCGGCCTGCTCCTGTTCCGCTATCTCGGGCACCGGGAGCGGCACTTGCGTCCCGCCGGGCGCTGCTTCGACAGCAACGTTTTCGGCGGGTGGATCACGCGGCTTTTCATCCCGGGTAACCGGTTTCGGCAGGTCCGCGGGTGCGTGGTAGCCAAGGTCCGGCGGCTCGGGAATCGTATGGTCCCGCGGCGCCCACTCATCCTGGGGTCCCTCGAGGATGAACGGTATGAAAATGACTGCCAGTGACACAAGCACAATTGCTCCTGCCAGCCGTTGCTTGAGTTGTTGCTCCATTTACGCTCCGGTAGAGATACGATGTACATCCTGCTTCAAGCGAATGCCCGGCACTATACCTGACATGCCAGTGCCGCCGCTACGGTCACGAACGAGCCTGTCACGACAACCCTGTCACCGTTGTTCGCGTACCTGTTTACATGTAACAATGCTTCTGCAACGTCTTTAAAAGTCTGCACCTGCCGTGTGCGGCCAATCAATCGCCCGAGTTCCCGTGCAGACAGCCCGCGCTCGCCGGCAAGGTCGACGAGACACCACTGGTCGACACACGGCGCCAGAATATCCGCGAAAGCCGCCGCATCCTTGTCGGCCAACATGCCGAGCACCAGCCAGGTTTTTCCCGCTGCCGGATTATCATCGAGAAAGCCTGCAAGCTGTCGGCCGCTTTCGGGGTTATGCGCAACATCCAGGATGCGGGGAATGCTGCCCGGGACCACCTGGCAGCGTCCAGCCAGCGATACCGAACGCAGGCCATCGGCCAGTGACCCGGGCGACACCGGGCAAACGGCGCCCAGCACTTCAATGACCATCAGCACACCCGCCGCATTATCCAGCTGGTGTCTGCCGCCAATTGCCGGAATCGGCAATGCCGCATGCTTTCGACTGCCGGCCTGCCAGTCCCAGCCGTCGCCGCCGGCCCGATAGCGAAAGTGCTCACCCAGTGTTTTCCAGTCCGCGCCGATTGATTGCGCCACCTGCCGCAGGCTGTCGGGGGGACGCGGGTCCGAGCAGACCGCCGGACGGCCGCACCGGTAGATACCCGCCTTTTCCCTGCCGATAGCCTCCCGATCGGAACCGAGCCACTGCCGATGGTCATGACCGATTGCCGTCACCAGTGCCGCATCGGCATCGATGATATTGACTGCATCCAGTCGACCGCCCATGCCGACTTCAAGCAGCAGAATATCGACGTCCATCCGGCTGAATATGTCGAGCGCCGCCAGGGTGCCGAATTCAAAATAGGTCAGCGAAATTCCGTCTCGCGCAGCGTCGATGCGCGCAAATGCGTCACACAGGGACGCATCATCGGCATGCCGGCCATCGATGCAAATCCGCTCGTTATACTCGAGCAGGTGCGGAGACGTGTAGACGCCGGTGCGGTAACCGGCTGCGCGGTAAACGGCATCCAGCATCGCCACACTGGAACCCTTGCCGTTGGTGCCGGCAACGGAAATGACGGGCACCTTTGGCGACAGCAGGTCCAGCCGCTTTGCGACCTCGCCCACGCGTTCCAGGCCGAGGTCGACCGGGTTCGGGTGCAGTGTTTCTTGCCAGTCGAGCCAGGCAGGTAAGTTATCAAAGCGCGCCATGGAACACATGCACGTTGCACGCTGACGTCCGCATCATGTTCCGGTGTCAACCTGCCCCGTCAGCATACCAAGGATATTGGATATCCGTTCGCTCATTTCACGCCGGTCGACGATCATGTCAATAGCGCCATGTTCGAGCAGAAATTCGCTGCGCTGAAATCCTTCCGGCAATGTTTCGCGCACCGTTTGCTCGATGACACGCGGCCCGGCAAATCCGATCAACGCTTTTGGCTCGGCAATATTGATGTCGCCCAGCATGGCAAAGCTGGCAGAGACGCCACCCATTGTCGGGTCGGTCAGGACCGAAATAAACGGGATTCCGGCCGCGGACAATTTTGCCAGTACAGCACTGGTCTTGGCCATCTGCATCAGCGAGAACAATGCCTCCTGCATGCGTGCGCCACCGCTGGCGGAAAAACAGATCAATGGCTGTCGTTCCGCCAGGCACGCTTCCGCGGCGCGCACGAAACGCTCACCGACGACCGCACCCATGGAGCCACCCATGAACCTGAATTCAAACGCGACGGCAATCACCGGCATACCCTGCAGCGTACCGCGCATGGCAATCAGCGCATCTTTCTCCCCGGTTGCCTTTTGTGCAGCCGTCAGGCGGTCACGGTATTTCTTGCTGTCCTTGAACTTAAGGACATCAACCGATTCGAGATCCGCGGCGATTTCTTCGGTGGAGTCGTCATCCAGGAACATCTGCAGCCGCAGACGTGCGCCGATGCGCATATGGTGACTGCACTTGGGGCAGACATCGTAATTCCGCTCCAGCTCCGTGCGATACAGGACTGCACTGCAGCCGTCACACTTGACCCACAGACCCTCGGGCACGGTGCGCTTGTTGCCACCGACGGTTCGAATCTTCGAGGGAACGAGTTTACTGAACCAGCTCATAATGTAATTTATACATGATATTAGTAAGTATTTGAAATATAGTTATTAGTACTATCCTGATGCATCGATTGCCGCACGCATCCCGGCAATGGTCGCGGACAATGCCGGGGCAATTGTCTCCGGTCGGTCGACCCGCTCGGCAATGCCATTGACCAGGACACTGCCAACCACCACCGCATCGGCAATAGCGGCGATCTGTGCGGCCGATTGAGCATCGCGAATACCGAAGCCCACCGCGACCGGTAAGTCAGTGTATTTGCGGATTTCCGCGAGCTTTTCGCTAACCGATGCAATATCCAGCCGGTTGGCGCCGGTCACGCCCTTGAAGGATACATAATACAGAAAACCGCTGGCAGACTCGCTAACCAGCTGCATCCTGTCAGCACCACTGGTCGGCGCCAGCAGAAATATCGTATCCAGCCCCTGCTTCCGCAATGCGGCTGACAGTCCACCCGCTTCTTCCGGCGGCATATCCACGACCAGCACCCCGTCGATACCGGCAGCGGCCGCGGTCTGTGCGAAGTCATCATATCCCCACACTTCGACCGGATTGAGATAACCCATCAGGATGACAGGCGTGGTGGTATCTTCACGACGAAATTCTTTTACCATGTCGACCACCCGGTGCAAGGTGGTATGGTGCGCCAGCGCACGCTCACAGGCCGCCTGGATAACGGGCCCGTCAGCCATGGGATCTGAAAACGGTACCCCGACCTCCAGCAGGTCGGCACCGGCCTCCACCAGGGCATGCAGCAAGGGCACTGTTATATCCGGCTGCGGATCACCCGCAGTAATATAGGGAATCAGCGCCTTGCGCCCCTGCTTTTTCAGCGCCGAGAATCGTTCTTCGATACGGCTCATACTTCAATTCCTTCCAGTTTGGCCACGGTATTCACATCCTTGTCACCCCGCCCGGAGAGATTAACCACGATGGTCTGGTCACGGTCCATGCCGGCAGCGAGCTGCACCGCATAGGCCAGCGCATGGCTGGATTCCAGCGCGGGCAATATACCCTCGATGCGCGTCAGCTGGTGAAAGGCCTGTAACGCTTCCGTATCCGTCACCGCCGCGTAGGTCGCCCGACCGGTATCCTTGAGCCAGGCATGCTCCGGCCCGACCCCGGGATAATCCAGTCCCGCCGATACCGAGTGGGTCTCGATGATCTGGCCATCACTGTCTTCCATCAGGTAAGTACGATTGCCATGCAACACACCGGGCTTGCCGGCGCATAGCGGTGCGGCATGCCGTCCGGTTTCGATACCGTCACCGGCAGCCTCGACGCCATGCAGCTGCACTTCGCTGTCGCCTATAAAGGGATGGAACAGGCCGATGGCATTGGATCCGCCGCCCACACAGGCGACCAGCGCATCCGGCAGCCGGCCGGTCATCTCCAGTATTTGCTGTTTCGTTTCGCGGCCGATGATTGCCTGGAAATCACGCACCATGGCGGGATACGGGTGCGGCCCTGCAACCGTGCCGATAATGTAGAAGGTTGAGTCCACATTCGTCACCCAGTCACGCAGGGCCTCGTTGAGGGCATCCTTCAGTGTTTTCGAACCGGAACCCACCGCAACGACATCCGCTCCGAGCAGACGCATTCGGTAAACATTGATCGCCTGGCGCCTGATATCCTCCTCGCCCATATAGACGACGCATTCCATACCCAGCCGGGCCGCAACGGTTGCGGACGCCACGCCGTGCTGGCCGGCACCGGTCTCTGCAATGATGCGCTGCTTGCCCATGCGCCTGGCGAGTAATCCCTGACCGATCGTGTTGTTGATCTTGTGCGCGCCCGTATGGTTGAGGTCTTCGCGCTTCAGGAAAATACGCGCGCCGCCGGCCTGTTCGCTCAGGCGCTTCGCGAAATAAAGCGGCGATGGACGGCCGACATAATGCTTAAGGTCTGCATCCAGCTCGGCCAGGAACTCCGGGTCCTGCAGGTACTTCCTGTAGGCGGCGTTCAGCTCGTTCAGCGGCGGCATCAGCGTTTCAGCGACGAACCGGCCACCGTAGATCCCGAAATGACCGGCTTCGTCCGGCAGCGCATCCACATCGATGTTGTCAGTCTTATACCTCTGTTCCACCTTTTTCCACTCCTGTTATGAATGCATCTATCTTGTCCGCCGACTTGATCCCCGGCGCGCTCTCCACGCCGCTGCTGACATCGACTGCATAAGGCCTGAGTAACCGGACAGCTTCCGTTACATTCCCGGGTGTCAGTCCGCCGGCGAGCACCAACGGACGCTCGACCCGTGACGGCACCCGTTTCCAGTCAAACGTCCGCCCGCCACCGCCATGGGTCCGGGGTTGCCAGGCATCGAGCAGGAAACCGGCGGCATCCGGGTAGCGGTCCATCACGGCCTGCAGGTCGACGTCGGGCGTCATTGCGACCGACTTGATAAACGGCAGTCCCCACGCGCTGCACTCGGCATTGCCTTCGCTGCCGTGAAACTGCAACAGGCCCAGCGGTACGATCTCAAGCGTCGCCTCGATTGTAGCAGGGGCGGCATTGACAAACAGTCCGGTGACGGTGACGAACGGCGGCACAGCCTGTGCAATAAGGCGTGCGACCGGTGCCTCGAGATAGCGCGGACTGCCGGGATGGAACACCAGGCCGAGCGCATCAGCACCACAGGCGGACACGATAGCCGCATCTTCATTGCGGGTAATTCCACATATTTTAACGCGGGTACGCATGCGGGCGATAAACCTTTTACCGGGCAGATTGAATAATGTACCAGAATTGCGCCCCCGGGCGGGCTAACTGTAGACCGGCAGGGGTGGTTCAGCCGGCAGGCGGTATTCCGGGTCATAAAACACTGCTGCCAGGTACAGGCCGCCGGGCGGGGCATTGACGCCGCTCAGGGTCCGGTCGGCCGCCTGCAACACCGCGGCAGACCATGTGACCGGCTGATCACCCCGGCCTATTGCCAGCAGGACACCGGCGATGCATCGAACCATGTGGTGCAGGAAGGCATTTGCCTCGACATCGATATACACGCAATCCCCCGAGCGGGTGACATCCAGCCGGTAAATCTCCCGTCGCGGGCTTTTTGCCTGGCAGCCGGCGGCGCGAAACGATGTGAAGTCATGCTCGCCGATGAGCGCGTTGGCCGCTAACTGCATGCGTTCGTGATCAAGCGGCAGGTATTCGAGACAAACCAGCCGCCGGAGCACGGCGGTCGCGACCGGTCGATTGAGGATAACGTAGCGGTAACGGCGCCGCCGGGCCGAAAAGCGCGCATGGAAGCTGTCATTGACACAGGCTGACCACTGCAGACGGATATCGGCTGGCAGATTGGCATTGGCGCCACGCACCCAGCTATCGCCCTCGCGTACAGAATGCGTGTCAAAATGCACGACCTGGGCTGTTGCATGCACACCCGTATCCGTACGCCCGGCGCAGACAATACGGACCGCGTGATCGGCGACGATAGAAAGAGCCTGCTCTACGCTGGCCTGTACGGTGGGCCCCTCCGCCTGGCGCTGCCAGCCGTAATAACCGGACCCGTCGTATTCGATTCCGAGTGCGATTCTCATACCGGCATACAGGTTAGGGAATTAACTGGTTGCACACCCGAAGGAGCGATTCAGGGGCCGGCACAGGCGCACACAAAAGAGAAACGAACCCATCGGCATAATTTCGCCGATTAACCGACGGACGATCAGGCAAGCTGGGAAATAATGCTTTCCGCTTCCTCTTTTTGATCGGTATTACCCTGTTCGAGCACTTCATCGAGAATACTGCGTGCGCTGTCCTTGTCATCCATATCGATGTAAGCACGAGCAAGGTCCAGTTTGGTAGTCACCTCGTCATCAGTGTCCAACAGGCCTTCGCCCAAGTCTTCCTCATCACTGTCCAGCGTATCCAGGGTAAATTCGATGGTGTTCGTATCGACCGGTTCGGCTGCGGCATCCGGCTGCGGCTTAACATCCTCCAGCCCGGAAAGATCCATATCGAATTCAGCGCCCTCTTCTGCGGCCGGGGCGCTACCGCCATACAGTGCGTTATGCGGCGACATCGCCAGACCCATGGTCGCAATTTTCTGCCAGCGCTCGTCAGTTTCGCCAAACATTTCATGGAAAGCGGCGGCTGAATGGTCAAATGCAGCGGTATTGCCGCCCGTGTTATAAACCTCGAGTAATTTCAGGCGTGCATCGGCATTATCAGGCTTTGCCTGCAATGCCGCCAGCAAGACATCTTCAGCCTGCTGAATACGCCCGTAAGCAAGGTAAACATCGGCCTCGGTCACGGGATCACCGTCAACATCGTCATCCATAACCGGGCTGGCATCGGCCGCCGGCATCTCTGTTTCACGGACTGACACATCCTGAACGGGGAAATCCGTTTCACGCCCACCGGTCTCGGCAAGCTGGCCTTGCATCGTCATACTGTCATCAAGAAAACTGGATTCCGCCCTTGACCGTGTCGATGCCCACAGGAAACCACCCAGCAACATGGCGACGAGTACGCCCAGACCGGCCAGCAGCGGATTGTCCAGCAGGCGATTTACCAGCCCCGCCGCCTGGTCGGACAGCCCCAACTCGGCAGTGTCCTCTTCAGCAGGCATGACATCATCCGGTGTTTCCGCAGTTACCCCGGCCGGCACTTTCGCATCGTCGGCAACCGGTGCCGCGGTCTGCTGTTCTTCGCTCGAGGTAATGGACTGCTGCAGCGACGCAAACTCGTTGTCCTTGAGTTCCAGCAACCGTTTCATGGTTGTGATCTGTTCTTCCAGCTCGCCGACCCGCGACTGCAATTCTTCAGACTGTGCACGACCGGCAGCGACTTCCTCGGTCGCCAGTGCCAACTGCTGCTGTAATTCCTGGTTCCCGGCTGCAGTGTCGCTGCTTGCAGGGTCGCCCGGTAATGCCGCGCCACTGACGGCATCGCTTTCAGGCGCCGTCAATTGCAGCCGCGACCCTGTATCCGCAGGCGAGACATCGGCCTCCTGTTCAGGCATGGCATCCGGCTGCTGCGTCACAGCGGCGACAGCTGGCTGCGACCTGTTTGTTTTCCACTGTTCGTACTGACGGCTCGTTTCCGCCCTCGCCTCACGCGCACTGACTGACAGGATCTCGTCCCTGCCCGGCACATCGAGGGTAACGCCGGCCTTGAGCCGGTTGATATTGTTGTCTACAAATGCCCCCGGATTTGCGCGCTGCAGTGCCAGCATCATCTGCTGCATGGAAATATCGGAACCCGGGCGCACTTGTTCGGCAATGTTCCACAGGGTCTCGCTGCGGCGAATAGGGCCATACTCGTCCGCTGCTGCGGGTCGCGGTGCAACGCTGACCGTGGCTGGCGCCGTTACCGGGCGCTGAACCGGCCTGGGTGCCGGCGCACGGGCGACGGGTGCCGGGGTTGCCGGCCGGCTGACAGGTGTGGCCGGTATCGCCGGTGTCGCCGGTATGGTGACGGGGGGATCGACCAGGACGGTATATTGCCGCAACAGGCGGCCGCGCGGCCAGTCCAGTTCCAGCAGGAATTCCAGGTAGGGTTCCCGCACCAGTTCATCACTGCTGATGCGTATAATCGCGTTCCCGGCACGGTTTCTTTCAACAACCAGATTGAAATTCGACAGGATGGCGGCCCTGGACAAGCCGGCGCGCGAATGTTCCTCCAGCGTAGCCAGCGAAACCTCGATATCTTCCAGTTTTGTTCCGGCAGACGATGTCAGTTCTATGACTGCTTCCATTGGCTGATTGAGGGCTGATCGCATATCGATCTCACCCAGCCCGAGTGCAAATGCCTGCTGGACTACCGAGAGAAGCAGCATTGCCGCTACGACAGCCGATTTTCTAAACATTCCTTATATCCCCTTTCAATTCAGGTTAGCCCTTGATCCAGGTGCCAGGAAAGCCGCCAGCGTGGTTGCAGACTATAGCCTAGAAATAGTTTTTCACCAATATTTCAGCAATCTGGATACTGTTCAGAGCGGCGCCCTTGCGCACGTTATCGGCGACTATCCACAGGTCTAAACCCCTCGGATGAGAGATATCGTCACGGATCCTGCCGACATAAACAGGGTCGTGCGACGCCCCCTCGGTAACTGCCGTCGGATAACCGCCGTCCTCATGCGCGTCAATGACCTCCACCCCGGCGGCTTGTTCAAGCAGGGCGCGTGCGTCAGTCGCTGTAATCTTGTCGCGTGTCTCGATATGCACCGCTTCCGAGTGGCCATAGAAAACCGGCACCCGCACGGCCGTCGGATTGACCTGGATGGATTCGTCACCCATGATCTTGCGTGTTTCCCACACCATTTTCATTTCTTCCTTGGTATACCCGTTCTCCAGGAAGACATCGATTTGCGGCAGTACATTGAAGGCAATCTGCTTCGAATAGACACTGGCAACCACCGGCCTGCCATTCAGTAATTCGGCGGTCTGGCTGGCCAGTTCGCTGATCGCCTCCTTGCCGGTGCCCGAGACGGCCTGGTAGGTGCAGACGTTGATACGCTCGATACCGGCTGCATCGTGGATCGGCTTCAGCGCCACCAGCATCTGGATGGTTGAACAATTCGGGTTGGCGATAATGCCATGCCGCGTGTATTCGGCGATTGCCTGCGGGTTGACCTCGGGTACGACCAGCGGGATTTCGTCGTCGTAACGAAATTGAGAGGTGTTGTCGATCACGACACAACCGGCTGCCGCGGCAAGCGGCGCATATTTTTCGGAAATCGATGCGCCGGCGGAGAACAGGCCGATCTTCACCTTGCTGAAATCAAATGTATCCAGGTCTTCGACAGTCAGGTGTGTTCCCCTGAAGGGGATTCTTTTACCGGCGGAACGGGCACTGGCAAGCGGGTAGACCTTGCCGGCCGGGAAGTCCCGTTGCTCGAGAATTTCCAGCATGGTCTCGCCAACCGCTCCGGTTGCACCGACCACGGCAACATCGTATTTATCTGACATCGTTTCCAGCACCTTTCCAGAATTTCAGTTCGTGGCGCGCAGCGCGGTCACGACGGCGTCACCCATGGTGACTGTATCGACAACCTGCATCCCTGCCGATGCAATATCCTGTGTTCGCAGCCCCTTGTCCAGCACGTGCCCGACGGCGGTCTCGATACGTTTCGCAAGAGCAGCCTCATCCAGACTGTAGCGCAACATCATCGCCACCGACAGAATCGTGGCCAGCGGGTTGGCGGCACCCTGCCCGGCGATGTCGGGCGCAGACCCGTGAATGGGTTCATACATGCCCTTGCCGTTACTGTCCAGCGATGCGGACGGCAACATGCCGATTGACCCGGTCAGCATGGCGGCAGCGTCGGAGAGAATATCACCAAACATGTTGGACGTGACCATGACATCGAACTGCCTGGGTGCACGCACCAGCTGCATGGCCGCATTATCCACGTACATGTGGGACAGCTCCACATCCGTGTATTCCCCGGCCACCCGGTTCATCACCTCGCGCCACAGTTCACTGCACTCCAGCACATTGGCCTTGTCCACGGAGCAAAGGCGACAGTCGCGCTTGCGGGCGATATCGAATGCCACTCGACCGATGCGCTCGATTTCCGCCTCACTGTAAACCAGTGTATTGAAACCTTCCCGCTGCCCGTCATCACGCGTGCGAATACCGCGTGGCTGGCCAAAGTAAATTCCGCCCGTGAGTTCACGCACGATCATCAGGTCAAGACCGCTGACAATTTCCGCCTTCAGGGTGGAGGCATCCACGAGTTGCGGATAAAGGATGGCCGGCCGCAAGTTGGCGAAAAGTTCCAGCTCGGCGCGCAGGCGCAACAGGCCCTGCTCCGGACGCAAGTCGCGCTCCAGACTCGTCCCATTGCGGTCCGCCTACCGCGCCGAGGAGAATGGCATCGGCAGCGCGCACCACGGCCAGCGTGTCCTCGGGCAAAGGTTGCCCATGTGCATTACAGGCGGCACCCCCCACATCTGCATGCTCCAGTTCCGCGTCGAGACCGAATTCCGAACGCAGTTCCGCCAGCACTTTTTCAGCCTCGGCGACAATTTCCGGGCCAATGCCGTCGCCGGGAAGTATTGCTATTTTATATGTCATATCGGTTAGTTACGTGACTTTCCTGTTACTCGTTGTTAAATAGCCAGGGAGCTGCAATTCGGTACCGCCGCTCGAACTCCCGAATGGCTTCCGCGTGCTGCAATGTCAGGCCGATTTCGTCCAGTCCGTGCAACAGACAGTCCTTGCGGAATGCATCGATCCCGAATTCGATCACACCCCCGTCCGGTGACACAATTTGCTGTGCCGGCAGGTCCACTGTCAACGTGTAACCCGGCGTCGCTTCGGTTGCCTTGAACAAATCATCGATCGTGGGTGCGGGCAAGGTAATTGGCAGCACTCCGTTCTTGAAACAATTGTTATAAAAAATATCCGCGAAGCCCGTCGCAATTACCACGCGAAATCCGTAATCCAGCAATGCCCATACCGCGTGTTCGCGCGAAGATCCGCAGCCGAAATTTTCACGGCCGAGCAGTATAACCGCATTCTCGTAACGGGGCTGGTTAAGGATGAAGTCGGGATTCAATGCCCGGGTACTGTTGTCCATCCCGGGTTCGCCATGATCGAGATAGCGCCATTCGTCAAACAGGTTTGGCCCGAAACCACTGCGCTTGATCGACTTCAGAAACTGTTTCGGGATGATGGCATCCGTATCGACGTTCGGTCGATCAAGCGGCGCGACCAGCCCGGTGACCTTGTCAAAACTGTTCATCCCTTCAGCCCTGTTCCCGTGACACGTCGACGAAATGACCCGTTACGGCAGCGGCGGCCGCCATTGCCGGACTTACCAGGTGGGTACGCCCGCCCTGCCCCTGTCGTCCCTCGAAATTCCGGTTTGACGTCGACGCACAACGGTCACCCGGTGCCAGGCGGTCCGCATTCATGGCGAGACACATCGAACAGCCGGGTTCACGCCATTCGAAACCGGCTGCAGTGAAAACGGTGTGCAGGCCTTCCGCCTCGGCCTGTTGCTTTACCAGCCCGGAACCGGGCACGACCAGTGCCTGCTTGATGCCGGGGGCGAGCTTGCGTCCGCGAATGGCCGATGCGGCCGCACGCAGGTCTTCTATGCGGGCATTGGTGCACGAACCGATGAAGACATGATCAGGCCGGATCGAGGTAATCGGCGTTCCCGGCTGCAGGTCCATGTAGGCCAGCGCCCTGCGCATGCCATCGCGCTTGACGCTGTCGGTTTCGTTATCCGGATCGGGCACCCTGCCGTCTATGGGTGCGACCATCTCCGGTGATGTACCCCAGCTAACCTGTGGCGCCAGCGCCGAGACATCCAGCGTGACCGTCTTGTCGAAGGCCGCATCGGCATCACTGTGCAGGGTGGACCAGCTCGTTACGGCCCGCTCCCACAGCTCGCCAACGGGCGCATACGGCCGCCCGGCGACATATTCGATCGTGGTGTCGTCCACTGCGATCATGCCGGCGCGCGCGCCTGCCTCGATCGCCATATTGCATACCGTCATACGCCCTTCCATGCTCAGGCGTTGCAGGGCATTACCACTGAATTCTATTGAATAACCGGTACCGCCGGCGGTACCGATCCGCCCGATAATGGCGAGCACGATGTCCTTGGCAGAGACGCCGGACCGCAACCCGCCGTCGACGCGTATTTGCAAATTTCCTGTCTTTTTCAGGACCAGGCATTGCGTCGCGAGTACATGCTCGACTTCCGAGGTGCCGATGCCGAAGGCCAGCGCGCCAAAGGCGCCGTGGGTGGATGTGTGCGAGTCACCGCATACCACCGTCATGCCCGGCAGGGTGGCGCCCTGCTCGGGGCCGATCACATGGACGATACCCTGCCTTGGATCCAGCATGGAAAACTCGGTGATGCCGTACTCGGCACAATTCCGGTCCAGCGTTTCGACCTGCAGGCGCGACACCGGGTCTGCAATGCCGGCTGAACGGCCGGTGGTCGGGACATTGTGGTCGGGCACAGCCAGTATGGAACGGGTGCGCCAGGGCTGCCGTCCGGCCATTCGCAGGCCTTCAAAGGCCTGTGGCGAGGTGACCTCGTGGACCAGGTGGCGATCGATATAGATCAGCGCCGTACCATCCGCGTCCTGGCGAACGAGGTGTAAATCCCAGAGCTTGTCGTACAGGGTCTTGCCTGACATCAGTAACAACCGGTCGATTAGGCGTGGAAACGCTGAATTATATTAGGATATGCTGAATGAAGCTATCGAGGCTTGTCTGTTGCGGCGGCGGGATGGATGCCGACCCAGGTAACGACCAGCGCCAGCAGGCTGACCGCCGCTGCCATCAGGTACATGGCCTGCGGGCCGATGCCGGTCCACAGGTAGCCGCTGGCCAGGCTGCCGGCGGCGCCGCCCGCACCAAAACTCAAACTGCTGTAGAGCGCCTGCCCGCGACCCTGGTGGGCGCCGGTAAAGAGTTGGTGGATCATGAAGATGGCAACGGCATGATAGAGTCCGAAGCTGGCGGCATGCAGCGTCTGGGCGATCACGACCAGGGCCGTCTGGTGAGCGAAACCTGCAATCAGCAACCAGCGCAACACGGTCAGGCTCACGGCGGTCAGTAGCAGGCGGCGTACGCCGAAGCGCGGCAGCAGCAGCGGCATCATCAGGAAAACACCGATTTCGGCCAGCACGCCCAGGGCCCATAACTGGCCGATCAATGTGGTGGAGTAACCGGCATCTTCGAGGTAAAGCGTATAGAAGGCATAGTAGGGTCCATGACTGGCCTGCATCAGGAAACATACCGTCAACAGTGACAATACCAGTGGACGGCGCACCACCTTCAGCAACGGTTCCTGATCGAGCGGCAGGTGTCCGGCGGCCAGTTCGGGCACCGTGACACTGCTGATCCAGATCATGACAAACAGGGCAAAGACGATCAGGGGCAACAGGCCCGCCCCGTAGCTGTCAAGTAGCGGACCGAGCATTGCCACGGACAGGATAAAGCCGACTGATCCCCACAGCCGAATGCCACTGTAGCGGTGCGTCGCTTCGCCCAGGTGGTTCATGGTGGTGGCTTCGAACTGCGGCAGCGACGCATTCCAGAAAAAACTGAATATTGTCATTACAAGCGCCAGCCACCAGAAGCTGCTGTCGATAAATACACCGGCAAATGTGAATGCTGCCAGCAATGACGCCATCCGTACGATGGCCATGCGGTGACCGGTGTGGTCGGCAATCCAGCCCCAGAGGTTGGGCGCCACGATCTTGGTCGCCAGCAGGATGGCGATCAGCTGACCTATTTCGGTGACATCGAATTCCAGGGACTTGAGATACAGGCCCCAGTACGGGACCAGCGCACCCAGCGAAGCAAAATAAAACAGGTAGAAACCTGACAGGCGCCAGTAGATCATGGCATCGGCACGCGGGTGTTGCGTCAGGCGGGCGTATCAGTCGACGGCACTGGGTGGCACCACCGGCGTCGCCGATACAACATCTATATTCTGTGCCCGCTGGCGCAAAATATGGTCCATCAGGACGATAGCCAGCATCGCTTCCGCGATCGGTGTGGCCCGAATGCCGACACAGGGATCATGCCGTCCGGTCGTCACCACCTCGACCGGCTTGCCCGCCAGGTCAATCGTCCGGCCCGGAATACGAATACTGGAGGTCGGCTTCAGCGCGATACTGGCAAGCAGGTCCTGGCCGCTGGATATGCCACCGAGAACGCCGCCGGCGTGATTGGCCAGAAAACCTTCGGGTGTTATTTCATCACGATGCTCGGTGCCTTTCTGGGCGACACACTCGAATCCCGCCCCGATCTCGACCCCCTTGACGGCATTGATGCTCATCAGGGCATGCGCGATCTCGGCATCCAGGCGATCGAAGATCGGTTCCCC
Source organism: uncultured Halobacteria archaeon (assembly GCA_963768575.1). GTDB lineage: Bacteria > Pseudomonadota > Gammaproteobacteria > UBA9214 > UBA9214 > UBA9214. The sequence continues at coordinate 302,624 of CAVYIJ010000001.1, forward strand.
CAGGCCTGGCGGTATACCGCTGGCGACGACATTGATACGCGCGCCGATAGAATTGCCCTCCTTGCGCAATGCATCCATGTAGGATTCCAGCTCGGCAACTCGCTCCGGGTCCGGGCAAAAAAACGGGTTCTGCTCAACCGCAGACCAGTCCTTCAATTCCAGCCTGATCGGTCCCAGCTGCGCCAGGTAGCCGCGAATCTCTATCCCGTAGCGTTCCCCAAGGTATTTGCGGGCAATCGCACCGGCCGCCACCCGCATGGCGGTTTCACGCGCAGACGAGCGGCCACCGCCACGGTAATCGCGAAATCCGTATTTCTGCTGGTAGGTGTAGTCCGCGTGGCCGGGGCGAAACCGGTCCATGATTTTCGTGTAATCCTTCGATCGCTGGTCCGTGTTGTGGATGATCAAACCGATCGGTGCGCCGGTGGTCCTGCCCTCGAACACGCCGGACAGTATCTGCACTTCGTCGGCTTCGCGGCGCTGGGTAGTGTGTCTGGATTTGCCCGGTTTGCGGCGGTCCAGGTCGCCTTGCAGGTCCGCTGCGGACAATTCCAGGCCGGGCGGACAGCCGTCGACAATACAGCCAAGCGCCGGGCCATGGCTCTCGCCGAAGCCGGTTACCGTGAATAATTTACCGAAACTGTTACCTGACATCGGGACATTGTAACCACTCCGGCCCGAATGTTGCACCAGTGCCTGTGAACAACGTCGCTTTTTGTGTCCCCGGCCGCTTTCTAAAGCCGCTGGGGTTATGACCGATAGGTTCTGTGTAACTGAAGAATCCCGACCCAGGAGATCAATCGTGTCACAATCGCTTGCAGCCAAACGGAACCAGATTGGCAATTACCTCGGGCACCCGATACCCGAAAAAATCACTACCCGCAACGGCACCTATATTTTCGATCGTATCGCGGAACATATCGACGGTGAATACCCGCTTTATCAGCTGCAGAAGGGTGAATTGCTGATTCGCCCGGGCCTGATTTACAAGCCCGAGAAATAGCGGCCCCGGCCTTCAGCCGGCATCGATATCCAGGCCCTGACGGTGGGTCTGGTTGATATCATAGAACAACCTGATACAGGGTAACTCCTTGTCTGTATACTGTTTTACTATACGCATCAGCGGCAGGTCCCGGCGCCCGAACTGGTAACTGCCGTCCCGCATCGACGCGCGCATTGCCCGCAATTCCTTCTGCAGCACCTCCACAAACCCCAGGTTGGCATCGATTTCATCGATATCGAAACCCGTTGCCTCGACTATGTCTTCCAGTTCATGGATCGCCTGCTGCACAAGTGCCGCATACTCTTTTGCTGTTTTCGCCCTGCCGCTCATGCCGGGTATCGCCCCCTTCTCTCAGACACTGTTCGTACTGCGCCCGGTGGCAACCGCCTCGAACACAGGCCGGTACTCGATGAGCTGGTTGTAATCGAGCAGGAATACACCCTCGCCGCCATATTCAAAATCAAGCCACAAAAACGGTATTTCGGGATACTGGTTGCTTAACATTTCCCCGCTATAGCCAACCTCGACCACGATTATACCGCCTGGCCGCAGATAATCAGGCGCGTCGCGGAGGATTTTCACGACGATATCCAGTCCGTCATCGCCTGCTGCCAGCCCGATACCGGGCTCGTGCGCGAACTCCTCGCCGAGTTCGTTATATTCAGACAGCGGCACATAAGGCGGATTCGAGACGATGATGTCATAGCGTTCCGGGCCAAGACCGGTAAACAGGTCCGCCGCTTGCAGCCGTACCCGCTCTGCCCAGACCATGCAAACGCACATTCCTGCGCGCAACATCGAGGGCATCAGTCGAGATGTCGGTCGCCGTGACTCGTGCGTCCGGGAAGGCGTGGGCGCAGGCAATCCCGATACAGCCGCTCCCGGTACAAAGGTCCAGTATGCTGCTGACCCGATCGGGATCGATCCAGGGCGTAAAGCGGGACTCGATCAGCTCCGCAATCGGCGAGCGCGGCACCAGTACGCGTTCGTCCACGTAAAACGGCATACCTGCAAACCATGCCTGATTGACGAGGTAGGCTGCCGGCTTGCGCGTCAGCACGCGTTGCTGCAACAGGTCCCTGGCACGCGTGCGATCGGTCTCCGCCGGGACGGTATCCAGCACACTGTCAGGTTGCTCGTAACCGATACCGAGCGCATGCAGGACCAGTGCAGCGGATTCATCCCGGGCGTTGTCGGTACCATGACGGTAGATGAGTCCATGCTCCTCGAACTGCCGGGCACCCCATTCAATCAGTTCCCGCACCGTCATGGCAGCTTCATGCATGACCGTGTTTCCGCGTTTCAGGATGAATTGGTTGCTTCACTGTGGAATAATCGCCGCCCATGCAATCGAAAAAGTCATTTATCCTGACCAGGCTCTTGCCCGGGGTAGTTATTGCCGCACTCGCTACAACTGCCGGCATCTGGTCCGCCAGGCAGGTAATCAAGCATCGCAACGAGTCCGATCCGCTTGCCGCCACCCGTTTTCCGGCAGCACGCCCGCTGCAGTCATTCAACCTGGCAGACCATCGAGGCGGCACGTTCGACAATCAATCACTGCTTGACCACTGGTCATTCCTGTTCTTCGGCTACACCCATTGCCCGGACGTCTGCCCGACAACCATGTCCGTGCTCAATAGTGTCGCCCGGCGACTGCAGGATAGCCATGACAATATCCGGTTTGTCATGGTAACCGTCGATCCGGAACGTGACACCCCGGAAAAACTCGGGAAATTCGTCACCTACTTCAATGGCAATTTCCTGGGCGTTACCGGTAACGAACAATCCCTCGAGCAACTGACAAAACAACTGGGCATTATGTACATGCGCATCAACAAGGAAGACAGCCCCGACAGCTACCTGGTCGATCATACTGCCGGCGTCTTTTTGTTCGACCCGGACGGCCGTTATCATGCGGTTTTTACGCCGCCATTGACCGTCGATAAGATAACCGCCGACTTTAACAGGATGGCGGGGGAATTTCGGCAATGATCCATCGGTGGCGCAGCCGGCTGGCGATACTGCTATTCCCGATGCTGCTCGCGGCGCCGGTTTCGGCAGAGGCAGAACTGCGAATCAGTGACGCGTGGATTCGCGAGGCACCGCCCGGCACATCGGTGCTTGCCGGGTATATGAACATTGCCAATACCGGCACTGTGGAGGTGTCGGTCACCGGCGTTTCCGGACCGGATTTCAGCTCGGTTGAGATCCACAGGACTGTCGTAGAGAACGGTATCGCGCGCATGCTGTCTGCCGAACGACTGGCAATACCGGCCGGCGGCACGCTCGCCCTGGAGCCGGGCAGCTATCACCTGATGCTGTTTAATCCAGGCCGCGCGCTGGTCGCGGGCGACGTGGTCGACCTTCTCCTGCATACCAGTGACGAGCGGTGCATTGATGTCAGCGTCACGGTCATGCGCAAGACCGGCGACAAACAGCCGTGAGTGCGGGCTGACCGATCATATATTTGCATGTCCCGGACCGATACAAGCCTGCTGGACTACCTGAAGTCCTGGCCACTCGCCCTGCTGCCACACCAGCTGCTATCCAGAATCGTGCGCAGGGCAACACGCTGGCAGGCCGGCTGGTGGAAAAATTTCCTGATTAACGCCTTTGTACGGTGGTTCGACGTCGACATGACGGAGGCGCAATTTCCGGCTGCCGTTGACTATCCCGACTTCAACAGCTTCTTTACCCGCGCCCTCAAGGACGATGCCCGTCCGCAACCGGACGATCCCCGGGCGGTTACCAGTCCGGTGGACGGTCACGTCAGCGCCTGCGGGCGCCTCGACGAGGACCGGATTTTGCAAGCCAAGGGGCATAATTACTCGCTGACGGCCCTGTTGGGCGGAGATAGCCAACGGGCAGCCCCGTTCCTCGATGGTCACTTCGCCACCCTGTATCTCTCCCCGCGCGATTATCACCGCATTCACATGCCCTGCTCCGGACAGCTGATGGAAACCGTCTATATACCCGGGCGGCTCTACAGCGTGGCCCCGCACACGACCCGTGCCATTGACGGGCTGTTCACCAGGAATGAACGCCTGGTTTCGGTGTTCGAAACCGCAGCGGGACCCATGGCCATGGTCATGGTTGGCGCCATCTTCGTCTCCTGTATGGAAACGGTCTGGGCAGGGGTCGTTAATCCGCGCATGGGCAAGTCGCTGCAGGCACGTGATTATTCGCTGCCGGGACAACAGCCCGCCACCCTGCAGCGCGGCAGCGAAATGGGCCGTTTCAACATGGGCTCGACCGTCATCCTGCTGTTTGGCACCGGCCAGGTACAGTGGTCCGGCACCCTGGGGCCCGAGCAGGCGATCAGCTTCGGCCGGCAAATCGGTCTTCTGCATCCCGGGAACAACGCCTGACACGTTAACCAAATCAGCCGCTCCGCGTTAGTTATATTCGAGACAACGAAATAGGAGCAGCAAAATGAATATCCGTAACCTTGTAACACCGGCCTTGATGGCCCTTTGCCTGGGCACAGCCGGTACGGTCCAGGCAGATCGCGGCTATACCTCGGCGTTCCTGTACAGCAGCGATAACCATCGCCCGTATCACGACCATGACTATGGTTATTACTACAAGCACCGTGACCGCCGTCATCACGGTCACAAGCACTACGGGAAACATTTGCAGCGTCACCACAAACGGTACCGTCACGACACGCATGCGAGACATGACAGGCATCAAGATGACCGCCACGGCTCAAAGCGGCGCGATGGAGACAGGCATCACGATGGCCGCCACGGCTCAAAGCGGCGCGATGGAGACAGGCATCACGATGGCCGCCACGACTCAAAGCGGCACGATGGAGACAGGCATCACAATGACCGCCACGGATCGTATCAAAAGGATGGAGGCAGACATGACGGAAAGCGTCACATTAGCCGGTCCCGGATCGGTATCGGTTATACTGGACGCCTGTAATCGATTTAATTTGCAGCAGGGGCGGTGCTCGCGTGCCCGCTCCTGCCGCCCGTCAACGGACGCAGCCTTGCAACCGGACCACAGTAACAACCAGGCGCTGGAAAAATTCTTTGTCGAGCACGAGGAAAAAGCGTTTTATGTGGCCTATGCTGCACTCTGGGACCGCGAGGCGGCCATGGATGCGGTACAGGACGGCATGGTGCGAATGGTCGAGTACTACCGCGACAAGCCCGCCAAGGAATGGCCTGCCCTGTTCCGCACCGTACTGAACAGCAAAATCAATGACATCAGGCGGCGGCGCATGATCGAGCAGGGAAAGTACAAGCTGGTTTCGTTGACCGGTTTGTTCAGGCAAAAAGGGGATGAAGACCGTGACACAATCGAATACGAACTGCCTGATGCGGAACGTACGGACGGGATCACTGCCCCCGAGGTGCAATATGTGGCAGAGGAAATCAGGGGAAAGGTGGCTGCCGCCATGCTTGCGCTCCCTGAACGGCAACGACAGGTCTTCGTACTGAGGGAATGGCGCGGGCTGAGCATCAAGGAAACCGCCCAGACGCTGGGATGTTCTGAAAACAGCATCAAGCAACATCATTTCAGGGCCATGAGGGGACTGCGAAAACAACTTGCAGAGGTATGGGATTATGCACAACCAACAACATCCTGATACGGAACTGCTGGACCAGCTGCGCGCCGGCCTGCTGGACGAGCAGCCCGAACAGAAATCCGCAATCGAGCAACACCTTGCCGTCTGCGATGCCTGTCGTACACGCACGGAAATCTGGAAACAGCTGGAACCGGAAAGCCTCGGTCCACGGGTTGATGCCGGCAAGGTCAGAACCTCCCTGCAGGCGGCACGTCGACACGCCCTGGCGAGCGAATCCCGGGGCCGCCAGCGAGTACTGGTGCCGGTAGCGACAGCGGCACTACTGGTGCTGGCCGTTACTGTCGGAATCTGGACAACGCAGTCAGACATTGATACAACAAATACCATGGCAGATGCCGGACAGGCAGTGCCCGACATTTACGAGGATCTTGATTTCTACCTGTGGCTGGCCAACCAGAACGAGGCAGACGAGACTAACCCCAACAGCACGTGATATGAAATATCGGCATACAATTCCCGGCATCTTCCTGTGTTGCCTGCTCGGCACCCTGTCGATGCCTGCACTGGCGGAAAATACTATCCCGTGGCAAAGCCTTAGCGACAACGAGCAGCAAGTTCTGCAAAAACACCGGCGCGAGTGGCCCACGCTTGACTACGGTCAACAATCCCGCCTCAGGCAAGGTGCGCGCAAATACCTGAGCCTGCCGCCCGAGAAGCGCCAGGCTGTCGAACGCAAACGCGACCAGTACAGAAAAATGTCGCCCGAGGAACGCAAGCGGCTGCGCAAGCAATACATCCGCCAGAAGAAATAACCACCCGGCAGTTGCGCCCGGTGCACGACACGGATACCGGCTGCCGACCAACTCTGTTATGCTTTGCAGCCTTTATCTGACCGCCAGCTACCCGGATCCAACGCTATGCATCCCATGTTGAATATTGCCGTACGTGCTGCCCGTACGGCCGGCAACGTCATCACCCGGAGCATGGCACGGCTTGACAGCATTTCGATAGAAGCGAAGGACCGCAATGATTTCGTTACGGAAGTCGACCGGGAGGCGGAGAATGCGATCATCGGCATTTTACGCAAGGCATATCCTCGCCATGGCATTCTTGCTGAAGAGAGCGGACAGAGTGATGGCGACGATTACCAGTGGATTATAGATCCACTGGACGGTACGACGAATTTCCTGCATGGCTTCCCGCAGTTCGCTGTATCGATCGCACTGCGCCACAAGGGTCGCCTGGAACAGGCTGTTGTCTATGATCCGCTTTCCCAGGAACTTTTCACCGCTACCCGCGGAGATGGCGCCTACCTGAACGATCGACGCATTCGCGTCAGCAACCGCAAAGGCCTCGAAGGCGCGTTGCTGGGCACCGGTTTTCCATTCAAGGCCCAGCATCATCTGGAAACCTACCTGGATATGTTCCGCGCCCTGTTCCCGCAATCCGCCGGTATCAGGCGCGCGGGTTCCGCCGCCCTGGATCTTGCCTTCGTGGCGGCCGGACGGCTGGATGGATTCTGGGAGATCGGCCTGAGCACCTGGGACATGGCCGCGGGGGTCCTGCTTATCCAGGAAGCCGGTGGACTATCCAGCGACTTCAGCGGCGGCCACAAGCTTTCTTGAAAGTGGCAACCTGGTTGCCGGAAACCCGAAGGTCTTTGCTGAAATACTCAAAGCCATTCATCCCCACGTTACACCGCAACTCGCTGACTAGCCCCCGTTTTTACATCGGCGCCGCGGCTGCGTTCGGCGTCCTCTTCCTGTTCAAGGTATATAACCTCGTGTCGATACCATATCTGAAGCCCGCATCATTATGGGGAGTGTCCGACACATGCAAAACAGAGCCAGTCAGCGTATTAACGGGGCCGCGCTGGAAATGATCATGCAGGACGTGCTTCACGGCATGCATGAATTTACCAGCGAAGTGTGCAGTGGCAGTGAAACCGCAACCATGGAAATAATTGCCGTGGAGAAAGCGGATCACAGCCAACCCGACACGGCATGCATCATCTCCTTTCCTGCCCCGGGCGGGAAAGGCTCCGGACCCGACAGCCGGGGTTGAATTCAGACCTTCCCGGCCGCGTCATCCTGAAGCGGTGCCGGCATCAGGTCAGCCTTGCTGACGCCCAGCGCCAGTGCCGCTGTGCTGGCCACGAAAATCGAAGAGTAAGTACCTACCAATACCCCCACGATCAGTGCCAGCGAGAAGGCATGGATTACCTCGCCGCCAAACACGAACAGCGAGACCAGCACCAGCAAGGTGGTGATTGACGTCATCAAGGTACGGGCAAGCGTCTGGTTGATAGAGAGATTCATGATGGCATACGCGGTACTCTTGCGCACTTTGCGGAAATTCTCGCGAATCCTGTCAAACACCACGATCGTATCGTTCAGCGAGTAACCGATCACGGCCAGCAAGGCAGCCAGCACGGTCAGATCGAAATTCAGCTGCAGGATCGAGAAGAAACCCATGGTAATGATGACATCGTGAACCAGTGCAAGTACCGCACCCGGCGCGAAGCGCCACTGGAAACGGACTACAATATAGATGAGGATGCCAATCAGTGCGTAAATCATCGCGAGGCCGCCCTGCTCCGTCAGTTCTTCCCCCACCTGTGGTCCGACAAATTCAACGCGACGCATATCAATACCGGCATCCTGTTGCGTCAAAGCCGCGAGCACCTCCTCGCTGAGTTGTGCGCTTTCCTTGCCTGCACGGGGCGCGATCCTTATCAACACATCGCTGGAAGTACCGAAGTGCTGTGCCTGTGCCTCTGCATAACCCGATGCGGCGAGCGCATCTCGCACACTGGCGAGCTCGACCGCTTGCGGATAACCGACCTCGATCAGGGTGCCACCGGTGAAGTCAATTCCGAAATTGAGTCCGCGCATGACGATGGATGTGATCGAGACAATGATCAGGATCGTCGACAGGACGAGGGCAAAACGCCGCTTCCCCATAAAATCTATTGCCAGCTTGCCTTTGAATATTTGCATGGTTCGGTTCCTTCGTCCGTCAGATCATCAGTCGCTTGACGCGCTTGCGTCCACCGTAAATCAGATTCACGATGGCGCGTGTCCCGAAGATCGCGGTAAACATGGATGTCAAAATACCGATCGACAGGGTCACTGCAAAACCCTTGATAGGGCCGGTACCAAAACTGAGCAACACAACTGCCGCAATCAGCGTCGTTATATTGGCATCTGCAATGGTGGAAAATGCTTTCTCGTAACCGGAATGAATACTGGCCTGCGGACTGTTGCCGTTACGGATTTCTTCACGGATACGCTCGAAAATCAGGACATTGGCGTCCACCGCCATACCGACAGTCAGCACGATACCGGCAATACCCGGCATGGTAAGGGTCGCCTGCAACATTGACAGGATGGCTATGATCAACACCAGATTAAGCGCCAGCGCCAGGTTGGCCACCAGGCCGAAAGCCCGATAATACAGGGCCATGAACACCAGCACGGCACAAAAGCCGATCATCACCGAATTGAATCCCTGGCGGATATTGTCCTTGCCGAGGCTCGGCCCTACAGTCCGCTCCTCGACAATTTCGATAGGCGCGGCCAGCGCGCCCGAGCGCAGGATCAGTGCCAGTTCCTGCGCTTCGCCCGGGCTGTCCAGCCCGGTGGTCTGAAAACGGCTGCTGAATACATCACGGATGGTCGCAACGCTGACGACTTCTTCGACCTTTACCTGCTGATTGACCGGTTTGCCGTCAACCATCCGGGTCTGGGTGCGGTTCTCGATAAACACCACGGCCATCGGCTTGCCTACATTCGCCTTGGTGAATTTGAGCATCGACCGCGCGCCTTTAGGGTCCAGGCTGACTGACACCATCGGTGAACCCGACTGGGAGTCGAAGCCCGAGCGCGCATTGATGATCTGGTTGCCGGTCGCAATGACGGATTTCTTGAGCAAGACATGTCCGCCATTGCGCTGACGATATAACCGGGAGCCGGCCGGCACACTACCTGCAATAGCCCGCTCCAGGTCATGCTCGATGTCCACGGCGCGATACTCCAGCGTCGCCGTTGCGCCCAGTATTCGCTTGGCCTGGCCGGGGTCCTGTACGCCCGGCAGCTGGACAACGATGCGGTTCAGACCCTGCTGCTGAATAACCGGCTCGGCCACACCCAGTTCGTTGACGCGATTTCGCAGAGTGAGAATGTTTTGCTGCAACGCAAATTGTTGTAACTCACGCGTTTCCTGCTCGCTGGGACGAACCAGCAGCCCGGGCTTGCCGGAAGTTTCTGCATCCTCCGTGACAAGCGTCGGGTAATTCCTGCGCAGTATCGAAACTGCCTTGTCGAGGTCCTCCGTAGCGCGGAAAACGATCCGTACACTTTTCTGTTCAGCACGAATCATCGCGTAGCGAATTTTCTCGTCGCGCAACAAAGTGCGGATTTCATTGCTATAGCGTTCAATCGCCTGTTTCCCGGCCGCTTGCATATCCACTTCCATCAGGAAATGCACGCCCCCGCGCAGGTCCAGCCCGAGGTACATCGGCAAGGCGTTGAACGATCTCAGCCAGTCGGGTGTTGCCGGCGCCAGGTTGAACGCCACGACATAATTCACGCCCAGCGCAACCTTGATGTAATCAGCCGCCTTCAACTGGGTTTCGGTATCGGCAAAACGGACCAGTATCCTGCTATCGTCACTTTCGATGCTCTTGACCCCGATACTCGCCTCGCCCAGCGCGCGTGTGATTGTCTCGGTAGTCGAGCTGTCAACCACGGCCTGCCGGATGCCGGAAATCTGCAGCGCAGGATCTTCGCCATACAGGTTCGGCAACGCGTAAATGGCGCCGATGGCGACCACGAAAACCAACAGGATGTATCTCCAGACTGCGTATCGGTTCATTACTGGTTTATCCTTGACGGGGGCTACAGCCCCTTGATCGTACCTTTCGGCATAAGACTGGCGATAGCCTGTCGTTGTATCTTGACGCTCACGTTCTCGGCAATGTCGAGCTCGATGAAGTTGTCTCCCACTTTGCTTATCTTGCCCAGCATGCCGCCGTTGGTTACCACCTCGTCGCCCTTGGCCAGTGCCGCCACCATTTCGCGGTGTTCCTTCGCCTTTTTGCTCTGCGGCCGAATCAGCAGGAAATAGAACACGACAAAAATAACGATAAGGGGCAAAAAACTCATCAGCGGATCACCCGCTGACTGCGGTGCTGCGGCCATAGCATCCGATATAAAGAAATCCATAATTATTACCTCGATTACGCCTGCAATATACCTGCCGAGCCCCGCAGACCGGCGACAGCTCAAAGCGCGGTATTATGGCACAGCAGTGCGCCGCCGGTAAAAGTCCTCGCGGAAAGCAGCCAGGGACTGCTGCTCGATGGCCTGTCGCAGCCCGGACATCAGCGTCTGGTAATAGGTCAGGTTGTGGATGGTATTGAGACGGGCACCCAGGATTTCGTTGCATTTTTCCAGGTGGTGCAGGTAGGCCCGGCTGTAATTCCTGCATGTATAACAAGGGCATGACGGGTCCAGTGGCCCGGTATCCGTGCGGTGGACGCTATTGCGGATACGCACCACGCCATCACTTGTGAACAGGTGGCCGTTGCGGGCATTCCGTGTCGGCATGACACAGTCGAACATGTCGATGCCGGTAGAGACCGCCTCGACAATATCCTCGGGTGTGCCAACCCCCATCAGGTAACGTGGCGCACCCGCCGGCATTCGGGGCACCAGTTGCCCGAGAATCATCTCGCGCTCCTCGCGGCTCTCGCCCACCGACAATCCACCGACTGCATATCCATCGAAGCCGATTTCACACAGGCCGTCCAGGGATTCCAGACGCAAATTCGGGTACATACCGCCCTGCACGATGCCGAAAAGTGCAGCAGGATTATCGTCATGTGCGATACGACTGCGCCTGGCCCAGCGCAATGACAGCTCCATGGACGCGCGTGCTTCCGACTCCGATGCAGGCCAGGGTGTGCACTCGTCAAAAATCATCACCACATCGGCACCGAGCGCGCGCTGCACCTGCATGGATTCTTCCGGACCGAGAAATACCCGGTCGCCGTTGATCGGGGAGCTGAAGGTCACGCCTTGCTCGGTTATCTTGCGCAGCGCACCCAGGCTGAATACCTGGAATCCGCCGGAATCGGTCAGGATCGGTCCGTGCCATTGCATGAAATCATGCAAGGTTCCGTGCTGCTCGATGATCGCCGTGCCCGGCCTGAGCATCAGGTGAAATGTATTGCCCAGGATGATTTCCGCACCGCTCTCGATGACTTCTTCCGGTGTCATTGCCTTCACCGTCGCGCTGGTGCCTACCGGCATAAAGGCCGGTGTCTGTACTACGCCGCGGTCGAGGACAAGTGTCCCGCGTCGCGCCTGGCCATCAGTCTGCGTACAGGAAAATTTCATGGCTCCCCCGGCACCGCTCAGGCGGGCTGCCGCCCTGCAATAAACATGGCGTCACCATAACTGTAAAATCGGTAACCCCTGGCTATGGCGTGCCGATACGCGGATAGCGTGCGCTCGTATCCGGCGAACGCGCAGACCAGCATCAACAATGTTGACTCCGGCAAATGGAAATTTGTCAGCATGGCATCGACAATGCGAAAGCGGTACCCGGGTGTAATGAAAATATCAGTCTCACCCGCGCACGGGTGCACCTGATCACCCTTCGCGGATGCTTCCAGTGTTCGTACAACCGTGGTACCCACCGCTACCACACGACTGCCGCGGGCATGCGCCGCATTGATCATCTCGCTGGTCTCGCTGCTGATTTCGAAGCATTCACTATGCATGACATGGTCTTCCAGCCGTTCGGAGCGCACCGGCTGGAAGGTGCCGGCGCCGACATGCAAGGTCACGAATGCCGTTTCCACCCCCCGGTCGCTGATTTGTTGCATGAGCGCCCGGTCGAAGTGCAGCCCGGCTGTCGGTGCGGCCACCGCGCCCGGCTTTCGGGCAAAAACCGTCTGGTATCGTTCCTGGTCCAGCCGCTCATCCGGCCGCCTGATGTAGGGGGGTAATGGTGCGTGTCCATGACGCTCGAGCAACACCAGCACCCCTTCGTCCCCCGTGAATTCGAGACTGAACAAATCTGCGCTGCGGCCCGTCACTTTCGCAACGATGCCGTCTTCAAGGAACAGGCGCCCCCCGATGGCGGGTGATTTACTGGCCCGCACATGCGCCAGCGCGGTGTTATGGCCGGTTATGCGCTCGACCAGCACCTCGACTTTGCCGCCGGATGCCTTGTTACCCGTCAAGCGCGCCGGTATAACACGGGTATCATTGAAAACGAGGACATCACCGGCATTCAGCTGCCGTGGAAACTCGGAGAAATTGCAGTCTTGCAGGCTATCGGTGGCCGGATCAAGACACAGCAACCGGCTGTCACCGCGTTTTTCACCCGGATATTGCGCAATTTGATCGACAGGAAGGTTGTATTTGAAAGCACTGCGTAACATAGCGACGGGATGTTAGCACAGCCGCGGCGTGTTCCGGCTTGCCCGCAGGGCCAACGGTCATTATCATGCTCGACTCGACTGCCGAGGTGGTGAAACTGGTAGACGCACTGGATTCAAAATCCAGCGGGGGCAACTCCATGCGGGTTCGATTCCCGCCCTCGGCACCATTCAGACGCAATTGCGGCACCGTGTAAAACAATTAACGGGCAGCCGCGCAGCATCGTTTATTGTTTCTCCAGGGATTAACGGACAGCCGGTATAAACCAGGCAAACACCAGCACAGCCAGCGCCAGGGTCAACACCAGCATACCCAGTCTGTGTGGCCTTTTTTTCACGGGGCTGTTCGATTCATCCGCCCCGAAGGCAAAATGGGCAAGCGGCAAAATACTGTCTTCTACACGTCGTTCACTGCCTGAACGTCTGTCTGCATCCCGATTGCTGTCCTCGTCCGCAACTGTGTCACGACGGCCCTGCTTGCGTTCATCCGCCTGCATTCGCGAGACGATCAGTTTCTGGTAGTCCCCCCAGCTCGACAGGCGCCAGATTTCCTCGGGCAGCAGGCTGGTCAGCGACTCCGCAGCCTGCCATGAAGACTGGTCTTCACTGAGCTCGTCATTCAGCTTGATGCGCCCCAGTAGTATATAGCGACTGATAACAGCTGCCGGGAACGGTCCCCGAATAATGCCCTCCCGGCGTGTGTACCACAGTCTCTCGGTCTTTTCCTGTTCCATCGGGCCGGATATCAGTCAATCAGCCATTCGCCCATGCGTGCACGTAGCCGGATCAGTGCCTGCCCGTGTATCTGGCAAACCCGGGACTCGCTCACACCGAGTATTTCCCCGATTTCACGCAAATTGAGTTCCTCGTCATAGTAGAGAGCCATAACCAGGCGTTCGCGTTCCGGCAGACCCTTGATTTCATCAGCCAGGCCCTGCTTGAAATCACTCTTCTGCAAGGTCTCGAGCGGTTGGTTGGGTTGGCGATTGGCGGGTGGATAGCCTTCGACAGAAAGCGTGCCGGGGTCCTCGAAACTGAAAATGCGGCAGCCGGTCGAGTCCTGCAGTATCTTGTGGTATTCCTCGAGCCCCAGTCCCATCTCCTTTGCCACCTCGACATCACGTGCGTCACGACCGACCTCGTTTTCAATCTTGCGCACTGCCTCGGCTACTTCACGCGCCTTGCGATGAACAGACCTGGGAGTCCAGTCGGTTCTGCGAATTTCATCCAGCATTGCACCTCTAATTCTTATGCCTGCATAAGTTTCGAAACTGGCCCCCTGCTCCGGGTCAAACTTTCTGGATGCCTCGATCAGGCCAATCATGCCGGCCTGAATGAGATCGTCCGCCTGTACGCTGGCTGGCAATCGACTCATCAAGTGATAGGCAATTCGCTTTACCAGGGGTTCATGCTGTACCACAAGCTCGTTGCTGGTAGCGAATTCAGCGCCCGATTTCACCGCATTGGATTTCATAATGTTACCTCCGTTCCGCTGTTCTCATTCTGGATCATGCGCTCTACAAAAAATTCGACGTGCCCGCCTGCCTGTGCCGGATATGGCCATGACATCACCTGCCTGGCCAGATTGGTCAGCGCCATGGCAGAACGGCTACAGGGAAAGGTACTGACGACCGATGCCCGCCCGGAGATGGCCTGTACCAGGTGCAAGTCGCGTGGAATAAAACCGGTGTAAGAAAGGGCCTGTCCATGGTTGTCGGCAAACTCATTCAGGAGTTTCCTGAATGTCGCTGCGCCCTCGCGCGCATTGCCCACCATGTTTGCCAGTATCCGGAACCTGTTGATTCCGTATTCAGTGGAAAGTATTTCTATCTGCGCGATACTTTCCGTTATCGACGCGGGTTCATTGCAGACAACGACAATAATTTCTGTGGCCGCACGGCAGAAGCTTGCGATACATTCAGAAATCCCTGTTGCGGTATCGATGACCAGCGTATCCAGCGGCTTTTCCAGCCCGCTGAATGCCCGAACCAGCCCGATACTTTCATGGCTACCCAGTTCCGCCAGTTGCCGTGCCCCGGACGCGGCTCGCACGACCATCAGGCCATCGGTTGTCGTCATAATGGTATCTACCAGCTGGCAATTCCCGTGGACCACATCGAACAGGGTCTGGCCGGGCTCAAGGCCCAGCAGAACATCGACATTTGCCATACCGAGGTCTGCATCCAGCAACATGGTCCTGCGGCCGGTACGAGCCAGCGCATGCGCAAGGTTCACGGAAATATTCGTCTTGCCCGCGCCGTCATTGCCGCCGGTAACAGCAACGACCTGTACCGGGCCGTGCTGGATATGCTGCGCCGCATCATCAGCCTGGCCCAGTTTCACTTCAGCCAGTTTCATGTTGCTCACTAAGGCATGCCCGCTGCGTCTGTTGTCCATCAATAGCTGTCCCGGATTGTCGGCAGGTGATTGCCTGCTAGACAAATTGCAACATGCATACCAAACCGCACAAATAACCGTGTAAGTGTCCCGAAGGATCACAACTTATTGTTTTAACAGGGAGTTAACAGTGCATCGCGGGAGCGGCACACAAAAGGACTTACGTCACATTTTTGACAATTCGAACGAGCTGACGGGTATTTGACAAGTTATGTGATGAATTTGTCGCCCGGAGTGTCTAGCAGGCAGGCGAAACGATCATCCGGGAGAGGTTCGCTGATATGGAATCCCTGTGCGCTGTCACAGCCGAGTTGATTGAGGATATTCAGCGCCATACTGTTTTCAACGCCCTCGGCAACAACCTTGTAACCCAGGTTATGGCCGAGATCGATTATCGATCGCACAATGGCGACATCCTGCTTGTCGAAGGCAACATCCGTAACGAATGACCGGTCAACTTTCAGGGTATGGATAGGAAGACGCTTCAGGTATGAAAGCGACGAATACCCGGTACCGAAATCATCAATAGCGATAGTAACGCCGACATCACTGAGGCTGGCAAGTAATTCAGTGGCACGGCTGATATCCTGCATTAATGTAGCCTCGGTAATCTCAATCACCAGCTGATCACCATCAACCGAAGCTTCCTGCAATGCCAGCAGGATCTTGTCCAGCAAGCGCGGGTTCTGAAAGGAGCGCGCCGAAACATTAACAGAAACCGGAATCCTGTAGCCGCTGAACGACCATTGTCGACACTGTTTCAGCGCTGTTACCAGTACCCAGTCAGTTATACTTGTAATCATCCCGAGCTGCTCCGCAACCGGGATGATGCGTTGCGGCATTACCAAACCTTCCAGCGGGTGCATCCAGCGTAACAGTGCCTCGGCACCGGTAATCATGGACGTTTCCAGATTGACCTGCGGCTGATAGTACAACTCGAATTCGTCATTTTCCAGCGCACTGCGGATCTGGCCCGAATAGCGCAATTGCTGCGCCTGACTTACATCATTTGCAGGATCAAAATACTGATATGGCAGACCGTTGCGCTTGGCGCGATGCATGGCACTTTCCGCGTTGGCAAGCAATGATTCTTCATTGCTGCCATCTTCCGGGAACCGGGAGATGCCAAGCGTCAGGTTGACGCAAAGCTGCTTGTTCCGACACGCGAAGGGTATGTCGAACTTGTCGATTATTTCGGTAATTATCCTTTCCGCAGCCTCTCGGGCATTATTTACCGGCTGCAACAGAATGCCAAACCTGTCCCCGCCGAGACGCGCAAGGGAATCCGATTCCCTGACAATGGAGCGCAAGCGTGCAGCCACATCGCACAACAGCCTGTCGCCGATATCACGGCCCAGTGTGTCGTTGTACATTTTGAACTGGTTGATATTCAGTGAAATCACCACAACCTGGGAGCCGGGGACACGTCTCGATGCGGCTAGCGCCATGTTTAGATGATCAGACCACAAAGCCCGGTTCGGCAGTCCGGTCAGCCTGTCGGCAGTCGACAAATGTTGCAACTGCTCCCGCTCGCATATCTGGTTCTGGATATCTTCCATCATGCAATGAATCATGGATGGTTTGCCGGGCTGCCCGGTTTCCGGGTATAACGACACCCGGTACCAGTGCATGTCGTCGTGTTCCAGCGACATCCTGACATCTGCCGTAGCAATGTGGCCACTAACCGCATCCTGCCAGGCAGACATTAACAGCTGCCGGTCTTCCTCGTGCGTGTCACCCATACAGGGCAGCGGTGATTCCATGCCGTTTTCATACCTCATTTGTAATCCATAATTGGCATAGAGAATTCTGTTGGTATTGATGTCCACACTCCACATTATCTGCGGAATCCCTGCGAGCATATCCTCCGCACAACCCAGACGACTGGCGATATGGTCGAGCGTCAGGCGGTCATCTTCATGTACCTGCCGCCAGTATCCTTCCAGCATGATCCCCATCTCACGCAGCAGTAAACGGGTTAACAAGGTATCCAGGGCGGCCCTGTGAAGAGGATTGATTTCCAGAGCAGGTAGCGTGGTGTGTATATAGTTAATCAACAGGTTATACGCCCCAATCAACCATACGGGCCGGAAATTTCTCTGTAAATGCTGCCGACCGGCATTCAGAAGCGTCTCTTCGCGATGACAGGGATTTTCTGTAACGAGACTTTCCAGCAGGTTGCCAAGCTCGGCGCGCGCAAGCTGTCCGACATCACCGCCGTCCCGCTCGTAGGCATACAGCACATCAGCGATATCAGGATTGTCGAACAGGTAGTTGTAATAGATTTCGGCAAAGCCGGCGGTTCCCGCAGCCAGCTCGTCACGGTATTGATGCAACAGTTCCAGCTCATCGTCGGACAAACGCAGAACGTAAATATACTCGCGCGGGTGAAAGCGCAGGCCCGCGTGCGCACTGTTGCACTGCCTGGCCTCCATGCCGGTCGTTTGCCCCCTGGCTGTACTCTGTTCAGTCATTATGTTGTTGCGCTTTTGTTTATTGACCGGTGCAGGTAACGACTGTGCGCTTCTGCCCGATCTTTATGCTGCAAACAATAAAACAACCTGAAATTCCCGTCAGGGACATTCAGGTCAGACGAACATTCACTGGTAACCGATAATTTGCCAGTATTTTCTTGTTTAATGTATTGTTCTAATGTGCGAAAACTATCACAGTCTGCCCGGCAAATAAAGCCGGCAAACAGCAAACGAGTAATAGTTTACGAATTAACGAAATTTGGAAGGGAATTGCCTGATAGTGTTTTAACGTCAGGGCTGACGCTGCATACCATATTTGCGCAGCTTCTCTACCAGGGTAGTACGCCGCATGCCAAGACGTTTGGCGGCATGGGCCACGACACCGCCTGAATCAGCAAGAGCCTGCTTGATATAGCTCACCTCAAGGCAACTCAAATGCTGCTTCAGATTCATGCCCGCACGTGGCAAGCGGGGGTCCAGATCATGTGATGTTACCGGTGAACCGACAAGTGCATCGACTGCCTGCTCCGTAACATCATCAGTATTCTGGCGAAATTTTTCCGGCAAATCACCGGCATCAACAACGCCGTACGGATGCAGAATCGCCATGCGCTCGATCAGGTTCGCCAGTTCCCTGACATTTCCCGGCCAGTTGTACTGACAGAGGGCATAAATGGCCCCCGGCGACAGGCGGACCGATCCACGTTTCTCATGCTCGATGCGGCGTACCAGCTCGTTGACCAGCAGCGGTATGTCTTCAACCCGCGCGGATAGCGACGGCATTTCTATGGGAAACACATTCAACCGATAGAAAAGGTCTTCGCGGAACTCGCCCTCCTCGATCGCCGCTTCGAGATTTTTGTGCGTGGCCGCAAGAATTCGTACATCAGATTTAATACTCTGGTTGGACCCGACCCGCTCAAAGGTGCGCTCCTGCAAAATACGCAATATTTTCACCTGCATCTGCAGGCTCATATCGCCTATTTCATCAAGAAATAACGTACCGCCTTCCGCCATCTCAAAGCGACCCTGGCGATCATTGATCGCGCCCGTAAACGCCCCCTTCTGATGGCCAAACAATTCTGACTCCAGCAGATCAGCGGGAATCGCTCCGCAATTGACCGGAACAAATGGCTTGTCGCGGCGGGATGAATAGTAATGCAGGTTTCTTGCAATGACTTCCTTACCGGTACCCGACTCGCCAAGTATCAGGACATTTGCATCGCTGTCAGCTACTTGCTGTATGAGTTTACGCACATCCTGAATAGCACGACTGCTGCCAACAAGGCTGCGGAACAGTTCTACCGGGCGCTGATCGGATGGTGTACTCCGGTGGGATTGCGTATAGATTTCGGCCTGGTGCAATGCGTTGGTGAGATGCGTGTAATTCGGCGGTAATTCCAGACGCCCAAGGATGCATGATCCCGGGTCAATCGTAACTGTCGGCTCCTTGCCTTTTTTACTCAGCAGGTAAATCGGCAGGTGTTCGTCGAAGTTATGTATTTCGTTCAGGAGCGTAGCAAGTGAATGATCGGACTTGCATGAACCAAGCATGACAGCCTGTAGTTGCTCACCGTCTTCGATTACCTGCTGCCAACGTGTCGTATCGTCCACCAGCACCGGGTTGGAGCCGATAAACTTCAGAACGGATTGCAGCTCTTTTCCTGCAGCTGGATCAGCTTCTAGTACAAGTACCCTGGACTCTGTTTGCATTCGGCTTCCTGGACGATTTATTACCCTGGCCCCTGCGGAGCCGTAAGGCATTGAAACGTTCTTGTTAATCCCCTAGATTTGAGACGGATATTAACCAGTCCGTCAAGGTAATGTCAAAACCATCTGTGACCTGCGTTGCAAAAACTTCCGGCGTCCTCCCGCAGAATTTTACCTGTTGTAATCAAAACGATTTTCTGTTGATAAAAACCTGCAGAGCCGGGCCCCTATCAGCACGCCCGGCGAAGACAGGCGGTCGACTACAGCCGATCACCGGTCAGCCACACGCCAGGTATCCCCCGCGACACCCGCAAGTGAGAGGCGCGTGGCGGACAGACTGTCATAATTTTGCCACTTTGTGCGCGAGACCTCAAAACCGGGTTAAATCCGGTGATTGAACAGACGATATCTTAAATGAGCCCGGCACAGACCGGAGGTAACAATGCTCAGGAATATTGACCGACATTGCACAGGCAGAAAAGACAATAATGCTGATACCCAACGAACTAAAACCCGAATGTGATACCTGTCGTATCGCTGCCATACGCAGCCAGCTGGATGAGGATCAGTATATCGTCGATCCACAGCAGATAGCCAACAAGTTCATAGACCTCGAAGTTGCAATCTATGGGCACAATTAGCTCGAAGTGACCAATCCGGGTCATATCCTCTCAACGAATATTTCCGCCTGTCTGCCCGACTCGTCAATGGTACAGACACTGCCCCTGATGCTAGAATAAGGCCGTTTATTCAACAGGCAGTAAACTGCCCGGAACCAGACACGGGGCCGTAGCTCAGCTGGGAGAGCGCGTCGTTCGCAATGACGAGGTCGGGAGTTCGATCCTCCTCGGCTCCACCATTTAACACTGTATAGCCCCGGTAGCTCAGCTGGATAGAGCAAGCGCCTCCTAAGCGCTAGGTCGGACGTTCGAATCGTCTCCGGGGCACCAACTAATTCCCCCGACCGTACAGACGGTTCGAACGTCCGACGTTTCTATCAGCCCCGTTCGACAAGCGGCGTAAGCCGCGCAGAACGTCGTCGCGAAGCGACGGCGGCCCCGAAGGGGTGAGGCCCAAAGGGCCGAATAATCGTCTCCGGGGCACCAACTAATTCCCCCGACCGTACAGACGGTTCGAACGTCCGATGCGAGGCGCATGGCGATGCGCCGAGTAGAATCAGTCCCGTTCGACAAGCGGCTTGTCGTTCCCGCGCGTCCCTGTGCTCCACGACATAAGTACATCCCTGTACAAAAGCCGCGCACGACTGCAGGGATGCAGGAGGTAGAGCAACGCAGGGAACAGTTGCCGAGAACGTCGTCGCGAAGCGACGGCGGCCCCGAAAGGGCTCAGGGCATCATGCCCTGAGTAGTATCGAGCCCGAATAATCGTCTCCGGGGCACCAACTAATTCCCCCGACCGTACAGACGGTCCGAACGTTTCATTCAAGTATTGCGCCGCGCGCCGATGACATTCTGCAACTGCCCGATCCGGGTCAGCACCCGGCTTAACTGGCCGATATCGGTAATCTCCAGCGTCAGGTTCATACGCGCTATCCCGTCACTGGCATCCGTCCTGGTATTGGCGCCGACCAGGTTGACCTTTTCGTTCGCCAGCAGTGCGGTAATGTCACGCAACAAACCGGACCGATCGTATGCTTCTACGATGATATCGACCTGGTAGCCCGCTTCATCGGGCAGCCCCCAGTCGACTGCTATCAGGCGATCGCGATCGTCACCCTGGAGTCGCAGAATATTGCCGCAGTCCTGCCTGTGGATCGACACGCCACGCCCGCGCGTGATGTAACCGATAATGGGATCACTGGGCACCGGCCGGCAACAACGTGCGGTCGTCGTCATCAGGTTACCGACGCCCTGGATATCAAATTCACCCGCTCCGGTGTCCCTTGTCTTGCGTCTGGTCCGCGACTGTTGCGGTTTCAGGGTGTCCTCACGAGGGATCAGCTCACTCAGGGAACGCGTCAGCTGGCCGGTCGTGATTTCGCTGCTGCCCAATGCTGCGAGAAACTCGTCAACCTGCCTGCCCCTGAAACGTTCCGCAATCTTTTCAACCGGAATATCCGAAATACCCACACGCTGCAGTTCCTTGTCCAGAATTGCACGTCCCGCAGCCAGGTTGTGCTCATAATCCTGACGCTTGAACCAGGCACGCACCCGTGAGCGTGCCCTCGAGGTATGCAGGTAGCCTAGGTGACTATTAAGCCAGTCTCTGCTCGGCCTGCCCTGTTTCGAGGTCAGAATTTCCACCTGTTCGCCATTGTTCAATTGCCAGGTCAAGGGCACTATCCTCCCGTTGACTTTCGCGCCACGGCAACGATGGCCAACCTCGGTATGCACCGCATAGGCAAAATCCAGTGGTGTCGCCCCCTGCGGCAGGTCTATGATCCGTCCCTGTGGCGTCAACACATAGACGCGATCCTGGAATGCTTCAGATTTGAACCGGTCAACGAAGTCGGCGGCTGTGCGCTCCTCTTCCTTCCATTCCAGCAACTGGCGCAACCAGGTAATTTTCTCCTCGTACCCCCTGTCGGGGCCACCGCCTTCCTTGTAGCGCCAGTGTGCCGCAACCCCCAGCTCTGCATGACGATGCATTTCATATGTTCTGATCTGCACTTCAAGATTCAGGCCGTCCGGACCGACCACAGCGGTATGGAGCGAGCGATAGAGGTTTTCCTTGGGGTTGGCGATATAGTCGTCGAACTCTTTCGGGATATGGCGCCACAGGCCGTGCACGAGCCCGAGCGCTGCGTAGCAGTCTTTTTCCTCGTCGACCAGTATCCGCACGGCGCGCGTATCGAAAACCTGGTCGAAACTGAGATGTTTGCGCTGCATCTTCCGCCAGATACTGTAAATATGCTTGGTGCGGCCGGTAACAGTCGCATTAATACCGGCAGCTGCAAGTTCCTGCTCGATTATTTCGATAACGCGCAATATATAGGCTTCAAGTGATTCACGGTCCCCCTCCAGCTGTTTCGCGATCGACTGGTAGGCCTCCGGCTCCAGGTAGCGCATCGACAGGTCTTCCAGCTCCCACTTGATCTGCCAGATGCCAAGGCGATTGGCGAGCGGCGCGTAAATATCCAGCGTCTCCTGCGCAATTCGTTTGCGGCGATCCGCGTCCAGGTGGGCCAGGGTTCGCATGTTATGCAGCCTGTCCGCCAGCTTGATCAATACCACGCGCACATCTTCCGCCATTGCAAGCAGCAGCTTGCGCAGGCTCTCGGCCTGGTCCGCCTGGTTGCCGTCCACGGTGTCTTGCTGGCGAAACTCTCCAATGCGCTCCATCTTGGTCACGCCATCAACCATTCGCGCAATGGTCGGTCCGAAATCGTTACCCAGGTCGGTCAGTGTTATGGACGTATCCTCGACTACGTCATGCAGCATGGCAGCGACGAGTGTCTCGTAGTCAAGTTTAAGTTCATGAAGAATTTCAGCGACTGCCAGCGCATGCAGATAGTAGGGTTCGCCGGACTTGCGAAGTTGCGCATGATGCGCAGTGCAGGCAACCTCGATCGCACGGCTTAATGCTTCGCCATGCTCGGCGCTGTGCCCGGCCAGCAGTGCATCGACCCGCAATTGTGCGGTCGCATCGATGCATCCTGCTCCTGAGCCACCCTGATTGCCGGTCACTTCCACCAAGCCACCACCTGTTAGCGCCCGCCTGCGGCGATAGTCTGCGCCCTGCCCGGCGACTTCGCTATGCAGGACGTTTTAAGGATCTGTTTTAATTGAGAATAATCGAATAAGGCTGCAACGGCAACAGGGCCACTGGAAGAGTCGGTTCACAGTTGCCGCAACGGCTACCTGGCCATGTCCGGCGATGAGACGACTGCTGGCGTGATTTTGCAGGCAGACGACTTGCCGTCGATCGGTGCAGCGTGTCATCACGCAGGTTGCCAGGCCGTATCAGGACATGGCTGTCGGGGCATTATCGAAGCGCCCTCCGGTCAGCCGCGCGGCCTGCCTGCCCGCCGGGCCTCCTGGTGGTTAACCGGAGCTTGATTGCGACCGCGCATCATCCCGCTTGTCGCGCTCTGGCTTGACGACGGCGAGCGGCACTGCGGGTTGCTCTTGCGGGGTCAATTCTCCTGATGGGTCCGTAAAATTATTGTTCAGGATTTGCACATACTGATTGGCCTCGGCAATGACCTTGTGCAGGCGCTTGCGTGTACGTGCATTCCAGCCGAGTGGCAGGCGCCTGAATATGCTGATCCATGGCCGGGAATTGCGCATGAAGGCATTGCGCAGGCGACCGCGTTCAAGTCCCGGCGCAATCTGGTTGTCGATCTGCCGCAGCATGCGGCCCGTCATCAGGCGCCGAATCCTGAAATGGACAAATGCCAGCAGGCAAAGAGCCGCAACGAATGCAATGGCAGTCCAGGCAATATTGTTGGTCGAACCCTGCCACCAGGCTGGACTGCTCCAGTGCCAACCTTCCCGCATACCCAGCCAGCCCGCAGCGAACACGGCAATAATCGTAAAAACTCCCAACATGGCCGCGTCCGCCCAGAGTACACTGCGACGCCATTGCGCACGGTACCCGGTCAGCCTCGGGACCAGTTTTTCTTCGATGTGATAGGCCAGTTTTTCAAGCGTCCCGGTAATCCGGTAGGCGCGTTCCACGTCGACACCCTGTATACGATCGTGAATCGCGGAAAGATCATGATCACGCTTGGCTTCATAGCGGGAACGTAACGCTTCGTTCTCGATCGCGACGGCGACTTCCGGATTGTAGATACAATAAAACTTGCCGGCTGATAAACCTTCCTGCGCAAGCGCCCGCTGCCACGCGCCTACCACTTCCTCCGGATTGTCATCCCTGGCAGTGGTATCCATCTGGTTCAGGACAAATACAAACTTTGTAGCGTCCGAACGGTGTATCGTGTCGCCAACGAGGTGTTTCAGGGTGTCACGCATGGCCCCCGGCTCCGGATGACGCGCATCGAAGAAAACCAGCACCAGGTCTGACAGGTCGATTATATGATCGGTCAGTCGCAAGGTGGCGTTGCGCTGCGAATCCGCGTCGAAACCAGGTGAATCGATGATGATACGACCGCGGAGTTTCTCGCTCGTGCTGGTTTTTAGTTGCAGGTATGAGTCGACACGACGGCCTTCTCCATTGGCTACTTTCTCAAGCTCATTGCTGATCTGGTAGAAAGGAAAGCGGGGATCGGCGTCGAGTGCCGTCCCGGGCAGTGCATGCGCATGATGCTCGCTGCCGAAACAGATGACGGTGAATTTGTCGTCGACAGCCTGATTTCCGGTTTCTTGCAGTTTCTCGCCGAGGAAATGATTGATGAAGGTGGACTTGCCCGCAGAATAGGTCCCCAGCACCGATATCATCGGCCACCAGGATATCTGGGTCGCAAACGACTGTTCAGCATCCAGCAGTCCGAGTGAACGCCCGATTTCGTCCAGGTGGCGATAGCTTTGCACTACCGAAACCAGCACCGGACTTTCTTTCCTCAGGTGCGTCTCGAGGCTCTTGAGACGTTGCCGGATCGTTTTTCCTGCCCTGGACATCATGGTATTTCCCTGCCGGTTATCAAGACGCCCGAATTGTGTGCAAACGCGATCCGTGCAAGCGGAAAGTCAGCATGTCACTCATCATCCAGTACGGGCCGGTCACATCCTGCACGATGTTGTTCGTGTCACTCTTGTCATTCCGTATCAGACGCATCGGTAGAGTCATGCGCCGGGCCCGGACTATAAACGTGGCCTTTTTCATTACTGGCTCAATACCTAGAACGCACCTTCCGCGCCGCGTTTCATTATATCCAGTATCACGTCCTTCACCTCGTTTGCCTCGTCAAACAAATCCTGCGGCAATTTTTTACCACCATGAATCATCATGTCCATGTTGAGAGTGTAGATCCATAATTTTCCGCTCTTGTCCTCGATCAACGATAACCTGCATGGCAGGTAGGCCGAGTAGGCATCCGAGTAGGCAACCATTTTTGCAGCTGTCAGTGGATTGCAGAACATGTAGATTTTAAGAAATCTTTGAGGTTCACCGGTCATCGCCTCGACCTGTTCTGATAACGGTAGTTCACCGACATTCTTGATATTGTGTTCGTTGGCAACAAAACGCATTGTCTCTTCAACTTCTTCGGCGCTCAAACCATCAGCGACCGGGGTTTTCCAGACAGTCGCTTCTGCCCCGTTGCCGGTCGATATGAGCCCCTTGACCATATCGGCATAAACCGTGGGTGCATCTTCGTCAAAGGACGACAGGTTGCCGAGGTCCTTGAAATTCTGCATTCCGAAGTCATAAGCGAAAACGATCCATATCAGCCCGGCTACAACCGCGAGCCCGACAAGCGCGAACAAATTCCAGAACAATTTGAACATTTTTGACTCCTTTTCGGACTATGCGGTTACGGGTTTTCCGGGGACGTTTCCGTGATGTACTGTTCGAGCTCCTCGGAACGGGGACTTTGCAGCCCCCTGAGGACATCAACCAGCTGCCGCGCCTGATCGACGAGGCCCTCATCGGCAAGCCGCTTGCCTGCTTCAAAATACGACGCGGAAGCGAGCGTCCACTTGCCTTGCGAGAAATACATGTTGCCGAGCTCCCCGTAACCATCCGGATTATCCGGATCAGAAGCTATCAGGGCCTGATAATTTTTCTCGGCATTTATATAGTCCCGCAACCAGTATGCCTCGCGTGCTGCGGCGAGCAACTGGTAAGGAGTTCCAGCCGGCTTGTCGGTGGCTGCTTTTGCCGGCCGCTTGATCACAGACGCATCCACATCGGGCGCGGGCTGCGTGGCGGCTGGCGCGGTACTTTCCGGGCGGGGCACTTCTGCCGTCATCGTGGTCCCCTCAAGTGCCGGTACAGCACTACTGCCAGCTGCTGCTGTCGCTTGCGCAACACTGGCAGCGGTGCTGCTTGCCGGTTTCGACCGGCTTCCGGCAACTGCGGGGAGATCCGGCGACCCGGCCATTTCGTTTTCACGGGTTTTAGTCACGGCAGCCGGATCCTCATCCGCGGAAACCTTGTCGACCGTCGTAATTGGTGGTGTAACTTTCACCGCATCGCCAATTTGTCGGGCAACCGGTTCAGGTATGCTGTCTGCAGCATCGGTATCTTCTGCAACAGCCGCTTTATCATTCGTCGCCGGGGCCGTCGGTTCTGTAGCTGCCGTACTTGCCGCTGGCTGCACACTGGTTTTATCGTCCGCATCCGGTGCGGCGCCAGGCTGTGGCTCACCTGCGTCGACCGGCCGATTTCTGCAACCGGCGCCTCCCCTGCATCCATTTCCTGCGCCTGCATGGAGGACTGGACAGGCTGTTCGCCACTTGCCGCATCACTTGCCGTATCACTATCACTGTCTGTACTGCTTTCAAACACCAGGAATTCGGGCAGTTCCAGGTCAGGAAACAGATCGCCCCGATAGATCAAGCCAAGAGCCAGTATCGCAACCACGACCAGTGCAAAGCCATGACTTAGAATTCGTGCAAAAAGATTCATAACAAATACTCCTGCCAATATTAGTTCTGATTACCGGCAACATGCGGGTAAAGCGTGGCCGCAAATTCCCCGAATTCTTCAGCCGCCTTGCCACTCGGCCACATCTCGAAAACTGCCAGGCCTTCGCTGAGCGAGCGCCTGAAACCGGTCCTCATACGTAACCGCTGCGACATCACAACATCGATGCCTTTCAGCATTTTCAAGGCCTCTTCAGTTTCTTTCGTTTCGCGAATTGATTTGTTGGTATCCGCGCGGTTTACAAATGCGATCGTGCGTTGCTTGCCATTGAGTTTAACAGCTTCCGTATCGGGACCTATGATATGCAGGAATCGCTGGGTTGCCCAGACATCTGCCTGGCTCGGTGGTACCGGCACCAGGACCCGGTCGGCGGATGTCAGGGCCTCTTTCATAGCGGCCATATTTGCCGCCCCGACATCGACCAGTACCTCGCAGTCAGTATGAGACAGCAGCTGGTCCCTGAGAACCGCACGAACGGAATGTATCTTCAGCTGCGGATTGTTACCGATTTCCTTTCGCAACATGGCCAGGTCACTGAACGTGCACTGCGGATCAAGATCATACCCGACTACCCTGCAACCGTGTTTTTCAAGCCAGATCGCAAGATTGAACGCGATTGTGCTCTTGCCGGAGCCGCCCTTCAGGTTTGCAATTACCGTAATCATATTACATCGCTCTGACTATCAAGGCTCTGATTCAATGATCGCATGTACCAGAATTATTGTGGAACACCTGCCCGGGTGACTGGCCGGAAAAGTAAAAATGAGCCAGAACACATCTCTGTGCCTGGCTCATTGGTAGGCAAACCGGGTTACTGTGCGGCTGCCGGTGCTGCCGGTGCAACCGGTGCTGCCGGTGCATACCCGTAAGGTGCGCCGCCATAACCGGGATAGCCGCCATAGCCGCCATAGCCGCCAGGATAGCCGCCATAGCCGCCAGGATAGCCGCCATAGCCGTACGGGCCGCCGTAGCCGCCGCCATAGTAGTCGCCATAACCACGACCATAGCCACGACCATAACCCCGGCCACGACCGCTGCCGCTACCGCTCATGTTGAAGCCGAAATCGCCGTCCATGAAGCCGTCGCCCCAGCCGTCGCCAATGCCACTTCCATAGCCATCGTTGTAGCCACGGTTGCCCCAGGGGCCCCAGTTACCCCAAGCCTGGGCCGCAGAAAACGGCACTGCCATGAGTGTGGCCACAGCAGCGGCACAAAGTGATTTTTTGATAATACTCATTTCGATATCTCCTTATTGTTTAAGCAGAACTACAAATAGTTCCGCACATACTCCCCGAAACCTATTCCAACCAACAATAACAGGGAGTGATTATTGTCGACCTAACAACCTGGCTAACAGGTCATTAAATTCATTTCACCAGCCAGGACCCGGAAAAATGCCAGGGACACCCCAGCCAGGAGTGCCGTAACCGGGAGCATACCCCTGGTTAGCGTACCATTCCGGCTGTAACTGCCAGACTGGCTGCGACGGTTGCCGGCGTGACGGCCGATTGCCGTTATCCATGGCTCCCCAGGGCCTGCGCGTCACTGGTTTCCCGGCCTTGCCCGGCTCTGCAGCGGCGTATTCCGGCGCCTGCTGAACTTGCCAGGGCGAGTACATCTGGCTCGGGGAGCTGGCTGGTTTACTTTCAATTTCTCGCTTGAAGGTTCCCGGTGTTTGAGTAGCGGCACTCCATGGACGACCCTGCTCTTCGGTCCGCTGCTGATTGAAGTTGTATAAATAATCTGGAGGAATTCCCGGCCTGCCGAAACCTGAAGTTTGCCCTGACTGTTTTGGCGTTGGATACCACTCCTTGACCGTGACGGGTTTGGACACTGCGGGTATCCCGGTATTGACAGACGAATCCGCACCGGTCTCGTCTTTTGCACAAGCGCCGGCAGTCACCAACACAGTGACCAACAATAGTTTGAGGAACAATGAAATATCAACATGTACTGCATACGGCCTCATGATCAACTTGATGCCTGCATTTCCTCCCTGACGAATCAGGGCGCCGGATACGCGCCACGGCCATAAGGTGATTGCTCCTCGTAGGCGGGTGACGGTACTTCTTCTTCCGGTCTGTTTGCGGGGCCGCGATAATATCCAAACGGCGGCATGTTCATGTAGCCCGGCGTCCCGGGTTGCCTTGACTGCCAGGCAGGCCCCGGGTAATTAAACCCGGCGGCCGGTGGCATCATTCGATCGTACTGACCGGGCACCGGTGGCTGCATCGCAGGCGGTGGTGCGGGCCGGCGATCGTCCGTACCGGCGGCCGGGGGCATCATGCGATCGTACTGACCGGGCGCCGGTGGTTGCATGGCAGTCGGTGGCGCGGGCCGGCGATCGTCCGTACCGGCGGCCGGGGGCATCATGCGATCGTACTGACCGGGCGCCGGTGGCTGCATGGCAGGCGGTGGTTCAGGCCGGCGATCGTCTGCTATGCCGGCTGCGGGGGGCATCATGCGATCGTACTGACCGGGCGCCGGTGGCTGCATCGCAGGCGGTGGTTCAGGCCGGCGATCGTCTGCTATGCCGGCTGCGGGGGGCATCATGCGATCGTACTGGCCGGGCACCGGTGGCTGCATGGCAGGCGGTGGTTCAGGCCGGCGATCGTCTGCTATGCCGGCTGCGGGGGGCATCATGCGATCGTACTGACCGGGCGCCGGTGGTTGCATGGCAGGCGGTGGTTCAGGCCGGCGATCGTCTGTTATGCCAGCTGCGGGGGGCATCATGCGATCGTACTGACCGGGCACCGGTGGCTGCATGGCAGTCGGTGGCGCGGGCCGGCGATCGTCTGTACCGGCGGCCGGGGGCATCATTTTGTCAAAGTGCCCCGGACCAGCGGGCGGCTGCCCGGTAGCCGTGATTGCAGGTGGCGAGACAGTGCCGGTTACTGTCTGTTCGCCGGCTGACATTTGGTCGATCATAGGTTTGGCGCTGTCCGGTTGCGATGCTTCTACCGTGGTAACGGCTGATAATGGCTGTTCCTTTACGGCCGCGTCAGCCGGCAGCCCGCTTTCCACACCCGCCACCGGCGAGGCAGGTATTTCGTCTGCGGCGAGGTCTTTCGCCTGCTGCTGCCCATCTTCAGTGCCGGACAGCCGTGCTTCATCCGCCATGGAATCCACAGCAATGTCAGACTTCGCGCCCGCCACCGGCGGTGCAGACAAATTGTCTGCGGCGAGGTCTTCTCCCTCTTGCGGCACATCTTCAGCGCCGGACAGCCGCGTTTCATCCGCCCTGGTATCCACAGCAATGTCAGCCTCTGCGTCCGCTACCGACGGTGTGTCATGCACTTGTTCAGTGGCGTCGGGATCCTGCTGTGTTTCCGCATCAACAACGTTGGTAATCGGTGGTGTAACCCCCTGTCCCGGCACACGCGGATCGATATGCACAGGCTGGTAGGGGCCGGACGGTGGCGGCGCAGACACTACGGACCATTCTTTTGAATAGGAATAACCCGGCCCTGATTCAGCAACAAGACTGCATGGCAGCGCCGCAGTCATCACTACCAGCAAGAAATTACCAATTGACATTATTGGAGACTGAATGGTCATAGTTTATTCTTCCCGAATATGTTGTGCCTGGAGACAGGCCACTGCAGCTAGGTCAGATCCTGTTTCAGGCGAATTCCGCGTCGCTTTCTGCCGACTATATCAGTCGCATCATCAACGCTTTCATCACTGTCTTGCGTTTCCGTTTCTATAACATCCATTTCCTCGACCGGGGTCGGCGCCATGTCCGGCGTCGGGGACGATGCACTGGTGGAGTCCATTGCCACCTGCTGTGGCGTTGATGACTCCTTGTCGTTGCCAGTCTTCGCTACTTCCCTCGGCGGGGGCGTGCCGCCTTTAGTGGCTGTCGCCGGTGTTTCCCTTGGCGGGGGCGTGCCGCCTTTAGTGGCTGTCGCCGGTGTTTCCCTTGGCGGAGGCGTGCCGCCGTGCTGGCGGGTCCTCGCGGTGGCTGTCGCCGGTGTTTCCCTTGGCGGGGGCGTGCCTCCTGCGGTGGCTGTTGCAGGCACTTCCCTCGGCGGGGGCGTACCCCCGGACGGTGGCTTCTCTCTTGGCGGCGGCGGAGTGCCCCCGGACGGTGGCTTCTCCCTTGGCGGCGGCGGAGTACCGCCACCACGTGGCGGGGGTGGCGTACCACCACCCGGCGCTGGCGCTCTCGGTGGCGGCGGAGTACCACCACCACCGCCGAACTTGCCGGCGATCCCCTTGAAGCCCATGCCAATCAGGGTAAATACCGCCTTGATCACGATGAAGATCCAGCTGAAGAAAGTAAATATCCCGCCCCAGAGTCGCATCAGCAGCGGCGTGCCCGGTGCGCCGGGGGCAGCGTCAGGCTCAGGCTCAATATGTTCAATCCTCTGGTAGGCGGAGCTGATTGAAACGGTACCGTCATCAGAAGTTTCCACGTAAAACTGTTTCTTCGCACTGATACAGCCCAGTGGAATAATCAGCAGTGCCATGACAGTCGCCACACCGGTGCCGAACATCAGGCTTATTGCCATGCCGTTGAAAATGGGATCCTGGATAATGGCAAAGGCGCCCGCCATCAGGGTAAGCGAGGTAATGAAAATCGGGCGCATACGCAGTTCCGCACCCCTGACAGCGGCCTCGGTGACCTCGTGGCCTTGCGCGACCTCGAGTTTCACGAACTCGACAATCAGGATCGACTGTCGAACGATAATGCCGCCCAGCGCGATCATGCCGATCATGGAGGTTGCGGTGAACTCTGCACCCATGATCCAGTGACCCGGAATGATCCCCATCATGGTGACTGGAATCGGTGACATGATCAGACCGGCCAATGCAAAATTCTTGAACTCCCAGACGATCAGGCCGTAGATCAGCACCAGCGCGGCCATGAAGGCGCCGCCCATATCACGGAACGTTTCGTAGGTAACGGTCCACTCGCCGGTCCACTCGTAGCCAGAACTGGTCGAGTCGGCACGGGTGCCGATGAATGTCCATTCGCCGGGTTTGCCCAGGATCGTCTTGGGCATGGTTTCCAATTTCACGCCATCCGGGGCCGTGTATTCCTCCACCAGGTCCTCGATATGGAGCATGCCGTATATCGGCGCACCCAGGCGGCCTTCCATTTCACCGACCACATATTCGATATCGCGCAGGTCCTTGGTATAGAGGACTGGCTCCACATACCCTTTCTTGAATTGGCCGAGTTCAGACAGCGGAATGGTCCTGCCATCCGCGGTCGGAATCGGCAGGTCACCCAGCCGCGAAATCTGTGAACGCACCGCCAGCGGGATCTGCATGACGATGTAGGTCGGCTCAAGCACCGTTCCCCGCTTGATATCACCCAGTTTAAAACTACCCATGGCCATGGCCAGGCTGCCGTTGACCGTATCCACCGAGATTCCGCGACGCACCGCTTTTTCGGTATCAACCTCGAACCGCCAGAACTCATAAGGGTCTGCCATGTATGTGTCGACATCGACCACATTCTCGACCTGTTCGAACATGGCCATCAAATCACCAGCCACCTGGCGACGCGTTTCCGCATCGGGACCATACACTTCTGCGACAAGCGTCTGCAGCACCGGTGGTCCGGGCGGCATCTCGACCACGGCAATGCGGGCACCCATGCTGTCAGCGATTGGCTTGAGAAGATGCCGGGCAACAACAGCAATTTCATGGCTGCCGCGGTCACGGTCGTTCTTGTCAGTCAGCATGACAAGCAGGTCACCTTCCCACGGCCGCTGTCGCAGGTAGTAATGCCTGACCATTCCATTGAAGTTGAACGGCTGGGCGGTACCGGCATAGGTGGTCACCGCAGTCACTTCGGGAATCTGGCGTACGGCCTCAGCCAGCGCCAGGGTGACATTCGCGGTATCCGGCATCGCCGTGCCTTCCGGCATGTTGACGATAACCGTGAATTCCGGCTTGTTGTCGAACGGCAGCATCTTGACCGGCACGTGCTGGGTATAGAATGTCACGCACAGCAGCGCCGTCATACCGATGATACCGAACAGGAACAGCAGGCCCAGCTTGCGGTTCTCGACCAGCGGCATGATGATCGGTCGATACATGCGACTGATGCGCGCGTGAATTTTCTTTTCTTTCTCTTCCGCTTTCTTCAATGCCGCGAAACGCGGCGCGACCTTTACTGCAAACCAGGGCGTAAACACGAACGCTGCAATCAGCGAGAAGAACATCGCCGAGGAACCCAGCACCGGGATCGGCCGCATGTACGGTCCCATGAGACCGCTGACCCAGCCCATCGGCAGGAGTGCGGCGATAATCGTAAAGGTCGCCAGGATGGTCGGGTTACCCACCTCGCGGACCGCATCGATGGCCACCGCGACACTGGTCTTGCCCTTCATTAACCAGTGCCTGAAGATATTCTCCACCACCACGGTCGCGTCATCGACCAGGATACCGATGGAGAAAATGAGCGCGAACAGGCTGACGCGGTCGATGGTGTAATCCACCATCATGGCCCACCAGATGGTCAGCAGGATCACGACCGGGATAACCGTGATAACCACGAAGGCGGCACGCAAGCCGAGACCGACCAGGCAGAGAAGCGACACGATCACCGCCGCCTCCATCATGGCGCCGAGCAGCTCATTCACCTTGTCGTTGGCGGTCTTGCCGTAATCACGGGTCACCGTCACGTTGACATTGGCCGGTATCAGGCCGGCTCTCCCTTTCAGGTCTTCGACCTTGGCCAGTATCGCCTTGGCCACTTCGACACCGTTGGTGCCTTCCTTTTTGGCGATGGCAACGGTAACAGCGGATTCCCCCTCGGCCTTTCCGGTGTCACCGGTGTAGGCGGGCCCGGTGAAAAACGTGACCAGTTGATGCGGCTCGGCGGATTCCTGCGATACCTTTGCCACGTCACGGACATAGACCGGCGCATCGTTGCGGATGCCGATGACCAGGCGCCCGATTTCCTTGGCGGTTGTCAGGAAAGACCCGGTCCTGACCGAGAAAGACGTGCCGCTGGATTCGACATCACCCGCTGATTTTTCGGCATTCGCGGTCTGGATGGTCTGTGCGACCTGCTGCATGCTGATGCCATACCCGGACAGGCGTTCGGGCATGACCTCGACCTTGACCTGGTCTTCCCGGCCACCGACGATGAAGCCCTTGCCGACATTTTTCACCCCGCCCAGACGTTGCAGCAGGTCGAGCGCAAGCATGCGCAGCGAGCCGTCATCGACATCCGGGGACCAGAGCGTGAGCGTCACCACGGGGACATCATCGACGCCAACCGGTTTTACCAGCGGCTGCGAGACATTCGGCGGAATCTTGTCCATGTTGGACTGGAGCTTGTCATGCACCTTGACAAGGGATTCACCCATGTCTTCGCCAACCACGAAGCGTACAGTCACCATTGCCTTGCCGCGTTCTGTCGCTGTATATGTATGGCGGACACCGGGAATTTCGAGCAGCAGGCGCTCCAGCGGCTCGGTCACCAGGCTGGAAACCTGTTCAGCCGAAGCACCCTCGTAGCTGGACGAATACGTCGATCATCGGCACGGAGATTTGCGGGTCTTCCTGGCGCGGCGTAAACATCAGGCCTATCAGGCCAACCAGCAGCGCCACCACCAGGATCATCGGGGTGACGGGAGAAGTAATAAAGAGTCGCGCAGTTCGTCCGGCTATGCCGAGTGAGTGGGCATCGTGTTGCACCGGTGTCGAAAACTCGGATTGTTGGTCAGCCATACTATTTTCCGCCTTAATGCGTATCAGACTAGATACGGTACCTGCCACGCCGTCGGCCAGCGCTTGTAAAATTGTTATGCAGGCACTCTAGGTCCTTGATTATGTTATTGTTTAAAGACTGCTTTACGCAGCCCCCGTATGCAACGGTTTCAGTTCCAGGAACCGTCCTGTTTTCCGACCTCGCCACTGTTGATGAAAATTTGCTCACCTGCCTTTAAGCCGGACAATATCGCAATACCATCCATGCCTACTTCATCGCCGGTCCTGACCAGGCGCAGTTCCCGCTTGTTGTTTTCATTCATGACATAGATTCCCGGCAGGCTCCCGCGCCACACCAGCGCATCCTTGGGTACGACCGGCAGTTCACGCACCTTCGCGTTGATGTCATTGATCATGACTTCCGCATACATCCCGGCACCGCCCGGCGCGCCCGGCGGCAACTCGAGCTTTACGGTAACGGTGTGACGGTCGGGATCTGCGACCGGAAATATCTGTACAACACGTGCCGGAATCTCGTGATCACCGACATCCAGCCTGGCCTGCACGACCATCCCCTTGGACACACCCGGCATCAGGCGGGCCGGCACCTCGACCTTGATCTGTAATATTGACATGTCCGCAAATTTCAGCAGCGGCTGCCCGGGCTGCACGGGGTCACCGACCTCGACCAGCTTTTTGGTGATGACACCCTTGAAGGGAGCAACGGACTTGGCATCGCGAAGCTTGGTATCGATTTCCTCGATACTGGCCCTGGCCGCGGCCAGCTGGCTGCGCGCCTGCTCCACCTGCGTGCCATATTGATAGCGCTGGGCATAACGATCATAGCCGGGAGAGGAGCCGCCACCCATTATGCCCTGCATCGGGTTGGTAAAATTCTTCATCATGGAACCCATGCCGCCCATGGAGTCATTCTGTTCACCGCCGTAGGGCGAGATCCATTCACGCGAATACTGGACACCGGCATTACGCAGGGCGGCCTCCGCATTAGCCAGATTTGCCCAGGCAGCGCGTCGCTTTGCCAGCAGGTCGTCATCATTGATCGCAATCAACTCGTCGCCTTCTTCAAAGAACTCGCCCTCTTCGCCGGCGATACTCTCGACACGACCGGGGATCTGTGCGGAAAACGTCACATCTTTTATCGGTACGACTGTCCCGCCCAGCGAAACCGTGGCCGGCACAGAAACACTCGGAACCGTTCTGAGGTTTTCATTACCCTGGGCCAGGACGGACGCAGCAAGCACAGATAAAAACAGTATGCCGCCTGTAGTTATTTTTCTGACTAACATTGCTAATCCTCTATACAGCATGCAAAACACACAACAGTTGACGGCACATGCGACACCAACTGTAATGACCTGAACGAGACGTGCAGGCCGTATTTCATGCGCCTTCCCTGGCACATGTAAAACCATTACGTTATGGAACTAAAAAAGCACCTTGATCCAGATCAGGCACGCCCCATAACGGTAAAGCTCTTGATAAACGGACCAGCCATTCGCGGGTCCTTGATCATGGCTGCGTAATCGCCCACGTTGAATTTCAACTTGCGCGAGGTATAGGCCATCCCAAGCCCCATCATGCCGGGTGGTTTTTGCATCCACTTGTTCCAGTTATCAAAGGAGGCGCGCAGGTCCCAGCTGAGTTTCTCGTCGCCGTTGTATATACCTGCTGATGTCGCCTTGCCATTTTCCACGGTAAGTACGCCGCGGGGGGTATCCTCGCCATCGAATCCGTAGGCAATAATCGAATTGAAATTAATTTTTGCCAACGCTTCAGCAAGGTCTGGCTCGGCGTTCCACTGCTCCATGAAACTCTTCATCCATTCGTCCGAAAACATATCCGCCATGTTCCTATCTCCTCCATGTTATTCGCAAGTTTCAACATATTGTGTCTTACCGATTGTTTACCCCTATATATGGGCAATGAAAC
Source organism: uncultured Halobacteria archaeon (assembly GCA_963768575.1). Taxonomy (GTDB): domain Bacteria; phylum Pseudomonadota; class Gammaproteobacteria; order UBA9214; family UBA9214; genus UBA9214. The sequence continues at coordinate 339,331 of CAVYIJ010000001.1, forward strand.
CGGTCGTAGAAAATCGTCAAAATGCCAACTAAACTACTGCCTGCCAGTTAAAAACAATCTAACTTACTCCAAATTACCACAACCTACACATTCATAATAGATTGTTCATTATAAAGTTGGAAACCGTATTGCTTAAGTAATAATTCAGATTGCCGAGTCATTTTCCAACAGGGCAGGTATATCCGGACACCCGTTGTCAGTAAACGTTACGATATGATCGCTGTCCAATTACCATCTGATCTATTGTTTTATATATGTATTTACCGGCCAGGCAATCCCGGGAACAATTGATTTGTTTACATTTTCGAGTCGCCCGACACCGCATGCCGGACGGCATATCCACAACAGTCCATGCAAAACAGTTAGTTATAATTTCCGGCATGAGACTTGCCGGTTTCATTCAGGAATCCAAACGGACATACAGGGCCGGCAAACCGTGAAATACAACGACAACAAGACCGACACGAACAGTGACGAGCAGCGCGCCGATGACCGGCGCGTACCGTCATTGAAGACCGTCCATGGCGCATTGTTCAAGAGTCGGCGACGGGACTCACGTCGCGACGGCGACCACCTTGACAGTTACACTGACTGGTACGGCCACCTTCCCCTGATCGCGACAGTGACGGTCATACTGCTGTGCTTCGCCGATGCCTTTCTAACCACGGTCCTGATCAGCAAGGGCGCAATAGAACTGAATATCCTGATGGACTGGCTGATCCAGCGTGACATACATACGTTTGCGGTCGTGAAAATGGCGGTCACGGGTACTGCCCTGATTGTCCTCGTCATGCATTTTAATTTTCGTATCTATAAATACATCGCCGTCCGTTACGTACTGTACACCCTGGTACCGATATATTCGTTACTGATCTATCATGAACTGGTAATGATCGCGAACATCTAGATTGCACCGGCCACTATTACAGGATTCAGCGTTGGCCCGGTCAGGTTCTGTTGCGCAACTTGATAAACCCGGTAAATTCAGCAGCCGTCAACGCTTTCGAGTAATACCATCCCTGTGCCAGTTCAACATTTCGCTGTTGCAGGTATTCTTCCTGCTCACGCGTTTCCACCCCTTCCGCGATGGTACGCAAGCCCAGTCTGCGTGACATATCGATGATTGCATCGACCAGTCCGGCAGCGGGAGCATCTGTACCAATCGCTTCGATAAAGCATTTATCTATCTTGAGGTAGTCAATAGGAAACGATTCGATATAGCCAAGGCTTGAGTAACCGGTACCAAAATCATCCAGTGCAATGCCCGAGTTGCGCTTGCGCAGACTGTGCATGACTTCCCTGGCCTTGTTACCGTCGTCAATTAGACTGCGTTCGGTTATTTCATAAATGATTTGTTCCGGCAAAATTCCGCTGTTTCCGAATATTAAACTGGATGAATGCAATATCCTGTTTGATTCGAAATGGGACGGGCTGAGATTGATGGCTATATGCAGGGTACGGTCGTGCTGCAACAGCTTGCCGATTTCTTTCAGCAGCGTTTTCATTAACCATTCCGTCATTGGCTCGATCAGGCCGGTATCTTCAGCCAGCGGAATAAACAGGTCGGGCCTGACACGCTTGCCACCCGGCGGGTACCACGATATCAAGGCTTCGGCTCCGACACAGCGACCGTTCTCCAGGCTGATCACCGGAAGATAATTGATTTCGAATTCATCTTTCTGAAGGCTGCGTTTCAGTTCGCCCTGCAAGGACAGTCGACGGCGAAATATTCCGATAACCAGCAACACCAGCACCATGGAGGTAACCAGGCCGACGGCACCCAGCACCAGCGCCATACGTACCCAGTCCCTCAGTATCCAGGCATCGGACACAGCGGCGACAGAGTAAATACCCGGAAATCCATCGAGCTCGACTGCGGACAGGGTGCGCTCGACACCATCGTCGAAAGAAGCGCGCAACCGGGTAGAACCATCACCGGTTTCGGCTTCCGACTCCACGACCTTCATCTCCGGGACATTGCCTTCCCAGGCGAAAATGTGGGTATCATCCCTGCGTAACAGTACGGCAAAGCCATATTCACCCAGCCCCGCGCCCAGGTGACCGATCAATACACTTGGGTGAATGAGCGCCGCCAGCTCGGAGCCGTCTTCACGTTGCCTGAGCGCGATCAGTCCATAGCGGTCCAGCAGGCGTATTTCGAACGGCCCTGCCAGGCGGAATCCCGGAACGGGTGGCGGCAACTCCGGATCGACCGGCGGATCGACCACGCCCCAGCTGGTACATACCAGCTTCCTGTCGGGACGGATCAATGCCAGCTCGCTGATCCCGGGAATGTCATAGGCCATTTTGTTCATGGCACTGATATCCGACGACCGACACTCATATGACAGATCAGACAGGGCTATCAGGCCCTGGTCGATCTGCAGCAACAAGCCGGATGTGTCTTCTGCGATACCCTGCGCAATCGAGCGTAAATGTAATTCAGCATTCTCGATAGTCGTGGTATATGCCGTATAGATCGCGTAACCCACCGGCGCAAGGCCGGCGATCAGTGCCAGGATGGCCGCCACAAACACGGTTAATCTTCTACGCATGTCGCTCGCACACTGTTATCGGCCCCTCCTCTCGTGACCACGCGAGGTGACGGCACCTGGATAATTACAACAATATAATATTTATCATACACTTGATATAGTTACCGGCAGCATAAACGGGTACAACCATTCACAGGGACGCCGCAAACAACTGTTAACTGATACTGGTATATTCGGCAGCATTGCGGATAATCAGCAGGATTGCGGATAATTACATGACTGAACATTTGGCATCGGCCAAACCTAAACCAGACAGGAGCATCCATGAGTAACATGAGTAACGCAATTTCCGGCAACAACGCCGACAGGACCCGCACCGGCAGCAAGCCACTCATAGCAATCGCCATGGCGCTGTCAATCGGGCTTTCAGGCTGCACCACAAATCCCTATACCGGCGAGAAGGAAGCAACCAACACGGCCAAGGGCGCTACTATCGGCGCAATCGGTGGCGCGGTAATTTCAGCGATCACCGGTGGAGAGCGAAAAAATATCCTTTTGGGTGCAGGTATTGGCGCAATCGCCGGTGGCGGTGTGGGCTACTACATGGACCAGCAGGAAAACAAACTTCGTGCGCAACTGCAGAATACCGGCGTCAGCGTGACACGTAATGGCAATAACATCATCCTTAATATGCCCGGCAATGTCACTTTCGCCACGGACTCAAGCAATATCTCCGCGAATTTCTACGATGTACTCAATTCGGTTACCCTGGTCATCAATGAGTTTGAGAAAACCTATGTCGATATTACCGGTCATACCGACAGCACCGGTTCCGACAGCTACAACATGCAACTGTCAGTAGCGCGCGCCAACAGCGTGTCCAGTTATTTCAAATCACAGGGTGTTTTACCGGCGCGTATTTACACCAAGGGCATGGGTGAAACAATGCCCATTGCAAGCAACGATAACGCTGCGGGACGCTCGCAGAACCGTCGTGTTGAAATTTTGCTGTCACCGGTTACCTAGCCGGAAAACGTGATCTGCTGGCCCGCCACGGCGGGCCTTTTTTATGCCTGGAAAAGAATATGTCAGGCAGCCACTTCCAGCAGGTGAAGTCCAAACAGGGAGGCAACATCGGTCCAGCAATCTATCGGGACAAAGCCGGCGTCCCTGGCAAGATCCCTGAATGATTCATGAGTATACTTGTATGAATTCTCGGTGTGTATGGAGTCGCCAGCCGCAAAATTGAATATATGGCCGTCGATTTCAACCGTCTGCTTGCGCAAACTGACAAGGTGCATCTCTATACGACCCGCAATACTGTTGTAGAAGGCAAAATGATCGAAGCAGTCAACATTGAAGTTTGCGTCCAGCTCCCTGTTGATGCGACGTAATAAATTCAGATTGAACTCGGCTGTCACGCCGGACGAGTCATTATAGGCAGCATTCAGAATATCGTGATCTTTTTCCAGATCAACGCCTATCAGCAAGCGGCCATTATGTCCGGCCACTTCGGCCAGCCTGCGCATGAATTCGATTGCATCTTCGGGTTCGAAATTACCGATACTTGATCCCGGGTAAAACACCAGGCGATTGTCGCAGGCAGGAATATCGGGCAGGCTCAGGTCATCGGTTATGTCCGCGCATATCGCGTGTACATCCAGCCATTCATATTCGTGTGCAATGTCGGCCGCAGCGGTTTGCAGCTGTTCACAGGAAATATCCACCGGCACGTATGCAACCGGTCGAATGCTGTCCAGCAATTTTCTGACTTTTTCGCAATTACCGCTGCCTGGCTCGATCAAAACGCATCCGTCGCCGATTTTTCGTGCAATCTCGCCGGCATTTTCCCTGAGTATTCCGATTTCCGTAGTTGACGGATAATATTCGGGCTGTTCACAAATCGACTCGAACAGTGCCGCACCCTTGCTATCATAAAAATATTTTGGAGGTATGCGGCGCGGCCTGCTGCTGAGACCGCCGACTACTTCCCGGAAAAAATCATCGACATTACCGGCCGCAGAATAAAAGCGGTATGCAGTATTGACTGAAGTCATTTCCCGGCCTCTCGAACCAACGAACGTTCGTGCATTATATACATACTGTAATTACCTTGAAATCAGTCATGCCTGTGCGGGTAAATCGTATTCAGGTCGCCAGAATATCAAATCGATTTTGTCATCAAGCTCCTGTCTGGACATCTTCCCCGCAAGTTCTTCACGTTGCGCCTGCAGTGCAACCGCTCGTGCGATATGTCTGCTCACGCGCCTGATTTCATCAAGCGACGGCAACAATGGCTCGATATCGCAGGATGACTGACGCGGATAATTACCAAGCGCAACCGAGGCTGCCATCAACATACCAGCAGAGATCCGCCTCGCCCCCGAGGCCAGTACACCAAGGCCCAGGCCGGGGAAAATATAACTGTTATTGCTTTGCGCTACTGGGTAGCAAACACCATCCATTTCTACCGGGGGGAATGGACTGCCGGTTGCTACCATGGCCCTTCCGTCCGTCCAGCGCAACAGGTCAACGGGCGTTGCTTCCGCACGGGAAGTCGGGTTCGAAAGCGGGAATATAACCGGCCGCTCGCAATACCCGGCCATCTCCCTGACAATTTCGCCGGTAAAAAGGCCGGGCTGACCGGAAACACCGACCAGGACCGTCGGTCTTGCTTTACGCATAACATCCATGATGGAAATATTGCCGTCATGACTGGTGGTCCAGCCCTGGACCCTCGTCTGCGGCTGTGCAAGCTGTTGCTGGAATGGCAGCAAACCATCCATTTGGTCATGCAGCAGACCCCTGCGGCCCAGTATAAAGACGCGTGATCGCGCCTGGGCCTCCGGGAGGCCATCATCTTGCATGGCTGTAATCAGCAGCTCGGCGATTCCGCAACCGGCAGAGCCCGCGCCAACCAACAGGATATTTTGCTGTTCGAGTTTTTCATCTTTTTGCTTCAATGCGGAAAAAAGCGTTCCCGCTGCGACTGCTGCCGTACCCTGGATGTCGTCATTAAATGTGCAAAGCTGGTCACGGTAGCGCTCCAGCAACGGACTGGCGTTGCGCTTGGCGAAATCCTCGAATTGCAACAGGACATCCGGCCAGCGTCGCTTTACTGACTGAACGAAAAGATCGATGAAATCATCATATTCCTTGCCTTCAATGCGCCGGTTGCGCCAGCCGATATACATTGGATCATTCAGCACATCCTCGTTATTGGTACCCGCATCCAGCAACACCGGCAATGTACAGGACGGGTCTATACCGCCACATGCCGTGTACAGGGCAAGCTTTCCGATTGCTATGCCCATTCCGCCGGCGCCCTGGTCACCCAGGCCGAGAATACGCTCACCATCGGTCACAACGATAATACGCACATCATCCACCATGGCGTTATCGAGCATCTCGTCGATGTAATCACGGTCCGGATAGGGAATGAATAAACCGCGTGGCCGCCGGTAAATTTCACTGAACTTCTGGCAAGCCGCGCCAACGCCCGGTGTATAGATGATTGGCATCATCTCGTTAAGATGATCGTCAATCAGCCGGTAAAAAAGTGTTTCGTTGGTGTCCTGCAGGTTCCGCAGGTATATGTGTCGCTCCAGGTTATTTTCTTTTTTCCCGTATGCCTCATAGGCACGCTTTACCTGCTGGTCAAGCGTTTCGACATGGGGTGGTAACAGGCCCAGCAGGCCCCACCTTTTTCGCTCAAGTGTAGTGAACGCCGTACCCTTGTTGAGTAACGGGTTTTCAAGGATATATTTTCCAGACCGGTTCGTGTTCACTCATATGCCCGTATGATGTAGATGCACTCCCCTGCTACCGTCACACAACGGCTGCACAAGCTTGTCGCGGCGTGCACGGAACTGGTTGTTCACATTATGCCGTGAAGGTTAGAGGATTTCCGCAGACAGGGAAAGCGGTACTGGCATGCAGATCAGAAATGCTTCAGTCTTGCTGCAACCGTATGAAACGACGCCGTAGTCCATCTCGTTATATCGTATGGATATCCGTGCCAGTGTATCTGCACATGTTTCCCGGCAGCCGTATCGTTCCATGTGACCGGTGATTCCGGGCGTGTAATGGGACAGCATTACAGCTGCCCGCCTGGAAAATCGCCCGGCAGGTGGCAGGTCGGCCGCCGCTTACCCACCCGGGACGATTCGCGGGGATATCAATGATGAGGCGTGTGGCGTCAACCTGCCGGTTACTGCCGCTGCCCTTCAAACAAGTTCGCCACCACTCTCCATCTCGAAAATACTGCGTTAATTAATCTATATTTTATATATAGTTATATATTTTACTTACCAAATCACTTCCATTCATCGCGCTCATCACCGGGCGCCATGAACAACTGCATGCCGGCGGGCGTACGGGGCATCGCCGATACCGTCAAGGAATCGCAGGAACAGCCGACTATTCAGTGTGATGCTACCCGCGACAGCCGGAGAGTACTCCTGCGGCATGTAAACACGGACCGGGCAAACTGACAGGCAGATACAGGAAAAAAACATGCAAGCCAAACCGAAAACACAGGCGTGGACCACCACCTTGCTGGATGATTGCCTGAACATGGTGCAATCATATATACGCCCGTTTCTGCAGAAAATGTACGAGAACAGCAACCTCGCATTTCTGGAGTTTGCGGAGAAGGCGCAATCACCTGCATCACAAATCCAGTTTATGGAGGGCTTGTCGGCCATCCAGAAGAACCGCTCGCAGATGGAAGATGTATTTTATCGGGAACTTGTTGGCAGCTTTGCACATTTTGGCAAGACCAGCCCGCAGCAAGCAACGGTAACGGGCGAGGAAGAAAGTCCGCTGTCCTTGTTGAGCAAGGAAGAAACCGACATCCAGGTTGCAATTCAGAACATGACGTCCAGCGCCACCATGGGCTCTGCACAGGAGCTGGGCGCCTTGCGGCAACGCCTCGCGGTCCTGAATAACGGAACGAAAATTGAAGACAAGGATATCCCGGCCAGTCCGTCCTGTCTTGCCAACGCATTTCATGAGGCGGCGAACGTGCTGGTCCTTGAACATGAGACCAAGCTGATCATCTACATGCTGTTCGACAAGTTCGTGCTCAGCAAATTACACCCGCTTTACCAGGAGTACAACGAGCGCTTGCTAAAGGCCGGTCTTCTGCCCAACCTGAAATATACGGTACGAAAAAATCCGAACACCGGTAAAACAGAACCGGTTAGTGAGGAAGCCCCGGCGGCCGGGCAACGCACGCAGAACAGGCATGGTGCGACCGCAACAGGCCAGACGACGGGTAATGCACAGAGCCTGGGCGATGAAGTGTTCGGCAATATCATGACCCTCCTTTCGCGGCGATCAGGTACCGCAGGCTCGGGCGGGGCCGGGGCTGTCAGCAATCCACTGCCGCAAACAGAAATCGTAACTGCAATCGACAGGGTCCAGCATACGCCGCCAGTCGAAGGCATCATGGCCGAACAGGTCGTCGTCATCCAGCCTGGCAGTGAGGAACATAAGGACATTGTCGACACCATGTCCAGGCGACTCACGGCGGAACGTGAACAACTCTTTACAGGCATCGATCGTCGGCGAATGCCCGCCGCAGATACCCAGGTGATCGACCTGATTGGCATGATGTTCGAATACCTGCTGAATGACGAAGATGTGCCGAATGTGGCAAAAGCCGAACTATGCCGGCTGCATACGCCCTATTTGAAAATCGCGATTATCGACAAGACCATTTTTTCCGACAATGCCCACCCCGCACACGAGTTGCTGAACACACTTACCAATGCGGCAGGCCGCTGGGTATTCGAGGATGACCTGGAACGAGGCATCTTCCCGTCCATAAGGTATGTCGTACAGCGGGTTATTGATGAATTCGTTGACAATATCGAAATATTTTCCGAGCTGTTGGGCATATTCAACAGAAGCCTGAATGAGCTGGTCATCAAGGCTGCTGCCATCGAGGAACGCACCAGGCAGGCGGCCGCCGGCAAGGAAAAACTCGGCCTTTCGCGGAACCATGCGGCAAGCATGATTGAAGATCGCGTAACCGGCCGAAACGTTCCTTCCAGTATCAGGAAGCTGCTTGGTGATGTATGGCTGGACAAGCTGATGTTCATTTACCTGCGTGAGACGGACGCCGAGAACAGCCCGAGCTGGCGGCTCGCAATTCGCACCGTAGAGGACATTATCTGGAGTGTTGAACCACGCTTCACCGAGGAGACGCAGACCCAGCTGCGCATGAAGCTGCCGGCGCTCCGGAGTCGAATTGAGCGTGCGTTCACGGACCTGGAAGCCTATGGAACCAGTGATAATAATGCACACCTGAAACTGATCTACATGCTTCAGGAGGAAGCCTTGCGTCAGCCTGTCGATGAGCAGATTGCTCAAATCGAGGCGGTCGCCGAAGAACCGCAAGAGACTGAAAATTCTGTTGCAGACGACAACGCGGTGGTTCCCGACCCGGAACCTGAAGAAGAAGTACTGCCGCCTGAAATCCAGGCGGCTGTTGACCAACTGAAAGAAGTGGCTTTCGGTACGTGGTTCTATATCCAGGAAAGCAAAAACGAGCACCCGGTCAGGGTGAAGCTGTCATGGTATTCGAAAATGTCAGGCAACTATATGTTCGTAGACAGCATGGGGGTCAAGTCCACCGTCTGGAAACAGAACGAACTTGCAGCATTGCTGGCAGATGGCAAGGCAAGGATCATCGGCGAAAAGAAGGCACCATTCGTCAAGCGGGCACTGCAAGCCATAGTCAGGATCCTTTCAAGCGATTGATACTATCGGCAGAGTGAAATTACAGGAGTAATGAAATGAGCGCAAAAGACAAGGCCGTGCAGGAAATGCGCAAATCGGAACGTATCGATGTAACCGATATCGTTCGTATCATTGACAAACCCACCGGACGGGATATTGGCCAGCTAGTGAATATCAGCGAAGACGGCATCATGATCCTGGGTACGCAGGCAATTGCAGAAAACAGCATCATGCAACTTTCACTCGTTTTCGACAGCGAGTCCGGCCGCACACCTGACATAAATGTCGGTGTTGAAAGCCTGTGGTCGCATTCAGGTACCGAAGGATCGGGACACTGGACAGGATTCTACATAATCGATGTATCCGACCAGGACCGTGAACGCATCAGAAAAATGGCGTGTTAGGTGTTGCGGAATCGGGTCCACAGCCCGACTGAGCAACCGCTTTCAACCCGGCTTGCACCCTGCCACTCACGGCCCTGATTTCAGGCCGGCCGATTCATTCAGGTACAACCGGGCAACACCAAACCCCTATTCCTCATTACCCGACCAGGGACCGTCGTTGCAACAATCGGCGACTACTCACCAAACCAGCCGACCGGCATTACCGGAAAAAGCACCTGCACGGCCATGTTGTAGACATGGCACTGGCATTCGTTACGAGTGCCGGCAGCAGTAAAAAAACACTGCTTACAAGCTGGATTGGGCCGCCGCGTGTCTGCCTTGTTACCCCCCTCCAGTTGACGCAGGTCAACAATTAAAGTATTGATATAAGGCATAGTTTGCGTTCACTATGCAGGTATTTTGCGCATCGCCGCCACCTGATCACCCCATTCGGGGACAGGTGTCCCCGGTTTTGCGCAGCAAAGGTCGCGCATCAGGTGCCTTGAGATTCTGCATGCAGGTGCCAGTAAACCAAGAAGTTTCAGGAGTACGAACATTGCTAAATACTGACACCCCGGAAAGCGACAGCCCCAAAAACTACCGCCGCATCGAACCCTCTTCACTGGACAGCGTACGCGCTCACCTTGCTACACAGGTGGTCGGGCAACGCGCACTGATCGACAGCATGCTTATCTGCCTGGTGAGCGAGGGCCACCTGTTGGTTGAAGGCATGCCCGGCCTGGCCAAGACCACCGCCGTCAAGGCACTGGCCGAAGCAATCGAAGGCGATTATCACCGTATCCAGTTTACGCCCGACCTGTTACCGTCCGATCTGATTGGCACGGATATCTACCGCCACGAAAAAGGTGATTTCGAGTTCCGTGCCGGTCCGCTGTTTCACAATATTCTGCTGGCCGATGAAGTCAACCGCGCGCCGGCGAAGGTGCAATCGGCACTGCTCGAGGCCATGGGCGAACACCAGGTCACCGTCGGCCTGAAAACCTATACCCTGCCGAAGCTGTTCATGGTGCTGGCCACCCAGAACCCGATCGAGCAGGAAGGCACCTATAACTTGCCGGAAGCGCAACTCGACCGTTTCCTGATGCATGTCTGGGTGGACTACCCGAACCGTGAGGATGAACTTGCCATCCTTGCGCTTGACAACAGCCGCCAGAAGTCAGCAGCAAAGCCTCCGGTCAAACAACTGTCCCAGAAGCAGTTGTTCAGTATTCGCGAAGATGCGGCAAACCTGTATATCGACCCGCGGCTGAACGACTACATCGTCGACCTCGTGCAGGCCAGTCGTAATCCCGAGGCCTATGACGAGGGTCTCAAGCGCTGGTGCCGCTTCGGCGCCTCGCCGCGCGCCACGCTTGGCATCGCGCGTTGTGCGCGCGCCCGTGCCTGGCTGGATGGCGATGATTTCGTTGCCCCGCAGCATATCCAGGCAGTAGCGCTGGATGTACTGCGACACCGCATCCTGCTGACTTTCGAGGGTGAGGCGGAAGGCGTGACCACGGATGACTATATCAGGCGTTTGCTGGAGGTCGTGGCGATTCCGTGATGGCCGGGACACAATCTGCGGCGAACAGTAGTAACCGATGAGTCTTCACCCCCAACTCGATGATCTGCTCGAACTGCGCCACCAGGCGCACACCCTGGGCGTAGCGGCCCATCACCTGGTCAATTCGACCTTTACCGGCCTGTATTCATCCGTCTTCCGCGGCACCGGACTGGATTTTGATGAAGTGCGCGAATATCGCGAAGGCGACGACATTCGCAACATGGACTGGCTGGTCACCGCCCGCACCAATGTTCCGCACCTGAAGGTATTCCGCGAGGAGCGTCAGCGCAATGTGATCCTGTGTGTCGACACCGGGCCGCACATGAGCTTTGGTACCCGCGGTACATTCAAGTCCATCCAGGCAGCACGTTGTGCCGCCCTGATCGGCTGGGCTGCCAGCAAGCAGCATGACCGGGTGGGCGGAGTGCTGTTCGGCAATCCGGCAACCGGTATTCGCTATTACCGCGCCACACCCGGCCGACGCGGCCTGTGGCGCCTGCTGCGCGCATTGACCGAACCGATCGAACAGGGTGATACCGACGAGTCCAGCTTGATGGCCGCATTGCAGCAGCTCGAAAGCGGTGCGGCCACCGGCTCGCTGATTTTCGTTATCGCCCCGCTCAACCAGGTCACCACCGGCCTCGAGCGTATCCTGGGCAGCCTGAAACAGCGCCATGACGTAGTGCTGCTACCGGTCGATGATCCAGCCGATCATGATCTGCCGTCCATGGGACAGGTGATTTTCTCCAATGCCGCCGGCGAACTGCTGGAAGTCGACACGGACAATGAAGCCGGACGCCGGGCATTTCGCGAGGACTGGGAGCAACGCCGGGAGGAACTGCAACAATTGACCTACCGGCTGGGCCTGGGCCTGATTCCGGTCAGCACGGCTGACGATGTTCACCGGACAATGATCGACGGTCTGCGCCACTATGCGGGGAGGCGCTAATAGTTATGCAGGACACAAGTAGCATATTGCGTGATATTCATGACCTCGATGCAATCCCGTGGTGGCCGCTGGCAACGGGCTGGTGGTGGGTCATCGGCCTGATTGTGCTGGTATCGCTGCTGGCAGGCGTTCGTTACTGGATTCGTTACAGCGGCATCATACCCGGCTGGCGCGGCGATGCGCGCCGCCAGCTGCGTGAGCTGAAAAAGGCATTGCACCATGACGACCCGCGCGATGTGGCCGGCCGGCTGTCGGTATTGTTGCGCCGCATTGCCATGGCGCGCAGCGATCGACGCCAGGCCGCCGGATTGTCCGGCGATCGCTGGCTCACCTGGCTGGAGCAGAACGACAGCACCGGTTTCAGCTGGACACAAGCCGGTCGGGCACTGTTGCAGGCGCCGTACATGCCACCGGACATGTCGATACAACGTGAAGAAGTCATGCAACTGGTAGTCGCTGCCACGCACTGGGTCGACACCACTCCGGCAATTGACGGCACGGCGGGTTTGCGCTGGTTTGAGAAAATACGCATACCACGCTTGCGCAAGGCGGATGGAGCAGCCAATGTTTAGTTTTTACTGGCCATGGGCTGCGTTGCTGTTGCCGGTCCCGTTACTGATCCGCCGTTTCTGGCCGCGCCCGCATGGCGCAACGGATGCATATACACACGGTGACGATTCCACCCTGCTGCACCCGGCACTGGGACGGCTGGCCTCTACCTTTGTCGCAGCGCGCTCACTCACACATGCGGGCAGCCACTTGCAGCTCGCCATGCTGGCGCTGTTATGGGCAGCGCTGGTGGCAACACTGATGCAGCCGCAATGGCTGGAGCCCTATACGGAAATACGCACCGAAGGTTATGACCTGATGCTCGCCGTCGACACCTCGCGCTCCATGGAGGCCCTGGACTTCACTGTCGAAGGCCGGCAAGTCACGCGCATGGCGGTCATCAAGGGCGTCCTGGGACGCTTCGTCAAGGCGCGTGACGGGGACCGGATCGGTATTGTCGTATTCGGCAGCCAGGCATTTGTACTGTCACCGATGACGCTGGACCTGCGGGCACTGCACGATCTGCTGGACAGCATCGTCTCGCGCATGGCGGGTAACGGCACCGCCATTGGTGATGCCATTGGACTCAGCGTGAAAAAACTGCGTGAACGGCCGGAGGGTTCGCGCGTCCTGATACTGGTTACCGATGGCGAGAATACAGAGGGCAGCATGCCGCCTGTCCTGGCAGCACAACTCGCTGCCCACGAGGGCATTCGTATTTACACTATCGGCGTAGGCAGCAAAGGCCTGGTGCCGTTTTTCGAAGACGGCCGGATGACACAGGTCAAGATGGAAATCGACGAGGAATTACTGACCAGGGTCGCGGACATCACCGGTGGCGCATACTTCCGCGCTACCGACACCAGCGCACTGGAGAAGATCTACCAGCAGATCGATGCGCTGGAAAAAACCCAGGCCGAATCACGCAGCGTGATGATTCCGCAGCCCCTGTACCGCTGGCCGCTGGGACTGGCATTGCTGCTGCTGTTCCTGCTGGGCCTGTTCCCGAACGGTATCCCGCGCGCATGGTTTGCCGGACGCGCCCATGGCTGATCTGCTGAACGCCTTTCATTTCAGCGAACCGGCCTGGCTGTGGGCAATACTGCTGTGTGTCCCGGTGGCACTGTGGCTGCTGTTCACGCGGCACCTCACCCGGCCAAACGAGCGTCTCCGGCTATACGCGGACAATCACCTGTTGCCGCACCTGCTGGGTCGTTCCGGTATTTCAGCAACGACACAGTGGCAACGTTTTGCGCGCTGGGCACTGGTATGGACACTGCTGGTACTTGCCATGGCTGGTCCGCGCTGGGATTTCACCGATGTGCAACTGTTCCGTCCCGGTACCAACCTGGTGGTATTGTTCGATATCTCGCGCTCCATGAACGTTGCCGATGTACAGCCAACGCGACTGGGGCGCGCTCACCAGGAACTGGCAGACTTGCTGAGTCGTAACCGCGGCATCCGCATCGGCGTAATCGGCTTTGCCTCGATTGCCCACGTGGTCGCCCCGGTGACCGAGGATATGAACAGCATTCGTCGCATGCTACCGGCACTGGATAGCAACCTTGTGAAACTGCAGGGCAGCCGGCTCGTGCATGCGCTTGAACGGGCCGGTGAGTTGCTTGCGGGTCAGCCGGCGGAAAGCGTCAATTCCCTGCTGATCATCACGGACGGTGATTTCGACGAACCCGACCTGATTCAATACCTGGAAACACTAGCCGCGGAGAATGTTCGCGTACATGTACTGGGTATCGGCACGCCCGAAGGCGATGCGGTTCCCGGCAAGGACGGTTCCTGGATAGTCAACAGAAGCGGTCAACGGATAATTTCAGCGCTCAATGAACCGTTGCTGGAATCGATGGCGAAGGCAGGCGGCGGCATCTACCAGCGCGCCGATTACCGGCAACGTGATACCAACCGGATACTCGACGAGGTGAAGGCGCAGGCACTGCCGAGGAGCGAGGCTGAAGAACGCACCCGGGTCTGGAATGAACGTTTCTACTGGCTGGCAGGACTCGCATTGCTGTTGCTGCTGCCGCTGTTTCGCCGCGCACTACCGGATTACCTGGCACGCAGAGCATGAAACGTCATATTACAATGCAGGCCGGACTGCTGATAATCCTGTCGATGTGCATAACGGTTGCCGACGCATCCTGGTTCAAAAACAAGGAACAGGACGCGGCACAGCTTTTCAACGAAGGTGAATACAGCGAGGCCGCAAAAAGTTTCACGGATACCTACCGGCGCGGTGTCGCACTCTATCGTGCCGGACGTTATACCGAAGCCGGCAAGGCCTTCGAAAGCGTTGAGCGCAAGGACATCAAGCCGGACGCACTGTATAACCTGGGCAACAGTCGCTACAAGCGCAGTGATTTCGAGGGTGCCGTCGACGCCTACCAGGCCGCGCTGGCGCTGCGACCGCAAGACGAGGACACCCTGCACAACATGGGGCTGGCCAAGAAGATGCTGGAACAGTCCCTGACGGAAGAGTTGCAGGAAGAAACTGCAGAACAACCTCCCGAGGAGGAAGAGAAAGAAGAACAGGAGGAACAAAAAGAGGAGGAAGAACAGCAGGAGTCCGAGGAGTCGTCGGGCGAGGAGGAACAGGAGTCTGAAGAATCCTCGGGCGAAGAGGAACAGGAGTCCGAGGAGTCGTCGGGGGAACAGGAACAGGAGTCCGAGGAGTCGTCGGGAGAACAGGAACAGGAGTCCGAGGAATCCTCCGGGGAACAGGAACAGGAGTCCGAGGAATCCTCCGGTGACCAGGAGCAGGAGTCCGAGGAATCCTCCGGTGAACAGGAGCAGGAGTCCGAGGAGTCCTCCGGGGACCAGGAGCAGGAGTCCGAGGAATCCTCCGGGGAACAGGAGCAGGAGTCCGAGGAATCCTCGGGGAACAGGAACAGGAGTCCGAGGAATCCTCGGGCGAACAGGACCAGGAGTCTGAAGAATCCTCGGGCGAACAGGACCAGGAGTCTGAAGAATCCTCGGGCGAAGAGGGCCAGGAGTCTGAAGAATCCTCGGGCGAAGAGGACCAGGAGTCCGAAGAATCTTCGGGTGATCAGCAGCAGGAGTCTGAAGAATCCTCGGGCGAACAGGACCAGGAGACCGGGGAGTCGTCGGGCGACGAACAGCAGGAATCAGAAGAGTCTTCAGGTGACCAGCAAAAGGACTCAAATCAGTCCGCTGGCGATGAGCAGGAGGACGACGAAAAATCCACAGGCGATCAACAGGATGAATCAGAGCAATCCGCCGGTGACGAGCAGCAGGAAGCCGAAGCCGAAACCGGAGAGGAAGGTGAGGACCAGGGGGATGACCGGCGTGAATCCCGGGAAAATCAGGAGGATGAAGGTGAATTGGACGAGCAGGCAGGAAAAAATAATGCTAATCTTGACATAGAAAAAACTGATCAGGGCACTGATCCGCAGGACAACGCTGACGCCGGCGGCGGAAAAGAAGACCTGGACTCGCCGGAAGCAGGGGCTGCGAATGCGATGTCAACCGACCCTGGCAGCCTGCCCGACGAGCAAGCAGAGGTTGATGCAGCCGCCAGTCAGGCCGTGGAGTTTTTTGACCAGTTGGGGTCAGGACCGGGTGAGATTGACGAGGATGCAGCACAGGCCGGCATGCCGGACAAGGACGGAATACCGGGAACCGGTGTCTCCATGGCTGTAATGGAGCAATGGCTGGAACAGATCGAGGGTGATCCAGCCTACCTGCTACTCAACCAGTTCAGAATAGAGGAGCAACAGGCGATGCAGCGCGAAGGACGCCAGCTGCTGGAAACACGACCATGGTAAAGGCGGGTATCAACAACCCCGGCCTGGTCAACAGCGACATGCTAACGTAAAAAACGAGGGGCAATAACGTGAGTCAAATGAATATTTCACGCCTGGGAATTATTTGCATTCTGGCAAGCTTGATAACCATGCCGGCTTACGGCTTTGGATTTTCCGTCGGTAACAACAAACCATCAACAAAAGACGCACGCGCCACAACCCATCGCCCCTGGGGAAATATCGAGGCCAGCAAACCCGCGCAGAAGTATCAACCTCCCCTGCCCCCGCCGAACAATTACTACCTCGGCGCTGCACCCGATAGCGGCTGGTATGCACAGCAGCCTGCTGGATACAGCACTACAACAGTCAGTCAGCCGAAGGTCGAGGTCGAAATAGAAGGGTCGGATTTTTTTGAACAGCAGAATATAATCTACACAGTGCGCGTCGTCAGTGATGGAAACCTCAAGTCGCTGAACCCCGAATTACCGCGCATCGAAGGCGCCATTCTCGAACAGCGGGATGGCCCCGTGGCCAGCACCCGCGCGAACGGCCGCAAGCAGCCGCAAATCATCAACACATACCGCTACAGGTTGATGCCGCTGCGGGCCGGTGAGATCGTCATACCCGCGATCCACTTTACCGGGACCCATGCACAAAGCACACAAATGCACAGGGGCCCGGGTGCTCCTGTTATGACTCCCGCCAGCAATTTCAGCATCGCTGCAAAAAAAGACCTGACATTACAGGTCCGCCCGTCGGATCCCGCCGTCGATCCCTGGTTACCTGTGCATGATTTGAGACTGGATGCCATGTTAGAGCAGGAAGGACCGGCCAAGGCCGGTGAGCCCGTCACCCTGACACTGGAACTGAAAGCGGAAGGCGCGCTTGGCAATCAATTACCCTCGCTGGCACGACATCTCGAAAGCAGTAACTACAGAATCTATCGCGACGCTACCGCTATCAAAAACGGAATCTCCGCCAATGGCGAATACCTGACCGGTAGCCGCAGGGAAACCTTCACTATCATACCGCTTGAGGATGGATGGATACGCCTCCCAAGGGTGGCGCTCGCCTGGTGGGATGTCGATTCGCATTCAGCGAAGGTCGCCGAACTGCCATTCGGGTTTGTCGACAAGGCAGCATCCTCCTCGCAGGCAACCGCGACCGGCGCCGGTGGACACTGGATAAATCCGTTTTATTTCTGGGCCCCGCTGGTTATAACCCTGTCAGTGATTGTCGGCATCTGGCTGGGCGCCTGGCGCCGTACCCGTCCGCTGTTCAAGGCAGCAGCTGCGTGGCTGTTATCCCTGGGGCATCATGCCCGGCAGACCATATATCGTGCCGGCATCAGGCTGTCACCCGCGAACCACCTGCGGCGGTTACGCATTGGCCTTGCCGTGCTGATGCCAAGGTCAGTCAAGCTCTGGATGTGTACGCGCTGCCTGCAAACCGAGGAGAATCCGGAAGCCTGGTGTACACAATTCAAGAGCCGCGTTTGCCAGCACCTCGACCTGCCGATGCATGCACCTCTCACGCAAATTGCCGAGAAAATCATTACCACCAGTCCGCAAACGGAACCCGCCAGGCTACGCACCCTGGTGCATTCACTGGATGCAGCCATCTACGGCGGCAGTTCACTGGACTTCCCGGCCTGGAAGGGTGAGCTTACAGGGCTGTTGCGCCCTCGCCTGCTACGGCGTCGATGGCGAACCCGCAAGACGAGTACCACGCTTCCCGCGCTGAATCCGCATTCAATGCGGTTTACATAGAGGCGAAGTCCCCGCGGGCTTCCGCCAGCCCTGGCGTGGACCGTGACAGGTTAATCTGTCGGTATGCTGATCAGACTGCAGTGATCAGTCCCGCATTGAATCCAAGTGAAACTTGTCAATCTCCAGTGCCAACCTGTCGAAGTAGCCGATAAAAACCGCGATCAGACCTTCCACACAGCTTCATCCGGTTGTGGAGGAAAATGCTTCATTAACACATCGATAACAAGTTCCAGTGCCACACGCACGGTATCCTTGATATGCCAGTTTTCAACAATATGTATACCCGCCTTGTCCGCTTCATTCAGCAGCCAGGATTGCAATTCCCAGATATCATCCATATTTTCCAGGTAGTCTTTAGCTATGCGCCTGTCGTTATCACGTCCACGTCGTTTAAGCTGTTTGGACAACAACTCCTTTTTCATACTGGCGAGCATAATGGGAATGACGATAGCCTCGCTATCCTTCGCCTCGAAGTTCAGCTCTGGCGGTACCACATGCACACCTTCCAGGATAAGGTGATGTCCTTCATTAATCGCGCGGGTAATAGTAGCTTCCAGTGCCAGCTTCATTGCTGCAAGCTGTGAAAGGAAACCTGCAACCACCTTGTTTTCGATGGCCGGTTCGATCCCTTCAACTGAACCCGGCAGGCCGCGCCAGGCATTGAAACTCGAGTATTTGAGGGTAGGAACCATCTGCGGTGACAGATAGGAGCGTATGACCTCGCGCATCATGTCGGTGGACTGGTGGCGTGTAATATTCAGGCGAAAAGCCAGTTCGGATGAGACCGTGCTCTTGCCGCACCCCGTCACTCCGCCAATCAGGATAATCAGGGGTATGCCGCTGTTTTCGAAGCGGCGCCATGACAGGTAACGATCGGCCGCTTCCGTCGAACAGTGTTCATTCAGACATCTGTATATGATCCGTCGCAGGGCCTTGTGGTCAATTTCCCGATGTCCCGTATGTCTCAGGCTTGCCAGGACCTTGCGCGCGCCCTGTATGGCCTTCTCCGGAGGTATGGCGCAGGTTTCGAGTGAATGTGCCAGTATCCCTACGGAAAATAATTCGCTGCGCGTGGGTGTGTGTACGATAATGCCGGCTTCATCGCGGGGACTGGACTCGTAGAGATTGCGCACCTTGTTACCGTGCTGCTGTTCCAGCAGCACCGCTACCCTGCCCGCCAGTTCCGTACTCGTAATTTCCTGCCTGTCCTGCAATTCATTTCTTACTATACGGGCAAGCTCATAGGCATCATCGAAGGCAAGGCCGGCATTTACCAGGGACTGTACCAGTATCCCTCTCAGGAAAGGGGAACGGTCACCTTCCGGTTCCTTGATTACGGTTATCTTTGCCATTTGTGAAAGTCAGGAAATCATAAGCCGGGAAAACCCGGTACCCGGTTATTTTTCTGCGACCAGGAAACAAACCCACCCCGGATCTGCATCACCCATGGTGGCCGGTGAATAAACACCGGTCCCCTCGCCGGTCTCCCGGTCGGACTCCTCCCAGTAAACCGTGACCCTGGAGAAACCGGCATCATCAAGCAGATCACGCAGTTCCGGCAAACCCCACAAACGCCAGTCATAGGCGAACGCTTTCTTCAGTTTTGACCCATCCGGGAATTCGAAATGTATATAACAGCGCATCCTGCCATCTACAGGATTATAGCTTGCCTGCTCCCAAACGTATTTGAAGCCCTTGTACTTGCGCTTTTCCCTGTGCTCCCGGCAGGTATCATAGCCGCCGAGCACATCCATGAAAAAAATACCGTCTTTGACCAGTGCCTTGCGCACCTCGCGGAAATAACCGCCCAGTTTCTTGCGCGTCATGAACAGCTGGTAGCTGAAATTCATCGCCAGCACCACGTCCACCGGACTTGCTGCCGCTACTCGACGCACATCATCCTGCACCAGACTGACCCGCAGTCGGGCATCCGGCCGCAGGCGGGACAGGTTGTGTTTTCGACCCCATGCAAGCACCTCCGGATCGATATCCACACCGATAGCGGTATTATTTTTGCCATGTTTGACCCATTCGCAGCACATGCTGGCGGTACCACAGAAATCCTCACGCACACTCCTGGGACGCCGGCCACGCAACTTGCGAAAGGTCCTGCTGACGAACTTGTATTCCTCGGCGACATCCTGAACAGACTTTTCATAGAGGACATGGCGGTCTGCCTCTTTCCGCCAGGGTTTTCTTTTTACGGGACCGCCTGTTTTTCATTTTTCCGATTGTTTATCCGGTTGAACTCTACTCTGGAGAATATGACACATTACAAGAGGCGGCAATATACACACTGTGGTGGATGGCACAGACAAAAATACAGATGGCGTTGACCGGGAAAAGAGGCTACCGGCAATCGTTAATGACCTGCCGGTAAAAATTATGCAGGCTCAACCCGCAATTTCATCACGGCCCGGTCGGTCGCCTCTGTTACCGTGAACCTGAACCCGGATTCCACAATGGACTCGCCTTCCGCCGGAATATGACGCAGCCGGGCCATCAGAAGACCGCCGATGGTATGCGATTCCACGGCCGGCAAACTGGTGCCGAGCAAATCGTTGACCTCGGAAATGGGCAGTCGCGCATCCATCAGGTATGTCTCTTCATCCAGCATTTCGAAGATACGTTTACGCCGCGGAAGGTATTCCTCGAAGTCGTAACCGACATCGATCTCGCCGACAACCTCCTCGAGGATGTCCTCCATGGTGATCATCCCGATAGCCGAACCGAACTCATTCACCACGATGGCCATGTGATCGTCGCGGTTTTTCAGAATCGGCAGCAATTGATCGATCGTCTGGTATGGCGAAACGTAGTGGGCAGGCTTGATAAGTTCATCCAGCGGGCGATCCGGTAGTTCCGGGTCCATCAGGTCCCAGGTCGTCATGGTAACGATGCCCGTGATATTGCTGATGTTACTGCTGTACACCGGGAGCCGGTTATAGCCCCGCCTGCGCACCAGTGTAATGGCGCTGCGGGTATCGCGATTGCGGTTAATCGCGGTCATATCGGCAACCGATATCATGGCCTCGCCAATCGTGGTCTCCGCGAAGCGGATTACCCGCTTGATACGTGCGCGATCGAAAACGTCTACATTGGCCCCGCGCTCGGCCATTTCCACCACCATGCGCATCTGTTCACGGGTAATAAAGACATTCTGCTCGGTCTTGCCGCCGCCGACCAGTCGCGCGCACAGGCGTGCGATGCGTGAAAATACAAACACAAGGGGATAGAACAATATGGAAAATACCCGCAAGGGATACACGATTACCGGCGCGATTTCGTTTGATTTCTGCTGGAAAACGCTCTTCGGCACTACCTCGCCCAGCACCAGGAACAGCGGGGTAAACAACAGCACCGCGTAGAGGTCACCCAGGTCGCCAAATGTCCGGATCATCAGCATGGTCCCGAGGGTCGTCAGGATAATGGTCGATATATTGGTGCCGACCAGCGTGGTGCCCAGCAGCACATCCGGTGTCTGAAACAGTTTGAGCACTCGCTTTGCGCCCCGGTGCCCCTGGTTCGCCTTGTGGTGCAACTTCAGCTTGTCCGAGTTGACCAGCGCAATCTCGGATCCCGAGAAGAAGCCCTTCAGCAGGAGGAGCAGGATCATTACCAGCATAATTAACAGAAATTCCATCATCGCTCTATCACGCCTCAGTGAATGATCTTGTGGTGCGGGTCGCCGTCTGCGCGCCCCGGGATACCGGCTTCAGTCTTTGCGGCATTACCGACCGTCTGGTCGCCAGCAACATCTTCGTCTCCATCCGGCCCGGCCATCCCGTCATCACGCAGCTCTTTTTCCGGCTTCACCCGGTCTTCATCAGTCGCATCCATGACCGGGACTTCCCCGGCCTGCGCATCCTGCGCGGCGGTCTCATCGCCCCGGGTGCCGCGGCTGACCCGCACGCGCGCAATACGGTGTTCATCCATGTCCAGAACCGTGATACTGATGTCGTCGATATTGATACTGTCCCCGGTCCTGGGTAGCCGGTCCAGGTGCCGGAACGCTACACCGCCGATCGTCGTCATCCGCGGGTCCTCGATTCCGAAGTTACTCAGGTTGTTGAAATCAGTGAGTTTCATGTCACCGTCGACTTCGTAGGAATTCTCGTCACGCTCCCGGTACAGCTCCTGTCCCTCGACGTCACCTGATATCTGGCCGAAGATGAAGGTCAGCACGTCCTTCATGGTGACGAATCCCTCGACACCGCCGAACTCGTTGAGGACTGCCGCGGCACGGGCATTGTTTGCCGTGAAAAAATCGAACATCTCGTCAACTTTCTTGGTGAGCGGCACCACCACCGGTGTATGCATAATGTCGTCAGGTTCCAGTGTCGACAGGTCTGTACCATCGAGCACCAGCCGCAGGATGTCCTCGGCATGGACAAAGCCCACCAGGTTATCGCGGTGTACCCGGAATACCGGGACCCGCGGGTGCCGGTATTCACGGAACCGCTCGACCATCTCCGGCGCTGTCATGTCCGCATTCAGAAATGCCGTACGCGTTCGCGGAGTCATGATCTCTACGACCTCCGTACCCCCCGCCTCCAGCAGATTGTAGATAAGGGCGCGCTCGGTTGCATTGAGCTCCCCTTCCCTGGCGACCTCCTCCACCAGGGTACGAAACTCATCGAGCTGCAGGATATTTTCCGCGGCTTTCTCCTCACCCACTATGAGGGTCGTGATCCGGTCTGCGAGACTGCGTATCAGCCATACGAGCGGGGACACAATCCTGACCCAGAGACTCATTGGCGTCGATACGATACCGGCGCTGACACGCACTGGATCAGACACGGAAATGGTTTTCGGCGTCACCTCTCCGAATAGCAACAGCAACGGGACCATGACAAGAACGCTGACGAGACCGGCGCGCTCGACGTCGTAGAGCGATACCAGGATGCCTGTCATGTTGGCCGCAGCGGCAATATTGACGAGTTCATTGCCGCACAGGATGGAAATAATCAGCCGCCGTGGCTGGTCCAGCAGGGCATGCAGGGTTTCCGAGTGGCGATGCCGTTCGCGCCTCAGCTTTTGCAGGTCCAGCCGTGACAGCGAAAACAGCGCCGTTTCCGAACCGGAGAAAAACGCGGAACCACAAAGCAGCAGGACCTGCAGGCACAGGCGCACGATCATATCGGGTTCTGACAGGCGCGTGGTATCGAAGACGAAGAACGTCTTGATGGCATCCCATTGCTGGGCTATTTCAAGCAGAATACTTTCCATTGCCGTGCCGGCCGCTCTCATGTCTCCCGCCCGCATACCGCGATCGCGTGATTGCCATGCGGACTATCCCGAAATCCCGGGGACAACCACAGGGGCAGCAATCCTCACACCGTGCATGCAGTAGAGATACCCGCATCCCGATCTTCCCGAACAATCAGGGCTTAATGATTTACAATAGCAGTAGAAAATCTGTATATGTTGATACGGATCAAATAACCCCTCATTTCAAATTGATATATTTCAGGACAAGGCCATGGGAGACAACGAAAAAATGGACAAACCAGCCACCGGCAACGGGCAACCCGAAGCTTCAAAACAGCCGAAAGGCGCCCTCCCGCAGGCCCGCAGGAAACCGGTTACCAACCGCGCCCGGGCGACTGGCCAGACCAGTGTTGAGACGGGCGCGAATACGACGACATCGTTCAATCTGGATGATCCGGAACTCTACCTGAACCGTGAACTGACCTGGCTGTCGTTTAACCGCCGGGTACTTCATATGGCCTCTGACAGCCAGACACCGCTCCTGGAACGCGTCAAATACCTTGCCATCGTCAGTAACAATCTCGACGAATTCTTCATGAAAAGGATCGGCGGCCTGAAAGAACAGATCGCGGCCGGTATTCGCACCCTGACCGTCGACGGCAAGAACCCGCTCGAACAGGTAAGGGAATGTCATGCCTTCGTCCGTGATCTGCACCGCGAACAATTTCGTATCTACACGGAATTGCTGGTCCTGCTCGAAAAACAGGGCATCCGGATGGTCAGCTACCGGGAACTCGGGCAGGACGAGCAAGACACCCTGCGCGAACACTTTATCGAGAATATTTTTCCATTGCTTACACCGCTGGCAATGGACCCGGGACATCCGTTTCCGTTTATTTCCAACCTGACGCTCAACCTGCTGGTGACATTACGTTACCCGGGCGCCAGCGGCACTCACCTCGCACGCGTCAAGGTGCCCGTTTCCAAGGATTTTGCCCCGCGCTTCCTGCAGACAGGCGACCGGCACACCTTCGTTACCCTTGATGACGTCATCACCAACAATCTGGACCTGCTGTTTCCCGGCATGGAAATTATCACCTGCGAGATTTTCAGGATTACGCGTAACGCGGTCGTCGAGGTCGAGGAAGAGGAAGCGGATGACCTGCTTGCCATGATCGAGTCGGAATTGCGTGACCGCCATTTTGCCTCGATCGTGCGGCTGCAGATTGCCAAGGGCATGAATCCGTCCCACCGCGGCATGCTGGCCGCCGAGCTGGGACTGGATGAAGCGGCTGACGTGTTCGAGGTCGAGGCCCTGATTGCCATGCGTGACCTGTTCGAGATTGCCTCTCTGGACATCCCGGAGCTGCATGACAAGCCGCACAAGCCCATCGACCATACCCGACTCGCCCACGACAAGCGCAACATCTTCCATATCATCAGGGACCGGGGCGCAATCCTGCTGCAGCACCCCTATGAATCGTTCACCAGCAGTGTCGAGCGATTCCTGCGCACGGCCAGCGAGGACCCCAAGGTACTCGCCATCAAGATGACGCTTTACCGCACCTCGGCGGAGGGCAACATCATCGAGTCACTGGTACAGGCTGCGCGCAATGGCAAGCAGGTAGCTGTCCTGGTCGAACTGAAGGCGCGCTTCGACGAGGCGGCCAACATCGGCTGGGCAAGACGCCTTGAACGGGCCGGCATACATGTGACCTACGGCGTGGTCGGCCTGAAGACCCACAGCAAGGTCATACTCGTTGTACGCAAGGACTTTAACAAGATACAACGGTACGCACACATCGGCACCGGCAATTACCACGCAGGAACCGCACATATGTACTGTGACCTCGGCATGCTGACCAATGATGAAGCGATCAGCCAGGACCTGACCGAGCTGTTCAATTACCTGACCGGTTACTCGCCGCCGCCGAGATACAGGAAAATTCTTACTTCTCCCTACACCCTGAAGAAAGCACTGATCGACAAGATAGAACGGGAGGTGAAAAAACATTCGGCAACGTCGCCCGGCCTGATACAGCTCAAGATGAATGCGCTTGAGGATGCAGACATTACCCGGACGCTGTATAGTGCCGCGCAGGCAGGCGTCAAGGTAGACCTGATCGTCCGCGACACCTGCCGGCTGCGACCGGGCATTCCCGGACTGTCGGAAAATGTACAGGTCATCAGCGTTGTCGGCCGGTTCCTGGAGCATGCACGGATCTACTATTTCAAAAATGGCGGTGATGAGGAATACTTCATCGGTTCAGCCGACCTGATGAAACGCAACCTGGAAAGTCGCGTGGAAGTCGTTACCCCCGTCGAAGATTCCAAACTGAGACAGGAACTGCGCCTGATCATCGACGTACAGCTATCGAGTCGGCGGAATGTCTGGGAGATGCAGTCGGACGGTAATTATGTCCTGCGGCAGGATACCCGGGGCAAGGCTGCTGCCGGTTCCCAGGAAACCTTTATCGAACTGGCGCAGAAACGCAAAGCGGCGTCGACCAAGCACCGGCAGGCGAAACTGCGCAAGAAACTGCTGAATTACTTCCACCGGCGCCTGAAAGAATAAGATTAAATTTAACGGGATCCGGTATATTTACGGGATCCGGTATATCAGCAAGCAACGCATCCCACTGATCTGGCATGGCGTACTGCATGCCGCCAATGCGAGACAAACCGGTATTGTAAGGAGGCCCGCGTGACCAAAAAAGACAAGCACAGACCCATCCTGGTACCGGTTGATTTCTCGGCGTACTCCGAGGCCGCCCTGCTGTGTGCCGCCGAGCTGGCGCAGGTGCTGGGGAGCCCGCTCATCGCACTGCATGTTGTTCACGATCCGGGGGATGCCCCGGGCTACTACTCGGTCAAGGGGCGGGACAAGCAACTGGAACGCCTGGAAGATGTGGCCGCCGAGATGCTGGAATCATTCCTGCAAAAAATCCGCGAACAGCAGCCCGGGCTGGCTGCACTGCAGGACGTATCGACAACGCTGGTGACCGGACTGCCGGTGAACAGGATCCTGGAAACAGCGGAAAAGACCCATGCACGCATGATTGTCATGGGCAGCCAGGGACGCACCGGGCTGGCACATATAATGCTGGGTTCGAAGGCGGAACAGGTGGTACGGCTGTCACCCGTCCCGGTAACGATCGTCAAGGATGGCGACCGGCAATAAATCTGCAAGGGGGCTAACAAATGAGAAAAATCGGCCAACTGGCTGACATCAAGCCGGGCTGTACCTGTTCCCCTGCTGCTGGCCTGCCTGGCCATGACAGGTCTGGCTGCGGCACCGGTACTGGCTGCGTCCGCACCGGATGGCGCCATCGACTGGTGGACCATGGGCATGAAACTGTTCGGCGGGCTTGCCCTGTTCCTGTTCGGCATGGAACAGATGGCGGATGCCCTGAAGGCCGTTGCCGGCGAGCGCATGAAAGTGATCCTGGCAAAGCTCACCACCAATCGCTTTATGGGTGCCGTAACCGGCGCGTTCGTCACCGCCATCATCCAGTCCTCGTCGGTCACCACGGTGCTGGTGGTCGGCTTCATCACTGCCGGCCTGATGTCCATGTCACAGTCGATTGGCGTCATCATGGGTGCCAATATCGGCACCACCATCACTGCGCAGATCGTCGCCTTCAAGGTGACCAAGATCGCCCTGCTGATGGTCGCGGTTGGCTTCAGCATGCTGTTCTTTTCCAAGCAGGAGCGGATCAAGCAGTACGGCGGCATGATCATGGGGCTGGGTATGGTGTTCTTTGGCATGAGCGTCATGAGCGACGCAATGAAACCGTTACGCAGCTACCAGCCTTTCCTTGACCTGATGACGAGCATGGAGAACCCGTTGATCGGCATCCTGATCGCGGCCGGTTTCACCGGCCTCGTCCAGTCTTCCTCGGCTACCACGGGTATTGTCATCGTCATGGCGACACAGGGATTTATTACCCTGGAGGCCGGTATAGCGCTGGCCTTTGGCGCGAATATCGGCACCTGCGTCACTGCCATGCTCGCCGCGATCGGCAAGCCCCGGGAAGCGGTTCGCGCCGCCGTCGTACATGTCCTGTTCAATGTATTCGGCGTGCTGTTGTGGGTCGGATTTATTCCCTACCTGGCTCAGTTCGTTACCATGCTTTCACCGGCACACCCGGAACTGTCGGGCATTGACCGGCTGGCCGCCGAGGCGCCGCGTCAGATCGCCAATGCCCACACTGTGTTCAATATTGCGAATACGCTGATCTTCATCGGCCTGACCGGTCAGTTTGCCCGGCTGGTTGAATGGCTGGTCCCTGACAGGCCGGTCGAGGAGGAAGTCATCATACAGGCCAAATACCTTGATGAAGAACTGCTTGATACACCCTCGCTGGCGCTTGGCCGGGTACGACTTGAAATCGGGCATATGGGGGATCGTGTCAGGGAAATGCTGCAGAAAATCCTCCCGGCGATCAGTTTCCGGTGACCGGGAAATGCTGAAAGAGGTTGCCAGGATCGATGACGACGTAGACATCCTGCACGGTGATGTCGTGACCTATCTCGGGACATAAGCCAGAAGGCACTGACCGAAGACCAGACCCGTGAGCTCGTCAATCTCATGTCGGCCGTCAATGACCTGGAGAATATGGGCGACATCATCGAAACCGACCTGGTGCATCTCGGCAATGAACGCATCGGGAAAGGCGTGTCAATCAGTCCGGCAACCCGCAAGTCCTCAAGGAACTGCACGGGTCATTACAGACGCCGCTAAAAAGGCCTTGCATCCGCCACGGAGAATGACCCGCAAGCGGCGCAGGAGGTCATTGCCATGAAAGCGGATATCAACCGCATGATGGATTCGGCCGCAACACACGAAGCCCAGCGGCTGGTTGCAGAAGAACCGGACCGTTTCCCCGCCTAGTACTGGAAATGGATATCATCGAGAAATTGAAACGGATCTACTACTTCTCAAAGCGAATGGCGAAGGCTGCCGTGGCGGACAAGACATCTGAAGATACCGAATAAGGTGACAGCATCGGCCCGGCCGGCCGCAATGCATTGACCGCGAGGCGCCGGTCAGGCGATTACCGGACACTTGCAGGGCACCTGGATAGCACCTTCCTTGACGAATCCGGACGGTTTGCCCAGTTCGTCATAGCGAATACAAGTCTCGCCATCGAACTGGAATTCGCCGATATAGCGGTGTGAAATCTTGCGCTTGAGATTTTCCGCGTAATCCAGACCGCAGAAATGGCTGATCAGCCCCCTGATCACGCCGGCATGCACGACCAGGAGAATGGTCTGACCGGCATGCATGGAGGCAAGTGATGAAAAATAGCTGACACTGCGCAGCTGCATTTCACGGAAACTCTCGCCCCCTGGATAGACAAAATCAGGGTCCTTCTTGTGCTGCGGGTAGTGTTCGGCGACCCACTTCTTTTTCTTCTTGTATAAATCGCCGTAGTTGACCTCATTCAGCGCCGGAGAATCGTGAATCAGGTTGATGCCATGACCCCTGGCGTGAATCATCGCAGTTTGCCGTGAGCGCTCCAGGATACTTGAATACACCGCATCGAAATGAATCCCCTGTTGATGCAAAATATCATCAACATACTTGACGTCGATTTCCCAATCAAAATTGCGCGGCGAATCCCTCCAGCCCAGGATCTCGTCAGCCGCATTGATCAGGGTTTTATAGTGCCTGACTATTATCGCGCGCATTTATATAATACAGTTAGTTAGAAATATTTAATCAAATATCTGATTAATTAATAACGCTAAAGCTATGTTTATTATAGATATCAAGGCATACCCTCTTTTATTGGCCAGCCGGCCCGGCGTCCCGAAATATGCGCCGTCAACCGACTATGCCTGGAATTGAGATTGAAGTAAGTCTGCGTTCCACAAAACGCCCGGCATGCTCCCGCCGGCCCCGAATAAAACCGGTGCAACAAAACTTCCGTATTTGCCGTTTATTTTACTGACAGGGATTTTTTCCTGTTTACCTGCCCGTCGTCTACCTGCCAGCTTACCCTGATGTTGAACCGGTTGCGATCATCTTCCTGCGTGGCCGTAACCTTCAGGTCCAGCATGCCTTCCGGCTTCATGACGATCTTCTCGTCTTCATCGCTGAAGGTGACCTTGCCTTTTGCAATCCCGGTCGTAATCGCCTTCAGCACCGCCTGTATGGATTTGCTGTCCTGCAGTGACTGGTAGTGAAATCTTTTTTTTCTTCTTGCCATATTCCCGCACCCTGTTATTGATATTTTTCAACAGCCGGTTAATGCGCAATCGCTTTTGGATCAAACACCTTTATATAAGGGTAGTCGCTACTGACGCCCATCACCACCCCCTCTGGACGGAAGATGGTAACAGCCGCCCCATAACCGGAGAGCCCTTCTTTCCTGCGCGAGTTGCGGTCCAGCGTGGTATCACATTCGAAATTGACAATCCCCTTGCGCAGCATGACACGCTGCCCGTGCAAAAGGTTGCGGTGGCCATGGACAATGACATGAATGCCTTTTTTATTTCTCAGCATTTTTACGCCATGCCGGGTCAGGGGCCTGTCGATTTTTCTGTACTTGGTACGAATGATATTCGCCATTGGCCCGTAATAGAAATCAAACGGGTCCTTGTATAACTGCTTGCGGAACTTCCGGTTAATGTGCTTGATGCCCTTTTCACTCACCAGTTCAGCAATCCTGTCATCGATCCCGGCATGCACGAAAATAAACGAACCTTCCCGGTGGCCGAGCTTCATGCGCTTGAAGAACCATGCGAATTCGCCCTTCTGATGCAGAAACAGCTCCTGCCACTTGGTGACCGCGGCATACACCATGCGTAATGAGAGATCGGCCGCGGCGCAATCCGCTTCGAAAGAATCCATCTTGCTGCGCAGCTTGGTCACTTCGCGCTCGATAGTGGCTTCCGGCATCGCCCAGGCGGCCAGTTGTGGAAATTCGTGAAACCAGCTCTCCGGCGGATACAGGCGACGGCGGCATTCACGGGCGTCCGGCACGCCACGCAATGCGTCCTTGCCCTGCAGGTAGTTGTCACGTATCTCCGCAAGAAACGGCACCACCTTCGGTCCCATGCGAATGAAGAAATGGTCCAGCCTCGGGTCCGGCCCCATGCCGACAGTGCGAAACCCGAGAATAGTGCGGATATCATGATTACCGGCGAGCAGCTTTACATCAGCACCGTGATCGATCAGCCGGCGGATTATCCGCAGCAACTGCAGTGTGCTTGGCCCCTTGTCGAAACAGTCACCGCCAATCAGAAAGCGTGCCTTGCGCCCTCCCCCGGTCAACTTGAAGTCCGCGTCACCCGGGCCGGTCTTTTTGACCCCTCCCGATGCAACCAGTGATGCAACAAAGGCCTCGGCGTCGGCGTGCATGTCGGAAATAAAGTACAGCGGCCGTTTCGGCCATTTCCAGGGTTCTTTCCCGATGGCCTTGCGGATTTCCTCGGCATACGCGGCACTGTGAAATTTGTCTTTCCTGACGGAATGCTGTTTGCCCAGCATCCACACCTGGCCCCGGGTGGGCAGCTTCGCACGGACCCAGTCTGCTCCTTTATAGCGCGGCAGAATAGTTGCTGGTTGATTTCAATTGCATGCCGGGATTGCCCTAGTCGGTATAGTCACTGTGTCCATCGCGCACCTTCCAGTCGCCACTGATATGGCGCCACTTGCCCCACGGCAAATACTCGATCAGGACCGGCCGGCAGTGAAACATGCTGAGCTGCCGGATTTGCCCGAACGTGAGCACGCCCATATGGTAGGCCGCATGACGAAAGGCGGCACCGTGTCCGACAAATATTTTCAACCGGTCCCGCTCACCCTCCTCGAGCGCCGCCATCGATTGTGACAGGTGCGCCGCCACGCGTTCACCGGCCTCCAGTAACGACTCGGCGCCCTGCAGCGGCAGGCGATAATGGCTATCCGCCTTCCAGTTGTCGGGCGGTGACGGCACGCGCGGGTCCTCGCGCAGCACGGTCTCGATCTGCCCCGTGGTGAGATTGGCAGCACATCCCAGGCCCCTTTCGGCAAGCTCGTCGAAACTCGCGACGTGGAGGTCGGCAGCCGCGGTCCGCAGGTTGCTGGCCAGTATATCGGCTGTCTGCCAGGCCCTGAGCATGCGCGAGGAGTCGATAACGGGGACCAGCTCCCGGTTGTTGCCGGTAATCATCGTACGCAGCTCCCTGGCCGCATCCAGCGCCTGGCGCTCGCCCTCTTCCGTGAGCGGAAAAGGTTGATGGGCACTCGGAGTGTCCGGTAACTGGTGATAGTCAGCGTGGCGCACCAGTGCGGCGATTAACATACCCATAACTCAGAACATCTTTTCCAGTGTCTTCACCAGCGTCCGCAATTGCTTCTGCTTCAGCCTGCTTGCCGCCTTTTGCGGGGACATCCATTCACGCCCGCGGTGTCGTTCTTCCCATTCATCTTCCGGAACGACCCGGGTCACCCGCATCGGGTAGACCTGCACGGTACAGGCCGCGCCCCACTTGTCGTAACTGTATTCACCCAGCGGTGCGGCGGCCACTTCGCCCACCACACCGGCCTCTTCCCATGCCTCCTTTGCCGCCGACTCCTGCGGGCTGAGCCCCGGGTCCTTGATGCCCTTCGGCACCACCAGGTGTTTTTTCTTGCTGGACGAAATGACCAGTATTTCGGGCCGCCCCTTGCGCAAGCGGTAGGGAATCACCGACGACTGGGTATAGTAGTAGGCAGGCCGGTCGCGCCGCTCGCTGCCGCCGGGTCCCGGAAAGGGGAATTTCCTCGGCAGGACCCCCGGCCGTGTAATGGATTCAAGCTGTGCACTTCCCGGTGACAGTGCCTGCCAGTCATGCGTACATGTCAGCCTGGCCAGCGCCGCCGTCGGCAGCAAGCTGCCATCTTCCGGCATCGATACGGGCTTGTCCGCCAGTGACATGAGCAAGTCCTCGAGCCCCGGATTATGCCCGACCAGCAACACCCGTTGTGCATTGTCAGGGCATTCGGCAAATACCTCGAACAGGTCCCGTGCAGTGGCCCCGTAAATGCGCTCGTCACGGTGGATGCCCCGATCACTTGTGCCCATGGCCTTGCACAGCTTCTGCGCACTCACCAGTGCACGTTCGGCCGGGGAACTGATAATGTGGTCGGGTACCAGCTGCTGCTCCTGCAACCATACCCCCATGCGCTGTGCCGCACGTTTGCCGCGGTCCTTGAGCGGGCGGTGGTAATCATCGGTTCCGGCATCCTGGACGGACTCGGCATGGCGGAGAATCAGCAGTTCACGTGTCATGTTTTTCACCTGTCTACGACTTCGTTTAAGCGATAAGTTCATCAAGGCACAGTCTGGCCATGACGTCAAAATCAATTCGCCCGCGCGCCTCGTAGACCGCAATATCCTGTAGCGCATCCAGGTAGGCGCGTTCGTCGAAATCATCCGTATCCCGCTGAAAGCGTCCGTCCGGGTACTGGTAAAACGGGCCCGGTGATTTCATCAGGGCAGCAAGCAAATCACGATGCTCCGCAAGGTCTACGGCCGCTATTGACGGGGCCGCAGCGGCATCGCGTTGCCAGTTCAGTATCAGCAGGGCCGCAAGCGATGTTTCCTGCAGCATCCGCCCCGCTCCGTAAACCTGGTCGATATGCACATCGTACTTGTCTTCCAGCTCCCAGAGTTGCCCTGCCGGCATTTGCAGCAGGCTCTCCCGCTGGCGGGACGGAATCAGGCCATGCAATTTACGGTTATGCACAATCGTGCCGGGATTGATGCGCGGCAGCTTCGGGATGCCGCGCGCCAGGACACCGCCCGGCTCCGCCCGAATGAACAGGCGGTCATTGGTCAGGTAGGAGACCGCATCGTTATCGAGCATACGCAGCATCAGGGTCGACTTGCCCCCGCCCGAGAAACCGGCGATACCCAGCCCCCGGCCACGGTACACCAGGCCCGCGGCGTGGCATATCAGCCAGCCGCGGTGCTGCAGCCAGTTCATGTACTGGGAATTGATGAAGTTGATAACCTGGTTGTCATATTCGAGGCAGGGGCCGGCCGCAATCCGGTAACGCTCGCTTTGCAGGAATACCATGCCGGTGCGAACCTTGCGCACGGCACGCCCTTCGGGAAAATCGATATAGCTGTCCTTGCGCCCGGTCTTGCCCGGCTCGCGCTTCCAGTCGAGGAACTCAAGACCCGTTTGAGGCGCATCACGCTCGATGGCGATGATGTCGATTTCCGGGGTTGTCGCAGCCGCCGCGACATGGGAAAAATAGTCGCCGAGGGCGGCGATCAGGGCGGCGGAATTTGAGCGCACCCGCATGCAGCAATCGCCCGGCGAGATATACAGTTCGTCGGCGCACAGTTCCGCCCCGCCCTGCAGGTTGTCCGCGATTGATTCCAGTGTTTCGTTCATGACCGTTCCCATCCCGTACTCAACCCGCCAGTTGCTGCAACACGTAGCGGGTATATAACTGCGCGGCATCGATGCCGATGCCCTCTCTCGCGCCACGGAAACCGCCAAACGCGGATACCTCGAACACAATCGGACCGTCACGGGTTTCGGCAACATCGACCGTGGTGAAATCCATACCGAACAGGGCCTCTGCGCGCCGCGCGATATCGATCACGTCGTCGTCCGGGTTATGCGCCGCATAGCGACCACCGCTGTGGATGGTCGTGTTCCATGCGTCGTCACTCGACACCCGGGCATAGCTGCCAAGATATTCACCGCCAAGGAACGCCATGCCCAGGTCGCGCCCCGGCAGTTCGATTTTCTGCTGTATGTACATCATGGGATTATCCGCATGAAAAGCGCGCACCGCGTGCTCGATTCGCACCGCGTCCTCACCCGCATCGATCACGCACATGCCGCGCGCCTTGGTTGAATACAGCGGCTTGAAAACGGCGCTGCCGAATGCCTGCACCGCACTGACCGCCGCCGGAATATCCTCCGTAACCCGGGTGGCCGGCATGGATATGCCGGCGTTGCGCAGGGTCACGGTGCAGCTCAGCCGGTCAACCAGTCGCAACATGTTTTCCGCCCGGCTGAACACGCGCACACCGCACTGTTCGGCGACACGCAACAACTCCAGCCGGTCAAGGGTGTTGGGGCTGTAGCTGGCGCTGATCTTCTTGACGATCAGCGCATCCAGCCGGCACAGGTCCTCGCCCTGAAACATCAGCTGTTGCCGCTCCAGGTCGAGGCTGACCCTGTCCATGTCGATCACGAGCCGGAAACCGGTGGCCGACTCGACGGCATCCGCCAGCGTCTCGGTGGACCATTTACCGGGTATCCCGACAACCCCGATCCTGTAATCAGCCAATGAAGATCTCCCTGACAGGCACTCGAAATGATTTCGCGTCAGCGGGTTTCGTGGCCACGACCTGTTCCATCAGGTAACGGGCGCGCAGGAACATGGCGCGTGCCAGTGACTTGTCCAGGATAAAGCGGGTAGACGTGGCAAACGAACGTGCCAGTCCCAGCGCCAGGCGCAACTCGAACGTGCGGTCACCGGATTTGCGTGCATGTGCCGATGCAAAGCGGTAGAACTCGTGCGTCAGTTCCAGTATCCGTCGGCGCATCAGTGCGTCGAATACCTGCAGACGGTAATTGGACACCATGAAGACCGAGACATCCTGTACATAATCCATGTTGCGTGAGCGGTGCAGATCGATAAAACTGATCTTCTTCCCGGCGGGGTCGTAAATGATATTGTCGACATTGAAATCGCCATGGATATAAACGGAAAACGGCGGTTTGATCTGCGACTCCCTGGCATGCGCCTTTTTCAGCAAGGCGCCGAATGACGGTTCAGTCCGGCCGCAAATATGACAGTCACGCTGGCGGAACTCCGGATGGATCATGTACACGTCCTCCAGGCGTCTGGAGAGCTGGCGCATGTAACCGGCCGCAACCGGCTTGCTGGAGCGGGTCTCCTGCCAGACCCTGTCCATGGTCGCACTCAGCTCTGCCAGGGCCTCTTTCAGCAGTCCGGGTGATTCATGCAGCAGCACCTGTTCAAAGGTCAGTCCCGACAGGTGCTCGATCAGCAGCGAGGCGGACTGGCCACGCTTGCGGTAGGCGAGCATTCGGGGCGTCAGCCCCGGAAATTTTTCCTGCCAGCTTTTCAGTCCCCTGCGTTCCTCCCGCAGCTTGCGCTTTTTCCCGTCCTTGTAGATCGCGACAAAATCACCTGCTCGCCTGCCCGGCTGGCTGATGCTGGATATACCGCTGCCGGAGCGCGTCTCGGCCAGTGGCTCAACCACCAGTGCCGACGGGTCGTCAACGCTATCCAGTTGCTCCATCGATGCCCGCAGGGAGTGGTAGCGATCGATATTCATCGGCTGCCCCAGGTTGGCGGAAATTATTGCTTCGCTCATATCAAGCAGCGCATCGCCCATCTGGTCGACTGCATGGGCCATGAACAAACCCGTCACCAGGTCCTCCGTATGCTTGTTCTTCTTGAGACCCGCCATGTAACTGTTCAACAGCCTGTCATACGCCTTGTCCAGGACGGGCTTGATCCTGCTGATCTTCATGGCGAGCCGGGTATCATTGCTGCGTACGGCCGGCTCTACCTTGTCAATCGCCTTGCAAACATTTTTCAGCATGGACCGGTAGGTGTCCGTCCCCCGCCAGGGCCGGCCGTGCAGTTGTTCCATTTGCTTCACGCACAGCCTGCATAAACCGCTAATACGCTCCAGCTCTGTCGCAATGGACTCGATGGCACGTGCAGCAGGGACAACGCAAGCCGATTTCCCGCTCCTGGCGGTGTGATTGTGACAGTCCTCGTGTATGCGCAGCATCAGGTTATAGGCATAACCGCTGCGTTCCAGAATACGTCGCGCATCCGTTTTCCTGGAGGACTTGAAGCAGTCGCGCAGCGTTGCAACCTGCGAGCCGACTTCGGCAATCAGGAACCGCAGGTTGTCACGGATATTCTTCGGGATTCGCATTACCAGTCAATATTCCCCATGTATGTCGGACCGGTATTGCCGGAAAA
Source organism: uncultured Halobacteria archaeon (assembly GCA_963768575.1). Lineage (GTDB taxonomy): Bacteria > Pseudomonadota > Gammaproteobacteria > UBA9214 > UBA9214 > UBA9214. Next base: position 375,741 of record CAVYIJ010000001.1, read on the forward strand.
CCCGGACAGCAGCGTGGCCAGTGACCGGGGATACAGCGGCATGCCCGCCAGTTCGTCAAGTCCGGCCCAGACCACCGCGACCTGGTGTTTGTCCGGGTGATGACCGTTGCACGGCGTGTAGTCATCGGGAATGCTGCAGTCGAACAGGAACTCGACCAGGTGCCGGGTACTCGGCGGCGATGTGTCACGCGGCTTGAAAGTGTCAGCCACGTGGACAAGGTCCCGAATGTGTACACGGGTACCGATTTCTTCCTGGCATTCCCGGAGCAACGCCTGCTCCAGGGTTTCCCCGAGGTCCTGGCCTCCACCCGGCAGCGCATAGCGCCTGCCATCCGGATACCCTTCTTTCAACAGCAGCAGGATGCTGCTGTCCCGCACGATCAGGGCGCGGGCGGCATTGCGAATTGGTGATATAAGCGAACTCATAAAGTGACCGGTTTTTATTGTACTGCTGTTTACACTATTCTAGTGTAGTGGAACAGGATCGAGACTGCACATCGGACTGCTGCCGCCAGGCAGGATAACAGCCATAACAATGGACTTGTCGTACAAGGTGAATGTCAGAGTGACTGCAAACAAACCCGTTCGCATTACCCGCACGGCAAAACTGCCGGATGCAGTGAAACTGGGCCGCTACCGGAAAACACCGGAACTCGGCCCGCGGGTGCTGTTTTTCAGCGGCGGGACCGCCCTCACCGGTATCAGCCGTGAATTGAAGCGCTATACGCACAACTCCATACACCTGGTGACGCCATTCGATTCCGGCGGCAGCTCCGCAAAGCTTCGCAAGGCTTTCGCCATGCCGTCGATCGGCGACCTGCGCAGCCGCCTGACCGCCCTGGCCGACGAAAATATCACCGGGAACCCGGAAATATACAAACTGTTTACCTGCCGCTTCCCGGCCTCGGGCAAAGCCGGCGACCTGCTCGCCAGGCTGGAACTCATGATCAGGGGCAAGGAACCACTGGTCGCGGCAATTCCCAACCCGATGCGCCGGCTGATCCGCAACCAGCTCGGCTTCTTTCGTGAAGCCATGCCGGATGATTTCGACCTGCGTGGCGCGAGTACCGGCAACCTGATTCTTGCCGGCGGCTACCTCAACAATCACAAACACCTGGACCCGATTATTTTTCTGTTCTCGAAGCTGGTGAATGTGCTCGGCACGGTACGTGCGATCGTGAACAACGACCTGCACCTGGCGGCACGGCTGGATGATGGCAGTTGTGTTGTCGGACAACATCGCCTGACCGGCAAGGAGACAACCCCGCTCGCATCCCCCGTGCGTGAACTGTTACTGTCCGGACATCCGGACAAGTACGTCCCCGCAGCCGCTGAAATGCGCAAGAAGAACCGCCGGCTGATTCAGCAGGCGGAACTGATCTGCTATCCGCCCGGCAGTTTTTATACCAGCCTGGTCGCGAACCTCCTGCCACGGGGCGTCGGTTCGGCTATTGCCGGCACCGATTGCCCGAAGATATACATACCGAATCTCGGTCACGACCCGGAGCAGATCGGAATGTCGGTGGAAAGCTCAGTGCTGACCCTGCTTGACTACCTGCAGGCCGACAAGGGCGTGACCGGCAAGCTGCTTGATTATGTGCTCATCGACAGCAAGCGCGGCGATTACCTGCAACCCCTGCCTGGCAACGCCTTGCGCAAGTCGGGGATCGAGATCATCGATACAGCGCTCGTCAGCAAGCAGAGTGCGCCTTATTACGATAAGGAATTGCTGGTCTCGGCCCTGCTGTCACTGACCTGACGTATCCCCCTGTTCATTGACTGCAACCGGCCGGCGGATAGCAATCCGCTTGATGCGTCGGCTTGACGCCTCCAGTATGGTTATCTCAAGACCATCGATGGAAAATACTTCCTGTTCACGCGGTATGTAGCCAACATGTGAAAGCACCCAGAAGCCGACGGTATCCGTTGGCTTGCCCGGCAGGTCGATAGCAAAGAACTCCTCGACCACGCGCAGTTCCGTAACACCCTCGACACTGATTTCATTATCGGAAAGCCGGTTCATTTCCTCCGGCGTGATATCCGATTCGTCATATATCTCCCCGACCAGTTCCTCAAGGAGATCTTCCAGCGTCACCACGCCGCGGACCGTGCCATATTCATCTACCACGCTGGCAAAATGCCGGCTGGTCCTGCAGAACTGGTTAAACAATTCGTCGATCTTCTGCTGCTGCGGCACGTGTATCAATTCATGGGCAATTTCGTCCAGTCGCGTGTCATTATTACCTGTAGCAACGGCTTCCAGCAGATCACGCAGATACAGGACCTTCTTCAGGTCGCCCGGATGATTGTTGTACAGCGGAATGCGCGAGAATGTCTGACCGGTAACCTTCGGCAACGCCTCACCCACGGTCAGATTGCCGTCCAGCGCAAAGATACTGCCCTGCGGGGTCATTACGTCCCGCACCTTGATATCATTGAATGCAAACACCCGTTCGATAATCTCGCGCTCATCGTGTTCGATGGTCCCCTCCTGTTCACCGTAGTTCAGCAGGCTGATGACCTCCGACTCGGTCACCGTGGGGTCCCCTTGCCCGCCTGTCACGCGGTGTAACCAGGTGGTGAGATGTCCGAACAGCCACACCAGCGGGTAGATCAGGCGCATAAATCCGAGCATGGGCATGGCGATAAACAGTGATATGCGTTCCGAGTAGCGCGTCGCAAGACTTTTCGGCGCGATCTCGCCGAAGATCAGGATCACCAGCGTGAGCACACCGACGGCAATTCCCGGGCCGGCATTGCCGAACGCGCGCGTGGCCATTACGGTTGCCATTGCCGAGGCGGAGATATTCACCAGGTTATTGCCGATCAGGATCGTGGTCAGCATGCGCGACGGGTCCTGCTTGAGCCGGTACAACGCAGCAGCCCCGCTGCGGCCCTCTTTCACCAGCGCATCGACCCTGGCCATGGACAGGGTTACCAGCGCCGTCTCGGACCCGGAAAACACACCGGACAAGACCAGCAACACCAGTAATCCGGTAAATTCAGCCATGCAAGCTATCTCCCTGGCAAGCCGTGACAGACTCTGCAGCCGGACAATCCCGGCATACTGTGCAGATCAGGTCTTCTCGTGCGCACTGGACATCCCGTACGCAAGCTGCATGACCCGCAGTTCTTTTCGTTCGTTTTGATCTCTATCAACATTGAACAGGCTGTTTTTATATAGGATTTCACAGCAAGCACTGCTTTTTCCTGTTAACCCGTCGCTGCAGCCGGCCACGTAAATTATAAAGGCTTTCAAACTGTACTGGAATCACTGAATTAAAGCTGCAGCACGATAATAATAAAACCCGTAACCCTGAAGTATGCCGACAGATTACATTATTCCCGACCAGCTCGATGCAAACGCGGTAGCGGCCGGCCTGTGCGAACAGTTGCGGTTCAGTGTCGAGCATGCCCGGGTGGAACAACGCACCTACTATGACAGTTTTGACTGGCGTCTGTACGGCAACAACACAGCGCTGGAAGAATCTCTCGACGGCAGGCAGCGCATGCTGGTGTTACGAGCACTGAACAGCAACGATCCACTTGCAGCGGCCCGCCTCCCCCGGCGCGCGGCGTTTATCCAGGACCTGCCACCGGGGCCCCTGCGTGATGATCTTGCGCCGGTCCTGGAGATGCGTGAGTTGCTGCCTGTGGCCAGGACCAGGGTACGGGTACACAGCCTGCGCATGCTGAACAAGGATGATAAAACCGTTGCGCGCGTCCGGATCGAGGAAAGCGCCCTGCAATCACGCAAGGGAGCCAGGACGCACCGCCTGGCCGGCCGGGTCATCCTGCTCCCGGTCAAGGGCTATCGCAAGCCGGTTGCGCAAATAACCAAAAGACTGGAAGCACTGCAACTGGTACCGGACTCGCAGGACCCCCTGCTGGCCGCATTATCCATGGCCGGAATTACACCCGGCGACTATTCATCCAGACTGGACCTGCAACTCGAACCGGACATGCGCGCCGACCGGGCAATCCGTGTCATCCTGCAGCGCCTGCTCGATACCATGCTGGCAAACGAGGCAGGTACGCGCAGGGGCACGGATACCGAATTTCTGCACGATTTCAGGGTCGCGGTGCGTCGCACCCGTTCCGCGCTCAGCCAGGTCAAGGGCGTCCTGCCACAGCGCACCCTTAAACGTTACCAGCGCGAATTCACCTGGCTCGGGCAAATAACCGGCAATACCCGCGACCTGGATGTCTACCTGCTGAATTTCGACGACTACCGGAACAGCCTGCCTGCGTCCATGCAGGCCGATATCGAACCATTGCTTGAGTTTCTGCACAGCCACCGGGAGTCCGAGCAGAAGACACTGGTCCGGTCACTCGACTCCGCCCGTTACCGGCGCCTGGTCGTCGACTGGCGCAGTTTCCTCGAGCAGCCGGTCAACCCACGTTCGACACTGGGAAATGCGCGCCGGCCGATATACGAGGTTGCCTGCGAGCGCATCTGGCGCATTTACAAACGCATCCTGAGGGAAGGCCGCGCTATCGGCCCGGACACGCCGGCGGAATCACTGCACGAACTGCGCAAGTCCGCCAAGAAACTGCGTTACCTGATGGAATTTTTCCAGAGCCTCTACCCGCCCGGGAGGATCAGGCGGCTGATCAACGTACTCAAGAGACTGCAGAACAACCTGGGGGATTTTCAGGACTTCGAAGTACAGGTGCAGACACTCAGGCGTTTCAGCCGGCAGATGGTCGACGAAGGCATGGCGCCGGCCGCGACCTTGCTGGCAATGGGTATGTTGATTGAAAGACTGGAACGGCATCAGCAACAGGCACGGGAAGAATTCTCCAGGCGTTTCGGTGCGTTCTCGTTGCCCGAAAACCAGGCGCGTTTTACGGCCATGTTTGCCAACCCCGCACGGTCCGGGATTTCCTGAAATGAAAGTCATCGCCACCTACAATATCAAGGGCGGCGTCGGCAAGACCGCGACTGCGGTCAACCTGGCATGGCTGGCCGCACAGGAAGGCGCGCCCACACTGGTGTGGGACCTGGACCCCCAGGGGGCAGCAAGCTATTACTTTCGTATCAAGCCCAGGATCAAGGGCGGCGGCAGGAAATTGCTGCAGGGCAAGCGCGACCTGGAAAGGTATATTCGCGGCACCGATTACGAATGGCTCGACCTGCTGCCGGCGGACTTCTCCTACCGCAACATGGACATCTTTCTGGATAATACAAAGGATCCCGAACAACAGCTGCGCAAGTTGCTCAGGCCGTTTCGCAACGAGTACTACTATGTCTTTCTCGATTGCCCGCCGGGTATTTCACTGGCATCGGAGAATGTGTTTGCAGCAGCAGATGCCCTGCTGGTCCCGACCATCCCGACCACCCTGTCACTTCGGACCTGGCGCCAGGTGCTGCGTTTCTTCAGGCAGCATGATCTCGATACAACCAAGTTGCTACCCTTCTTCTCCATGGTCGATCGCCGCAAACACTTGCACCGCGACATCGTCGATCAGCCGTCCACCTTGCTCGAGAATTTTCTTGCAACCCGAATCCCGTATAACAGCGAAGTTGAACTGATGGGGGTTCACCGGACGCCGGTGAACGAGTTTGCGCCCTCCGGCATTGCCGCCCGCAGCTATGCGTCCCTGTGGGCCGATATCAAGGAAAAACTCATTAGCTACCGACCCTGATGCGGTATCGCCGTCCACACAGCCCCGGCGGCTGAGCTGCGGGTAGCTGCACATACCTGGAACTTTAATTAGAAATGCCGCATTAGTTACTGTTTTTATATGTTTTTTAACTATCGAGGCAGCCGAATGTAAGCGTTTTACCAGCCATACCGGTTGCCTGTGAGCAGGCGCCACCGCTAACTCGGCATCCTGCCGGCAAGACTCCGGCTGCAGGGCCGCAAACAAGGCGGGGTCAGGGACCACCCTGATTTATTCGAAATATCATGTTTTCGTAACAGTATCGTAACAATCGACATTTATAATCGGGCAACCCGGCGGCGAGGTACACATAACCGAAAGACCCTGCACCCCGCTGCTGCCACGAATTTACACTGATCCCGACAAGGAGCACCCAGGCATGAAGTTCAAACAAATTTTGACAACGACCTTGCTGGTCACCGCCCTGACCACCTCAGTCAGTGCGCCGGCGCGCAACCTGATTCAGAACAAGGGTTCCGACACACTGGTCAACGTCGCACAGGCGTGGGCGGAAGCCTATCCGGAAGTCAATCCGGATGTTGCCGTATCCGTATCCGGCGGCGGGTCCGGCACCGGCATTGCAGCCATGATCAACGGCACCGTGGACATCGCCAATGCCAGCCGCAGTATGAAGGACAAGGAAAAGGCACTGGCCGAGAAAAACGGTCAGCATCCGGTCGAACACGTGGTCGGTTACGATGCCCTGGCGGTCTTCATTCACAAGGACAACCCGGCCAAGTCGATGACCATCGAACAGCTGAAGGATATCTATGGCCGTGACCCCAAGGTCAGGAAATGGTCAGACATGGGCATTACGGTGCCTGGCTGCAAAGATGAGATCGTGGTCGTCAGCCGCCAGAACAACTCCGGCACCTACGCCTATTTCAAGAAAACCGTCCTTGGCAAGAAAGGCAAGATACCGCCAGGGCACCCTGGACATGCACGGCTCCAAGGACGTGGTCGACCTGGTGGAAAAGACGCCCTGCGCCATCGGCTACAGCGGACTGGCCTACGCCACGGATCACTTGCAAATGGTCTGTGTTGCCAAAGAGACCGGTGGCACCTGTGTCTTACCCAGTGTCGAAACCGCCAGCGACCGCAGCTATCCCGATCGCCCGCCCGCTGTTCATGTACACCAACGGCGAACCACAGGGCGATATCAAGGCCTATATGGACTGGATCAAGAGCGATGTCGGCCAGTGCATTCTGGTGAACAAGGGTTATGCCCCGATCGAAGACGGTCAGCTGTAACTGAAGTATCTGCTTCTGGAATGGTCTGGCTCGGGATAACATCCCCGTCCTGAACCATACAAATGGATGGCGGTGACATGCAGGGTCCGGGGGGCACTGCATGTCACCCGACCATGAATAAGGAATATGCCGCACAAGTGGCGAGCTAGGGATCTGCCTAATGTCTCACTATGAAGAACGTCTGGAAAAAGACCTGACGGATATCCGTGAACAGGTCGCAGCCATGGCCGTACTGGTCGAGACGGCGGTCAAGAATGCCATGCACGGACTGCAGACCGGCAATACCAGGCTGGCTGCCGCTACCGTGCTTGACGATCACCAGATCAACCGCGCAATGCGGAAGATCGATGTAATGTGCCACAAGTTCATTGCCCTGCACCTGCCAAGCGCCGGACACCTGCGCCTGTTGTCATCCGTGATTCGGGTCAACATCGAACTGGAACGTATCGGCGACTATGCAGTCACCATCTCGCGCGAGACGCTGCAGCTATCCACGCCACCATCGGGCCCGATGGCGCAGGAACTCGAACGTCTGGGTAACGAGACACAGAGCATGCTGCAGCAGGCCATCGAGGCCTTCAATGAGCTTAATGCCGACATGGCACGCACCACCATGCTCATGGAAGAACAGATGGAAAATAACCTGGACATCATTTATGCCGAGTTGATGGCCAATACCGAACGTGAGGCCGTCAAGAACCTGCTGGCCATGTTCGCGGTTTTCACCCAGTTGAAACGGGTTGCCGACCAGGCCAAGAATCTATGCGAGGAAGCCGTGTTTGCCGCAACCGGTGATACCAAGGCACCCAAGGTCTACAACATTCTGTTCGTCGATGAGGACAACAGCTTTCTCGGCCAGATGGCCACGGCCATCGCCAGCAAGAATTACCCCGGTAGCGGCGTATACACCAGTGGCGGACGCGAACCCGCCGCGGCACTGAATCCGGCCATGGTCGAGTTCCTTGAGAACCGTGGCATATCCCTTGACGGTGTTACACCCGGCCCCATCGATATGACGCCGCTGGAACTTGCCGCGCAACACATTATTGTCAGTCTGCAGGGGCCGGTCAGTAACTATTTTAAACAGGTACCGTTCCACACCACCCCGCTGGAATGGGACATCGGCCCGGCGCCGGAAGGCAGTGATGCGACAGAAACCGCTCGACGCCTTGAAGACATCTACCGCGAGGTGGCACTGCAGGTCCGCGACCTGATGGAAACCCTGCGTGGTGAAGACGCACCCTGACCAATGGCCAGCAGGGAACTGACAGGCAGCAGCCGACAGGCGGTTGATTTCGACCGCCGCAATGCCGACTGGTACATCGACAAGGGTGTCCAGGCGCTGGTCTTCATCGGCGGAATTTCCGCCATCATCTTCGTCATCGGTATCTTTGCTTTCATTACCAAGGAAGGTTTCGGCTTTATCCTCGACCGCTTCGATTTCAAGGAATTCTTTACCTCGGCCTACTGGTACCCGGCCGAGGAAGAAGATCCGGAATACGGCATCCTGGCTCTGATCGCCGGCACGGCGAGTGTCACCGGACTGGCCATGCTCGTTGCCATCCCCTTCTCGCTCGGCGCCGCGATCTACGTCGCTGAATTTGCCGACGGCAAGAAACGCGAGTCACTGAAGATACTGGTGGAACTGCTGGCTGCCATACCCTCGGTGGTATGGGGATTCATCGGCCTCACGATCATGAACCCACTGATTATCGCTGTCTTCGATGTGCCCGTCGGTCTGACTGTACTGAATGCCGGCGATCATCCTCGGCCTGATGGCGGCCCCCATCATGACCTCCATCGCGGAAGATGCCCTGAAGGCCGTCCCGGACCGCTACCGCGAGGCCGCCGAGGCCATGGGCGCCACGCGCTGGCAGGTGACCTACAAGACCGTACTGCCGGCCGCGAAAAACGGCCTGCTGGGCGCCGTTCTGCTCGGCGTCGGGCGCGGCTTCGGTGAAACCATGGCGGTACTCATGGCAACCGGGCATGCCATCAACATCCCGAACAGTATCTTCGATTCGGTGCGTGCGCTGACGGCGACAATTGCCGCGGAACTCGGTGAAACCGCGGTCGGCTCCGATCATTACCAGGCCTTGTTCACGATCGGCATCTTCCTGTTCATCATCACCTTTATCATCAATCTCAGCGCCGACCTGATCGTGCGCGGTATACGCAAGGGCTCGTAATCATGTTCGAGGCATCCGCACTCAATATCCGCAACCACAAGGTGCAGCACCTTTACCGCATCCTGTTCCTGATGATGACCCTGCTGCTGATCACACCGGTGGTGATCATTCTGGCGACCCTGATCGTCAAGGGCGGCTCGGTCATATCCATCGACTTTCTGTTCACCAGCCCGACCGACGGCATGACGGCCGGCGGCATCTTTCCCGCCCTGTTCGGTACCGTCTGGCTGGTAGCCGTCGCACTGCTCATTTCAGTTCCACTGGGCGTTGCAGCGGCCATTTATCTCAGCGAGTACGCCGGTAACAACTGGTTTACCCGCATCATCAACCTGGCCATCATCAACCTGGCCGGCGTCCCGTCGATTGTGCACGCCCTGTTCGGCGTGGGCGCCTTTGTGCTGTTCTTCGGCTTCGGTACCAGCATCCTCGCCGCCAGCCTGACACTGGCCATCATGACCCTGCCGGTGGTCATCGTCGCCACGCGCGAGTCGCTGCAGGCCGTGCCGCTGGCCTTCCGCGAGGCCTGCTGGAACATGGGCGCCACGCGCTGGCAAACAATCCGCCGCGTGGTCCTGCCCAATGCGGTATCCGGCATCCTGACCGGTGTCATTCTCGAGGTATCGCGCACCACCGGCGAAACCGCGCCGATCATGTTCACCGGCGCCGTGTTCTTTCACCCCGTTTCTGCCGCAGAGCATCATGGACCAGACCATGGCCATGTCACTGCACCTGTTCGTGGTGTCCACCCAGGTCCCGGGAGTCCCCGAGGACCTGCCGTACGGTGTCGCGCTGGTGCTCATTGCGATGGTATTGATCATGAACAGCCTGTCCATCGGTTTCCGCGTTTACCTGCGCGGCAAGAAAAAATGGTGAGCACCATGCCGGTCACGGAAAATGCTCCCGCTGCTGTAGACGCAGCGGCGACGATCAAGATGCAGGTACAGGACCTGACCATCCGTTATGGCGGCACGCCCGCGCTCAGCAATGTCACTCTGGACGTGCGCGAGCATGAAATCTTCGGCGTCATCGGTCCGGCCAACGCTGGCAAGACCTCGTTTCTGAAGTCACTGAACCGCATGGACATGTTCAATTCAGACATGGATGTCGAAGGCGACGTCCTGTTCAACGGGCATAATGTACGCAAGCTGAAGAATATCTACGCACTGCGTTCCCGTATCGGCGTGGTTTTCCCATTACCTGTCGGTCTGCCTATGACAGTGTATGACAATGTGGCACTGTCCCCACGCCTGTCCGGCATCAAGAACAAAAACGAACTCGACATCATCGTCGAGCGCTGCCTGACACGTGCAGCGCTCTGGGACGAGGTCAAGGACCGGCTGGATTCTCTCGGCAGCCTGCTGTCCGGCGGACAGCAGCAGCGCCTGACGATTGCACGCGCCCTGTCCCAGGACCCGGAAGTGCTGATGCTGGATGAATTCTCCATCGCCGTGGACCCGGTCACCACCATGCGGATCGAGGACGTCCTGAAAGAATTGAAACACGAGATGACCATCATCCTGGTCACCAATCTGGTCCAGCAGGCGCGCCGCCTGGCTGACCGGACAGCCTTTTTCCTGGAAGGTGAATGCGTCGAGATCGGCGAGACCGAGGACCTGTTCACCGGTGAGGTCAAGGACCAGCGGACCCGTGATTATGTGGAAGGCCGGTTTGGATAAGAATATTATCGCCTCAGAAGGCGTAGGGTGCGCTGTGCGCACCATGAACCTTGCACTTTACCCAACGATGCGCACAGCGCACCCTACGGGCCACATGAATCAATTATGAATACAGTCAGTCAGGCAGTAATCGACAAGCAGGCGGACCTGGCCATCAGGACCGGCAACCTGAATCTCTGGTATGGCACCTTCCAGGCGCTGTTTGATATCAATCTGGATATCAAACAGGGGATCATCACCTCCATGATTGGCCCCTCGGGTTGCGGCAAGTCCACCTTCCTGCGCAGTATCAACCGTATCAACGAGCGACTGGGATATGTGCGCATCGATGGCACCATCGATGTGTTCGGTCACAATATTTATGCGCCGGGAGTTGAACTGGTGCAGGTCCGCAAACAGGTCGGCATGGTATTCCAGCGACCCAACCCGTTGCCGATCTCCATCCGCGACAATGTCCTGTTTGGCTACAACCTGCATTCGGAGAACCGCAATACCTCGCGTGCAGATAAAGAGGCAATTGCCGAGGATGCCCTCAGGCAGGTGCTGCTGTGGGACAAGGTCAAGGACAAGCTTGACCAGAAGGCAACGGAGCTGTCGCTGGAAGAGCAGCAGAAGCTGTGTATTGCCCGTCTGCTACCGGTCAAACCCGGGTTGCTGCTGATGGACGAACCCTGCTCTGCGCTGGACCCCAAGGGGACAGAGGCTGTCGAGGAACTGATCTGGGAACTGCGCGGGAAATACACCATCCTCATCGTGACCCACAATATGGCCCAGGCGCGCCGTGCCAGCGAAGAGTGTATCTTCATGTTAATGGGCAAGGTGATTGAACATACTGCCACGGAGGATATGTTTGTCACACCTGCCCACAAGGAAACGGCTGACTATATTGAAGGCCGCTATGGCTAGCCGGCCTGCTCCTGCTATGCTGGCTGTATGCAACATACACGAGGGACAACTCAAAACCGGTCCATGAACACGGTACTGGTGGTCGATGATGACCCCGCTATTCGTGAAATGGTGAGACTCGCACTGCAACGCAACGGTTACACGGCACTGGAGGCAGGCGATACCCTCGAGGCCAGGCAGCAACTGGCCGCTGGCGAAACGGACATCGTATTACTCGACTGGATGCTACCCGGCCAATCCGGCCTCGAGTTTATCCGCTCGCTGCGCGGCGCTCCCGCACGCAACAGTGTCCCCGTTATCATGCTGACGGCCCGCGACCGGGAACAGGAAAAAATCGCGGCCCTCGAGGCCGGCGCCGACGATTACATTTCCAAGCCTTTTTCCATCAAGGAACTGCTTGCGCGCATCAAGGCGGTGCTGCGCCGCACAGCAACAGCATCCGGCGAAGACATCCTGCGTACCGCCGGCCTGGAACTCGACCAGGCAAGCCACCGCGTCACTGCCGCCGGACAACCTCTCGAGCTCGCCCCGATGGAATACCAGTTGCTGCATTTCTTCATGCTGAACCCGGAACGGGTCTACAGCCGCGCCCGGCTGATCGACCGGGTCTGGGACGAGAATACCGACGTCATCGAACGTACGGTCGATGTTCATATCCGTCGCTTGCGCATGGCACTTGAGCCATCCGGGCATCACCACCTCGTCCAGACTGTGCGCGGTTCCGGCTATCGCTTTTCCACGCACGACTAGTTCCCCGCGCACTCCTGTATTGCCAGGTCCGCCAGCCTGTTCAGCCGCACCCCGCCCCCGCACACACTCACGTAACCGCCGGTTTGTAATATAGTAGCGTGCTGCAACGATTGAATGTAACGAGAGGACACCATGCAAGGCAACCGGTTGACAGAACTCTGGCAGGTCCTTGGCCTGACTGCAGTCTGCGTAATCATTGGCCTGCTGACCGGGTGGCTCTGGCAGTCACTGCTGGTTGGTATGCTGCTCTATACAGCCTGGCATCTGCGCCGCCTGGCCGCATTACCCGGCATCATCAGCCAACAGCGGCAGCCGGGACCGGGATTCAATGCCGGCCTCTGGGCGGATGTCATGCAATCACTCGATACCCTGAAAACCGACAGCCGGCTGCACGAACGCAAACTGTCGCAATCCCTGGACCAGTTCCGTGACTCCATCGCGGCACTCCCGGATGCCGTGGTCATCCTGCACGCTGACGGCAGAATCGAATGGTCGAATGCCGCTGCGGCAATATTGCTGGGCATCCCCGCAAATGATGCAACCGGACAGTCCTTCGCAGCACTCGTCAACGACCCGATTCTCGGCGAATACCTGTCACTCGGCGACTACACTCGACCGCTGACACTGTCCGCACCGGGAAACCGGTCAAAGACACTGTTGTTGCATGTCGTGATCACCGACAGGAATCCCCGTATGCAGGTAATCGTGGCACAGGACATCTCCCGGCAATATCACCTGGACGAATCACAGCGCGATTTTATCGCCAACGTGTCTCACGAATTACGCACGCCACTGACCGTTATCACCGGCCTGCTTGAACAAATGGACATGGATGAAACAGAGCCTGCGGGCGATAAACGCATGATCGAAATCATGCAAAACCAGGCACAACGCATGGCTGACCTGATTGCCGACCTGCTGACACTGACTCAAATCGAGGCAGGTAATCAGTCATCAAGCGATGATATCGTGCAGGTTCCCGACTTGCTGGCAACGATAATCGAGGAGGCGCGCACCCTTACCGCCAGCAGCGGGCATGTATTGATCCAGGAAATAACGCCCGAATGGGGATTGAGCGGCAACGCCAGTGAACTTCGCACCGCCTTTACAAATCTTGTCGTCAACGCAATACGACATACGCCTGACCGTGCGGAAATCAGGGTGCGCTGGTCCGCCGATGAAACGGGTGCACGATTCAGTGTCAGCGATACCGGTGAGGGCATCCCGGCCCGCCATATACCCCGCCTGGCAGAACGTTTCTACCGTGTCGACAGCAGCCGTTCGCGTGATACCGGCGGTACCGGCCTCGGTCTGGCCATCGTGAGGCAGGTACTCGACAGGCATGATGCCGTGCTGGAAATCGACAGCGAAGCGGGACGCGGCAGCACTTTCACCTGTGATTTTCCGGCATCAAGATCAATTACCCTGACCACAGCGGAGAAATGACCGTTTCTGGATGTCAATAGCAGCGTCAGTCTGCTGAAGATGCATATACGTCGCACCGGCGGGAAAGCTACAATTAGTATCAGGAACCAGTTTTCCGGGACATTATGAAACAATCAATCTTGCAGAACATCCGGGCTTATTTCAGCCCTGCTTGCGAAACCGTAGTACCGGAGAAATCCCGGAAGTTGCGCCTGTCAGGCAAGGCTTTGCGAATCCCTGTCATGGGATATCCTGAATACAGGATCGAGATGGGCAAGCAGATTGTCCATCTGTGCCCGGATCCCGACATAAGCGGGCATGAAGAGGGTTCGCCCTGCGATTTCATCCTGTTCGACCCGGAACGCTATCTCTCGGGGATTGCACACTTTCAAAGGCTGTCCCCCGGCGACACACTGGTGATCGACAGCAATATTGAATACCAGGAAAATGTGTTCAGTTCTCCACGCGATGCATTCCGGCGCCACGTTTCTATCACGCATATGGGCGATGCGCTGGTTATCAAAGACCCGATTTCGGAACTCGGAACCTACCTGTCCCTGATTGACGATACACCGGAATTCTCCAGTATTACCAGCCGTCGCAGAACAGCACTGATGCGGGTTCCGGAAATCTTCGGCGGACCGCTTGAAACTCTGCCCGCCCGCGAGGCAATTGAAACATTAATACAGGTCAATGAACTCCTCCGGCATGAATCCGGCCGCCTCAAGGACTCCCTGGGCAATCCGGGTTGTCTACTGGAGTTACCGGACCACATGACCCCCATCCTGGTCGGTGACTTGCACGCACGGCTTGACAACCTGCTCAAGATTCTCAGTGAAAACGCCTTTCTGGAAGGCCTGGAGAAAGGCACGGCGGCATTGATCATACTGGGGGACGCGGTACACCCGGAAGAACCCGGGAAACTCGAGGAAATGGATAGCTCGCTATTGATGATGGACGTGATTTTCAGGCTGAAAATCAGATACCCCGAACAGGTATTCTATATCGTAGGCAACCATGACAGTTTCCAGAATGAATTGATGAAACAGGGCATCCCCCAGGGGCTGCTCTGGAAAAAACACGTTATTGCCTCACGGGGCGAAGCATACAAGGAACAACTGGAGCTCTTCTATCAACAATCCCCGTTGCTGGTTATCTCACGGGATTTTATTGCCTGTCATGCCGGGCCCGCGCGCAGAAAGATTTCACGACAAATCCTGGTAGATGCGCACCAGTTTCCCGACATCGTCCACGATATGACCTGGAGTCGGGTCAGGACACCGGCCTTTCCCGGCGGTTATACACGCAGCGACGTGCGCCAGTTCCGCAAGGGCCTGCAGGTCGGCAGTGAAATACCGTTAATAGTGGCCCATTATCCCCTCACGAAGGACGATACCCTCTGGCTGAATGCCGGCCAGATCGATCAATATCACATCGTGATCAGCGCGCGAACTGACCGTGTCGCTATCTTCACCCGCATCGACGGCAGAATGGTTCCGCAAATTTACCCTGCCGAACCGCTATTGGACTGGCTGAACCGGCAGGCAGTAACCGTGACGCATTAAATGCATGCACAGCAGCATCTTTACAGTAACTGTCTTAATGAAGCCCTGATGTGCCGTCATTGCGACGACTGCATGGAGAAGGTGAGACCGGGACGGTCGAGAGGCTGGCCTGGGCCATACAGGAGGTACGAGTCCATGGACAAGGCTACGAAGTGGCCTTGTAGTTCAGGTAGAGCGAAGCAGGACGCCAGAGCCGAGAGTAACGCATGGAGCAGTTACCGAGGAACAAAGTGACGAAGCAATCTCCAGGCAACTGATTCCCAATTATTTTGGGATTGCCGCGCTGGCCGCTCCCGGCATCCATGCCTCCCGCGGATTGAACTACAAGACCGCTTCACAGCCTTGTCCATGCGCATCGCACTCGTAATGACAGGGATATTTCAATTAATCAGAACTTCCTTAAACCGTTACCACATCCGGATCGACGATGCCCCGGGGCATGCCTGCAAATTCAGTCCGCACAATAACCCGCATACCACAGCGGTGAAAATGCATCGCCAGCTGCTCATAAACTGTGCTTTGCCGCTCGACGTCCTCTTTTGAAAACATCCTGTCTATCGGGTGACTTGTGGTGGCTGCCCGGTCTTTGCGAATCGAGTAGAGCTGTTCCAAAGGGGGTAGCTGAAAATCGAAGATAAATCGTGCCCGCCAGTTGAAATGGAAAAACGAGCTCTTGCCGGGTGGTATCTGGATACGCCCGTAAGTCGACCGGTGCCGGTGCTGCAAGCCATGCCGGGTCAAATACCGAAAGACTCTCGCGAACGCCTCTGAATGGGATGCCGAAGTGCACTTCCCGCGGCCTGAATGTCAGAATTCGACTACGCCACCAGTGATCCTGGGCAAGGTCGATATAGCCCTCTTCAGGCCAGCCGCCCAGTTTCTGAACCAGGGTCGTCTTGCCACTGCTGGGTGGCCCGGTGATGATAATCTCGCGAAAACGCACCCCGCGGGGATAAGCAACGCCCTTGAACCAGTCGATCTCTTCAACCTCGACGGTATTCAGGGGCATCAGGATTCCAGGGTTATTTGAGTATTAGTGCCTTTCGAAGCGGATTCTCATCCGGTTCTCCCGGATATTGGAGGCAGTCTGATTTTATGCTACCCCGTCAGCTGATCAAGCAATTTATGACACGGAGCATGACGGCAACGACCACGGATGTTAAATAATATGACAGGCGGGCATCAGGTAAACATGCCTTTCAGGGTGAAGAAAAACAGTGCCGCCAGTACACCACCCACCGGCAGTGTCACGACCCAGGACACGACAATACCGCCAATGACCCGCAGGTCGATTGCACCCACACCGCGCGCCAGACCGACGCCGATTACGGCGCCCACGGCTATGTGCGTGGTGGAGACCGGCAGACCGGTCCGGGAGGCCAGCACGACGGTTGCCGCTGCCGCCAGGGTGGCGCAATATCCCCTGCTCGGTGTGAGCTGGGTAATCCCGCTGCCAATGGTCTTCATCACCCGGTAACCCATGGTGGAAAGCCCGACCACGATACCGACACCACCCAGAACCAGTATCCACAGTGGCAGCTCCGCCTTTTGTGTCACTTCACCGCCCGACTGAACGATACTGACCACGGCGGCCAGGGGACCGATGCCGTTTGCGACATCATTCGATCCATGCGCGAAGGCCATGGCACAGGCAGTAAAGATCATCATCGGTGTGAATACCTTCTCCACGCTGGCAAAGTGAAAGTCCCGGTCAGCATCCGGGTCAACCTCGATCCGGTTAATCATCAACCAGCCAATACCAGCCAGGGCCAGGCCAAATATGATCGCCACCGCAAAACTCATTCCGACGGACAGTTCGATGTTCAGGTGCTTCAGTCCCTTGAACAGGGTTACCAGGGAAATAATAAATCCCACCAGAAAGACATACACCGGTCCCCAGCGCCTGGCACTCTGGAACGGGTTTTCCGTATTCAGGATCAGGCGGCGGATACTCATCATCAACAGGAAGGCAATGGTTCCACCCAGTATCGGTGACACCACCCAGCTGGCGGCAATCTGGCTGACCTTGCCCCACTCGACCGCATCTACCCCGATACCCACCATCGCAAAGCCGATGACAGCACCGACGATGGAGTGCGTGGTCGAGACCGGCCAGCCCCGGGAAGAGGCGATCATTAACCAGACACCTGCCGCCAGCAGCGCAGCCAGCATCCCGAAGACCAGGATTTCCGGATTGTTGACAATCGATGACGGGTCGATGATGCCCTTGCGTATCGTCTTGGTGACATTGCCGCCGGCAATGAATGCGCCGGCAAATTCAAAGATTGCGGCAATGATGATCGCCTGCTTGACCGTAATCGCGCCCGACCCGACAGAGGTACCCATGGCATTTGCCACGTCATTGGCGCCAATACCCCAGGTCATATACAAACCGAAGACAATGGCCAGTGCCATTAATATGAAGCCATAATTTGAAATGATGTCCATTGGATTCCCCCGAAATCAGTATCCCGCTACAGGTATTCGACAGTACCGGTCCATTTGCCTGTTCCCGCAGGCCTGATATTTGTTGTTGCAACCTGCCAGTCAGACAGTTGACTGTTCCTTTATTCGTCGATCACCCCAGGCAACCGGCCCCGGCAACACGCTATCGCGCGATCATGAGGCGCAACCGGTCGCCTACCTTTTCCGCGTAATCCGCGAGGTCGCCGACCCACTGGATCAACTGGTACCACATCATGACGGACACCGGCTTGATCTCGTCTTCATGCTGAAACAGGCGGCGCGACAGCTCGACGCCAAGCTCATCCGTTTCATCCTCGATCTTGTTCAGGGCGCTCACCATCTCCTCGACCCGGGTCGCCTCTCGCCCGCGAAAGCCCATTGCCAGCAGTTCGTCGAGTTCCTCGATTATTTTTGCCGACATTTCACATACATCGACACACCGATTTGCCAGGGCAAACATGGGTTCCTGCATGAATTCCGGGAGCTCCATCGGACGCTCAACCAGCAGGCCGGCAATATCCTGGGCCGTATCGGCGATGGAGTCCTGCATCTGCAAGACTTCCAGCAGGTCACGCCGGTCCACCGGCATAAACAGGCTTTTCGGCAAACGATTGCGGAGCTCGTTCTTGAGCTTGTCAGCCTCTTCTTCCAGCTCGAAGATCCTGTCCTTGACAGCAGCGACCTGTTCGTGATCGCCCTTCGCCAGTGCATCAAAAAGTGCGGGTATCTCGTGCACGCATTCCAGCACGACGCGCATATGGACCTGCAGTGCCGAGAAGGGTGATTTGCCAAACAGGTTGGCGAACGGATTGGTAGATGACATGTTTTGTATCTCCTGTGACCCTTACTGAACGGACTTTACGTTGTGCCAGGTTTTAACTTTAAATCCCGAAAATCAGGTTGTTTATGACACAAATCAACTAGCCGTCAATTAATACTGAAGCAACTGCAAGTAAGCGCCTGGCGTCTGCCACCGCCATGCCCGGCCCGCGCCCGGCAAGCCCGAACAACAGCTTTTTATCCGCTGGCTGGCAATCCGGCCGGCAGACACCTGCGGCATCATACACGCACGGCCCCGGCCATCCCCTTCACCTGTCGAGGACCTCCCTCACTTGCAGGCAGCCGCCCCTGATTGACTCAATCAGTACCAGAGCATCCCGGCCATGCCTATTTATTTTTCAGTGCCGCTTGCAGCATCGTGCAATAGGTCTTCAGCACCTTGATGCGCGAGAATCGCTTGTCATTGCCCTCCACCAGGATCCAGGGTGCATGCCTGGTGCTGGTATGTTCGACGATATCGTTGACTGCCAGTTCATAGTCTTCCCATTTCTCGCGGTTGCGCCAGTCTTCCTCGGTCAGCTTCCAGCGCTTGTGGGGCGTTTCCTCGCGCGCCTTGAAACGGGCCAGCTGCTCGTCCTCGCTGATGTGCACCCAGTATTTCAGCACAACGATCCCGTGCTCGGTCAGCTGCTCTTCAAACTCGTTGATTTCCGCATAGGCACGCTTCCACTCGATCCTCGGAGGCAAACCCCTCGACCCGCTCGACCAGCACCCGTCCATACCAGCTGCGGTCGAAAATGGTAATGCGGCCGGCACGTGAAAGGTGCCGCCAGAACCGCCACAGGTAGTGATGTGCTTGCTCCTCGTCGGTGGGTGCCGCGATGGGTATGACCTGGTAGTGTCGTGCGTCCAGCGCGGCGGTCAAACGGCGAATGGCACCACCCTTGCCGGCGGCATCCGGACCCTCGAATAACAGGATGCTGGACAGATTTTTTTTCAACGCCTTGCGATGCAGCTGGTTCAGCTCGGCCTGCCATTCACGCAACTGTTTCTTGTATTCCGCCTTGCCCAGGTGCTGCGACATGTCCAGTGCAGACAGCACGGTAGCCGTCTTCATCGGGGAAATGATCGTGCCTTCCCCGCTCGTATCCCCGGCCTCCCCGGCTTTCGCATGCTGTTCTTCCCGCGCCCGCAGTGCCAGTTCATCGAGCAGCTGCCGTTTTTTGCCTACCTCGTCCAGCCGTTTGAGTATTTCGTCCCGTATGATGCCGCCCACGGTCAGGCTGCGGTAATGCGAGTCCATACCCTCCACGATGGTCCAGGGCGCGGTCCCGGTGCTGGTGCGCATGATGGTCCGCTCGGCCGCCGTCTCGAAATGGTCATAGATGCGCCAGTGGTCCCAGTCCTGCTCGGTGACCCGCCAGCTCGTCAGGGGGTCTTTCTCGAGTTTCTTGAGGCGGCGTTTCTGCGCGTCACGGCTCAGGTGCATCCAGAACTTCAGAATCAGGGCATCATCGTCGGCCAGCGCCTTCTCAAAGGCCAGGATTCGGTCCAGCCGGTCATCGAAGACGGACTCGTCGTCTTTCTCGTAGACGCGGTCAAGAATCGGCCGCGAATACCAGGAACTGAGGAACAGACCAATGCGTCCCTTGGGCGGCAAATCACGCCAGAAGCGCCAGTATTCCGGCCGCTCCCGCTCCTCGTCCGACGGGGCGTCATAGGCCTTGGTGACCAGCCAGCGCGGGTCCATCCACTCGTTGAGGAGGTTGACGGTGTCACCCTTGCCGCCGCCGTCCACGCCGGCGAACACGATGATCACCGGGAAACTGCCGTCCTCGCGCAACTGGCGCTGCACGTCCAGGAGTTCCTGCCGCAACAGCGGTTCACGCTGGTTGAACTCGCTCTTGGAAACCGTTTGTCCAAGTTCTGCCGTTCTGAACATTCGCCACCCCCAGGGGCACACAAGTTTTCAATATAACCCGGATGATACCTCTATATATTGATATGCATCATCTATAATTGCCTCACAGGACTTGGCTTCTAAAATATCATACTATTCGAAATTACCGTCAATACTGCGGTCCGGGGAGTTACGTGGCAAAAATTCTGGTAGAAGACCTTGAGGATCAGACCCGGGTACCGTTCCTGCGGGGCATCCTGATACGTTCGCTGCAGGACGCAGGGGTGACTTTCGATGACGCCTTCAATATCGCATCGGAAGTGCGTAACGAACTCGCCGATACCCCCGTGATTACCACGCGAGACCTGCACACCATGGTGTTCGACCGGCTGCAGGCACTCGGCAAGGATGCCATTGCCGATCGATACGAGAAACGCAATACGCCGCTGACGATCCAGGTCGAACAGCGGGACGGGCAATTGCTGCCGTTTTCACGACTCGAATACCAGCATACCCTCGAAACCATCGGGCTGGAAAGACAGCGAAACAGATACCATTGTACAGCTACTGCAGCAACACATGGCGAACAGGCACATCGAGAAAATATCCTCGCGGCGCGTTGCCCACCTGACATACCGCTATTTACGGCAGTCCCGCGACATGGGGCCGGCCGTTGCAAACCGCTGGCTGGTATGGCGTGATTTTCTCAACAGTGGCCGTGAGTTGATATTTCTCATCGGCGGAACGGCCGGTTGCGGCAAGAGCACCACGGCGACCATGCTGGCCAGCCGGCTGGATATCGTGCGCACCCAGTCCACGGACATGCTGCGCGAAGTCATGCGCACCATGATTCCCGCTCAACTGATGCCGGTCCTGCACCTGTCATCCTTTGCCGCCTGGGAGGCGTTGCCGGGGCAGTCGGAAAACAGCGGCGAGGTTTCTGATGCATTACTGGTGCAGGGTTACCGAAGCCAGGCCGATTTACTCTCTGTGGCAACGTCAGCAGTCATCCAGCGGGCAATGCGGGAACGCGTATCGCTGGTACTGGAAGGCGTGCATATTCACCCGGCATTCATGGAGAAACTTAGAAAAGAGTCGGACGCCGTTGTCATTCCGATCATGCTGGGCGTACTGAAACGTAAAAGCCTGCAACGCAGGATCCAGGGGCGCAGCACCAATGTGCCGCAACGGCGCGCCGGGCGTTACCTGGAACACTTTGATGAAATCTGGCGCCTGCAGTCCTATCTGCTATCGGAAGCGGACCGCGCAAATATTCCCATTGTGGTGAATGCCAGCAGGGACAAGGTGTTTCGTGAGATAATGCGCATCACCATCGACACCCTGGCCGAGAACTTCAACAGCACACCGGAGGACGTTTTTGCCTGAACCATCCAGGACACGGGTAACGTCATCAATTTTAACCGTAATCACACACCGGGCAATACTACAAGAATGACAAATACGAAAACAGGTCTTCCCATCCAGCGAAAAACGAAAATCGTCGCCACCATTGGTCCGGCATGCAACACGCTGGACAAACTTTCCGCCATGATCAGGGCAGGCATGAACGTGGCACGCCTGAACCTCTCGCACGGCACCCTGGCCGATCACAAGGCACAGGTCAAGCTCCTGCGCGAGGCATCCGCGCAGGCACGTACCAGCATCGCCATCATGATCGATACCCGGGGCATCGAGATTCGCACCGGGCATGTGGAAGGCGGAACGGTGGAACTGCTGTCGGGCACCAGCTTCACACTGCATAGCGACGAGCGCATCGGCAACAAGGACGGCGTCGCGGTGACCTACAGAAAACTGCCGGAGGAAGTCAGTGCCGGCACTCCGATCCTGCTGGACGACGGCGCCATCGAGCTGGTGGTCACACAAGTCAACGGTAGCGAGATTGAATGCAGCGTCATCCACGGTGGCTGGCTGGGCAACAGCAAGAGCGTGAACCTTCCCGACACCCGGCTCGCACTCAGCGCCGTCAGCCCGGAGAACCGCGAGGATGTCGTCAGGGAGCTGGGCTTTGCCGCCGAGAACGATGTCGATTACATCGCGGCCTCCTTCATCCAGTCCGCGGATGACATCTACAAAATGCGGGAAATCCTCATCGAGAATGACGTGAATATCCCCATCATCGCCAAGATCGAGAACAAGGCCGGCGTGGAGAACCTGCAGGAAATCGTCAGCGCCGCGGATGGCATCATGGTGGCGCGCGGCGACATGGGCGTGGAACTGCCGCTGGCCGACGTCCCCGCCACCCAGAAACACATCATCCGCTTGACGGTGACCGACGGCAAACCCGTCATTACCGCCACGCAAATGCTGGCTTCCATGGAACACAATCCGAAGCCAACCCGCGCCGAGGCCAGCGATGTTGCCAATGCCATCCTGGACGGCACTTCGGCCGTCATGCTCTCGGGCGAGACCGCGGTCGGTAAATATCCGGTGGAGGCTGTCAGCACCATGGCCACTATCGCACGGCGCGCGGAAGCCTCGCTGGGCGAATACGGTTATTTGCAGCGGTTCAACCCGCACCCCTCGAACGTGGTGACGGAGGCCGTCAGCCAGGCCGCGGTCAGCATGTCGGCAAACCTCAAGGCGGCGATAATCATCAGCCTGACCGAGACCGGGTTTACCTCGAGACTGATCTCGAAATACCGACCGGAGGTCCCGATACTCGCGATTACCTCGGCCGTGAAAGTGGCGCGCAAACTGTCGATGAACTGGGGCGTCATACCGATTCTCTATAATGGCGAACCCACGGACCGCGCACGACTCGCCTTCGCCATGGAGCAGGCGAAATCACTGGGATTCCTGAAGCCGGGCGACATCGTGATATCGACCGCCGGCCAGCATCAGCAAGCCGGCGGCACCGACCTGATACGCGTCATTACCGTGGATAAATAATCCCTGGCAGGACAGCGCGGGGAATGTCCTGAATCTTCACCCCGGCGGCCAACCGGGTTGCGGGTCATCGGCGCCGGGGCCGACATACCATCGATATACCCTCGCTTCCGGCCGCAACACGACCAGGCACTCGACACGCAGGCATAACGGCCATTGAAACCTGTTCAGTATCACTAATGTCCCATAACTGCTTTTAGATTTACCTGTAACACCACGAAAGAAAATATTTATATGAACTGTTATTGCCAACTGTACATGAATGATGGTCACCACAAAACAAACAGAACATCCCCTCTCCCTCCGGGAGAGGGCCAGGGAGAGGGAGGTAATTTCTTATTCAGATCCCCTCTCCCCAACCCTCCCCCTGAGGGGGAGGGAGCGTAACCAGGAAGCTGGGTGATCGAGCGACACCTGGTGGTTGTGCACAGCATCGAAACTGCCATTCCCTCTCCCTCCGGGACGACTGCAGGGATGCAGGAGGTAGAGTAACGCATGGAGCAGTTACCGAGAGGGCCAGGGAGAGGGGGTATAAAAACAGGCAGTTAGCTTTATTCTATCCCTCTCCCTTCGGAAGAAGGGGTTTGCGGGACAGCAGCGGTTCAGGATAAGGATTGAACGCTATCGCGCAGCGAGATTCCCCGCAATAACCGGCCGAGAATGTCAGCTCCCGTAATCACCCGTTTTTCACCTGACCAGATCAATATGAGATCGTTGTCGATGACATCATCGACTTCAGACTTCGCATACACCTTCAGTCGTGATAGCACCTTGCCAAGCAAGGTACCCGGGTCCTTGATGATAATGGGACGGTGACAGTAAATATAAGGATTGATTACCGCTTCACTGAACAGCGCATCCCGCAGGAAGGCATTGGCATTCAGCACGAAGCAGGGCTCATGCTGCTCATCAACGATGATCACCCACTTCTTGCCGGACTTGTTGATGCCCAGCAGGAACGGGTCTTGTGCGTTGCGCTCAAACTCCGGGAACACCGGCGAACCCTCCTGCATCGGCAGGCTGATGATACTGTCCGGGTCCACGTATTCACCTTCCCGGGTCACGGAAACGTCATCCAGCGCCAGAAAATTCATGGCGCCGATCCCCTCCAGGCGAGTCACGTCCGAGTCTTCCGCCTCGATATGCTTGTGAATGACCGCGCGCAGTTCACGTTCCCTGAAATAGCTGATAGCTTCTTCGCCCAGCCACAAGTCCAGCACCATGGCCGCGGGCTTGGCCACCGGGAAGAGAATAACCTGGTAAAAGCGCAACACCGGCGCCAGCAGGGACCCCATGCGCAGCGCATGGCGTGAAAAATAGGCCTGCGGTGCGATCTCGCCAACGAGAGTGATCAGGATTGTTGAAAAGAAAAAGGCGCCGACGCCGGCCATGACCGACTTGGACAACAGTGCCAGTAACACATTGATGGCCACGTTGCCCCATAGAATTGTAGTCAGCAGCAGGTTGAAATCCTGGCGCAGCGCGAGGACCTTTAATGCCGCGGCATTACCTGAGGAGGCCTCCACTTCCAGGCGCAGGCGGCTGATGCCGAGCAATGCGAGGTTCAGGCCCGAGAACATGGCCGACTGGCTGATACAAAAAATGATACCTGCCCATATCAGGACATTAACCGGACCTGCTTCCATCATTGGATTCCCGCTTTATGGTATTGAGTAGAGATCATGGCCAATGGCTTTAAACAGCTGTTTCCGGTACTCGCCGGCTGATGTAAGGCCGCATGCATACGGTCAATGGCGAGCATGAGCCCGCATTCAGAACCAGTGCTTCTTTTTGAAAACCAGCAGCATGCTGACCCCCACCGTCAACATTCCACCCAAAGCGAAAAAGTACGCATACTTCAATTTCAGCTCCGGCATGTACTCGAAGTTCATGCCGAAAATACCGGCGACCAGCGACAGGGGCAAAAACACGGCGGAAATAACCGTCAACACCCGCATGATTTCGTTGGTGCGATGGGCCACGGCCGAAAAATGCAGCTGCACCAGTGACTCCACCGATTGTTGCTGGTCCGAAGCAAAGCGCATGACACGATGGATATGCTCCAGCAGATCGTTATAACGCACCGTTATATGGTCATCCATTTCAACATTGGTATTGTCCCGCCACCGGGTGACCGCCTCCTCCTGCTCCTCGCAGAGAATCTCGAAGGTGCGCAATTTATTGCGGTGATTCAGCAGGGTCATCCAGTCATCAAAGGGATTCCTGGGATCGAGCAGGTCATTGCGCCAGGTTTCCAGTTGCAGCGTAAGCGGTTCCCGCAGTTCCATAAAACGGTCGGTAACAGCGCTTAATATGAGGTGCATGAGCCCGGCCGGACGCATCGGTATTCGAGCACGCAGTTTGTTCAGCCGCTCTTTCACCAGCGGAATGGAACGGCTTTCTTCCGGACGAATCGTGACCAGTAATTTTTCGAACAGAAACAGGGCGGTTGGCTTCGACTCGAAGATATCAACTGCATCGATCTGTTTTTGTGAAGCCAGTCCGCGAAAAATCACCATTTCATAATCGCTGGTCATATCCGAATACGACGGATGCAGTGCATTTTCCGCGTCATGTACATGTCGTTCATGAATGGCAATGCCGGTGAGATGCTTCACCAGGTCGGTCCACCCGGTTTCAGTTCCGCGCACTATGTCCAGCCAGATGAACCCTTCCGACGGCAACTCATCGACCGAATCCAGCGCGGAAGGTTTTTCACGGGTCAAGAAATACATTATTTCCATAAGATTCTCCGGCTAAAGTTATTTGTGTTTGTCATCCATGATGCAAATCATTATTACCGTACTCCCGGCCAGTGCTGTTCAAACACCTGTTGCGTACACGGGTCAGCCGCGTGTATCGCGTGCGATCCTGCGATAGACCATCAGGTTTCCTGCTTTCGGTTGGCGTCGGTAATTTCCTTGCCGCAGTGGGGACAGACAATGGATTTCTGGGCAATCCGCAGTTCCTGCAGGAACGCCGCCCCCAGCACACCCGTCGGCAACGCGAACATGCCAATGCCGAACACCGCCACCAGCGAACCGAATATTTTCCCCCACGCGGTTATCGGGTAGATGTCACCGTAACCCACCGTGGTCAGCGTGGCGATGGCCCACCACATGGCCGCCGGTATGCTGGAAAAAGCCTCGGGCTGTGCCTGGTGCTCCACCGCGTACATCAAACTCGAAGACAGCAACAGCAGCACGGCCATCAGCATGAGCGTGAGCAACAGCTGCATTCGAGTCGCGACCAGCACCCTGCCGAATATCCGCAGGGTTTGTGAGTAGCGGGCAATCTTGGCCATCCTGAGCAAGCGGAACACCCGGAGAACCCTCAGCATGCGCAGGTCCGTGGTAATAAAGGACAGGTAGAACGGCAGGATAGCCAGGAGATCGATGATCGCCAGCGGACTCGATGCATAGCGCAAACGCCCGGTGACGGGATGGCTGTAACGCGGGTCTTCAACGCAGACCCAGACCCTCAACAGGTACTCGAAGGAAAATATAACAACCGAGATGATTTCAAAGAGGCTGAAAAAAGACTGATAGCGCGTTCCAAACGGCTCCACGCTCTCGGCGACGACCGCCGCAACGTTAAGGAGAATGAGCACGAGAAGAAACTGGTCAAAGGCACGACTGCGTGCGTTGCCATCAACATCCACGGTCAACACCTTCCAGGTACGATACCGCAGTGACGCTATCGGGTTAGCAGGCATGATGACCCGGGCAGCAAGCAAGGTCAGCTTTTATTGAAACATGGACATCGATTGATGCAATAATCAACATACACCTCTTTGACGGTTTATGATCTGCAGCATTTATATCCTGGCCTGACTGCATCTGTGTTGATTGAAGCAGCCTTTCAGTGCCGGCGCAAGACGGCACGTTTCACTGCAACAGGTCAACCGACCGTTCCTCTACCTGGACATACCGAAAACAGGATGCCCGGCCCGTATGCAGGCAGTTATTATTGTGGCAGGCCTGCCGGGTGTCCAGATCAATTTGCAGGTCATGTCGCCGCGGTATATCGCCAGGCAGGGCGTATTCCGGGCAGCCGTTTATGCTTGTTCAATATGTTCGAACAAGCGTATATTTATGCTCATCTGGCGCCACGTTGTACGCGCGGAACACGGAGACAACAGGCCGGGACACTGAAGCTGTTTCCACTTACCGGACGGGAGTAGTTATGCGAATTACATTTGCCGGCAGCCTGGCCCCGGCAATCGTATTTACGATCTTTTGTCCGCCGGCATCTTCCGCCATCCAGCCGGAACTGGATCAACTGCTGGCTGACGGGCAGTTGCTCGCGCCGGACTTGACCGTGCGTGCATTCAGAGAGAACGATTTCGAACCTCGCTGGCGTCAGCCCCAGATCATGTCCCTGGTAACGGCACTGGGCGACGCTCGCGAACATGGCCTCGATCCGGACGATTACCATTTTTCGGCACTGCGCTCCGGCACCACGAAGACAGACCGGTTGAATATTCTGGCAACCGATGCCTTTCTGTCCTATGCCGGTCACCTGGCTAACGGCAAGGTCAAGCCGATTACCATGGAAACCGCGTGGTCAGCCGTGGGACGGCAACCCGACCTGGTCGCCTACCTGGAAGACAGCCTCGTGAATGACGTCATCAGGTCTTCACTCGATGCGCTCGGTCCGCAACAGCCCCGTTACCGGGTATTGAAGGCTGCATTGAAACGCTACCGAAAGTTTTCCGCCGGAGAAGGCTGGGGCCTTGTCCCGCACGGCGAGTCGCTCAAACCCGGCATGCGCAGTTCCCGGGTGCCCGCCCTGCGCAGCCGCTTGCTGGCAAGCGGAGACATCGATGCATCGATTCCCGACGAGGTGAATCTTTACGACGATCAGCTCGTCACAGCGGTAAAACGATTTCAGCACAGGTCGAATCTTGAACCGGACGGTGTCGTCGGGCCTGCCACCCTGAAATTTCTCAACCTGACGCCGCAGGACCGGGTGGACCGGATCCGCGTCAATCTCGAACGCTGGCGCTGGCTGCCGGAAGACCTGGGCGACAGGCATATTCGGGTCAATATCGCCGACTATCGACTCGAGACACACGAGGGTAATCACATATTACGGGTACACGACGTCATCGTGGGACGTAATTATCGACAAACCCCGGTATTTTCAGAGAACATGACCTACCTGGTCCTTAACCCGTGGTGGGAAACGCCTCGCAAGCTGGCCCGTCTGGATAAACTTCCCGTCTTCCAGAAATCCCCGCAGTCAGTGGAAAAACTGGGTTTCCAGGTGCTGGACCAAAACGGTAATTTACAGGACACGAGCAAGATAGACTGGCGTGCCTACAGTGCAACGGATTTTCCTTTCCGCTTGCGCCAGAAACCCGGTCCGCACAACGCGCTGGGAAGAATCAAGTTTATGCTGCCCAACAGGCATGACGTGTATCTGCACGATACGCCATCGCGGGAATTGTTCGACAAGACACGCCGGGACTTCTCTTCCGGCTGCATTCGGGTGAAGGACCCGTTTGACCTGGCTGAATGGGTGCTGCAGGGTGACCTGGACTGGCCCCGTGACCGACTGGAACAAGTGATCGATACCGGCAAGGAAACGCGCGTGACATTAAAACAGCCGGTCCCGGTACATCTTTTATACTGGACCGTCGTATCCGATAACGGCAGTGACGACGTACGATTTATTGAAGATATTTACGCCCGTGATGCCCGGATCCTGTCCGCGCTGAATGCAAAACCCGTCCGTCCATAACCTCTCGCCCCTGCAGCAAACGCCGTAAACAAGCTGCCGCCCGACATAACAGGGTCCCGCTGGATAAACGGCTGCCCTGCCCTCCTGTCAGCCGCTTCGAATGACTAGCCGGCATGCGGCTGACAACGACGGACACGCCCGTGACCCGGTCCCGTCATCCCCCAAACGTGGTAGTTGAATTAATCGCCAATGGGTGCATAATCCGTAATACCTGACTATTTTACTCAGGTATTATCCAGGAGCGTGCAGGCCATGAGTTCTTCACAAAACGGGGTCACCGAGCTGATTGCAAAGGGCTATCAGCATGGTTTTGTCACCGACATCGAGGCGGACACGGTAGCGCCGGGCCTCGACGAGGAGACGATTCGCCTGATTTCCGCGCGCAAGCAGGAACCGGCCTGGATGCTGGAGGCGCGGCTCAAGGCCTACCGCCACTGGCTGACCCTGAGCGAGCCGCAATGGGCGTATGTCACGCACCCGCCTATCGATTACCAGGCCATTTCCTATTATTCCGCGCCGGGAAAACCGGGCGCGGGTCCGCAGAGCCTCGATGAGATCGATCCGCAACTGCTGGACGCCTACAACAAGCTGGGCATCCCGCTGGAAGAACAGAAGGCACTGGCGGGCGTTGCGGTGGATGCCGTGTTCGACAGCGTGTCGGTGGCAACCACGTTCCGCAAGAACCTGGCCGAGGCCGGCGTCATCTTCTGCGCCATGTCGGAAGCCGTGCGCGAATACCCGGAACTGGTACAGCAATATCTCGGTTCCGTGGTGCCGCACACCGACAACTACTTTGCCTGCCTCAATGCCGCGGTGTTTACCGACGGCACCTTTGTCTACATCCCGGCAGGCGTGCGCTGCCCGATGGAACTGTCGACCTACTTTCGCATCAACGCGGCCAATACCGGCCAGTTCGAGCGCACGCTGATCATCGCCGAGGCCGGCAGTCACGTGAGCTACCTGGAAGGTTGTACCGCCCCGAGTCGCGACGAAAACCAGCTGCATGCCGCGGTGGTCGAGCTGATCGCCATGGAGGACGCACGCATCAAGTATTCCACGGTACAGAACTGGTACCCCGGCGACGAGCAGGGCCGCGGCGGTATCTACAATTTCGTCACCAAGCGCGGTGACTGCCGCGGGGATCGTTCGCACATTTCCTGGACCCAGGTGGAGACCGGTTCGGCCATTACCTGGAAATATCCCAGTTGCATCCTGCGCGGCGACGACTCCGTGGGCGAATTTTATTCCGTCGCCGTCACGCGCGGCAGGCAACAGGCCGACACCGGCACCAAGATGATCCACCTCGGCCGCAATACCCGCAGCACCATCGTGTCCAAGGGTATCTCCGCCGGTCACGGCCAGAATACCTATCGCGGGCTGGTGCGCATGACGCCGCGCGCCGAGAATGCGCGCAACCACAGCCAGTGCGATTCACTGCTGATCGGCGACCAGTGCGGCGCGCATACCGTTCCCTACATCGAGGTGCGCAACCCCACGGCCAGGGTGGAACACGAGGCCACCACCTCGAAACTGGGCGAGGACCAGCTGTTCTACTGCCGGCAGCGCGGCCTGTCGGAGGAGAACGCCGTGTCGATGCTGGTCAACGGTTTTTGCAAGGAAGTGTTCAAGGAACTGCCGCTGGAGTTCGCGGCGGAGGCACAGAAACTGCTGAATATCACGCTCGAGGGCGCGGTCGGCTAACCACGTAAACGGAGTAGAAGTAACATGCTTGCTATAAAAAACCTGCACGTCAGCATCGAGGACAAACCCGTCCTGCGCGGACTGGACCTCAATATTGCCGCCGGGGAAGTACATGCCATCATGGGGCCGAACGGTTCCGGCAAGAGCACCCTGGCGCATGTCCTGGCCGGGCGCGAGGGCTACCAGGTCAGCGCGGGTGAAGTGCTGTTCGAGGGCGCGGACCTGCTGTCGCTGGCGCCGGAGGAGCGCGCGCACCAGGGTATTTTTCTCGGCATGCAGTACCCGGTCGAACTGCCCGGGGTGAACAACATGATCTTCATGCGCGAGGCGGTCAACGCGGGACGCCGCGCACGCGGCGAGCCGGAGCTCGATGCGGTGGCGTTCCTGAAGCAGGTGCGGGAACAGGCCGGCCTGCTGGAACTTGACGAAGCGCTGCTGAAGCGCAACGTCAATGCCGGCTTCTCCGGTGGCGAGAAAAAGCGCAACGAGATTCTGCAAATGGCCATGCTGCAGCCGAAGCTCGCCATCCTCGACGAGACCGACTCGGGCCTCGATATCGATGCCTTGCGCGTCATCGCCGCCGGCGTCAATGCGCTGCGCAGTCCGCAGCGGTCAATCCTGCTGATCACCCATTACCAGCGCCTGCTCGATTATATAGCGCCTGATTTTGTGCACGTGCTGGTCGCGGGCCGTATCGCCCGCTCCGGCGACAGGCAACTGGCACTGGAGCTGGAAGACAAGGGCTATGGCTGGATCACCGGCGAGGCCGCGGCATGATTACGATCGGGCAACAGAACGACTGGGCGCGGCAACTGGTGGCCGACTCGGCAGCCGGACCGGATACCGTCCAGCCGGACTGGCTGGACGCCGCCCGCAAGGCAGCCGTGCAGGCGCTGACCACCCTGCCATTGCTCGATCGCAAACAGGAAGGCTGGCGGTATTCCCGTATCGATTCCCTGCTCGAGCATCACTTCGTGCCGCCCGCCGCCGCCCCGGCGGTGCCGTCGGCGACGCTGAACGATTGCATTCTGCCGGCGTTCGATGCCTGGCGGCTGGTCTTTGCCAACGGGTGTTTTATGCCCTGGCTGTCCAACCTGCATGATTTGCCGGACGGTGTACAACTGTGCAATTTGCGCACGGCGCTGATGACCAACCCGGAACAGCTGGCGACCTGGTTCGGCCAGGCGGTGCAGCAGCCGGGGCATGTATTCACTGCGCTGAATACCGCGCTGGCGAATGACGGTGTTTATCTGCACATCGAAAGCGGCGTGGAACTGGAGCAGCCCATCGAGGTGATTCATTTCAACCAGTGTGCGGATAGCGCCGCTGCTGCTGCAGCCGCGCAACCTCGTCATCCTGGAACCCGCCGCAAAGGCGACGCTGGTGGAGCGTTTTATCTGCCCTGACCAGTCACTGTATTTCCAGAACAACCTGACCGAGATCGTGCTGGGTGCGGGTGCCGCGCTCAGCCACTACCGAATGCAGGACGAAAGCCGCAGCGCGTATCACCTCGGCAGCATAAACCTTTCACAACAGCAGGCCAGCCGCTACCACGGCACCAGCCTGACCTTCGGCGGACGCTGGAGCAGGACAGAATATAACGCCTGCTTCAGGCAGGAAGATGCTGAATGTGTGCTGAACGGGCTGTATACCGTGGGTGACCGGCAACTGAACGACGTTCATCTCGATGTGCGCCACAGCGTACCCGGGTGCACCAGTCGCGAGCAGTTCAAGGGCGTGCTGTACGGCAAGGGACGTGCGGTGTTCGACGGACGTATCCTGGTCGAGAAGCAGGCGCAACGCAGCGATGCCGTCCTGACGAATGACAATCTTGTACTGTGCAGGGATGCCGAGGTCGACACCAAGCCGCAACTGGAAATCCATGCCGATGATGTCAGCTGCAGTCACGGCACCACCGTCGGCCAGCTTGACCCGCAGCAGATGTTTTACCTGCGTTCGCGCGGCATCGACGTGCCCACCGCGCGTAACATGCTGTGCCTCGGATTTGCCGGTGAGATCCTCGACACCATCGACGTCCCGGTCCTGCGCGACCTGGCTGCCAAACGACTGGTGGACATGCTTGGTGATGTCGCGGCGAGCGCGGAGTAACGTGACATGAATGACAAATCTGAACAACGGTCTGCAGCACAAACGCCCGGGACAGCCGTGACACCGGCGGAAGACTCGCTGGAATCACGTGTAATCGAGGCCATTCGCACGGTCTATGACCCGGAAATATCGGTGAACATTTACGACCTCGGACTGATCTACGGACTGGACATCAACGACCGCGCCGAGGTGTCTGTGCGCATGACACTCACCTCGCCGGGCTGCCCGGTGGCCGGCATCCTGCCTGAACAGGTGGCATCCGCCATCCGCACGGTGGACGGCGTGACCGCGGCGCAGGTCGAACTGGTCTGGGACCCGCCCTGGAACCAGGACTGCATGAGTGACGAGGCCAGGCTCGCGCTGGGCCTGTTTTGATAATGACCAGCCTCGATGACATCGTCGACATTTTCGAGTTGCTGGGTGACTGGGAGCAGCGCTACCAGTACCTGACCGAGCTGGGTGAAAAACTGCCCGTTATGCCGGCCGCCCTGAAGACGGCGGAAAACAAGGTGCAGGGGCTGCATGAGCGAGGTCTGGGTGCACGCCTATCGTGACGAGCATGATCCGGAGCTCATCCGTTTTCACGGGGATTGCGACACCAGCATCATCAAGGGGGTGCTCGCCGTGCTGATCCAGCTGGTCTCCGGCAAAACGGTTGCAGAAATAGAACAACTGGACGTCGACGAACTTTTCAGCCGGCTCAACCTGCATGAACATCTGTCACCGAACCGCCACGTCGGTGTCTACGCGATCGTCGACCTGATGAAACGGCAGGCGCGTAACCTGCAATCTTCAGCCGACGTCTCCAGCATTCGCGGACCATCCAGCGTCGAATGTTGAGCGGCGCCTTCCGGTAGCGGGGCTTCCCCCCTTTTTTTGTTTGTTTGGCGCGCCCGGAGAGATTACGGCCTACATCCCTGCAGGCCGCCCCTTCGGGGCGAGCGTCGCTACGCTCCGCTGTTCAGATTTGCTCCCGGCAAATTTGTCGAACTCCCGACCGCCTGGTTCGTAGTGTTCCGTCCTGGTTCGCATATTTTCTTGTATTTGAATGCTATTATACGACTTACATTTCCAGGGGGTTGATATATGCTTGGATTCAAAAAGATTCTGTTTATCAACGACCCTGCCTCCACTGCCGGTACGGCGCTCCAACGCGCAGTTCAGCTCGCACGATCCAGCGAGGCGCAATTGTCAGTCGTTAATTTGGGCCAGGAAATTCCGCGTACTCTGATTAATCTTCAGAAGACATTTTCTCCGTTTACAGCAGAAACAGCTGGAGACCCTGGTTAAAAAAGTGGCGACTGAAGGACTCGACATCAAAACCAGGCTGCTGGTAGGTATACCCTTCCTGGAGATTATCAAAGAAGTGGTTCGTGGCGGCCATGACCTCGTTATCAAGCCTGCTGAAGGCCGCGGCGGCGTATCCAGTATGTTGTTCGGGAGTACTGATATGCATCTGTTCCGCAAGTGTCCATGCCCCGTATGGATCATTAAACCTGCAAAACGAAAAAAATATGCCCGCATACTTGCTGCGGTTGACCTGGACCCTGAAGAAAAAGCCAATGCCGAACTCAATGCGATAATCCTGGACCTCGCCACTTCCATTGCAGCTCGCGAGAACAGCGAACTGCACATTGCGCATGCCTGGAGCATGCCTCACGAATCCGTGCTGCGAAGCGGACGCGCCAATCTCCCGAAATCCGATATTGACCGTATGGTGCGTGATACCCGAAAAGTTCACAAGGAACAGCTGGACGCACTGCTCGGGGATCATGAATTACAGAACATAAACGCAAAGGTTCACCTGATAAAGGGCAACCCGGGCGATATCATCCCGTCCCTGGCACAGAAAAAGCGTGTCGAACTGATTGTGATGGGCACAGTAGCCCGCACCGGTATCCCTGGATTCTTTATCGGCAACACGGCGGAGAAGACCCTGGCAGCTGTGGACTGCTCGGTACTGGCGATCAAACCCAGGTCATTCTCGACACCGGTCGAGGTCTGAATGTTCAACCACCGGCTGTGCTCGCGAAACAGGCGGCCTCATATGATCAACTTTCCCATATCAAACATGGTACTGATTCAGGGGTACGGTCAGTAGAACACCAGCACGAATTCCACTGCCATGGTGGCCTTGAGGACAATCAGAATCCACCGGTGGACGCGCGTCGGCAAGTCGGCCGTGTTTTTCTTCGAAGTTGGGGGTCGGGGCCTTCTGTCCATTCTCCTCAATACCTGTCTGGTAACTGCTGCCTTGCCAAAACTCCCCGTAAGTCTGGATGACCACCGGAGCCCGAACTCCGAGACCAGGGGTCACCCAAAAAAGATGGATTAACTCGCTTCTTTGCCAGGTTCGCAATAAAGGACTTGCTAACCAGTCATGCAGTCTGCCCGCTTATAGAGAGCGCAGTTCGCATTATGGCTTGATCGGCTGACACGACCGTGGGATTCATCCGTATCCACCCAACCAGGCCACCGTCAGACCCAGCAGCACGAGAACCACCAACACAGTGCGCCAGCTGTTGAGTCCGAAGTCGACCCGTTCGACCATCCTCCACCAGTCCACATTAGACCAGGGTCGCCCCAACGAGACCAACCACGCATCGCGCCAACGCGGCAATTGCTCGTCCGACAAGCGGCGGACAAAGGTGAGGGCATTTGACAAACCACGGCTGAAAGGCACCAACAGATCACCCGGAGGAAGAGTCGGCAGGCGCGGCACGAGCCGTTCAGCGCTCAGCCACGCTACCAGCGCGGCAGCTGATACCGCCATGGCGGGACGCCACAGTTCGGAAACTGATAGCCCGGCCAGGTTGTGTACCGCAGCCATCAAGGTCGCTGCCGTCAGCCCCCCGGCCACCAGCAGGGACGTTGTCGTGGTCACTTGCGTAGATTGCTGCATGGCGTAGAGGGAAGCACTCATGTCGCGAGCACCATGGCGGGGGGGACCAATCAGTAGCAGGCCGCGAATGACAAGGAAGGCGATGGCAGCCGTCGCCCAGGACATCTGCGCCGCCGCCATCCCATCGACCTTCGCCAGGGATCCGGCGATGCCCACGGGTGCGGCCGCCAATAGAAAAGTGGCCAACCACATCACGCCAGTTGACAGGCGACGCAACCATGCCGGGGCAGACTTGCCTGTATGCCAGTCGAGCAGCAGTAAAGCGGCAAGGGCGAATCCCGATTGGAGAACGGCAGCATGTGTCGCCTCGGCCATCCCGTTCCAGGCCCGCGGGTACAGCAAGGC
This sequence comes from uncultured Halobacteria archaeon, assembly GCA_963768575.1. Lineage (GTDB taxonomy): Bacteria > Pseudomonadota > Gammaproteobacteria > UBA9214 > UBA9214 > UBA9214. The sequence continues at coordinate 412,025 of CAVYIJ010000001.1, forward strand.
CGACCCCAGCGTCGCTGCCCAAAACCCGGACAGGGCAATGGTGGCGTAAGCCAGTACCGAGCGAAAATGGGACTGCAACAGACCCACGAAGACGGCGTACCCCAGCATAACCCACGCCAGCCACTGCAGCACGGCTCCCGTACCGGCCCAGTGTATATCGTGGATGTCGCCAAGCGGCAGCAGGCGCAACCAGCCCAGCAACCCGGCACCGAATATGAAGCTGATCAGCGCCGGGCGCACCGCCGTTACCGAGGTCACGAAGACCGGCGCCAACCAGAAATGAAACCCAACGACACCGGTTTTGATCCCAAAACCGACAATCAACAGACCAAGCATCAGCCCCGTGTTGTCGGAGTTCACGAAAGCCTGGCGCAGGGACGGGAAATCAACGCTCCCTGCCGCCTGGCCCAGCATCAACAACAGTTCAAACACCAGAAGATCGCTCACCACGAGCAGCACCACCAGCACCCTGCCCGCCTTCAGCGCCGATACATTCGCCTCGTGGACCAGCAGGCCGTACAGGGCATAGCCTGCCAGGGTTGCTGCGGTGAAGAACAACAGGGCGTCGGCCGCCAGCGCCAGACCAAATGCGCCCGTCATGGCCAGTAGCAGCAGAACAGCGAAGCGGTTAGCCCCGGCGTTATGCAGTTGGGGACGCGCGAGCAATCCGGTTGCCAGCCAGAGGGCGGCGCTCAACAGCAGGAACACCCGCCCTATTCCGTCGAGAACCAGCGCGCTGCCCAGCATGGCACCGGGAAGCGCCAGACCGGTATCGGCGAGCGTTGCCACCGTCGCCAGCGCCGGCAACGCCGCCCAGGGCACGAGTCTCAAGACCACAGCGCGCGTGGCGCCGAAAGCCAACCGCCACAGCCAACAGCAGTGGCCAGATCACAGCCAGCAACAATGCCAGGGGGGTGATTACTTCGTTCATGGCCGGTAGAACTCCCGTGCCGCGATCAGCTTTGCCCACTCCAGCGGACTGAAGGGCAGCGAGGCCAGCAGCCCTACGCCCAGGGCCATGGCTGCCGTCACCAGCGGCGGCAGCAACAGCGCCCAGGCAGTCTCCTTGCGGCCAAAGTCGCGCTCCTCCGGCCAGGCATCTGGAGGCTCCCGAAACCAGGCCGCATGCAGTATGGGCAGGAAATAGGCGGCGTTGAGCAGGCTGCTGCCGGCCAGCACGAAGATCACCCAGCCCTGGCCCGCCTCCAGCGCACCCAGACCCAGATACCATTTGCTGATGAATCCGGCGATCGGCGGCGCACCGATCATGCCGAAGGCACCGACGGTAAACGCCGCCATGGTCCAGGGCATGCGCCGGCCCACGCCGTTCATCTCGCTGACCTTGTGAATCCCCAGGGTCTCGGCCAGATTACCGGCACAGAAAAACAAGGTGATTTTCATCAAGCCCTGGTGCACCAGGTGCACCACGCCGCCGATGGTGGCGACGGGCCCGGCGATGGCGACACCCAGGGCGATGTAGGACACCTGGCTGACCGTGGAAAAGGCCAGCCTGCGCTTGAGATCATCCTGGAACAGGGCGCGCAACGAACCGTAGATAATCGTGATCGCCGCCAGACCAGGCCAGCGGGCCGGTCACACCCAGTCCGGCGGCAAACTCCACCCCGAACACGTCATAGACCACGCGCACGATGCCGAACGCACCGGCCTTCACCACGGCCACCGCATGCAGCAGGGCGCTGACCGGCGCCGGGGCGACCATGGCCTGCGGCAGCCAGCCGTGCAGCGGCACCAGCGCCGCCTTCACGCCCAGTCCGGCGATCAGCAGGGCGAAGATGATGATCAGGGCCGGGCGATGCTCTTCGCCCACACCATCAAGAAACCCCCGCGGGGTAAATTCCAGGGTACCCGTCAAGGTATAGAGCCACACCGTTCCCAACAACAGCAAGGCGCCACCGAAGATCGTGTAGGCAAGATAGGACTGCCCGGCACGGCGGGCCACTTCCGTGCCGCGATGCACGACCAGCGGATAGGTGGCCAGGGTCAGCAGTTCGTAGAACAACAGGAAGGTGATCAGGTTGCCGGCCAGGGCCACGCCAACGGTGGCGGTTACGCACAGGCTGAAAAAGCCGAAAAAACGGCTGCGATGGGGCGAGCCTTCCAGGTAGCCGATGGCATAGACGGTGGTAACCAGCCAGAGTCCGGTAGACAGGGTGACGAACAACAGCGACAGCGGGCCGGCACGCAGCACCAGTTCCAGATCCGGCAACAGTGCCAGCCGCGTTTCATAATGATGCCCGTGGTAGACACCCCACAGCATCCAGCCTACCAATGCGAGTTTGACCAAGGCCCCAACCAGGTTGAGCAGCGTGCGCAGGCGCACCCTGTCCTCTGCCAGACCGAAGATGATCAAACCCGGCAGCAGAGAGCTCGCAATCACCAGGAGAGGAATCCATGCATCCCAGTTCATGGCCTGACCTCACTGACGCCGAAAGGGTCGCCGATGCCAACCAGCGACAACACCGGAAGCGCCAGAAAGCCCAGCAGCATCGCCCCCATCGCGAGCAGCAGCGCCGCCCATTCCATGCTGGCAGGCACCGCTCTCGGCTCGTGTGTTACGGGCGCCTGGGTGAAGGCGTGCCCCAGCACCTTGAAAATATAGCCCGCCGCCAGCAAGCCACCGAGGATCATGACCACTGCGAGGTCCCATCGCCCCTGTGCCAGGGCCGCCTCAAGGAGCAACCACTTGCCGATAAAACCTCCGCTCGGCGGCAGGCCCATGATGCTCACCCCGGCCAGCGCGAAGGCGCCAGTGGTGAGCGGCAGACGCTGCACCACCCGATCCAGATCCGCGATGCGGTCATGACCGCCAAAGCGCAACAGATTGCCGGCCGCCAGAAACATGGCCGCCTTCGCCAGGGCGTGTGATAGCGCCAGGTACGCGGCCGCACTCCAGGCGGTGACACCGGCGGCTGACCGCCAGCGGAAATGCCAGGAACAGGTAGCCGATCTGGGCTACGGTGGAATAGGCGATCAGCAACTTCAGCCGAGTCTGACGCAAGGCCTGCAAGGAGCCCCAGAGTATGGCCGCGGCGCCGAGCAGGCCGAACAGTGTGTCGACGCCCTCGCCGAGGGGGCCGAAGATCTCCAGCCACAAACGCAGCAGGATATAGAAAGAGGCCTTCACCACCAGCGCCGACAGCAGCGCACTCACGGGTGCCGGGGCGCTGGCATGGGCAGGCGGCAGCCAGAAATGCAACGGGAAAAGTGCAGTCTTGAGCAACAGGCCGGCACTCATCAGTCCCAGCGCGGCCCAGACCACTGGAGAGGGCTCGACCCGCACGGCAAGTATCGCGATGTCCACGCTGCCGAAGCCGTGATAGAGCAGCGCAACGCCAAGCAGGTAAGCGAGCGACCCCAGCAGCGTCGCCAGCAGATAACGCATGGCGCCAGTCAGGGCATCGGCCCGGCCGGTCAGTGCAGTCAGCGCCACCGCCGCCAGGCCCATCAACTCCAGGGTGACATAGAGGTTGAAGATATCGGCGGACAGAAACAGCGCATTCAGCCCCGTCCACAAGAACAGCCACAGTGGCCAGAATTGTTCTGCCTTGCGCGACTCGCCCCGGAAATAAGCCGGTGCATAGAGGCTGATTGCCAGACCGACTGCGGCGGTCATAAGCAGCATCAGCACACTCAGGCCATCCGCACGCAGATCAATGCCGAGCGGCGCACCCCAGCCGCCGACGGCATGATGCAGTGTGCCGTCCACGATCACCGCTCGGGTTAGAGCCACTGCGGTGAAGCTCGTCGCTACTGCCGTGCCGATACCGATTAAAGTGGCTGAGTGCCGGAACAAAAAGGCCAACAGGGCCCCCGCTAGCGGCAGCAGGATGAGCACGACGCCCCAGTTGAGGGCGATGGTGGTTTGTTCCATTCGGCTAGTTACTTTGTCCGTCGGGCAACACAGTGCGGCCGGTGGCCGCACGCACGCGCAACATCAGCACCAGGGCCAGGGCGGTGGCCGCCACCGCCACCACGATGCCGGTGATCACCATAGCGTGCGGCACCGGGTCTGGCGCCCCCTGCGGCGCGCGGCGTGCCAGTCCACCGAGTACCAGAAATACGCCGCTGCCCATGACGTTCAGCGCCAGGATCTTGCGTAACAGGTGGGCATGAACAATCAACGCATACAGGCCCAGGGAAAAGAGCCCCAACCCGGTCAGCGCATAGAGCATCGCGGGCGTCACGGACTATCCTCCGGCCGTCCACCAAGAAACAGGGCCGCCAGGGTCGCACCGATGGACAGGGTGGCTGCCGTCTCGATCAGCAGGATCAGGCCACCAGCCCAGTGCGGCGGATACTCCAGCAGCGATGCCCCGGCCCACATGACACCTGCCGCCACTGCGGCGAACACCGCCAGGCCCGCAACCAACGTCAAGCGCAGCGGCCAGCCCGCCAGCGACGCAGGCAGGCGCCAGCCCGATAACATCAGCAGTACGCCGCTGGCGCCCAGCACCGCCCCCGCCTGAAAGGCGCCACCTGGTGCATGGGCACCGGCCCAAAGCAGATATCCGGCTATCAGTATCATCAACGGGGCAAAGAATCGGGCGAGAAATTCCAACACGGCACCCGGCGAGGGTTCACGGCTCGACGGTGCCGAGCTCAGTGACCAGGCGCCCACCAGCGCCAGCAGCAGTACGCCCATCTCAAGTAATGTGTCATAGCCGCGGAAGTTGAGCAGAACCGCGGTCACCGGATGGCTGACCCCGCTCAGCGTCAACTGGTCTGCAACGGCTTCCTTTAATCCCGTGTCGACCAGCGGCAATGACGTCACGGCATAAGCCAGCCCTGCGGCAACCACCGAGACCAGTAGCGCAATCAGCAGGCGTACCACCGGCGTGACCTGTGTGTATTCATCGGTTGTTAGCCGTGCCGCCTTGTCATGCATTATGTGCGGCCCGGGTTGTCTTTCTTAACGACCCAGTAACCCACCACCAACGCCAGGATGATAGCCGCCATTCCGACCAAGGTAAGGGGATCATATTCCTTCGGATCCACGGTGATAATCTTGCGGCTAAGTGCGATCAGGGCGACGGCAATGATCACATCCAGGTCCACCCGGCCTTCCGTGTAGTATTTCTTTATGGTTTCCAGCAACTCGATACCAATCAGGACCAGGAGAAACAGTCCAAACAGATCCAGCAATTGCCTGATTTCAAGAATGAATCGCGGGGGCGCAGTTATATACTTGAACAATACCCAGCCCAGCTCCACCACCGAGAATAAAACCACCAGCGCGAGCATCAGCATCAATACCCCGACAACCACCCGCTCGAATTTTTTCAGATAGTTCATCATTGTTGTTTTTTCACCTGTAGAGTTCTTGTATTGATCCGCCATGAATCGTTCTCTCATTGTTAGTCATTTTGTTCTGGCTTCAATTGTTCCCGATCGGCGCGGTTGAGACGCGCCAGCGCCGCCAACAACAACGCACCCGTGAGTCCTGCGCCGATGGCCGCTTCGGCCAGGGCGATATCCGGCGCATCCAGGCGCACCCAGGCCAGCGCCATCAGCAGACCAAAGGCGACGAACAACACAATGGCCTTGAACAGATCCGGACAGGCCAGGGCCCGCCAGGCCAACCACAATAATCCCAATCCCAACAGGCTATCGAACGTCCATGCCAACAGGGTCAGCGTTTCCACAGCTGTATTCCCCTCTGCAATGCCCCCCTGGCGACCAGATGGGCAACACTGGCCCCGGCGAGCAGCACCAGCAACCAGATCAGCAGCAACTTGCCCGCCGCGGCCCATGATTCCGCCTGCACGGCCAGTCCCGCCACCACCAGGCCCAGGCCCACGTTGTCGGCCTTGGTCAGGGCGTGAAGACGGGTATAGACATCGGGAAAGCGCAACAGGCCCAGGGTGCCGGCCAGAAAGAAAACGCCTCCGGCGATCAGCAGTGCCGCGGAAAGGTAATCACTCGGAATCATGGTCTGCCTCCTGGTCCGGCCAGGCTCGCCGCACGAAGGCCACCGCCGTCACCGCGGCCAACAGGGCAAACACCAGCGCCACATCGCGCAGGGCTGCATATGCCAGTCGCCTGCGCCAGCAGCAACAGCACGGCCACCGCAGTGGTACCGAATAACTGTGCGGCCAGCATACGATCGGCGGCGGTCGGACCGCGTAGCACGCGCCACATACCGGCGCCGAGGTTCAGCAGCAGAAACAGTGCCAATGCGAGGTAAAGGGTCTGCACGCGTGTCAATCCTCCAGCGTGACCGGCGTTTCGAAGCCGGGCGGCTTGATCGCGAGCACGGAGCAATCGATCTGGTTCAGAATCGTCTCCGCGGTATTGCCCATGATGAATCCGGGAACACCGGTGCGGGCCACGGTCCCCATGACGACAAGATCGGCCTCGATCCGTTTGGCCAGCGCCGGAATCTCTTTGCGAGCCCATCCCTTCACCAGATGCGTTTGGGGTTTGAGATAATCCAGAGCGTCCTGCCCCAGATTGCTGGTCACCTCGCGCATCAGCGCATCCAAATTGGCCGCGTGCTGCCGCCTCACTTGTTCGACATAGGCGTTGACCTCCTCTTCCGGCGTTTCTCATGAATGCGCCTGCGCATGGCACTCTCGCCGATCGCATCCCAGGCATGCACGATGTGCAGCTCGGCAAAGTCGGATAGCGCCAGGGAGCTGGCCATTTCAAGAATCTGCCGGTTCAGCGCACGTCGTGATTCCAGCTCCGCCGGCGGGTAGGCATCGTCTACATCAACCGCCGCCAGGATACGCCGGTAGGATTTCGGCGCCTGAGGCTTGATGAGCCAGACCGGGCAGGGGCACTTGCGCAACAGATGCATATCATCACTGCCGAATAACCGATCCAGCCAGTCCCATGTTTCGGGGATCTTGATCACCAGGTCGTGCCCGTTGCGCAGTACCTCGCGGATGATTTCCAGAAAAGGCACGCCCAGCAACACCTTGGTTTGGATCTCGATCCGTTTGCGGTAAGGATCGACCAGGGTTTCCAGGCCCTGCGTATGCGCGTTCACCATCGCGGCCTGCAGATCGGCAGAGATCGGACCACCATCCGGCATCCCGATGCCGGCCGTAACGCGCTCGGCCACGTCAACGACCGTCAGGCTGGCCTGGTTGTTCTCTGCCAGCGTGACGGCACGCTCCAGGGCAGGCTTGCATGCCTGCCGTGGTTCCCACCACGCAAAGAATATCCTTGAATCGCTTCATTTCATTCTCCTCCTTCAGAAACCTTCAGGGATATACCGAATATCCGGGCCACGCTTTGCTCCACCGCCTCGAGTTCTGCCAGAAAAGCTTTCTGCCTGTCCAGCACATGCACTTTCAAACAATTCGCACCAAGTACAGCGCTCAAGGTGCCTGGCAGCAGACTGACTGTGTTGGCCATGAATACCCGCGGCAATCCCGGCGGCAGCCGTAGCGGGTACTCAATGAGGTCCGGAGCGATGGGTATGACGGGATAAAATGCACGCCAGGCCACGTCAGCACCACCAAGTAAGGAACGCATGAGGAAAAAGGGCATAAACCTCAGCAACTCATACCAGATAAAAGGTGCAGGCGGCAATAGCGCGCCGCTGGTAATCACCGCAAGCAACACCGCAGGCACACCGATCCACCAGGATGATGCGACGCCGTCGGTGAGGCTCCACCAGATGAGTGAGAACAGAACTCCCCTTGAGAAGATGGTCGACCAGCTAATTTTCGACTTCATCAATGTCATTCGTCAGCACCCCGAGGAGAGAACTGCGCAGCCTCGTATTCATACCCGTCACCCGTTCCAGACACATTGTACCGAAAACCTCGTCCATGCCCGCCATCAGACAAGCGACTAATACTCTGTCTGCCTGACCACAGATCGCGTGCTGCCGAATACCAGGATGGTACCAAATTCATCAGCAACCCCACTAGCCAGAATAACTGGTATTGAGAGCGCGGCCCGTCACGGTATCACCGGGGAAACCTGTCCAATAAGCCGGTCAACCGCCTCGCATGCGGCATCCTCATACGGCATCAACACCAGGTCGGCACCCGCCTGTTGCAGGTGGGCTACTTCAACCGGTGCATAGGCTGTAACGGCAACACGGCCGGCATATCCGAGGCTGCGCAGGGAATGAATCAGGGCCTGATTAACATTGCGTTCATGTACCGTACTCACGACCCATTGAATGCGTGCAAGCGGTAGCCCTGCGACAAACTCGGGATCTTCAGCATCCCCGTACATCACGGGATGTCCCATGGTGTCGCCCGTGTGCACCAGCTCCGGGTTGTAGTCGACACTGAGTACCCGGCAGCCGCGCGCACGCAGTGTTCGCGCGATGCCGGACCCATAGCGTCCCATTCCAAAAATAATTACTTTCGTGATGCCGTCCTCAGTTGCCTCGACCGGTCCGGTTTCCCGATATGGGAGCTGCCGCTCGAACACCGTTAGCCAGGGCGCCAGCCGTTCATAGAGTGGATGGGAATAAATAATCAGGTAAGTCGATGCGCTGATGGTGACAAGACCAACCAGGGTAATCAAACCCATGGTCTCGGCGTCGATATGACCGAGGCTCAATCCCAGCGCTCCCAGGATCAGCGAAAACTCGCTGATTTGCGCCACCGTGAGCCCGGCCAGAAACCCGGTACGCTTGCGGTATCCCAGCACACCCATGATGATCATGACGATCAACGGGTTGCCGATCAGCACGAACAGGGAGAATACCAGTGACTCCACCAGTTGGGCACCCAGCACCCCAATGTCCAGGCGCGCGCCCAGGTCGATAAAAAAGAACAGCAGCAGGAAATCCCGCAGGCTTACCAGACGCGCTCCCAGGACATCACGGTAGGGCGTCGAGGCCAGTGACACCCCGGCCACAAAGGCGCCTACTTCCTTGCTGAAACCCAGTGAGGCGCCCACGGTCGCCAGTGCTACGGCCCAGGCAATGCCAAACAATACCAGCAGTTCCTGGGAGCGGGACAGCAAACGCAGCAGCTGCGGCAGGATATAACGCGTGACCAACCCGATGACCAACAGAAACGCGCCTCCCTTCAACAGGACGGCAAACGCAGCGAGTGCCACTGGGGTATCTCCGATCTTGCCAATGGCATTGAGACCGATCATGGCCAGCACCACGACCAGATCCTGCACGATCAGGAAACCCAGGGCGATGCGCCCGTGCAGCGTATCCACCTCGCGTTTGTCGGAGAGCAGCTTGACGATGATGATGGTGCTGGAAAAGGTTAGCGCGACCGCCACATACAGGGCGGCAATCGGCGTCATGCCCATCGCTAACGCAATGAAGATACCCGATGACACTGGTAAATATGACCTGGCCAAGCCCCGTCGCCAGCGCCACGGGCCCCATGGTGCGGATGATATGCAGGTCCAGCTTGAGCCCAACGACGAACAGCAACAAGGTGATACCGAACTTGGCCAGCAGATCGATCTGGTCGTTCGCGCTCACCCAACCCAGCACCGAGGGACCGACCAGAATGCCCACCGCAATAAAGGCAACAATCAGCGGCTGTCGCAGACGCACACCAATGGCACCCACGCCGGCCGCCAACAGCAGCAACACCGCCATTTCAGTAAAGATGTCAGGAAACATACTTATTTAGTCGCCTGTCTCGTTGACGGCGCGACGACGCAGCCACTTCTCGGTGCCCACCACCGTGTAAATAACCAATCCGCCAGTCAGAACCCACACCCATTCGGTAGTCTCCATTGGGGCCGTTCCAAACAACTGATTCATTGCCGGGGTATAGGTGAACAAGACTTGCAGCAAGGCCATTACAACCACACCGAGGATGAGCCAGCGGTTCGAAAAAACGCCCAGCTTGAACATCGAGTACCGCAACGATCGGCAATTGAACAGATAGAAGAGCTCGCCGAACACGAACATATTGACTGCGACGGTTCGCGCCGTTTCGAGACTCCTGCCATGCAGCAATGTCCATTCAAAGAGACCAAAGGCACCAAGCAAGAGCATCAGGCTCACGAGACCGACACGTACCGCAAGCTCCGTCGTGATGACCGGCGTCTCCGGACGTCGCGGCGGACGTTCCATGATCCCCGGCTCCTTGCCCTCGAAGGCCAGCATCAGACCCAGCAACACGGCCGTTGTCATATTGATCCAGAGAATCTGTACCGGTGTAATGGGAAGTGTCAAGTCCGGCGAATACGGCAACGAGTATCACCAGCCCCTCACCGATGTTGGTGGGCAGGGTCCAGGTGATGAACTTAACAAGGTTGTCGAACACCGCCCGGCCTTCCTCGACGGCCGCTTCGATGGTCGAGAAGTTGTCGTCGGTGAGCACCATGTCCGCGGCCTCTTTAGCCACCTCGGTGCCGCCCACACCCATGGCGACGCCGATATCGGCCTGCTTCAGCGCGGGGGCATCATTGACACCGTCGCCGGTCATCGCCACGACATGACCTTTGGCCTGCAGCGCCTCCACCAGACGCAGCTTTTGTTCGGGTGAAACGCGTGCAAACACGGTCGTTTGCCAGGCGACATCCACCAACTCATGATCGGCCAATTGCGACAGCATATGCCCGCTGACAGCGAACTTGTCAGGGTCACTGCCAGCGGCGCCCTTGAGTCCAATCTGATGCGCGATCGCCGCAGCCGTCGCCACATGATCGCCGGTGATCATCTTGACCTGGATGCCGGCTCGCTGACAGGCACTGACGGCAGCGATCGCCTCCTGGCGCGGAGGATCCATCATGGCCTGGAGACCAAGAAAGCTGAGGCCATCAGCCACGTCGGTATGGGAGACTGACTGACTTGTGGCAGTCACCACCTTGCGCGCAAAGGCCAGCACCCGCAATCCTCTTGCCGCCATCTCCTCCACTTCGCGATGAACACTTGCCGGATCGAGCAACCCGGCCTCAGGTCCTGCGGCATAGGCATCGCAACAGCGCGACAACACGCTTTCAACGGAACCCTTCATATAAATAACAGCTGTTGCCGCTGGTCCCGCAGCGTGTAGCGTGGCCATATATTGATGCTGGGATTCGAACGGCAGCGTATCGATGCGGGGCAATTCCTGCTCCAGCACCTCCCGTGAAAGTCCTGCCTTGGCTGCCGCGGTAATCAAGGCAACCTCTGTTGGATCACCCTCGATGCCCCACTGTTCGCCATTGTCGATTAAACATGAATCGTTGCATAACAGGCCGGCCTTCAGACACTCCACAAGGACAGGATGTGCGTCTGGATCGATTGCGGATTCATCAAGGCAAACCTCTCCCTGCGGCGCATAACCCACGCCCGTGAACTCGTAGCAGTTACCTCCGGCACAGACCTGTTGCACCGTCATCTGGTTCTGGGTCAGGGTGCCCGTCTTGTCGGAACAGATGACGGTCGTACTGCCCAGGGTTTCAACAGCCGGCATCCTGCGGATAATCGCGTGACGCCGCGCCATCTTGCCGACGCCGATTGCCAGCATGATGGTCATCGCCGCAGGCAAACCCTCAGGTATCGCACCAACGGCCAGCGCCACTGCCGCCATAAAGTTATCGAGCAGGGGTGTCCCGTGGTACCAGCCAGCCAGCAGGGTCAAGCCGGCAAGGCCCAGAATGACCCACAGCAAAATTCCGCTGAAGTGCGTAATTTTCCTGGTCAGGGGGGTTGCCAGGGTATCTGCACTGGCGATCAGTGCATTGATCTGTCCGATCTCGGTGCCGTCACCCGTGGCAACCACAATCCCTGCGCCGGTGCCATAGGTCACCAGGGTAGATGAATAGGCGATGTTGCTGCGGTCGGCAAGCAGCGTTTGCTGTGCCAGATGATCCGGCTGCTTCTGCACCGACACGGACTCGCCAGTCAACGTCGACTCATCGATCTGCAGTTCCCGGGTACGCAGCAGGCGCAGGTCCGCGGGCACCTTGTCTCCTGACTGCAGCAACACAAGATCCCCGGGGACCAGTTCAGTGGCGGCGATTTTTTCTTTTTTCCCCGCCCGGACGACGGTCGCCATGCCCTCCATGGCATGTGCCAGCGCCTCAATGGCCTTTAATGCCTTTGATTCCTGGATGAAACCGATAATGGCATTGACCAGCACGACAGCGAAGATGACACCGCTATCAACCCATTCCTGCAGTGCGAAAGTGACGGCCGCCGCGCCCAGCAGAATATAAACAAGCGGCTGATTAAACTGCAGCAGAAATAATAGCAGCGGACTTTTGCCTTTCTTCAGGGTGAGGTGATTCGGCCCGAAATGCGCCTGCCGGTGCGCCACCTCGAAGATATCGAGTCCCTTGGCAGCATCCGACTCCAGCAGTGTGGCGATCTCATCGCGTGGCAGATGATGCCAATGTCTTGAAAGCAAGGTATCCATGTTGGTGCCTATGTTTAGTCCATGAGTCAATCTCGTGAGAACCTTACGCTACGTATGCAAGCTGCCAGAAAATGACCTCGATCTGATAATGACTTCTTCAGGTGACAACCTCCGATAGTACCTACTGGTTCCTCGGACTATCAACTCGAACAGCCTTTCTGCACGGCCTGTGCATGGCCGCCTTGTCTACAGGTTTGTTAGATATTTGAAATGGGACTGCTACATACAGGCTGTACGCCACACTACTAAGACACCTACAAGGCACAGAATGTACTGGAAGGGCGAATCCGATTAGCCACTCCATTTCGGAAGGCTCTGATATCAAGAAAGGGTTTACATTCATCTGTCAGATTCTCCTTAAATAAACTTGCAATCATTCAAGAGACCCACTACCCCTCCCGCTGGCCCGTCAATACGGCCACACCCAGTCACGTTCCTGTGGTTTGTCGATGCCATGCTCATGGGCATAGGTGCGGCAGTCGATTTGCATATCCCGCAGATTCTCTTTGACGTGAGCCCCTGCAACCTTTAGCCGGGGCACGCGATTGATGACATCAATCGCCAGGCTGAAACGGTCGATCTCGTTCTCGATGGCGAGGTCCAGCGGTGTGTTGATGTTACCCCGTTCCTTGTAACCGCGCACATGCAGGTTGTTATGATTGGTACGACGGTACGCCAGGCGATGAATGAGCCAGGGGTAACCGTGGAAGTTAAAGATGATGGGCTTGTCGATGGTAAACAGGCTGTCGAAATCGCGGTCGGACAGCCCGTGCGGATGCTCGCCTGCCGACGCCATACGGAACAGATCCACCACGTTGATAAAACGAATCTTAAGATCAGGAAATGCTCGCGCAGCAGAGCCGTTGCGGCCAGCGCCTCCTTGGTAGGAATGTCACCGCAGCCGACCATCACCACATCCGGTTCGACACCGCGATCGTTACTCGCCCATTCCCATATCCCCAGACCCTTGGTGCAATGTTTGATGGCGGCATCCCTGTCAAGATATTGCAGATGCATCTGCTTGTCGCAGACGATGACGTTAATATCATTGTGGCTGCGCAGGCAATGGTCGGCGGTGGAGAGCAGACAGTTGACATCCGGCGGCAGATAAATGCGTGTAACCTCCGGGTTCTTGTTGACCACGACATCCAGAAAACCCGGATCCTGGTGGGTGAAGCCGTTATGATCCTGGCGCCAGACGGTAGAAGTGATGAGCAGATTGATCGAGGCAATCGGCGCCCGCCAGGGCAGTTCCTCACAGATTGCCAGCCACTTGGCATGCTGGTTGTACATCGAATCGATAACATGTACAAACGCTTCGTAAGTGGCGAAGAAACCGTGGCGACCGGTGAGGACATAACCTTCGTACCAGCCCTCCAGAGTATGTTCCGAAAGCATTTCCAGCACGCGACCGTCGGGGCTGAGTTCGCCACCGTCATCGTCCTCGGGCAGATAGTCAGCCAACCACAGTTTCTTGCTGACCTCGTAAATCGCATCCAGCTTGTTGGAGGTGTTTTCATCAGGGCCAAAGACACGAAAATTATCCATGTTCTGACGCATCACATCGCGCAACATGGCACCCAGTGGTTTGGTGTTCATCGCACTGGCCTGACCGGGTTTGGGCACATCAATCGCATAGTCGCGGAAGTCCGGCATGCGTAAATCACGTCGCAGTAAACCACCGTTGGCATGCAGATTGGCACTCATACGCCGCGTCCCTTTGGGCGCCAGCGCCTTGAGTTCGGGCACAAGGCGGCCGTCCGCATCGAACAGTTCCTCTGGTCGGTAACTGCGCAACCAGCTTTCCAGTTGCTGCAGGTGGGCCGGGTTACCGTGCAAGCCGGACAAAGGCACCTGATGCGCACGCCAGAAACCTTCGACCTTACGGCCATCGACTTCCTTCGGTCCGGTCCAGCCTTTTGGTGAGCGCAGCACAATCATCGGCCAGCGTGCACGGGTGACGGCACCGCCGTTGCGTGCCTGCGCCTGAATCTCCCGTATCTCGAGTACGCAGCGTTCCATGGTCGCCGCCATCATCTGATGCATTGTGTTCGGATCATCGCCTTCGACGAAGTAAGGTGTCCAGCCGTAACCGCGGAACAGGCTCTCCAGCTCATCGTGGGAAATTCGCGACAGAATGCTCGGGTTATTGATCTTGTAACCGTTGAGATGAAGGATCGGCAGCACCGCACCATCGCGCACCGGATGCAGAAACTTGTTGGAATGCCAGGCCGTGGCCAGCGGTCCTGTCTCGGCCTCACCGTCGCCGACGGCAACGGTGACAATTAAATCCGGGTTGTCGAAAGCGGCACCAAAGGCATGTGAGACGCTGTAACCCAGCTCGCCACCCTCGTGGATTGAGCCGGGGGTCTCCGGTGTGCAATGGCTGCCGATGCCGCCGGGGAAGGAAAACTGCTTGAAGAAACGCCGCAGGCCTTCCTCGTCCTCGCTTTTGTCCGGATAGACATCGGAATAGGTGCCTTCCAGATACACCGGTGCCAGTACCCCGGGGGCACCATGGCCGGGACCGGCCAGGAAGATGGCATTCAGATCGTATTTGTTGATGAGCCGGTTCATGTGCACGTACATGAACGCCAGCCCCGGGCTCGCCCCCCAGTGGCCGAGCAGTCGTTTCTTGATGTGATCGAACTCAAGCGGCTCGCGCAACAGCGGATTAGCCTGCAAATAGATCATGCCGGCCGCAAGATAGTTGCAGGCGCGCCAATAGGCATGGGTCTTATGCAGCTCGTCATCGGACAATGGCCCATCTTGCTGGGCAGTGGATTTGTTCCTGGTCTGTGTCATTTCCTGTTCCTCATGATGCGAATACAGAGTAGCTTCATTTTCGAACGGCTACACACTGTGCAATACCATACGCATTTTGTGCGATGACAAGCTCTTCATTGGTAGGAATAGTCCAGATGGATACCGGACTTTCCTTTTTACTGATTTGTGGATCGCCGGCGGCATTCGCAGACGCATCAAGGTGGACGCCAAGCCAGACTAGCTGGCGGCAGATCCGCTCTCGAATAATGCTCGAATGCTCACCGATTCCGCCGGTAAACACCAGCATATCCAGACCGCCCGCCGCGACAGCAAGCGAACCCACTTCACGCGCTACGCGATATACAAACAGCTCAACGGCTTCCGCGGCGTGCGGATCGCGACTGGCCAATAGCTCGCGCATGTCGCCGCTAACACCCGACATGCCGAGCAAGCCGGATTTGTTATTCAATAGATCGGCGACAGCATCAACCGTCATGCCCTTCTCTGCAATGAGATAGAGCAACACACCAGGATCCAGGGATCCGCAACGTGTTGCCATGGGCAAACCTTCCAGTGGCGTGAATGTCATCGTCGTCGCTACACTCCGGCGTCCGACCATGGCACACAGGCTCGCACCGTGGCCAAGATGGGCGACGATCACGCGGCCGTCTGCGCCTGATTTCTTATCGTCCGGCAGGATACTGGCAATATACTCATATGACAGGCCATGAAAACCATAAGGACGTATGCCCTCCGCTGTCAGTGAGCGGGGAAGTGCGAAGCTCTGTGCAACGGCCGGCATGCTGCGATGAAAAGCCGTGTCGAAACAGGCCACCTGCACCAGCGCGGGATCGATCCGATTGAGTGCCTCGATAGCAGCAAGGCTATGGGGTTGATGCAGCGGTGCCAGTGGAACCAGCTCCTCAAGCCGGGCAACTACCCCGGCATCGACGATGACAGGTGAATAAAAACTGGCACCTCCGTGGACTACCCGGTGGCCAACGGCGATAAAATGAAGGTCGGATGCGTGCTTTTGAACCCACTCCAGCAAGGCTTGCAATGCCTCCTCATGGGTCTGTAGTGAAATACCATCATCCACTGGCAACACATCAGAAGCGCTCCCGCGTGCGTACTCCATAACAAATCGTGATTGGTGGCCGATTCCATCAATCTGGCCGCGGTATGCCATATCCAGCATGTTACCTTCTCTACCGAGGACAAATATTCCAAACTTGATACTGGAGGAACCCGCATTTAGCACCAGGATTGCTTCGTCCATTTAGCCCTCCGGTTTCACAGCAGTGATAGAAGCTGGTGTAGTCGCAAACTGATAACGCAAACGACGGCGGCCACCGACAGCAGCACCGCCATTTCAGTAA
>CAVYIJ010000002.1:0-79957 GCA_963768575.1 uncultured Halobacteria archaeon
CCAAAAGAGGCTGTTTGGTCCAGTTGCCGGGTTCTTTTGACGGCCTGGTCCAGGCACAAAAAACGGCGACCGAAGCCGCCGTCATTGTTGTTACGTTTAAACCAGCCAGGCTTTCCGGCCCGGTACTGTCGCCATTACCCGGTGTACCTGTCCCGCTATTCCCGCGGTCCTGTGTTCGAGTCCTGCCGGGCCCACAATCCCGTTTCAGTTCAGATAACGCCGCCGCGCGATACGGGCGGCGGCCAGCATCAGCAGCAGCCACCATGCCGTTGCCTGCCAGGGTGACGCGCTGTTAACCGCCAGGCTGCAGCCACCACCCGCCGCCACCGGGTGCGGCCGGGACGCTAATCCTGACTGCCGGACCGCCAGGGTCTGCTATCACCCCGTTGGTGGCATCCAGGTCGGCGTCTCCGCGCTTTCCGTCGACGAAGTGCAAGGTAATTTCATTCCCGTTAATGACGGCACCCGTACCGCTGGCTGCATCGAACATGAAACTGTACCAGTGCGGAGTGGCATTTCCAGGTTCGGGTCCGTACATGAAATAGGTATCAGCGGTATCACCAAGCGGCAGCTTGAGCGTGACCTGGGCACTGCCACCGGGAACGATATTACCCAGCAATGCGCTGAAAAAGCCGTTCTTGAAATTGAACCCCGCCAGCCCGTTGATGCCGGGGGTGCCCGGGAGCAAGTGCGGATGCCATCTCCATAGCATTCAGCGACTCGACCTGGTGCAATGTCACCGGCTGGGTGGTCGCGAGGGTAACGTAGTAATCCTCTACGGGCAGCGGCGGGTCATTTGCTCCCGGTTCGTTTATGTCCGGCAATGAAGTCACGTTGCCCTGCAGGCTGTCGAGCACACCGTCACCGTTGCCGTCACCGGTTACTGACATGGCGTCGCCGGGCGGCGCAGCATCCTCGATGGCGGCGCATCCACTCCGTCCAGGTCCAGCTGAGAATTTACAGCGCCGCCCGGGGCCGCAGCAATCACGCCATTAGTGCCATTGAGGTCGGAATCACCCCTGAGCCCGTCGACAAAGCGCAATGTAATCTGATTGTTATTGAAGATGGCACCGGTCGTACCGTCGAAGGAAAATTCATACCAGTGCGGCGTCGTATTGCCCGGCTCGGGCCCGAAATTATAGAAGTCTGTTCGGCATTGCACCGGCAGGCAGGGTAATGTTCACATCTACCGTACCGGATGGAGGCATCACGTTGGTCAGATCATAGCCGACAAACCCGTTATCGAATGCACCGGCAGTGAAAAGAATACTTGCAAAATTAGATTGTGCGGGCACATTAACCAGCCCAAACGTTGTATCGAGCACATTAAATGCCTGTAGCGGATTGGCCTGCGGGGCTTCCACCACCACCGTACTCACCAGCGGCGGTCTGATACGATGCAACATGCTGCTGGAGTACTGTCCACCACAAGATCGCTATTGCCATCACCCCCGTTAGGGGCCAGGTCTTCATGTCTGTCGATGGCCCCGTCGCCGTCATTATCGAGACCAATGCTTATATCAATAATAGTGTTTACGAAGTCACCCGAACCATTAACAAGCGGAAGCTTCTGATGAAAATGGAGCCGTACAAACGAAGAATGGCGCGACTTGCGGACAGGTCGGCACTGATTCTATCGCATCGATGACATCCATCCCGTTGCCGAGCACCTGTGCAAAAACCGTGAACCCGCCATTCTGGACATCGAGATTGGCCGAATTGTCAGCCAGGTTAAAAAAGAATTCACTGGTCGCACTGTCCGGACCGGTACCGGGCACCAGGTTACCGTTCATATCAAATTCCGGCAGCCACTTTCGCCATCGCGAGCGTGCCGCGCAGATTGGACAGGTTGAATTCATTGACTACCGGCGGATCTGTGGGTATTGGCGTGGTCCCGCCAGTTAAAAATGTGCCGGGCACACCATCAAAAACGTATCCGCCACCCTGCAGGACAAAACCCGGAATGCTGCGATGAAGAAACATTCCACCGTCGTAGTCGCCCCGGTTCACATAGTTCATGAAATTTGCCACCGTCAATGGAGCAACGGAATCAAGCATCACGATATCCAGCGCACCCAGATCGGTTTGCACACGCAAATTAAAATCGGCTTCGCCGATGTCGGGTACAACCAGCAACAACAGCACGATCAGGCGGGCATAACCGGTTAGTTTGAATCTCGGGTAGGAAAGCATTTCTTCTTGAACTTCCAGTGGTTAGTTATTCTGCTGTGGATCTTGCCGGGCCTGTTCGCCCGCGATGTTTCATCACCTATCCTACCGGCTTCACCGCAATCGTCAAAGTGGACTGAAGGACTAATCCGCTGTTAGTCCCGACTCGGACCAATGCGGTAATGCCGCGCCTGCCGGCGATTATTTAGTCAGGCTTAAATACATGGTTTAAAAGGTTTTTATATCCAGGCACCTGCCCGGGCTCGTTCGCTACCGGCGAATGCACGCCTAATCGACTGAATGTCAAGGGAAATATCACATACTAATTATTAAAGTTTGGCAACCATTACCCGATTCAGTCTTGAAGGCGCAGTAACCCTGCCTACGTGAGTTCGTGCGCCGCCGAAAACACCCCAAACCACCAGGGTCACCAACTGACACGACAGGCGCGGTGCATGCACAGCAATCCAGACAACAATAAACATCCGGACAGAACAGCCACGGAGAGCAATCACGGCGGATTTCGCGAGCAGCGCACCATGGACCGCTGGCAGTACCGTGCCGACCAGGTGCAACTGCGCCAGCAGCAAGTCCAGTCGGAGATGAGTACCAGCGTACTGGTTGCCGCTATTGTCATTGCCGTATTCTGGAAACTGGTACCTCACACGCTGATGCTCGGCTGGTTGTTTGCAGTAATCGCGACTGTCGGCATTCGCTCACTGTTCATAACTGCCAGCAATTCATACGAGCGCCGCGACGAAGTCAATGTCTGGGGTAAACAATATATCGTGGGCGCAATGTTATCGGGCGCGTGCTGGGGTTCGTTCGGCGCACTCTCGGTTATCTACGGTGGGCTGCTACACCAGATTTTTGCCATGGTTGTCCTGGCCGGCATGTGCCTTACCGCGTTCGTATCAATGCAGTTCTCACCCAGGACGCTGGCTGCTTTTGTGGTACCGGCACTGCTGCCGATTACAGCATGGTTCATTTACGACGGCGGTGCCATCCAGTACGCCATGGCAGGCCTGAATGGCATATTCCTGTATGTAATGGTCGGTGCGTCACACGCAATTCGCAAGGTGCTCTCGAATACCATGAGTCTCAGCCTGCATAACACAGAACTCATAACGAATCTCATCAATACACGCGAGACCGCGGAAAGCGCCCAGAAGTATGCAGAACAAATCAATATCCAGCTGCAGGAACAGATGAAAGAACGCCAGCTTGCCGAAGAACGCATTCGCGCTTCCGAGCAACGCATGAGCGCCATCTTCGAAAGCATGCAGGACACGATTTACCAGACTGATCTGGACGGCAATATCCAGTGGGCTACGCCGTCAATCAAGCAATTACTCGGATACGATACGCATGAAGTTATCGGTAAAAACATCAAGGAATTCTATGATTGTCCCGGCGATCACAGCGAGCTCAAGCATGCCCTCAACATCAACAGCGGTCGACTGCAGCATTTCGAAACACGGCTGATAAACAGAAAGGGAAACCGGATATGGGTATCCGAAAACTCGCATTACCGATACGACGCGCAAGCCAATCCCATCGGCATCGAGGGTACGATTCGGGACACCTCGGCACTGAATCTTGCCAAGGAAGCATTACAGAAGGAAAAGGAACGCGCTCAGGTAACCCTGGGTTCAATTGGCGATGGTGTAATCACGACCGACATGAACGGAAATATCGAATACATGAACACCGTCGCCGAGCAATCGACCGGCTGGAAGCTTGAGGATGCGCGTGGCAGGCCCATGCTCAAGGTCTTCAGGCTGATCGACGAGAAAACCCAGGAAGAGCCGCCAAATCCCGCCAGCCTTTGCCTGCAGAAAGGCAAGAGCATCATGCTGGCCGGACATCTGTTGCTTATTCACCGCTACCGGGAGCAGAACATGTCTGTCGAGGTCAATGCCTCGCCGATTCTGGACTCTAACGCTGAAAGCACCGGCGTTGTCCTCGTGTTCCACGATGTTACCGAACTGCGCGGACTGGCCAAGAAAATGTCCTACCAGGCCACGCATGATTCACTCACCGGCCTGCTGAACCGGCGTGAATTCGAAACTCGCCTCAAGCAAGCCATTAATAACGCACGCTCGGAGAATAACCAGCATGCACTGTGTTACCTGGACCTGGACAACTTCAAGGTAGTCAACGATACCAGCGGCCATATCGCCGGCGATGAGTTACTCAAGCAACTTACTATCAAGCTGCGCATGGAACTGCGCGAAGCAGACACACTCGCCAGGCTGGGTGGCGATGAGTTCGGCATCCTGCTGGAAGGCTGTTCTATCGAAAATGCCACCGAGGTTGCCGAATCGTTGCGTCAGATTGTCGAGGATTTTCGTTTTGTCTGGGACAATAACTTTTTCAGGATCGGTGTTTGTATTGGCATGGTGCCCATCAACCAGGAATGCGGCACCCTGTCCGATATTCTGAGCGCGGCCGACTCTGCCTGTTACATCGCGAAGGAACAGGGCCGCAACCGTACTCATGTCTACGAACCAAACGACGAAGCGGTAGCTGAACGTCATGGACAAATGCAGTGGGTACAACGCATCCAGAACGTTCTGGAGGAAGACCGCTTCCGGCTTTTCTTCCAGCCAATTGCAAAGCTTACCCGCAATCCGGGTGAGGAAAACACAACGCATGGCGAGGTTCTGATCAGGATGCTCGACGACCACAACAGGATTGTCGGTCCAGGAGCATTCATTACGTCGGCGGAACGCTATATGCTTATGCCGGCCATCGATCGTTGGGTGGTTACCAATACATTCAGGATGCTTGCCCTCGACAAGCAACGAATAAAAGACCAGGTAAGTGCATGTTGCATCAACCTTTCGGGCCAATCACTCTCGGACGAGCGCTTCATGGAATTCCTTGTCGCCGAAATCCGCGAAAGCGGCGTATCACCCGAACTTTTATGCTTTGAAATAACCGAAACTGCAGTCATCGCAAATCTCTGCAATGCCTCCAGCCTGATCACCAAATTGCGCGCCATGGGCTGCCGGTTCGCGCTCGATGATTTCGGGGTTGGCCTTAGCTCATTCGGCTACCTGAAGAACCTGGCCGTGGACTATCTGAAGCTGGACGGTTGCTTCGTAAAGAATATGGTGCATGACAAGACCGACCTGGCCATGGTCGAGGCGATTCACCAGATCGGGCACAGCATGAATATCATGACAATTGCGGAATTCGTCGAGGATGAGGCAACCCTGGAGGCGGCCAGAGAAATCGGTATTGATTACGCGCAGGGCTATGCGATTGCGAAGCCGGTGCCAATAGAAATCGGCCTCTATGGCGAACCCGTGGATTTCAGCAAACCCGCGGCGCCGGAGAAATCACAACTCAAGAGCGCATCATGATGTGGAGAGCCGGCAGCAATCGAGAGTTTTGACTGCTATCCGGAATACAGGCAGCCCGAATCGAGGGCATGGCACAGGGCTACAATCCTTCCTGCACACCCGGCCCATAGGCGGGCCGGCATTGTCTGACCGCTAGTCCTTTTCTCCGGACTCGATGCGGTCCAGCTCTTCATCCATCTCCTTATCGCTCAGCGGTCGATAATCACCATTGCCATCTCCATCGCCGGCTTCTTTCCCCTCGGGGCGTTTCTCGAACCACGCGGAAAATACCACTCCCAGCTCGAATAAAATCCATATCGGCACCGCCAGCAGCGTCTGCGAAATTATATCGGGCGGCGTGAGCAGCATGCCGACCACGAAGGCGCCTACAATGATATAGGGCCGCTTGCTACGCAGCCCTTCGCGGGTCACCATGCCGGTCCATACCAGCAGGACGGTGACAACCGGCACTTCGAAAGCGGCGCCGAACGCGAAAAACAGGGTCAGGACAAAGTCGAGATAACGGCTGATGTCGGTCATTACCGCCACGCCTTCCGGTGTGGTACTGGTAAAAAAAGCAAATACCAGCGGGAAAACCACGAAATAGGCAAACGCCGCCCCCGCATAAAACAGCAGGGTACTCGACACCAGCAATGGCAATGCCAGGCGACGCTCGTGCAGGTAAAGACCCGGCGCGATGAACGACCAGACCTGGTACAACACAAACGGGATACTGATAAACAGGGCGAGGAACAGCGTCAGTTTGAAAGGTATCAGGAACGGCGAGGCGACCTCGATGGCGATCATACTGCTGTCTTGCGGCATGTGCGCCAGCAGCGGCCCGGACAATTGGGTGAAAAGTGTGTTCGAAAACGGCATGAGTACCATGAAGACCACGGCAATTACCAGCACGATGCGCAACAGGCGGTCACGCAACTCCACCAGGTGCGAGATCAGCGGCTGTTCCCGGTCTTCCGGTGCCTCGGCCGTCTTGTCCGGCTTACTTGTCCGGCTCATGAGGAGTTTTTTCTGTCGAATCTTCGATTGGATGCGCGGCTGTCTGCTGCGCTTCGGCTGTTCGCTCACCGGCCTGTAACGGCTCACCGGTGATCTCGTCGATCAATTCCTTGAGTTCGGGAACGGCCGCCTGCTTTTGCAGCGCCTTGCGAAGTTCCTCGGTTGCCAGTTCACGGTCGATATCAGCTTTCACGGACGATACAAAACCCCGCATCTTGCCGACCCATAATCCGGCAGTGCGCGCAATACGAGGCAGCCGCTCCGGGCCAACCACCAGCAAGGCGATGACCATGACAAAAATTACTTCTGTGAAACCGATATCAAACATGGCGGGTCCGGACCGAATCGGGCGCTCGGCTGGAAAAGATCAGGTCTTGTCCTTGTCCTTGCTGGTAACTTCGCCGTCGATGACACGGCCGCTATCCTTGTTTTCCAGTCCTTGATCGCTCTCTTCCTCGCCATCGCGCATCGATTTCTTGAACCCCTTGATGGCGCCACCGAGGTCGGAACCGACATTCTTCAGGCGCTTGGCGCCGAACAGGACCAGCACGATCGCCAGGATTATCAATAATTGCCAGACACTAATACCCATGAATCTTCTCCACCTGCGTCACTACAGGAAATAGTTTATACCTATTTGTCGCGTGCGGCCTTTTCTTCAAGACCGGACATTCCAAAGCGCCGCTCTAGCTCGGCAAGCACGGCATCCGGCCCGAGCCCGCGCGCGGCCAGCATCACCAGCGTATGAAACCATAGATCGGCCGTTTCGCGCACAAGTTGCGCATTATCCGGGTCTTTTGCTGCAACAATTGTTTCGGCTGCTTCCTCGCCGACTTTCTTGAGTATGGTGTTCATGCCCTTGTCAAACAGTCCCGCCACATAGGAGTCGTCAGGATCTGCCGCCTTGCGCGCCTCGATCACAGCCGCCAGTTTTTCCAGTGTATCGCTCATATTCCGCTTCCTGCCGGCCATCACTTGCCGTAGATCTGCGCCGGATCTTTCAGTACCGGGTCAATGACTACCCAGCGATTATTCTCCAGCCGCCGATAAAAGCAGCTGCGCCGACCGGTATGACAGGCAATTCCGCCGAGCTGCTCTACCTGCAAAACGATAACGTCATTATCGCAATCCAGGCGTATTTCGCTTACCCGCTGCTGATGTCCGGACTCCTCGCCCTTGTGCCACAACTTTTTTCGTGACCGCGACCAGTAGACAGCTGTACCGGTACTCGCCGTCAGTTTTAACGCCTCACCGTTCATCCAGGCCAGCATGAGGATGCGGCCGTCTTCAGCATCCTGCGCAATCGCCGGGACCAGCCCATCCGCGGTCCACTTGATTTCTTTCAGCCAGTCTTCTTTTTGCATGTTCGTGAATTCCCATCCAGCAGCAAAGACGCAAGGGGCGCCGGGTCATTAATAATTTACGCAGCGAGGTCAAGACTGACTTGTATTCATGCCGAACACGGGTTCCACTCGCCACGGTGTCAGCAGTGCGTCCCTTCCGCCCTGCAGGGAGACTGCCAGGTAGACGGGATAGTAAATCAGTCCGTGCTTTACTCGATCCCTTCTCCCCAAAACTCTCCCTGGAAGAGAGGGTGTTTATGGAGTAGCAGATATTCAGTATAAATCATAGTTTGCCCCTTTGCGGCGCAATCCACTTCCTATAATCTGACTTCAATACCACAATTCGCCATGTGTTGCTTTGCCTCGCCCACCGTGTGCTCGCCAAAATGGAAAATGCTGGCCGCGAGCACCGCATCCGCCCGGCCCTGCGTTACGCCTTCAGCAAGGTGCTGCAATGTACCTACACCACCGGAAGCGATTACCGGAACATCGACGGCTTCGCTTACAGCGCGCGTCAACTCAAGGTCGAAACCGTCACGCGTTCCGTCACGGTCCATGCTGGTCAGTAAAATCTCGCCGGCGCCGTAGTCCACCATTCGCCTTGCCCATTCGACAGCATCGATTCCGGTTGGTTTACGGCCGCCATGAGTGAAAATCTCCCACACCGGCGGTTCGCCTGCGGCGCTGGTACGCTTCGCGTCGATTGCTACCACGATACATTGCGAGCCGAAACGTTCCGCGGCTTCCTTCACAAATTCCGGATTGAATACCGCCGCGGTGTTGATGCCGACCTTGTCGGCACCGGCGTTCAACATGCGCTGAATATCGGCAATTTCGCGAATGCCGCCACCAACGGTCAGCGGAATAAAGACCTCGCCGGCCACCTGCTCGACCACATGCACCATGGTTTCACGCTGGTCGGAACTGGCCGTGATATCCAGAAACGTCAGTTCGTCAGCGCCTTGCTCGTCATAGCGCCGCGCAATCTCGACCGGATCACCGGCATCACGGATATCTACGAACTGTACGCCCTTGACGACACGCCCGGCATCAACGTCCAGGCAGGGGATTATTCGTTTCGCAAGCCCCATCAGTCAGCCCTGTGCGCCGCCGGCACACAAATCGTCAGCCAGCTGCTGCGCTGCCGCAAGGTCCAGCGTACCTTCGTACAATGCGCGTCCGGTTATGGCGCCCATGATGCCTTCATCCGCAACTTTACAAAGTTCGCGTATATCATCGAGGCTGGTAATACCGCCGGAGGCGATCACCGGGATATTTATCGATTGCGCCAGCTCGACAGTGGATTCCAGGTTGACACCGGTCATCATGCCGTCACGGCCGATATCAGTAAACACGATCGCTTCAACCCCGTCATGCTCAAAACGCTGCGCCATGTCGATCACGGAATGGTTGGACAACTTTGACCAGCCATCAATTGCAACCTTGCCATCCTTCGCGTCCAGCCCGACGATAATATGGCCCGGAAATTCCACGCACAGGTCATTGATGAAGTGCGGCGTACTTACCGCCCTGGTGCCGATAATGACGTACTGCACGCCGGCATCCAGATAAGCCTGTACTGTTTCCTCGTCACGGATGCCACCGCCGACCTGTATCGGCAACTCCGGAAACGCCTCGGCGACTGACTTGATCACGCTTGCGTTCACCGGTTTTCCTGCAAAAGCGCCATTCAGGTCGACCATGTGCAGACGTCGCGCACCGGCTTCAACCCATCGCCCTGCAACCTCGAGCGGGTTATCACCGAAAACGGTTTCATCGTCCATGCGGCCCTGGCGCAGACGTACGCACATGCCATCTTTCAGATCAATCGCGGGTATTACCAGCATCTCTCAGGTTTCTCCATTCCAGTCAACAAAGTTTGCCAGCAGCTGTAGTCCGGCATGCTGGCTTTTCTCCGGGTGGAACTGAACGGCAAACAGGTTGCCACGCGCCACGACTGAAGCAAACTCATGGCCGTACTCCGTCGTGGCCGCAATATCATCCTGGCTGGATGGTACGGCGTGATAACTATGCACAAAATAGAAACGGCTACCGGCCGGTATGTCTTTCCACATTGAATGTTCACGTGTCGGCATTACCCGGTTCCAGCCCATATGTGGAATCTTCAGTGTCGCGCCGCTGTCCTTTTCCAGCATGCCCTTCGGGAAGCGTACCACCATGCCCGGCAAAACCCCCAGGCAATCAACCCCTTCATTTTCCTCGCTCCTGTCGAACAATGCCTGCAGCCCCAGGCATACTCCGAGCATTGGCCTGTCGGCAACAACCTGCCGGATGACATCATCCAGCCCGGTCTTGCGCAGCTCGTCAATGCAGTCGCGAATCGCGCCTACGCCGGGAAACACGACACGGTTCGCCGTGAGTATCGCCTGGTGATCGCTGCTGACGATGATGCGTTCCCTGCCGGCAACATGTTCAAGCGCCTTGGCAATGGAATGCAGGTTACCCATACCATAATCAATGATAGCAATCGTGGACATAGCGGGTTGAACCGAAACAGGGAGTCGTCAGAGACTCCCCTTGGTAGAAGGCAGCATGTCTCCCATTGCAGCATCCATTTCCAGCGCCATGCGCATCGCCCGGCCAAATGCCTTGAAGATGGTCTCGGCTATATGGTGTGCATTGTCACCACGCAGGTTGTCTATGTGCAAGGTTACCAGTGCGTGATTGCTGAAACCCTGAAAGAACTCGTGCAGCAGATCCACGTCGAAATCACCGATGCGGGCGCGCGGATAGCTGGCGTGGTATTCGAGTCCGGGCCGGCCGGAGAAATCGATCACCACGCGCGATAATGCCTCGTCCAGCGGTACGTAGGCATGGCCATAACGGCGGATTCCACGCTTGTCCGCAATCGCCTTGCCAAATGCCTGGCCAAGGGTTATGCCGATGTCTTCCACCGTGTGGTGCCCATCGATATGCAAGTCACCCTGGGCGCTGATTTCTATATCCATCATGCCGTGGCGTGCGACCTGGTCGAGCATGTGTTCCAGGAACGGCAGGCCGGTATCAAAGACCCCCTTGCCGCTGCCATCGAGATTGACGGACACACTGATCTGCGTTTCGAGTGTGTCACGCTGTACCGCAGCCTGTCGCTCTGACATAACAATATTCCGTTTAAAAAACGATGGATTAGCAATATAGTAACAGTTTCACGCGCTCTGAAAACCCGTCTTTTTCAGCTCCCTTTCGGGCGGACCTCGAGACTGAATGTCACCGGACCATCATTTACCAGCGCAACCTGCATATCGGCGCCAAAACGACCGGCGGCAACCGGGGCATGCCGGGCCTGCGCCAGTTCCAGCAACAAACTGAAGAGGCGCTCTCCGTCTGCCGGCTCGGCCGCAGTCGAGAAACCAGGACGCGTGCCGCTGCCCGTATCCGCGGCCAGCGTAAACTGCGGGACCAGCAACAGGCCACCACCCGCCTGACATACATTCCGGTTCATCCTGCCATCTGCGTCGGGAAACACGCGGTATCCCAACAGGCGTGTCAACAGGCGCTCTGACTCCTGCTCGCTGTCGCCACGCTGAACACCCACCAGTACCAGCAGGCCATGTCCGATGGACGCCACCTGCTGACCCTCGATGTTAACGCTGGCCTGCGTTACACGCTGCAGCAAACCGATCATTCGAAGCTGCTTGCGAACCTGTTGGTCGCTGTAACAAGAGCGTCCACAATACCGGGTTCGGTTGCGGAATGCCCGGCATCGGCAATCACCCGCAGACGTGATTCCGGCCAGGCACGGTGCAGCAGCCAGGCCTGTTCCAGCGGACACACCACGTCGTAACGGCCATGCACGATTTCACCGGGAATGCCCTGCAAACGCCCTGCCTGTGCAAGTATCTGGTCTTCGACCAGGAAACTGTTATTCATGAAGTAATGACATTCAATCCGTGCCAGGCTCAGCGCGGTTTTCGTGTCGGCAAAGTGGTCGATCACGGACGCCTTCGGTTTCAGTGTCGATGCCCTGCCTTCCCACAGGGACCATGCCCTGGCAGCAGTCATCATGGCAATATCGTCCGCGCCCGTCAGTCTCCGGTAATAAGCACTGACCATGTCGT
This sequence comes from uncultured Halobacteria archaeon, assembly GCA_963768575.1. Taxonomy (GTDB): domain Bacteria; phylum Pseudomonadota; class Gammaproteobacteria; order UBA9214; family UBA9214; genus UBA9214. Next base: position 11,959 of record CAVYIJ010000002.1, read on the forward strand.
CACGCTCCCGTTGCGGTATCGGATGGAGGAAATCCTGCCAGTGATCGGGGAATAGACATGATGCGCCATCCTGGTAAAACCAGCGAATATCACGTGGTCTGCACAGGAAAATTCCGCGCAACACCAGCGCCATTACTCTTTGCGGGTGAGTCTCCGCATAAACCAGCCCCAGCGTCGACCCCCAGGAGCCGCCGAATATCAGCCACTGGTCAATATTCAGCTGTTCACGAATCATCTCCATGTCCGCAACCAGCGCCTGCGTGGTATTGCCCGCCAGTTCGGCATGCGGCGAAGACCTGCCGCAGCCGCGCTGATCAAACAGAATGATGCGAAATTTCCCGGGATCAAAAAAACGCCGGTGATAACGCTCGCAGGCAGCGCCCGGTCCACCGTGCACGAACACGGCCGGCAATCCCGCGGGATTCCCGCATTCCTCTACATAAAGCGTGTGTCCGTCGGACACGGACAGCATGTGCGTCTGGAAGGGTTCGATTGCAGGAAACAGTGTTTGCATATGCCATTTTCCGAATCAATCCGAAACCGGACCGATATGTAATACCCAACCCGTCAATCCGGCGAATAAAACGACAAGGGCGTGCATATGCACGCCCTTGTCGAAAACCGCGTAACCCGAACAGGGTTACCAGACCACCCTGCTCAGATAAACAGGCAGACGTCGGATTTTTGCGCAACCGGCAGGAAGGAGGTGGCGCCCACGAAGTCGGTGACCTCGGGAATGAATTCGCTGGCATCGAAGCCGAACACATCCACGGTCATCTGGCAGGCGACCATCTTCACATCGGCCTCGAGGCACAGGGAACGCAGCTCCTCGATGCTGGCAACACCCTTGTTCTTGAAGGTCTTCTTCATCAGCCCGGTGGCCACCTTCTCGAAACCCGGTACGCCCGCCATCAGCAGGTTCGGCATCGGCCATTCGAAGTCCTGAAACCACTGCGGACCAAACGGCATCTTCATCGGCATCGCCGGGTTGCCCAGCGGGCTGACCTCGGCGGCGATCTTCTTCTTCAACAGCAGCAGGCCGTAGAAGGTGAAGAACACGTCCACTTCCCAGCCGAGTGCGGCGGCCGTGGAGGCAAGAATGAAGGGCGGGTAGGCCCAGTCCAGTGTGCCCTTGGTGGCAATGATGGACATGGACGGCGTCCGTTGCGCCTCGATCTTTTCCAGTTTCTTCGGTAACAGCTCGTCCAGTTTCTGGTCAAGCCAGGCGTCCAGTTGTGCGCCACCCGGTACGTTCTCTGCAGTTGTCGACATAGTTGCTCTCCTCAAATGAACACCCCTGCAACATCCAGGATGTCGAGGAATGGATAGTTTCTTGTTTAATTATCCAACCCGAATTTTATACCTGCGTACATTCAGGACAGACACAATATTTCATACCCAGATCCTTGGTTCACTTTACTATTAGTATAGTTATATGAATGCCTTAGTATATTTTGCGTTCATTGCGGGGTCAAACAGGTTCAGCATTGCTCCCAGGGCAGGCCGTGAAAGCGCCAGCCGCCCACGGTACTGCGATGGTGCTGTTCATCAAGTTCCCCCTCGAACCCTTCCTCGATATTGTACACTTCTGTAAAACCTTTATTTATTAGTAGTTTGCCAGCCTCCAGCGAACGCTTGCCACTGCGGCATATCAACAACACCGGCGCGTCGTCACCATGCTCGTCCAGACCGATCCCGCCCAGCATGACCTTCCGGACTTCGGTAACGAAATTGGGGTTTACTGTCCACTCCGGCGCATCGATCCATGGCACATGGACGCTGCCCTTCGGATGTCCGACGAAAAGGTGCTCCATGCTTGAGCGCACATCGATCATCACGGCGCGCTGGTTGTGCTTTGCCAGGTCCCACGCCTTGGTTGGGGTCAACGTCTTGACCGTGCTCGCCATAGCTATCTCCTCCACAGTACCTGATTGATATCGGCACCCCTGATTTTTTCTTTTGGCTTTATAAAGCCGGAAAGTTGCAGCATTATCGTTGATATTGTTGCATTGTGCGTCAATGGCCCTGGCATATCATCATGTGGCAGAAATACGCTAACGTGGATCGGTCGCCCCAATTCCGCACATCTTGTTGACATTTGCGGCGCTAAATCAACAAACAAAACACAAACGAACGTAGATATGCCATTTAATTTAATATAAATACCACTTAATTAAATTTATTGTCTATTAATGATTTAATATTTACCATTTAGTGCATTATTATTAATAAGTGGTGTTTTAATACTTATTTATGGCAAAAAAATAGATTATGTGGAGCATATAACTTGTCTCGTGCCATTCTGATCAAGGCGCTCCTGTACCTGTTTGCGTTCCTGCCATTACCGGTCAGCCACGCGATCGGCGCACTGGCCGGTACCTGCCTGGCTTATCTCCCGGTGCGTGTACGCACCATTACACAAACCAACATCGACCTGTGTCTGCCGGAACTTTCCGCTGCCCAGCGCCGAAAACTGGTCAAGGCGTGCCTGCGCGAAACCGGCAAGACAGTCGTCGAGACCGGCGCACTGTGGCTGCGGTCCGGCGCCTCGTCCCTGCGACTCATCCGCAGGGTAGACGGTATCGAGCATGTCGAGATGGCGCAGGCAAAAGGGCAGGGCATTATCCTGGCGACACCGCATCTGGGCGCATGGGAAGCGGCCGGCCTGTACTGTGCCGCGAGGTACGATATTACCTGCCTGTATCGCCCGCTGCGCATGCCGGAACTGGAAGATCTGGTACGCAATGCACGCGGTCGCGCCGGCGGTAACTACGTACCGACGACCGCGCAGGGGATTCGTACGCTATACAGGACGCTGGGGGAGAACCGCGCGGTAGCCATGCTGCCTGACCAGGAACCGCAATCAGGCACCGGTATCTTTGCACCGTTCTTCGGCACACCGGCCTACACCATGCTGTTCCTGTCGCGCCTGAGTATCAAGACCGGCGCGCCCATCGTGTTCGTCTGGTCCGAACGCCTGTCGTACGGCCGCGGTTTTCATCTGCACTTCAGGCCAGCGATAGCCGAAGCCTGCGACGAAGATATCGAAACGTCCGTCGCCGCCATTAATCGCACTGTTGAAAACATGATTCGTGAATGTCCGGCGCAGTACCAGTGGAGTTACCGTCGCTTCCGCACCCGCCCAAAAGGCGAGCCGCCGATTTACTGACCAGCCTCGCCCGCTGAATGCGTCGTAATCGGTTCAACGTCGCCAGAATGCCCTGTTAAACAGGATAATCAGCGTAAATATTTCCAGGCGGCCGAGCATCATCGCGAATGACAATGCCCACTTGGCCGCATCGTTGATCTCGACATAGTTCGCGCCCACGCCACCCAGCCCGGGACCAAGATTATTCATACAGGCGGCAACGGCGGAAAATGCCGTTATCTGGTCCAGCCCGGTCGCCATTACGAACAACATAATTACGACAAAACTGCCCACGTAAGCGGCAAAGAACCCCCAAACAGAGCTGATTACGCGGTCAGAGAGTGGCTTTCCTCCCACTTTAACAGGAATCTGGGCATTTGGATGAACAAGTCGAACCATTTCGCGGTGACCCTGCTTGAGCACCAGCAAAAAACGGATGACCTTCATGCCGCCGCCGGTGGAACCGGCGCAACCACCGATGAAACTGGCGAACAACAACAGCACCGGCAGGAAACCGGGCCATGCAAAATAGTCGGCCGTCGTAAACCCGGTCGTGGTTCCGATCGAGACTGCCTGGAACAATCCTGCATGCAGGGCGTCGTTGAAGAAAATAAACGTGTCTGTGTAGTACAAATAACCTACGGTAATCATCGTGACGATCGTCAGCACACCCAGGTAGGCCTTCAGTTCCGAATCACGTAAATAGGGGCGCAGCCTGAGCGAGCGCCAGGCGACGAAATGCAGCGCGAAGTTCATGCCGGCCAACAACATAAACACCACGGCAATCAGCTCTATCGTGCCATTCTGGAAAAAACCGATACTTTGATCGTGGGTCGAGAAACCGCCGATGGCGATGGTGGAAAAACTGTGGCTGATGGCATCGAATAGGCTCATACCCGCGCCCCAGTACGCCAGTGCACAAAGGATGGTCAACGACAGGTAGATGTACCAGAGCGCCTTTGCCGTTTCTGTAATTCGCGGCGTCAGCTTGGTATCTTTCATCGGGCCCGGCGTTTCGGCACGGTAGAGCTGCATTCCACCGACACCCAGCATCGGCATGATCGCCACGGCCAGCACGATAATACCCATGCCCCCGAGCCATTGCAGTTGCTGCCGGTAGAACAGGATCGAGTTTGGCAGGTCATCCAGCCCGGTAATGACGGTCGCGCCCGTCGTCGTCAGCCCGGAGAAGGATTCAAATACCGCGTCGGTAATAGACAAGTGCGGATTGGTCGCGAATACGAACGGCAAGGCACCCGCAAGCGCAAGTACAATCCAGAACAGCGTCACGAACAGGAAACCGTCACGCGTCCGCAGTTCATCACGGTATTCCCTTGCCGGCAGCCAGAGCAGGCAGCCGACGACAAGCACGGCAAGCATGCCGGCGAGAAACACCTGGAGCTGGCCGTCCTGGTAAAACCACGAGATCAGTATCGAAGGCAACAGCGTCACGCTGAACAGCATCAGCAGCAAGCCAAGCAAACGTTGTATGGACAGCCAGTGCATCGATTAAATGTTACTCGCCAGTTGCGCTGCAGCGATCGCTGCGCATATCAGAAAAAAGTGACGCCGACCTGGAACAGGCGCTCGACTTCCTTAATACATTTCTTGTCGGACAGGAACAAAATGACATGGTCGTCTGATTCGATGACAGTGTCATGGTGTGCAATAATGACATCCTCGCCGCGCACGATGGAACCGATTGTTGTGCCGGCAGGCAACCTGATTTCGTCGATCGAGCGCCCGACGACCTTTGAACTGGTCCTGTCTCCATGTGCGACCGCCTCGATCGCCTCCGCCGCGCCGCGCCGCAACGCATGCACCATGACAACATCGCCGCGCCTGACATGCGTCAACAGGCTGCCTATGGTGGCCTGTTCGGGGGAAATCGCCACGTCAATGATATCGCTTTGCATCAGGTTGACGTAAGACGCGCGGTTGATCAATGACATGACCTTGCGTGCACCAAGACGTTTCGCCAGCATGGCCGAGAGAATATTGGCCTCTTCATCATTGGTCAAAGCACAATATACATCCGTATTTTCAACACCCTCTTCCAGCAGCAACTCTTCATCCGCCGCATCGCCGAGCAGCACAATAGTCTTGTCCAGCTCCTCGGAGAGAAGCGTTGCACGACCCGTGTTATGCTCGATTATCTTGACCTGGTAACGGTTCTCGATGGCGGACGCAAGCCGCATACCGATATTGCCGCCACCCGCGAGCATCACGCGTTTCACCGGCTTGTCGAGTTTGCGCAGCTCGCTCATCACGGCACGAATATGCTTGCTGGCGGCAACAAAAAATACCTCGTCATCCGCTTCGATAATGGTGTTGCCCCCGGGTGTAATCGGCTTGCCCTGCCTGAAAATCGCGGCCACACGGGCATCGATACCCGGCATGTGCTTTTTCAGGTCACGCAACTCGTGGCCCACAAGTGGTCCGCCGTAAATAGCGCGCACGGTAACCAGCTGTACCCGACCATCGGCAAAATCCAGCACTTGCAGCGCACCGGGATACACTATCAGCCGCTCGATATAATCGGTAACCAGTTGTTCCGGACTGATTAACACATCAACCGGTAATGCTTCCTGCACGAACAGGCGCGAATATTTCAGGTAGGCAGGTGAACGCACACGCGCGATCTTGGTGGGCGTATGGAACAGGGAATATGCCACCTGGCAGGCAATCATGTTGGTTTCATCATTACGTGTTACCGCAATGATCATATCCGCGTCATCCGCGCCTGCCTGCCTGAGCACATCGGGATGGGATGCGTGACCCCGGACCGTGCGCAGGTCCAGTCGGTCCTGCAGATCCTGCAGGACCGCGCCATTGTCATCGACCACGGTAATATCGTTTGCTTCGCTGGCCAGATTGGCGGCCACTGAGGAACCAACCTGACCGGCTCCCAGAATGATTATCTTCATCGAGTGGTTTTCCTGCCGCTCATTGGCTGATTATTCGGCACCCTTCTTGTGATCGATGCCGAGCGCCCGTAGTTTACGGTACAAATGAGTGCGTTCCATACCCACGCGCTTTGCCAGTTTGCCGACACTGCCGCCGGCCTCGCGCAACTGGTGCACCAGGTAGTTATGCTCGAACTGTTCGCGTGCCTCGCGCAGCGGCAAGTCATAGGGCATTGGCGGTGTATCGCCCGCACCGGCAGACTGCTGGCTGCTTAGCGCCTGCTCGACTTCGTCCAGTTCTATTTCCTCGCCACTGCCAAGAATCAGCAAGCGCTGCACCAGATTTCGCAACTCGAGTATGTTTCCCGGCCAGTCATGACTGCGCAATCGATTCTGCGCAGCGACGCTGAAATGACGGTAGGAGAGATGCTCGTGGCTGACCAGGTAATCAATATAAAAGTTCAGCAGTTCATGAACATCGTCTTCATGTTCCCGCAGAGCGGGAACATGCAACGGTACCACGTTCAGATGGTAGAACAGGTCGTCACGGAAGCGACCGGCGGTCACCTCTTGCTCGAGATTCCGGTGCGTGGTCGCAATAATTCGCAAATCGACCTCTACATCCTCGCTGCCACCGACACGTTTGAAAGAGTGTGTCTGGAACACACTCAGCAGCCGCGCCTGGGTCTGCAGATCCATATCGGCAATATCGCCGATACACAGTGTGCCGCCATTGGCCTGTTCCAGGCGACCGTAAATGACGGATTCGCCTTCCTCATGACCGAACAGTTCGGCCGCCGAGTTTTCTCCGGTCATGGAACCTACCGCGATCTCGACAAAGGGGCCGTCGCTGCGCGGGCTCTGGTCATGTATGTAGCGCGCGAACGTCCTCTTGCCGGCGCCTGCCTCGCCGCTGATCAGCACCCAGCTCTTGTGCTGTGCGATCTTGCGTGCCTGCTCGCGCAGCTGCTCGATATGGGCAGACTTGCCAATGGGCTCGACCACCGGCAATGCCTGGCCGCGCAGGTCGGTATTCTCCTGCTGCAAACGCGCGCTCTCGTAGGCACGCTCGATCGTCAGCAGCAGTTTCGCCAGTGAGATGGGTTTTTCAATAAAGTCATAGGCGCCAAGGCGGGTCGCCTCGACCGCGGTTTCTACCGTCCCGTGCCCGGACATCATGACAACCGGGCAGGGCAGGCCACCATTTTCAGACCATTCGCGCAGCAGCGAAATGCCGTCCACATCCTCCATCCAGATATCGAGCAGAATAAGGTCCGGGCGCCGCGCACGCCGGGCCTTGCGCGCCGATTCACCGTCCTCGGCCGTGGTCACGGTATAGCCCTCGTCCTCGAGGATATCCCGCACCAGGGCACGAATGTCCGGCTCGTCATCAACAACCAGAATATGCCGACCCGTCATCTCTTTTGCCCCATAAGTAATGAATAAACCCCCTGTTCTACCCGGTATGCAGCAAACAGTCCCATGATTATAGCTTACGCAGGAATCCGGCCGGTGCCGTCCCGTTTATTGCGCCACTGCCACTGTTACTTCCCCTGCCGGACATCTGGAACCTGATCACGATCTGCGCGCCACCGCTCTCCCGGGTTTCCGCACTGATCGAGCCGCCATGCTCCTCGACGATCTTCTTGACGATTGCGAGCCCCAGTCCACCGCCCCTTGGCTTGGTCGAAACATAGGGCTCGAACACGTTCTCCAGAAAAGCGGGGTCGAAACCCGGGCCGTTGTCACTGATGCACAGTGCCAGCATATCGATATTCGAAATATGCTCGACACGCGTTGCTACCAGTATTCTGGCGTCGTCGGTATTCTTCACCGCTTCCAGTGCATTCTTCAGCAGGTTGTGCAGCAACTGCCTGATCCGGCCGGCGTCTCCATCCATTACCGAGGTGGCTGCATCGAGCTGCGTCCTGATCTCGACATGCTCGTCATCGTTGCGGTACAGGTCCAGTACCTCCAGCACGATTTCGTGCAGATCCATCGGCTCCAGGTTTACCTGCGGAACACGCGCATATTCGCTGAAAGCGTTGACCATCTTTTTCATGGCCTCGACCTGGTTGACGATGGTGCTTGTAGCACGATCAAGAATCTCTGCATCCTCTTTTTCCATACGGCCCATGCAGCGATGCCGCAAGCGCTCGGCTGACAGCTGAATTGGTGTCAGCGGATTTTTGATTTCGTGTGCCAGCCTGCGCGCCACCTCTCCCCAGGCCGCATCGCGCTCCGCCTGTATCAATGCCGTGATGTCGTCAAACACTACCACCATCCCGCCGCCGCGTCGCCCGGATGTCTGCAGCGTCGTGCCGTTGCACATCAACACCAGCCGGCCCTGCGTGCCCTGCAATAACACCTCTTCCCGCCAGGAACTGTCGCTGTCGCCCCGATGCCGCATAATGACATCGACAAATGGTTGCAGGAACGGGGTATCGTTCGCCACACTCGACAGCTCCTTGCCCAGATAGGCCTTGAGGTCGACGCCGAGACTTTCACTGGCCTGGCGGTTTATTGCACGGATGACGGAATCCGCGCCCAGGCTGACGACGCCGGAGGAAAGGCTTGCCAGCACCGCTTCCAGGTAAGCGCGCTGGCCCTCGATCTCGCGTTTGCTCCTGTTTGCCTGGTCGCGCGACCTGGTCAACCGGCGCGTCATGTCATTGAAGGAACGAACCAGGAAGCCCAGCTCATCGTCACTGGCAACCCGCAACCGCTTGCTGTAGTCGCCTTCAGCAACCGCGTGTGTCGCCTCGGCCAGGTCGCGCACCGGCGCCACGAGTCGACGGGCCGAGTGAAAAGCCGCCCAGATCGCCGCCAGCAAGCTGAGCATCAGCACAATGGACAATGTCAACGAGTAGCTGAACTTCAGCGGCTTGCGCAGGTAGGCGAGTTCATTGTAATGCTCATAGGCCGACTGGACGCCGTCAGCAAGCGTACTGAACCGTTCCGATACCTCGTACAATGCCTGCAGGGTATAGATTTCACCATCGGCACGCGCCGACATCACGGGCACCAGTGCGCGGGCAAACAAACCGCCTTCCGCCACCGGGTCGAGGCCAATGTAATGCTGGCGGTTCTGCAGCAGCAACAGTATTTCACCGGGCGGCTGATCCGGCATCAGTTTTGACATTTCGGTACTGCTCGATGCAACGATCCGGCCATCTGCACCCATCAGATCGATCTCAACCGCACCGCTGCGCACCCTCAGATCGTAAAGTGTCAGGGGAATCGTTGTTGGCGCCGCATCGGAAACTTCCTCCGCCATTTGCACAGTCAGTTGCAGCACCTCGCTCAGGCGCACATCGAGGGCAGCCCGGCTCAGATCAAGCGCATCATTCAGGCCTTGCTCGATACGCACATCGAACCAGCTGTCGATGCCGCGCTGAATGAACTGTAATGAAAAATAGTAAACAACTGAAACAGGAACCACCGAAAGGATTACGAACATGACTACCAGGCGGGTGGTCATGCGCGCGCCTGCCACCTTCAAGCGATGCTGGCGCACCAGGGCAGATTATATTGCCGATCACCAGTGCACCGAGCACCACCAGGCCAACGACGTTTATAACCAGCAGTACGGAATACATCCGGCCAAACCGGATTGAATTATCCGTTGCATCACTCATGAAGTGGAGCGATACCAACAGCAGTGCAAACAGACCCAACACGGGTATTATGCCGAAAGCAGGACGTTTTACCGTGTCAGCTGCCATGTGTACCAGTCACTCTCCATGTCCCACTGTGAAGAGACATAGGCAAGCAAACGTACCGGCGTGGGCAGCGCTTCAACATCATTACTGCCACGCAACCGGACAATATAATTTCGACCGCTTTGAAGAGCGGCATCTGTCAGTAACAGGGAATCTATGCTGCCGGCTGCAAACAGGGCATCTTCCAGTTTATTGTAAACCCCCTGCTTGCCGGTGGCGTTGTCCCTGACCAGGTAACTGCGGCTGAGCGCATGGTATTCAAGCTGCCGAACGAGAATGCGTTCATGTACAACCGAGTCCCAGAGCCATTTGTGTGTTCTGACCAGTTGCACCTGCAACTCGAACACCAGCGGGATGGCGTTTTCGAGTGCATCCTGCGCACCGGCGCTCAGCAGAATGTCGAACTGCGCATCCAGAAACCAGCCATTTTCATCATGCCATGTGTGTGCATCGCTGACATGAAACTTGCCAGCAACGCCTGCATCACTTGCCGGCAGAGCGGATGAAAAAGCCAGCAGCGCGACAACGAAAAGGTTAGTGCACATTGCACACACCCCGGCGTACAGCGTACGGCTGGTTAGCTGTTTTTGCCTATACATGCGAAATAAAATCCGTCCATCCGGTTTTCGCCAGGAAAAATCTGGTTGCCATGCATACAGTCTTTACCCCATGCTGCATTTATATCTATTTCCCCGGCATCCCGGTGGCGCGCCAGAAAATTTTCCACCTGGCCGCTGTTCTCCGCCGCCAGCACCGAGCATGTGCAGTACAAAAGCATACCGCCAGGCGCAAGCAAGGGCCACATGGCATCGAGTATGACTGCCTGCCGCTGCACAAGCACGTCAATATCATTCGGCCGCCGCAGCACCTTTATATCCGGGTGCCGTGCGAATCACGCCGGTAGCCGAACACGGCACATCCAGCAGGATACGATCATAGACACGACCATCCCACCAGTCGCCCGGCGCGGCGGCATCGCCCTCGATCAACTCCGCATGCAGTGACAGCCGTGCAAGGTTCGACTCGATTCGCTGCAATCGTCCCGGATCGATATCCAGTGCCACAAGCCTGACGCCAGGCACGGTTTCCAGGATGTGAGCTGCCTTCCCGCCCGGCGCAGCACAGGCATCCAGCACACGCTGCCCCGGCGCAAGCCGCAGCAGTCCTGCTGCCAGCTGGGCGGCAGCGTCCTGGACGGAGACGTCACCCTGCGCGAAACCGGGCAACTTGTTCACCGGGACCGGCTGGTCGAGGCAAACGGCCTGTGGCGCATGCGGGACGGCCGTGGCAGCCAGCAACTGCTCCGATAACTGCTCAAGGTATTCATTCCGCGTCATGCGCAGTTGATTGACCCTCACCGTAAAAGGCGGCCGTGCATTGTTTGCGACGAGTATGGATTCCCAGTCATCCGGCCAGTCCTGCCGCAATGCATTCACCAGCCAGGCCGGGTGCGCGTACAGTGCCTGCGAATCATCGGCGATATGCTGCAGCAGCGTTTCGTGCCGGCGCTGGAAATTACGCAATACGGCATTAACCAGCCCGCTGGCCCAGTCCTTGCCCAGTGCACGCGTTGCCTTGACGGTTTCATGCACCGCCACGCGCTGCGGTAATGCCAGCTTGTCGAGCTGGTACAGGCCGGTCAATAACAGGCAACGGATATCGCTGTCGTGCGTTTTTAGTGGCTTTGCGCAGTAGTTGCTGCAAAACGGCATCGAGCTGGAAAAACCAGCGCAGCGTCCCATAGCAGAGCTCCTGCAGCAAGGCGCCGGTGCGTGGATCGGTTATGGCAGCCTGCGCCTCCGGCAGCGCATCATTCAGCGAACGCCCCTTGTCCAGTACCTGTACCAGGACGCGGGCGGCGGCAGCGCGGGCATCCATTGTCATCCCCTGTCCGGCATGCACAGCAGGGCGGTATTCACTGCGTGGCGCCAAGTCGCACGCCCGCAATGTCATGCGCATTGACAAAATCAGCGGCTGCAACCGCGCGCCCGCCGGGCAACTGCAAACCAAGCAGGCGCAGCGCGCCGTTGCCGCAGGACACCAGGATACCGTCGTGGTCCGCCGACAGGACTGTCCCGGGCGGCGCACCCGCGGAAACGGTTTCGGCGCGGGCATCCCAGATGCGCAACTGCTTGCCATCGAGGCGGGTCTCGGCCACCGGCCATGCATTGAACGCACGCACCTTGCGGGCAAGCTGCTGTGCATCGTCGTTCCAGTCAAGCAGTGCCTCGGACTTCTCCAGCTTGTGTGCATAGGTTGCCAACCGGTCGTCCTGTGCCTGCGACTGCAAACTGCCGGCTTCGATTGCCGCAAGTTCGGCACCCAGCAGCGCACCACCCATCTCCGCCAGCCGGTCATGCAATCGGCTACCTGTATCTTCCGGCAAAATCGGCGTCGTGCGGCAGGCCAGCACCGGCCCGGTGTCCAGGCCGGCCTCCATTTGCATCAGGCAAACACCGGTTTCGGCATCACCGGCCAGTATCGCACGCTGAACAGGCGCGGCCCCGCGCCAGCGGGGCAACAGCGAAGCGTGCACATTGACGCACCCCTTGCGCGGCGCCGCAAGTACCGCTGGCGGCAGTATCAACCCGTAGGCCACCACCACCATCAGGTCGGCCTGCCATGCCGCCAGTTGCCGCTGCTCCTCCTGTTCCTTCAGCGAGACCGGCTGTATGACCGGCACCCCGGCATCGACGGCCAGCTGTTTAACGGGACTTGCGGTAGTCCGCCGTCCACGGCCGGCCGGCCGGTCAGGCTGGGTATAGGCCGCAACCACGGCGTGTGGACTGTCCAGCAGCGCCTGCAGTGCGGGTACGGAAAACGCCGGCGTCCCGGCAAATATGATTTTCATGGCCATGTCAGTAAGATGACTTGGACCCCCCCAACTTACTGTTTAATATTAAATAATTATTTTTACCGCGGGCCGGATCAAATCACGCGACTGCCGGGCGCCGGAATATCGGGTACCAGGCGCTGCTCCTTTTCGAGCTTTTTGCGGATACGGGTGCGCTTGAGCTGTGACAGGTAGTCAACGAACAGCTTGCCGTCCAGGTGATCGATTTCGTGCTGAATGCACACGGCCAGCAGGCCGCTGGCCTGCAATTCGAAGGCCTTGCCGTCGCGGTCCAGTGCGGTGATTTTCACCCGGTCGGCGCGCTCCACCCGGTCATAGACGCCGGGTACGGACAGGCAACCCTCCTCCATCTCCTCGACGCCCTCGAGTTCAAGGATCTGCGGATTAATCAGGCATAAAGGCTGGTCTTTTTCTTCCGATATATCTATGACGACGACCCGCCTGGCGACATCGACCTGGGTTGCAGCCAAACCGATACCCGGGGCTGCATACATGGTCTCCAGCATGTCGTCGATAAGCTGGCGCACGCTGTCGTCCACCTGCTCGACAGGTTGCGCGACATTTCGCAGACGCGGGTCCGGGAAGTGGAGGATATTGAGGGTGGTCATGTGAATACCGTCACAAATAAAGCTCGATGTATCTAATATACTGTATCACAAACGGGGATGTAGCTGTTGCTTGATACTCTACAAAAGGTTTTGTTCTGTGTGGATTTTCCGCTAAACTCGCGACTGACCTGCTTCCGCCAGCCGGACTTGATTTTTATGCACCGAAAACCGGCTGGATAACACTACAAATTCGACGTAAAGGGACACCCATGTCAATCAAGAAACTGCTCGGAATGGTCTTCGCTGCACTCCTCACCGGATCACTGGTTGCGGCCGATGTTGCTCTCAACCCGAATCACCCCGACCGCTACGAGGTCGTCAGGGGTGATACGTTGTGGGATATTTCAGCCATGTTCCTGCGCGACCCCTGGCTGTGGCCGGAAGTGTGGTATGTCAACCCGCAGGTAAGTAATCCGCACCTGATATACCCGGGAGACATCCTCAACCTGGTTTACGTCGACGGCAAGCCCCAGATACGCATGCAACGCGGTGATGGCAAGCTGTCGCCGCGCATCCGCGAGGAAAGTCTGGAGAACGCCATTCCGACGATCCCGCTGGATGCCATCAAGCAGTTCCTGACACGCGCCGTTGTCGTGGAAGAAGGCCAGCTCGAAAAAGCACCCTACGTGGTGCAAGGTGCCGACGAACATGTAATTACCGGTGCCGGCGACCGTGTCTATGTACGCGGCATCCAGGACAACAATATTGCCCTGTTCGACATTTACGAGCCCGGCGGACCCTATATCGATCCGGTCACCAAAGATGTACTGGGTTATGAGGCCATATTCGTCGGTACCGGTCCGGTACAACGCTTCGGCGATCCAACCACCATCAAGCTGACCGAGACCACCCGCGAGGTGCGTGTCGGCGACCGTCTGCTGCCTGCAGACCGGTCCCAGCCAACGGCGTTTTTCCAGCCGCACGCGACCCCGCCCGGCACCGAGGGACAGATCATTTCGGTACTGGATGGTGTCTCCCAGATCGGCCAGTTCAATGTCGTGGCCCTCAACCTGGGCAGCCGTGACGGGATGGAGGCGGGCCATGTCATGCGGATTTTCCAGCAGGGCAAGGTGGTGCGCGACATCGTCAGCAACAAGTACAGTGACACGGTCAAATTGCCGGACGAGGATGCCGGGCTGGTCATGGTTTTCCGTACCTACGACAAGGTCAGTTTTGGCCTGGTCATGAAGGCAAGCCGCGCAATTCACTTGCACGACTTCGTCCGTACGCCCTGAGGCAAAACCAGTCGACAGGCATACGCCTGATTAACTGAATCAGGTATACCCTGCCTGCCGCATCGGCAGTGGATGACACGCCACGGTCCGTCCTGAAGTATAGTTAGCCACATGGCGGTAACAACGGCAGCACAGGCACACGGGGAATCACTCGCCGACTGGCTCGCGCTCTATCACGCCCCCGGCGTGGGCGCCGTCACTTTTCATAAACTGCTGGACCGGTTCGGCTCGCCATCAGCTGTCATGCGCGCATCCGCCGGGCAGCTGCGCGCTTTAGATTTGCCACAAGCCGCCATCGAGGCGTTGCGACAACCCGACCAGGAGTCGCTTGACCGTGACCTGGAATGGCAGCAACGGCCCGGCAACCACATTATCAGTTGTCATGCCGACAGCTATCCGCCCTTGTTACTGCAAATACCCGACCCGCCGCCACTCCTGTACGTGCACGGTGATGTCAGCCTGCTCCGTGAGCCGCAATTGGCCATGGTCGGCAGCCGTAATCCAACCGCATCCGGGCGGCAAACCGCCACCGACTTCGCACGACACCTCGGTGCTGCAGGCCTGGTCATTACGAGTGGCCTTGCGCTGGGTATCGACGCCGCCTGTCACCAGGGCGCGCTGGATGCAGGCGGAGGGACCATCGCGGTAACCGGCACCGGGCTGGACCGCGTTTACCCGGCCAGCCATCGTGATCTCGCCCGCGCCATTGCGGTTAGCGGCGCACTGGTATCCGAATTCCCCGTCGGCACACCGCCGCTGGCGGAAAATTTCCCGCGCCGCAATCGCATCATCAGCGGCCTGAGCCTGGGTACCCTGGTGGTGGAAGCCGCCATCCGCTCGGGTTCGTTGATCACCGCACGCCTTGCAGGGGAACAGGGACGCGAAGTGTTCGCTATCCCCGGGTCGATCCACAATACCCTCGCCCGCGGCTGCCATCACCTGATCCGCCAGGGCGCCAAGCTGGTGGAAACCGCCGGCGACGTCATTGACGAGCTGGGCGCGCTGGCCGGCGCCTGTACCCCGTCGGCGGCCGGCCCGGTCGCCGAAGAAGCGCCTGAACTGGACGGGGATTATCTGCAACTGCTTGATATTATGGGATTTGATGAGGTTTCCATCGACAAGTTGGTCGACAACAGTGGATTGACGCCAGCGGAAGTTTCCTCCATGCTCCTGCAACTTGAGATAGGCGGGCATATCGCCGCCAGCCACGGCGGTCGCTATAACCGACTGAAATAAAAGGGTTAAATGATGAAAGAGAATGTTTTCGACGTGCTGATGTACCTGTTCGAGAACTATTATATGGACGATGACAGCGGTGTGGCGGCTGATCGGGAAGTTGTACATGAGGAGCTCAGCCGGGCCGGGTTTCCGAGCCGTGAGATCGATCGTGCATTCCTCTGGATGGAAGGACTGACCAGCGGTGAGGCACCATCGGCGGCGCCTGCCGAGTGCTCCGTGCGACTGTATGCCAGCAAGGAAATGGACCGCATCGATACCGAGAGCCGTGGCTTCCTGATGTTCCTGGAACAGATCGGCGTGCTTACGCCTGCCAACCGCGAACGCGCCATCGAGCAGGCCATGGCACTGGAAAGCGATGATTTCAACCTCGACCAGATGAAGTGGGTCATCCTGATGGTGCTGTTCAATCAGCCGGATGATGCTGATGCCTATGCATGGATAGAAGACCTGGTGTTCGACAATTCGCACCGGGGGCTACACTGATATCCGTATCTTCAACCTGCCTGTACCGTGGCGCACCTGAAAGCAATAATTCCGCATGAGTAAGAACCTCGTCATCGTCGAATCACCGGCAAAGTGCAAGACCATCAAGAAATACCTTGGCAAGGATTTCGAAGTCATGGCCTCCTATGGCCATGTGCGTGACCTGATTCCCAAGGAAGGCGCCGTCGATACCGAAAATGACTTCGCCATGAAGTATCAACTCATCGAGCGAAATACCAAGCATGTCGACAGTATCGTCAAGGCGATGAAAAAGTCGGATGCACTTTACCTGGCGACTGACCCGGACCGTGAAGGCGAGGCCATTTCCTGGCATCTGTGCGAATTACTGAAACAACGCAAAGCGCTCAAGGACAAGGCCGTCCACCGCGTCGTGTTCAACGAGATCACCAAGCGCGCAGTGAATGAAGCCATTGAACATGCGCGTGACCTGTCGACGGAACTGATCAATGCACAGCAGGCGCGGCGTGCGCTGGACTACCTCGTGGGCTTCAACCTGTCGCCGCTGCTGTGGAAAAAGATACGCCGCGGACTCTCCGCCGGCCGGGTGCAGAGCCCCGCATTGCGCATGATCGTGGAGCGCGAAATCGAAATCGAGAATTTCAAGCCCCGCGAATACTGGACGCTGGAAAGCGACCTCGGCAAGGACGGCCAGGCGTTCGTTGCACGCCTGACACATCTGCACGATGAAAAACTCAAGCAGTTCTCCATTAAAAACGACAAGTCGGCAAATATTGCCCGCGATGAGCTGCTAGCAGCCGCCGGTGGCAAACTGGTTGTCGAAACTGTCGAGAAGAAACAACGCAAGCGTAACCCGACGGCCCCGTTTACCACCTCCACGCTGCAACAGGAGGCGTCGCGGAAACTCGGCTTCACGGCCAGCCGCACCATGCGCGTGGCACAACAGTTATATGAAGGCATGGACATCGGCGGCGACACGGTCGGCCTTATTACCTACATGCGTACCGACTCGGTCAACCTGGCACAGGACGCACTGGACGAACTGCGCGCATTCATACCGGAGCGCTTCGGCGCCGCGGCGCTGCCGCCGAAGCCATGCGTTTACAAGACCAAGGCGAAAAACGCACAGGAAGCACACGAGGCGATTCGCCCCACCTCGATCCGCAATACACCGGAAGAAATCAAGAAATACCTGAGTGCGGAGCAGCTCAAGCTCTATAGCCTGATCTGGAAACGCACCATCGCCTGCCAGATGATCCATGCCACGATCAACACCGTGAGCGTCGACTTCACCTGCGGCGAAGGGAACGTTTTCCGCGCCAACGGCTCGACCGTGGTCGACCCGGGATTCATGGCGGTCTACCATGAAGATGTCGACGACTCGAAGAGTCAGTCTGACGAGAAATTGCTGCCGCCGCTGGAAAAAGGTGACAGCTGCGAGTTGAAGGATATACGTGCCGACCAGCACTTTACCGAACCGCCGCCGCGTTTCTCGGAAGCCAGCCTGGTCAAGACCCTGGAAGAACATGGCATCGGCCGTCCATCGACCTACGCCACCATCATCTCCACGCTGCAGGCGCGTGAATATGTCACGCTGGAGAAAAAGCGATTCTATCCAACCGATGTCGGCCGCATCGTCAGCAAGTTCCTGACGGAACATTTCACCCGCTACGTCGATTACGATTTCACCGCAAAACTGGAAGACGAGCTGGATGCCGTCGCGCGCGGCGAGAAGGACTGGGTGCCGCTCATGCAGGACTTCTGGAAGCCTTTCAAGCAGCTGGTGGATGACAAGGAGACCAGTGTCTCGCGCAGCGATGTCACCACCGAGGCCATGGACGAGGACTGCCCCAAGTGCGGCAAGCCACTCAACATCCGGCTTGGGCGGCGCGGCCGCTTTATCGGCTGCAGCGGCTACCCTGATTGCGATTACACGCGCAACGTCGATGACGAACGCGGCAGTGGCGAACCGGAGGTGGTGGAAGGCCGCCAGTGTCCGCAGTGCGAGTCCGACCTGATTATCCGCAGTGGCCGCTACGGCAAGTTCATCGGCTGCAGCAGCTACCCGGACTGCAAATACATCGAACCCCTGGAGAAACCGGAAGACAGCGGCGTGCTGTGCCCGGAATGTAAAAAGGGCAACATTCTCAAGAGAAAATCACGCCGCGGAAAGATTTTCTATTCATGCGAACGCTACCCGGACTGCGAGTACGCCATCTGGAACGAACCGCTGGCACGTCCCTGCCCGAAGTGTCACTGGCCGATCACTTCCATCAAGACCACCAAGCGGTCAGGCACCCAGCGCGTGTGTCCGCAGCAGGACTGCAAGTTTGTCGAAGCATGGGATGGCCCCGTGGCCAGCACCGCTGAAAAGGAAACGGAAGACGGCTGACACTCATGAACTGGCATATGCGTGAAGCGGTGCGGCACATCGCTGCCGGTGGCGTCATCGCCTACCCGACGGATACGGTCTACGGACTGGGCTGCGACCCGTTCAATGCCGCGGCGGTCCTGCACCTGCTGTCGCTCAAACAACGCCCGCTGGAACACGGCGTAATACTCATCGGTAATGACCTGCAACAGTTCCTGCCGCTCCTGCAGCCACTCGGTAAAGCGGTTGCCAGCCGCATCTCCCGTGCCAATCGTCAACCGGTCACCTGGGTGTTGCCCTGTCAAACCGATATGCCGGCCTGGCTGACCGGGCAGCACGACACACTGGCGCTGCGCATCACCCGCCACCCGGTCGCCGCCGCCCTGTGCGAACACTGGGGTGGTCCGCTGGTTTCCACCAGCGCCAACCTGCACGGCCGGCGGCCGGCGACCAGCCCGTTGTCGGTACGCAAGACCTTCAATGGACAACTCGACTACATACTGCATGGCGCGGACGGCGCCACCAATATTCCAAGCGCCATTCGCGACGGCCTTACCGGGGAACTCCTGCGTCCATGACAACGCCCGTGGGAGACCGGGAAATCGAACTGGTCCGCAACTATCTTCTCGACCTGCAGGACACGATTTGCAGCAGCATTGAAAAAATCGACGGCGGGAGAGGCTTTCGGGAAGATGACTGGCGACGGGAAGCAGGCGGCGGCGGTCGCTCGCGCGTGCTGGAAGGCGGCAGCGTGTTCGAAAAAGCCGGCATCAACTTCTCGCACGTCTTCGGCAATGAACTGCCGCCCTCGGCCACCGCGGCGCGGCCCGAGCTGGCCGGACGCAACTTCCAGGCCATGGGCGTCTCGCTGGTGATCCACCCGCACAATCCCTACGTGCCGACCACGCACGCCAACGTGCGTTTCTTCATTGCCGAAAAAGAAGGCGCCGACCCGGTATGGTGGTTTGGCGGCGGCTTTGATTTAACGCCCTATTACGGTTTCGAGGAAGATGCCGTGCACTGGCATACGCTGGCACGCGAGGCCTGCACGCCGTTCGGCGATGACGTTTACGCGCGCTACAGGAAATGGTGTGACGATTACTTCTTCCTGAAACACCGCAATGAACCGCGCGGCATCGGCGGCCTGTTCTTCGACGACCTGAATGAAAAGGGCTTCGAGTATTGCTGCTCGCTGATGATGAGTGTCGGCAACCATTTCCTGCCCGCCTATCAACCCATCGTCGAGCGACGCAGGGACATGGAATACGGCGAACGCGAGAAGGACTTCCAGCGCTACCGCCGCGGGCGCTACGTCGAGTTCAACCTGGTATACGATCGCGGCACCCTGTTCGGACTGCAGTCCGGCGGCCGTACCGAGGCCATCCTGATGTCACTGCCACCGGAAGTCACCTGGCGCTACGACTGGCACCCGGAAGCGGGCACGCCGGAGGCGGAGTTGTACGAAGTTTTTCTCAAGCCGCGCGACTGGCTGAAAGATTAAAGACTGGCCACAGAGACACACAGAGAAACCTCTTGCCAGAATGGCTTATTCAGGGACGGTATATTATGCGGAACGTTGTGTACGCAATTGCCGTGACTTAAGTCCGGGTATCCTGCCGCAACGGCTATAACCAACTGATCCAGTGGAACGATAAAAATGTTGTGCGGAATCGCATTCACTTTAAATACTATTATTTGTTCGCCATAATAGTAGTTAGACTTCAAGGAACCGTATGAAATCATTAATGCGAGCAATCACCGTCATTTCCTTATTCAGCATTAATAGCATATCAGCACTAGCAGTAGAATTAAGTGACGAAGCATATTCGGAACAAGGAAAAACAAAGGGCACAATATTGTTAGCTGCAAACTGGGGCAGACAATGGAAATGCGGAGAATATGAGAACGCTCAACTTGTCAAACTTGGTTTTACTAACTTATCTAATGACAAAGACAAGTCCAGCGAGCAGTTAATCCTTGAGACCCCATCAAAACTATTGGTAAAACCAGAGTTTCTAAATTACGGGTTCCTGGTAGAACCAGGCACATACGCAATAACAGAATTTTCAGTCAAAGTTGCAAAATCAGTTTCAGATGTTGGCTACATTAGTGCTGACGCAAACAAGCTTTTAGTTAACAACGAACCTAAAGGCGGTACATTCAATATCGAGGCCGGTGAAGTTGTATACATTGGCCATTTCTTTCTTGATTGTTACAAAGAACCTATACCATGGCGTTATTACCCCGAAGGAAAAGAAGCGTTTAATAGTTATGTTAAATCAATTAAAAATGAGTACCCGTATTTAGAAAAAGCAGATATCAGGTTTCGTATCCTGAATACAACCATTTTCGGCAATCCCTATGAGTTACAGTGATTACCGCACAGGCCTAACAAGTCGCTCGTGTATCACGCTCGGCACAATACGCATCGCGCCCTACAGCTCGTCCGTTATATATTTACCAAACAGAGGGGCAGTACCTTTTTCACCGTATCACTGGTATAACGGCCACTAACGCGAAAATATGTTTTCCGCGAACGTCCGTAAACAGGCGCAGGGGCGGCAATTGCACGGCCATGCCATGACTGTAGAATTTCATGGCAATGACATTTTCGACTCCCTGTAAAGGGAGCAGCATTCTCACAAGGCAACGGGGGCAAGCATGAAGATCGGCATGGTAGGCCTGGGACGCATGGGCGCAAATATGGCAAAACGGCTGATTCACGGCGGCCACGAATGCACGGGTTTCGATGTCAGCACGGCAAGCGTCGAGAGCTTCAGGGACGATGGATTTACGGCAACGACATCACTGGATGAATTCATCGCCCGGCTGGAAGCGCCACGAATCGTATGGTGCATGATCCCGGCGGGCGAGATTACCGAAAACATGGTGCAGCAGCTGGCGCAACTGATGGCGCGGGGCGACATCATCATCGACGGCGGCAACTCTTATTACAAGGACGATGTACGGCGGGCCGAACAACTGGCGGAGTCCGGCATACATTACCTTGACGTGGGGACCAGCGGGGGCGTCTGGGGACTCGAGCGCGGCTATTGCCTGATGGTCGGCGGTGCGAACGAGGCGGTGCAATTACTCGACCCGGTATTCGACACGCTGGCACCGGGTCGCGGCGATATACCGGCCACCCCCGGCCTGGACTCGTCCGCCAGCACCGCGGAACACGGCTACCTGCACTGCGGCCCGGCTGGCGCGGGGCATTTCGTCAAGATGATCCATAACGGTATCGAATACGGCCTGATGCAGGCCTACGCCGAAGGTTTCGACATCCTGCGCAATGCGGATTCCGAAAGCCTGGCGGAAAATATGCGTTACGATTTTCAGCTCGACCAGATTGCCGAGGTATGGCGACGCGGCAGCGTGGTGGGTTCCTGGTTACTGGACCTGACCGCCATCGCCCTGAACCAGGACCCGCAACTGTCCGGCTACTCCGGCTACGTGCAGGATTCAGGCGAAGGCCGCTGGACCGTACTGGCGGCGATTGAAGAAGCCGTGCCGGCGGATGTCCTGACGGCCTCCCTGTATACCCGTTTCAGGTCCCGCCAGGAACATACCTTTGCGGAAAAGATTCTGTCGGCAATGCGTCAGCAATTCGGTGGGCACGTGGAAACACCGGCCGCAAAAAACTAGCGCAACATACGGAGTTCGTCGATATCCATGCCTGATCCGGCACCCCAAAACCCCCTCATCGCCGGCCTGGCGGAAGTCCAGGTGGCACAGCCCTGCACGCTGGTGATCTTTGGCGGCGGCGGCGACCTGTCACGCCGTAAACTGCTTCCCGCGCTATATAACCAGGCGCTGGAAGGCACCTTGCCCGCCAACTTTGCCGTGCTGGGGCTGGCGCTCGAAGAGATGGATGACATGTCCTATCGCGAATTTGCCCGTGACGGGATCGAGCGCTTTTCGCGCCAGCCCCTGGAAGCGCAACACTGGCAGGATTTCGAGCGTTTGCTGCATTATCAACAGGGCTCATTTGACGACCCGGAAATCTATGCCCGCCTGAAACAACGCCTGGAGGAGATCGAGCCGGACTTCGGGATACCCGGCAACCGGATATTTTACCTGGCGATCCCGCCGGCGCTGATCGAAACCTGCGTGAATAACCTCAACGCGGCCGGACTGGTACAGCCGGTCGGCGGCGAACATCCGTTTTCCCGCATCATCGTGGAGAAACCCATCGGCCGCGATCTGGACAGTGCGCGACAGGTCAACAACGTGCTGGGTGCAAACTTCGACGAAAGCCAGATCTACCGCATCGACCATTACCTGGGCAAGGAAACTGTGCAGAACATACTGGTGATGCGCTTCGGCAATTCCATATTCGAACCCTTGTGGAATTCAAAACACATCGACCATGTGCAAATTACCGTGGCCGAGGAAGAAGGCGTGGGCACCCGCGCCGGTTACTACGACCGCGCCGGCGCCCTTCGCGATATGGTGCAGAACCATATTCTGCAACTGCTTACCCTGATCGCCATGGAGCCTCCGTGGGCGATGCAGGCCGATGTCATACGTGACCACCGGCAGGATGTACTCAACTGCCTGCGGCCGATCTCACCCGATACCATTGAAAGCAGCGTGGTGCGCGCGCAATACGGGCCGGGTTTCCATTACGGCGAGGATGTGCCGGGCTACCGGCGCGAATCAGGCGTGGGGCAGGAATCCACGACGGAAACCTACGTGGCCCTGAAAGTATTCATCGATAACTGGCGCTGGGCCGGCGTGCCCATCTACATTCGAACCGGGAAAAGAATGCCCAAGCGGGTCAGTGAAATAGCGGTGCAGTTCAAGAGCGTCCCGCCGATTCTCTTCAACGCCGATACCGACCATCCGCTGGAGCCGAATGTCCTGGCGCTGAGTATCCAGCCCAATGAAGGCCTGTCCCTGCGCATCGCCACCAAGCTGCCGGGGCCCAAGGTGCGCATCTACCCGGTGAAAATGGATTTTCGGTACGGATCAACCTTCGGCGACCAGTCGCCGGAGGCCTACGAACGCCTGCTGCTGGATGTGATGGCCGGGGATGCCACCCTGTTCATGCGGCGCGATACCGTGGAAACCTCCTGGATGTTCATCGAGGGCATCCTCAATGCGTGGGAAAACAGCGGTGCCCGATGGCTGCCCGAATACAGTGCCGGCACCTGGGGTCCACTGGAAGCGGACAGGCTGATAGAAATAGACATGCACAAGTGGCGCCTGTTGTGAGTGCGGGAGAAAACGGTCAAATACTGTCACACGCACAACGCAAGGTGGATATCGCCCGCATTCAGCATGAACTGGACGGGTTATGGGAAAATTTTCATCAGGACGTGAGCGGCGGACAAACGGTCACCCGGGCCTGCATGTCCAACCTGATTATTTATTGCGAAGATGACGAGCAAAGCCGGGACGTCGAACAATCCATTCCTGATATCGTCGGGTTACATCCCGCCCGGATTATATTTTTAACGGCACATGGAAAAACCTCGGAACCCGGCATCGAGGCATTCGTGTCCGGTTATTATTATGCGCAGAATGGCGGCTGGCAGGTCTGCGGCGAACAGGTCCGCATCGTGGCCGACGCCCATTCAAAGCGGCGCCTGCCCTCGGTTACCCGCTCTCAACTGGTCGGCGACCTGCCTACCACCCTGTGGTGGGCTTCCCGACAGCCGCCACCCTTCGCCGGCAAGTCGTTTTTCAAACTCGCCGACTTGTCGGACCAGATTATTTACGACAGCGTAGGCTGGACCAATCCCTCCCGGGGCATGCAGGCCATGACACGCTGGGTTGCCGCCGAGCGCAATGAATATATTATTTACAATCTCGCCTGGCGGCGCCTGAAGCCCTGGCGCAAACTGCTCAGCCAGGTGCTCGACCCGGTGGCCCAGCCCGGCGCGCTGGAGCGGGTATCACGGGTCGTCATCGAACACGGGCCGCATGCATTGGCAATAGCCTCGTTGCTGCTCGGCTGGCTGGCTTCCCGGCTCGGCTGGGAACCCACTGACGGGACGGTATTACTCGGCAAGGAAACCCTGTGGAACTTCAGTTACTCCGGTCATTTGATCAAGGTCGTCGTCAAACGCAATGACAACGGCGAACCCGCCCCCCATAAAATACACTGGTACTGGCAGGACAAGGACCGTGAAAATCTCTTTACCTTCGCGCGGCTGGACGATGAACGCCTCGGCATCCTGGAAGAAAGCTCGAGCTTGCCGGCCAGGGTGATTTCCATGCCGGTACTTGCGCGGAGCGCACTGGTCTCGGCACAGATGGCGCATCGTACGCGGGACAAGATATTCGAACGTGCACTCGAGCTGGTCTATGCCATGACTTCCGTTTCCAACGCGTGACCCTCGATTCGGAACCCGATTACAGTGGCGCAGAATAGCCGGGAACAAATTAACTGGATTAGCTGTGAAACCGCACAAGCTGTCGCGAATACAGTCGTCAGTCGTATTCAGGCCAGCGCTGCCACTGCGATCTCGCGACAGGGCCGGTTTTCACTGGTGCTCGCGGGCGGCACCACGCCCGGGCGGGTCTACAGGATGCTGGCCGACAGCCGGCAGGACTGGGAAAAGTGGCAACTTTACTACGGGGATGAACGCTGTTTACCCGTTGACGATGAACAACGCAACAGCCACATGGCAATGCTGAGCGGACTGGCGGGAAAAGCCGGCGTCAATCATGTCATTCCTGCAGAGCTGGGCGCGAATACCGGTGCCGCGCGATACGCGTCAATCGTTACACCGGCTTTGCCATTTGACCTGGTATTGCTTGGACTGGGGGAGGACGGCCATACCGCCAGTCTTTTCCCCGGGCAGGATTTTCAGCAGTCTGCCATGGTCATTCCGGTGCATGAAGCGCCCAAGCCGCCGCCCGACAGGATCAGCCTGACCCCGCGTGCATTGCAAAGCTGTCACGAGATGCTCGTGATCGTCACCGGAACCGGCAAGGCGCAAGCCCTGTCGCGCTGGCGAAGCGGGGAGAATCTGCCGATCGCGGCGGTCACCTCCGGCGCAGCCAATGTCACCGTGGTTGTCGACCGGGATGCAGCGGGCGGTGGACATGGCGAACCGTAATAGGCAGCCCTCTCCCTGCAAACGACCAAACCCGGCCATTCGTAAGGTTATTGGCCGTGAAAACAGGTCACAAGATGCGTCATTCACCTTCAGGTAGCCGACAGTCAGGGTTTTACCTGTACCTGGGTACTAGTGTTATTATATTAGCACTTTGGTATATTGTTTACGGACTATACGTGGCCTCCAAATAACACTAATCCCCTCATCGGGCATTAGCTTGTGGCCGCGAATCCGGTGGCGGTGCCAGCAGCCGTGTGGCTATTCGGCTCCGGCCTGCTGAGTCCGACCGGCTTGGCAAGACGCGGGAAAACAGGCTAATCTACAATTTAAGAAGCAATAAAGGCGGCGGCCTTTGTGACGCTATATATGAGAATAATAACGGGAAATATAAACATGTCTCTGATGCGTAATACGGCTCACAAACTGGCAGCCGCGATATTCCTGGCAATAGCTTCCTCGACAGTTTCAGCCGCACTGGTGTCTGTAGACTGGATGAACCCGGGCGACAAGCTGATAACGCGCGATACAAGCACGGGGCTTGACTGGCTCAAGCTCACGGAAACCAACGATCTGTCCTACAACTACGTATCCAGCCAGCTTGGACCCGGGGGAGCGTTTGCAGGCATGCGCTATGCAACCAGTCAGGAAGTCATCGACCTGTACCTGAATAACTTCCTGATCGACCTGTCGCCTGGCACCACTACAGCCCCCATCGCCGGATATGACTCGAATATTGCAAACTGCGGCATTCTGGTTAGGCAATATCGTTAACGCATTTGATCCGGACCCCGATGTTTATCCATTTGGCGTTCTAGGCATAACCGCGGAAGACTGGAATGCATCGGGCTATTTGCCAGTATCGCCCGAGGATGCTCACGTGCGGATGGGGGCCTATCAATACAGGGATAACCCGACCACCCCGATCGGCAATGTCAGTATCTATAACCCGCAAGGCGCAGTACTACCAGTGGGATACCAATACGCAGGTATTCTACGGTTCGTATCTTGTCAGTAATATTCCGTTACCCGCCAGTGTATGGCTTTTTGGCTCGGGACTTCTTGGGCTGGCCGGAATATCCAGACGCAAGAAAACAGCGTAACCGCTATTAACATCCACAGGGACGGCGGCTTCGGTCGCCGTTTTCGTTTATGGAACATCCGGGTTCGGCCGAACCCGCGCAAGTCCCCGCGATACTTTATGCTTCAGGCGCGTCAGCAGCACTTGTCAGCCTGAGTCAGGCTGACAAGTGGATCGCCTATAATGGAAAAATACTCCCGGGCAAGGATGATTCGAATGACGACAAAACCAGGACCTGAAAAGCACTCGTGCCAGCCTGCGGTTGATATTATCGAGTCAAATGATACAAAAATATTTCAAAGAATAGCCCGTCTTGTTCACGCGCTGGCGGTCTGTAGCCCGGCAATAATCAGCAGTGTTTCAATGGCACAGGACGACAGCTTCAAGGTGCCGTCCCTGTGGCAATACACGGCGCCGTTGATTACACCCGAAGTCCGCGACACGAACCGCAGCATTGCACAGAAAGATCCCAGTGTAGTTTTTTACCAGGGCAAGTGGCATGTCTTCATGACGGTCAAGTTAAAGGATGCAACACGCATCGAGTACACATCATTCGACAAGTGGGAAAATGCTGACGCGGCGCCACGCAGCGTATTGATGCTGGCGGATAGCCAGTACTATGCCGCACCGCAGGTTTTTTACTTTGCTCCACACGGGAAATGGTACCTGGTTTACCAGCTGGGCGTGCCCGGCAAAAGGTTTATGCAGATTTCCTTTTCAACCACCACGGATATCAGTGACCCGTCTTCCTGGTCGCCGGCGCAGTCCGTCTTTAAAAACGACGAACAGGACCCGCGACCAGCAGGGAGGCCTGGACTACTGGGTTATCTGCGACCAGCGGCGAGCGTACCTCTTTTACACAAACCTGGACGGAAAGCTTTTCCGAATGTGGTCTCCTCTCGAGGAATTTCCCTATGGATTTCGCCAGGTGGAGATCGCCCTGCAGGCGGATATATTCGAGGCCAGCCACACGTACAGACTTGAGGGCCTGGACAAGTACCTGACGATTATTGAAGCCAATCCGGACGGAAATCGATACTACAAGGCCTACATTGCGGAGCGCCTCGATGGCGACTGGACACCCGTGGCGGACAGTTGGGAGAAACCGTTTGCCGGTGTAATGAATATCCGCCCTGCAGACGGTGTGCCTGCCTGGACCGACAACATCAGTCATGCCGAACTGGTTCGAGCAGGCAATGATCAGACAATGCCGGTAAATCCGGAAAAGCTGCAGCTTGTTTTCCAGGGAGCGCTGCAGACAGAGAAGGCCGGTATTGGCTATGGCCGGATTCCATGGCGTATCGGGATCCTGGCACCGGTTGCTCATGAGGCGCCGGAATAGTTTCACGTCAATCCATGTTGACTTCGCAACCTGTACGCACGCACACGACCCATTACAGCGCGTTACACTTGCTAGCTGGTTTAAACGTTGCATGCCCGGTTTTGGCCGCTGCTGTTTGCTGGTTCAGTGCGGGTATTAGTTTGTTACTCGAAGGATACTTTCTGCGTTATCGATGAAGAGTGGTTTTCATTGGACCTTTGCAGCTTTAAATGGGCAAAAAAAACCCGCCTTTCGGCGGGTTGAAAACGCTTTTCAGCGTCGGAGGAGCCTTCCTTACACAATGCAATGACAGACTTGGGTTCAGAGAAATATCCGGCTTGACCGGGCATTTTTCAGAACACACTCAGTCACTGTGTGTTGAAAAAGTTATCGGCGCCGGAGGGCTGTTCTTGAGGGTATGTAAGCGGCTGAATCGCCGTAAAAAAATTATAAGTTACTGTTATTATTGATAATATTTTTCATCCAGTACAAACAGACACTTGGCGCCGACGCAGCCAGGAACTGGCCCCGGCGGCGGTCAAAATACACCAGAACGCGAACAGCGCGCCGGGCAGCGCGGACTCCGGGGAGAAGTGTTTCAACGCCAGCGCGACACCGAGACCGGCGTTCTGCATGCCGATTTCGATGGCCAGCGTCAGGCGGTGATTGGCATCGAAGCCGTACAGGCGCGCCAGCCACCAGCCGGCCAGGTAACCCGACGCGTTCAACACGATCACGGCCGCGATGACCCAGCCACCGACCACCGCAATGCGCTCTGCATTCGCTGCCACGGCATAACTGCAGATGATGACAATGGCAACCGCCGCCACGGCCGGGGACAGTTCACGTGCGATCGATAATGATCGCCCCAGATACCTGCCCAGCAACATACCGAGCCCCAGCGGCAGGACCACTGTCAGTACGATGGTCCGCATCATCGGCCAGAACGGTATTTCAAGGAACACGCCACCCAGCCACTCCACCAGCAACGGCGTCAGCAGCGGCGATAAAAACGTGGCGACCGTGGTCATCGCAACCGAAAACGCAACGGCACCACCGGCAAGATAGACCATCACATTGCTGGCCATGGCGCCGGGCGCGCAGGCGACGATGATAAAACCGAGCTTGATCTCCGGCGGCAGCGGCGCGAGCAGCGCTACGCCGAAGCCGAGCAATGGCATCACGGTAAACTGGGTCAGCACGCCCAGGCCGATCCGTGCCGGTTTTTGCAGGGTTTCGCGCAGCTCGCCGAAGTCGAGCACGATGCCCATGGCGAACATGGTGGCGGCAAAAAACCACAGAAAACTGCTCTTGAAGACCATGAACAACGGTGGATGCAGGTAGGCGGCAATGGCGCCCAGCAGGGTGATCGGCGCCAGCTGGTTGGTGACAAAGCGGCAAGTTGAAACGAGTGCGTTCATAAATAAAAACATTTGCCACAGAGGGCACAGAGATAAAAAGATAATTCAGAGACTCCAGGGTAAAACAATATATTTTCTACATTGTGAGCGAATGACAGCAATCACATAATCCGGGGATTGCTTCGTCACTTTGTTCCTCGCAATAACGAGTCATTCAGAATTTCTATGGATAATTGATCTTGAGCTTTTTAAATATTTTTATCTCTGTGTCCTCTGTGGCTATTCTTCAGCCAAGCGTGTCACGGTGCCCGTTTGTATGAATATAACGCTCGCCGCTACGCAGCCGTTCAATGACAGCCGCCTCGTTGAGCAATGACGCCAGCGCCTGTGGCGCCGACGGTGTTGCAGAGAACGGCAGGCAGCCCAGCAATTCATGGCGGCGCACCAGTTCGAAGTAGCGGTGCGGCTCCAGCAGGGGCGCGGCCAGCCGGAAACCCCGGCGCAGGTGGCCCATGGCAGCGGTACATTTGCGGCTGGCCAGCCGCTGGCCCTGTACGAGTTCCAGCAACGCCCTTTCATGGTCATCCGCTGCCAGCGCAACCAGCTGCGCATACCCCAGCTCGGCCTCGCTGCCCAGCCAGTCATGGCAAATCAGGGCCAGCACCTGCAGCTGGAAGCCGGGAGCGCCCGTGCGCAGGCGCGACTGCTGCAGGGCCCGTGTCCGGGCAAGCAACTCATTCGCCGCTCTCGCTGCCAGCGGATCGGTATACCAGCCCGCCAGCGAGGCAGGCGCGTCCTCCAGCAACCGGTTGTGCGGGCGGGTATCGATGCTTGCGGACATCCGTGCCATATAATCAGCTTACACGCCCGCTGGCGGCAGTGATAGATTTGACCTGGCTGCATGCGGGGACTGACCCGGGCCGCCTGGCACGGTAAACTGGCCCCAATACATCAAGGAGCAATACCGTGAGCCAACACAAGCCGGGGCGGGGCCCGTATCCCGCCACCCGCATGCGCCGCATGCGTCGTGACGATTTCTCCCGCCGCCTGATGCGCGAAACGCGCTTGTCCGCCGACGACCTCATCTACCCGGTATTCGTACTGGAAGGCGAGGAGCAGCGCGAACCGGTCGATTCAATGCCGGGCGTCGAGCGTCTCAGCATCGACCAGTTGCTGCTTGAGGCTGCCGCGGTGCATGCGCTGGGCGTTCCCGCGGTCGCGTTGTTCCCGGTCACGCCGGCGAATAAAAAATCGGAAGACGCCCGCGAGGCATACAATCCGGACGGACTGGCACAGCGGGCCGTGCGCACACTGAAGGAATCTCTGCCGGACCTCGGCGTAATCACCGACGTCGCGCTGGACCCGTTTACCACGCACGGCCAGGACGGACTGATCGATGACAACGGTTATGTCCTCAACGACGAGACTGTCGAGGTGCTGGTGAAACAGGCCGTCTCGCATGCCGCGGCCGGCGCCGACATGGTCGCGCCATCGGACATGATGGACGGCCGCATCGGTGCAGTGCGTGCCGCGCTGGAAGCAAACGGACACACCAATACACGAATCCTGGCCTATGCCGCGAAGTACGCCTCCAGCTTCTACGGCCCGTTTCGCGATGCGGTCGGCTCGGCCGGCAACCTGGCGGGCGGCGACAAGTACAGTTACCAGATGGACCCGGCCAACAGTGACGAGGCCCTGCACGAGGTCGCGCTTGACCTGGAGGAGGGCGCGGACATGGTGATGGTCAAGCCGGGCATGCCCTACCTCGATATCGTGCGTCGCGTGAAGGACACCTTCGGCGCACCGACCTATGCCTACCAGGTCAGTGGTGAATACGCCATGCTGAAAGCCGCTGCGCAAAATGGCTGGCTGGATGAACGCGCCGTGGTAATGGAATCGCTGCTGGCCATCAAGCGCGCCGGCGCTGACGGCATACTGACCTATTTCGCGAAAGACGTTGCCGGCTGGCTGAGTGAATGAAGAACTCGCGCAAAGACGCCAGGGCGCAAAGAAAATAATTGCCCTGTGATTACACGCGAGTTCACACTCACCGGGTGTGTCCGGGAAAGAGCGCCTGAATGAATTACCCGGAATCACTATTCTTTCCGAGGGGCAGGGAAACATGTATTGCACATGGAAAACGGGAACTCATAAGCATTTATGAACAAGTTCTTTGCGACTTTGCGTCTTTGCGCGATATTGATAACTGTCAACAATGACTGATCACTATGCCGTCATGGGCAATCCGATTGCCCACAGCAAGTCGCCCCGCATTCACATGATGTTTGCCGAACAGACCGGTGAACAGCTTGATTACACCGCCATGCCGGTTGCAGTGGACGCCTTTACCGCGGCCGTCACCGACTTCTTCGCCGGCGGGGGCAAGGGACTCAACATCACCGTGCCCTTCAAACAGCAGGCCTGGTCGCTGGCGGACGTGCGCAGTCCCCGCGCCGGGCGCGCCGGGGCGGTCAACACGCTGTCACTGGACCGGGATGGTGATCTTTTCGGCGACAACACCGATGGCGCCGGGCTGGTGCGCGACCTGTTGCACAATCACGGCGCCATGCTGCAGGGTCGGCGCATCCTGCTACTGGGCGCCGGCGGTGCCGCGCGTGGCGTCATCGAGCCGCTGCTTGACGAGCGGCCCGACTTGCTGGTCATTGCCAACCGTACTGCGGATAAAGCGGTGGAACTGGCGCGGCTGTTTTGCACGATGGGCCACACCGAGGGCTGCGGGCTGGACGACCTCGCCGGACAATCCTTCGACATCATTATCAATGCGACCGCCGCCAGCCTGTCCGGTGACGTACCGGCCATTTCAGCCGACGTGATTACCCCGGATAGCTGGTGTTACGACATGATGTACGGCGATGAACCGACGGCCTTCATGGACTGGGCGCAGGCCCGGGGCGCCGGACATGTCATGGACGGGCTGGGGATGCTGGTGGAACAGGCGGCGGAGTCGTTCTACATCTGGCGCAAGGTGCGACCGGACACGGCGCCGGTGATCGCGGCGTTACGGGGGAACGGTATATAATAGTAATTCGAAAAATAAAAATACTCGCGCAAAGACGCAAAGCCGCCAAGAAAATAATTATATCATTCCCGCGAAAGCGGGAAGTCATGCAGATAAGATGACGAAGTGTTGGTATTAACACGCGAATATGCCTGGCTGATTATATAACTCCCACATAGGATTTCTGAAGCAGGATATACATTACTTGGCTAAGTTTTGTTACTTGGCGTCTTTGCGTCTTTGCGCGAAATGATTTTTTTATAATTTATCAGCTGCCTGCAAGGTGCCGGTTTTTCAGTTCCACGTAATGTTTTGCTGAATATTCAAGAAAACCTTTCTCATCTTCGCGCAGCTCGCGCACTCGGCGAACCGGCGATCCCACCCAGAGATAACCACCCTCCAGGTCCTTGCCCGGCGGCACCAGGCTGCCGGCGCCCACGATCGCGCCGCTGCGGACGATGGCGCCATCCATGATGGTGGCGGCCATGCCGACCAGGCAGCCGTCCTCGACGGTGCAGCCATGCAGGATGGCGCGGTGGCCGACGGTCACGTCCGCACCGACGGTGACGATGGAGCCGCCCGGGTCGTATTCGCTGTCGTGGTTGACGTGCAGGATGCGTGCCGTCCTGGATGTTGGTGCGCGCACCAATCGTGATCGTATTCACGTCGCCGCGTGCCACCACCATGGGCCACAGCGAGACGTCGGCGGCAATGGTGACATCACCTACAACCAGTGCGGTTTCATCGATATAGGCCGTCGAATCGATGGACGGGGAAATATTTTCAAAGTTTCTTATGGTCACGGGTATTCCTGAAAATGCTGTTTTTTTGGCCTGTAGGAGCGCCTTGCAGGCGCGAATATTTCGACAACAGAATTTATCGCGCCTGCAAGGCGCTCCTACAGTGCAAACATTGTCCACACGAACGTTAACGGTTTTCAATGTACGCTGGCAAGTTGCCCGTGCTAAAGTTTGCCCCTGATTTATCAACCAGTACAGGATCAACAAGGAATATGCCCAACCCCCTGCTAAATCCGACCGGCCTGCCGCACTTTTCGGAAATCAGGCCCGAACACGTCAAACCCGCCATTGAACAATTGCTGGCCGATGGACGCCGCCAGGTCGAGGAGCTGCTGGCTGCGAATTCCGTCTATACCTGGCACAACCTGGTCGAACCGATGGAAGCCATGGATGATCGCATCAACCGTGCCTGGTCACCGGTCAGCCACATGAATTCCGTGGTAAACACCGATGAACTGCGTGATGCCTATAACGTCTGCCTGCCAATGCTCAGCGAATACGGCACCGAGCTGGGGCAACACGAAGGGCTTTACCAGGCCTTTCGGCAGATCGCCGACGGTGACGAGTACACTCGACTGGATACCGCACAGAGGAAAGTCATCGATAATGCACTGCGTGATTTTCGCCTGTCCGGCATCGAGCTGCCGCAGGCGGAACGTGACCGCTACAAGAAAATCCTGCAGGAGCTGTCGAAAATATGTTCGAAATACAGCGATAACGTGCTGGACGCGACCAATGCATGGCACAAGCAGATCACGGACGAAGCATTACTCGCGGGACTGCCGGAAAGCGCGCGGTCGCTGGCGAAACAGACAGCCGGGCAGCGCGGGCTGGACGGCTGGGTATTTACGCTGGAGTTCCCTTCCTATTACCCCGTCATGACCTATGCCGATGACCGCGCGCTGCGCGAGGAAGCCTACACCGCCTATGTCACCCGTGCCTCGGACCTGGGGCCGAACGCAGGCCAGTGGAACAATTCCGGCATCATGGACCGCATCATCGAGATGCGGCATGAAGCGGCGCAGTTGCTGGGTTTCAAAAATTATGCGGAGCGCTCGCTGGCGACCAAGATGGCCGAATCTACCGACCAGGTAATGGACTTTCTCAACGACCTGGCAAAACGGTCCAGGCCCGCGGCGCAGAAAGAACTGGCGGAAGTACGCGCATATGCAGCGGAGAAGCATGGACAGGAAGACCTGCAGGCCTGGGATATCGGTTACTACTCGGAGAAACTTCGCCAGGACCGTTATGCCATTTCGCAGGAAGAACTTAAACCCTATTTTCCCGAACCGCGCGTGGTCAGCGGCCTGTTCTCGATAGTGGAAAAACTGTATGGGCTGCGCATTGAACGGCAAAACAGCGTCGATACCTGGCACAAGGATGTCAGTTTTTACCGGATCAAGGATGCCGGCGATACAATTCGCGGCGAATTTTATCTTGATCTGTATGCCCGTCCGCACAAGCGTGGCGGCGCCTGGATGGATGAGTGCATCTGCCGCCGAAGCGTGGACCAGGGCATACAGACACCGGTTGCCTACCTGACATGTAATTTTTCACCGCCGATCGGCGACGACCCGGCAATGTTCACG
Organism: uncultured Halobacteria archaeon; assembly: GCA_963768575.1. GTDB lineage: Bacteria > Pseudomonadota > Gammaproteobacteria > UBA9214 > UBA9214 > UBA9214. Next base: position 46,745 of record CAVYIJ010000002.1, read on the forward strand.
CACGATGAAGTCATTACCCTGTTCCACGAATTCGGTCATGGCCTGCATCACATGCTGACGCAGATCAATTACGCCGGTGTATCCGGCATCAACGGCGTGGCCTGGGATGCCGTTGAGTTGCCCAGCCAGTTCATGGAGAACTGGTGCTGGGAACGCGAGGCACTTGATCTTATTTCCGGTCATTACCGGAGCGGTGAACGGATTCCGGACGAGCTGTACCAGCGCATGCGCAAGGCGAAAAATTTCCAGTCGGCCATGCAAATGGTGCGTCAACTCGAACTTGCATTGTTCGACTTCCGCATGCACCGGGACTACACGCCCGACAGGGAGCCGCGGATTCACGAAACACTGAACGAAGTGCGTGAACAGGTCGCAGTCATGAAGCCGCCCGCTTTCAACCGCTTCGAAAACAGCTTTTCGCATATCTTCGGCGGCGGCTATGCAGCCGGATATTACAGTTACAAGTGGGCGGAAGTGCTGTCGGCAGACGCATTTTCCGCGTTCGAGGAAACCGGCATCTTCAACCGCGACACCGGCGACAAATTCCTGCACAGCATCCTCGAGCAGGGCGGCTCGCGCGAACCAATGGAACTGTTCGTGGAATTCCGCGGCCGCGAACCGAACATCGATGCTTTACTGCGACATTCCGGTCTGGCTGCATAATTTCACGCAGAGGCGCAAAGGCGCCAAGAGATAACAATAACTACTGACACAGAATAGTTACAAGGTCCTACCCTGGCACCCCAAGACATGGCGATAAAATCAATAGCTATGTTGCACACAAGGGATTTCCAATGATCGAGAATGAGATATCTGGTCAAATTATTGATGCTTCATATAAAATACATACAACCCTCGGACCCGGATTGCTTGAATCTGTATACGAAGCTGCTCTAGCGCACGAACTGTGTCAGCGAGAACTCTGCTATAAACAGACAACTACCAATTACCATATAATTATAATACTCTGGTCATCAAGAATGCCTTTCGGGCAGACTTCCTGGTTGAAGATAAGGTAATCATCGAACTGAAATCGGTTGAAGCAGTATCTCCCATGCATAAAAAGCAATTACTCACATATCTGAGACTTTCCAACTGCCGACTTGGGCTTCTGATAAACTTTAACTCGGAGTTATTGAAACAAGGGGTCTCACGTGTCGTTAATGGCTTATAGCATTTTTTTTACTCTGCGCCTCTGCGCCTCTGCGTGAGACGGATTTGCATGAAAATAGCCACCTGGAACGTCAACTCCCTCAAGGTCCGCCTCCCGCACGTGCTCGACTGGCTCGAAGCAAACGAACCGGATGTGCTGTGCCTGCAGGAAACCAAGCTGACCGATGAAAACTTTCCGCACGAAGAAATCGAGGCGGCCGGTTACCACGTCGTATATTCCGGGCAGAAGACCTACAACGGCGTGGCCATTATCAGCCGGAGCGGGATTTCCGATGTCATTACCGACGTGCCGGGACTGGACGACCCGCAGCGTCGCATCCTCGCCGCCACGATCAAAGGCGTACGCGTACTGAACCTGTATGTCGTTAACGGCCAGGAAGTCGGTAGCGAAAAATTTGCACACAAATTGTTCTGGCTAGGCAAAGTCACCGATTTCATCCAGGAGCAGATCAAGCATCACGAACGCTTTGTTGCTGTCGGGGATTTCAATATCGCACCTGAAGACCGTGACGTATATGACCCGGAAGCGTGGCATGAACGCATCCTGTGCAGCACGCCCGAGCGCGAAGCGTTACAGAAAATTATCGACCTGGGCCTGGTCGATGTATTTCGCCAGTTCGACCAGGAAGAGGGCAGCTACAGCTGGTGGGACTACCGCGCTGCTGCCTTTCGGCGCAACATGGGCCTGCGCATCGACCTGATCCTTGCCAGCCGGGCACTGGCCGGGCAATGCACTGCATGCGAAATCGACAAGGAACCGCGCCGACTGGAACGGCCGTCGGACCACACGCCGGTGACCGCCGTGTTCAATCTGTAAAACAGGACTTCAGACCGGCATCGAGGTCCGGGTAGCGCAGGACGATACCCAGTTCCCGCAACATTTTACTGTTGTCCAGGCGACGCGAATCATTGAGAAACGACAGCATTCCGGCTGACAGGACCTGCTTCGCCTCGGCGCGAGACACCGTCGGCGGGCGCGGCAAACCGGCCGCGTCGGCGATACGAAAGAAATAATCGGTCATGTTGCCGGGATGACCGTCACTCACATTGAAAACCGTGTTGGCGGTTTCGCCGTGCATGGCGGCCACGCAGATCGCCGCCAGATCATCACCGTGAATACGATTGGTATAGGGTGAGTCGGCTTCCTGCAGGACCGGCAGGCCCTGCTCAAGCCGTGCCAGCGGCAGCTTGCCCGGACCGTAAATGCCGGGCACACGCAATATGGTCCACTGCACATCGTTGTCGTTGCACCAGGCCGTTAATTGCGTCTCGGCATCCATGCGCCGCCTGCCGCGGCCGGTCTCCGGCTGCAGCGGTTGCGACTCGGTGATCCACTCGCCCTTGCAATCGCCGTACACGGCACTGGTGCTGATATAGACGATTCGTCGCGGGCTGTTGCTGTCAAGGGCACGCAGAAATGCGGACATGCGCGTGTCGACATCACCCGTGCGCGGCGGCGGCGCGAAATAATATATCTCATCGAACCCGCTGATAGATGACTGCACCGGTTCTGCATCCAGGTCCAGCCGGAATGCATCGAAACCCTGTGCGATCAGTCTGGCTTCGCTGTCCGTGCTGCGCACAAGAGCTGTCACACGGATGCTTTTATCCAGCAACAGTTTGCCGACACGCCGGCCGATATAGCCACAGCCGACGATCAGCACAGCCTTGTCCGGTTTATCTTCCATGGTAAATCAGCGACAATACCCGACCATTTTACGAGTGATACTCAGATTACATGGCATACCAGGTCACCATCAGCGCCAGCGGCCACAGCTTTACGGTCGACGAAAACGAAAGCGTACTCGATGCCGCGCTGCGCCAGGGTGTCATTCTGCCCTACGGCTGCCGCAATGGTGCCTGCGGTTCCTGCATGGGCAGCCTTGCCAAAGGATCGGTAAGTTACCATAACGGCCTGCCGAAAGCGTTAAGCAAGGAGGATGCCGCACAATACAAGGCCCTTTTTTGCCAGGCACACCCGCAAAGCGATCTCGAGATCGTCGTGCGCGAGGTCGATGCGGCAAAGGATATCGAGACCAGGACGTTTCCCTGCCGGGTGGAGAAACTGGAGCACCTGGCCCATGACGTGATTCGCATCTATCTCAAACTGCCGGCGAGCGACCGCATGCAGTTTCTTGCCGGCCAGTACATCGATGTACTGATCAAGGACCACGAACCACGCGCTTTCTCGCTTGCCAATGCACCTCACGATGATAAATTTGTCGAACTGCACATCCGCTACGTAGAAGGCGGCCTGTTTACCGACCAGGTCTTTCACAGCATGAAGGAAAAGGCCATGTGGCGCATCCGCGGGCCGCTGGGTACATTTTTCCTGCGCGAGGACTCTGAGCGGCCGTCGATCCTGATCGGTGGCGGCACCGGCTTCGCACCGATCAAGGGCATACTGGAACATGCCTTCGAAATCGGCATCGACAAGCCCATGCACCTGTACTGGGGCGTGCGTGCAAAACGCGACCTGTACCTGGACGAGCTACCGCAACAATGGCTGGCACAACATTCGAACTTCAGCTACACACCGGTACTGTCCGAGCCGCATGATGAAGACAACTGGAAAGGTGAAACCGGTCTCGTCACGGACGCGGTTGTAAAAAATTACCCGGACCTGTCCGGCCACGATATCTACATGAGCGGACCGCCGCCCATGGTGGAGGCCGGCCACAAGCTGTTCAGCCGGCACGGCCTCGATGAGTCACGCTTTTTCTCTGACGCCTTCGTATACGCGGCCGTAGCGGAGAGCATCAAGGGACTCAAACAGGACTAGCACCGGCGACACACCCGCATAATGGACCCGGTTTCACAGGCATTCGCGGGTGCGACTTTCAGCCAGTCGCTGACACGCATCAAAACCGGCCAGGTCACGGCCTTCATCGCCGGCGCGTTGTCAGGAATGGCGGCCGATCTCGATGTGCTGATCCGTTCCAATCGTGACCCTTTGCTGTTCCTTGAATACCACCGCCAGTTCACGCATTCACTGGTATTCATCCCGCTGGGGGCCCTGGTCTGTGCAACCCTGCTGTTCCCGTTGCTGCGCAAACGGGCAAGCTACGGACAAATCTACTCGTATTGCCTGCTCGGTTACGCCTCGCACGGCTTGCTGGATGCCTGCACCTCCTACGGTACCCAGTTATTCTGGCCGTTCTCGAATATACGGATCGCCTGGGACATCATTTCGATTGTCGACCCGCTGTTCACGCTGCCGGTCGCGGCACTGGTGATTATCGGTATCGTCGTCAACCGGCAAGGCTTCCCGAGAGCAGCGCTGCTTTACGGCCTGGTCTACCTGGCCATCGGTCATTTGCAGAATGGCCGCGCCATGGATGCCCTGGAAACCCTTGCCGCGCAGCGCGGCCATGTGCCGGTCAATGCCACGGTCAAACCGACGCTGGCAAATCTGTACCTGTGGAAATTGATATACGAACACGAGGGCCGGTACTATGTCGATGCGGTACGTGTCGGCATCGACAACGAATTTATCGAAGGAGATTCAGTACCCGTCGCCATTGACCTTGCGCAACTGACGCCCGATTCGCTGCAAGCGCGCGATATTGAACGCTTCCGCTGGTTCTCGGATGGTTACATTGCGCACTACACAACCGATCCCCTGATGATCGGCGACATACGCTATTCGCTGCTGCCCAACCGGATCGCACCATTATGGGGGATTCGCCTGAAACCATCCGCTCAGGATGAACACGTTGATTACCTGTGGACCCGGGACATGACCGATGCAACGAGAAAACGTTTTATCGAAATGTTGTTCGATGGCGGCATGTAACTCGCAAATAACGGCGTATGGAAAACCAGGCGTCATTCCCGCGCGATGTACAGGGATGTACGAGTGCCGCGGGAGGCAGGATGCCGGGAGCGGTAAGGCGGAAATCCGGCAAGGAAAAGAGCCTTATTGAAAAATTGTGCGCTCCGTTATGCAATTGTCCATTGCAGGAGCGCATCGCGTGCGCGAATATCTATATATTCCTGCCACAGGTGGTGTGGAGTAAATCATAATTACAGATGAAACCATCCATCAAAACAATGCATCCCGACGACGAGTTCTTCACCGAAGAACAGTGTTTTATCACGGAACTGTCCAACACATCGGACGACCCGGACGTATCGATTGCCCGGGCGCGCGTGAAGCCGGGCGTGACCACGCGCTGGCACCGGCTGGTGGATACCGCCGAGCGCTACTGCATCATCAGTGGCAATGGTCTTGTAGAGGTGGGTGATTTGACACCACAGGCGGTGACCGCCGGCGATATCGTGCTCATCCCGCCGATGTGTCGCCAACGCATCACCAACACCGGCGCGAAAGACCTGGTGTTCCTGGCCGTTTGTACACCACGATTCACCGCCGATACATACGAGGATATGGAAGAAACCCGGTAACCGGCGTTATTCAGGGGCAGGCCGGTTACCCTGGCGTGATCTTTTCCAGGATATTTTCCACTCAGGCTGGGCTATCATCGAGTGATGACGACGCCGGCAATCCACATCATCGGGATGCCCTATGTGCCGGGTACCGCGCGCGGCCGGTTGCAACGGGGTGTGCAGGACAATCCAGCCGGGAAGATCGTCATGCTGGATCAGCCACCGGCAGGCCCGTTCGTGCAGCCGCCTGCCGGCTTCGTCATGGTCGACGGCGCGCCGTTCTCGCACAGCCATATTCCGCTGCTCGGTGCCGGCGTACCCACGATCCTCATTAACCGTGACCAGTCCAGGGCGCTGCAGGCTGGCATGGAGCTGGCGCTCGACGGCGCGACCGGACTGTTGAGCACGGACCTGTCCGTGGACGTTCCCCGGCATGAGCCACCCGATGCCGGTACTGCTGCAACCACCGCGGACGGCGTCGCCGTCAGCCTGCGTGTCAGCGCACGCAGCCGGCTGGCTGTGCAATCTGCGGTAGAGTCCGGTGCCAGCGCCATTGGCCTGCTGCGCTCCGAGTTCCTGGAACCGGCAGGCGGACGCTTGCCGAATGCGGCGTTTTACCGGACCGCGTTCCGGGAACTGTGCGAAACGGCGGCCGGGCGGCCACTCACCATTCGCCTGTTCGATGTCGCCGTGAGCAAGCGCCCGGCCTGGCTGCCCCTGACACCGGCGGATGCAAGCGTGCTCGGCCGCCAGGGTGTGCGCCTGTACGCCGATGAACCTGTGCACGGCATCTACCTTGCACAACTGCAGGCCATAGAAGCGCTGGCAACGGAATTCGAGATACGCATCCTGCTGCCCTACGTGGCCGACCTCGAGGAGCTGCAGTACTGGCGCGACGATATCAGGCGGCAAATTGACTGCCCGGTTGCAATCGGCGCCATGGCCGAGACGCCGTCAGCGGCACTGCAGTTGCGAGAGTGGCTCGAGGTCGTGGAGTTCGCCGCTATCGGCTGCAATGACCTGATGCAATGCCTGTTCGGCGCCGACCGCGACCAGCCGGAACTGCGTCGCTATCTCGATCCGTACGCGCCGGCGCTGTACCGGTTCCTGCGGCAGGTCGCGGATGCCGCACGGGACCGCCTGGAGGCGGTCCAGTTGTGCGGCGTGCTGCCGCAGTTGCCGGGCATCCTGCCGCTGTTGCTGGGTCTCGGCTACCGTGCGTTTTCGGTGGAGGCGTCCCTGTTACCGTACCTGTGGCGGACCATCGCCGCCACGCATACCGCGGAAGCCCGCGAGCTTTCCGGGCGGGTATGCAGTGCACGCAGTTCCGTTGCCGTCCGTGAACTGCTGGGTACGCCGTAAGCGGGCCTGCCAACCATGTCCCTGAACACACTCCTGTACCTCCTGCTCGTCGTCGTCGGCGTTTACTGCGCACTGACGCTGTATGTCTTTCTCATGCAGCCCAAATTGATCTACTACCCGAACATACCCACCCGCACTCTCGAGGCGACGCCAGAAGACATCGGGCTGGACTACGAGGACGTCACCCTCGACACCCGCGACGGCGAACGCGTGCATGCCTGGTTCATCCCGCACACGGAAGCGCGCGGTACGCTGCTGTTTGCCCACGGCAATGCCGGCAACATCTCCCACCGGCTCGACTCCATTCGCTTCTTTCACGAACTTGGACTGAACGTGCTGATCTTCGACTACCGCGGCTACGGGCAAAGCAGCGGCAAGACGACGGAGGACGGCACTTACCGCGATGCCGACGCGGCCTGGACATACCTGGCAGACAAGCGCGGTATCGCGCCCGGAAACATCATCCTGTTCGGCCGTTCGCTGGGCGCAGCCGTGATCGCGGACCTTGCCACCCGGGTCGAACCCGCCGCCGTGATACTGGAATCCGCCTTTTTCTCGGTACCCGACATGGCCGCCGTCATCTATCCCTGGCTACCGGTCCGCTGGCTGGCAAGCTACCGCTACGACAACGGCGACAAGGTCACCCGCATCCGGCAACCCAAGCTCATCATCCACAGCCGCCGCGACGAGATCATCCCGTTCGAACAGGGCGTGCGTTTATTTGAAGCGGCCAGTGAACCGAAGCAATTCCTCGAACTGCGCGGCCGGCACAACGACGGTTTCTATGTCAGCCGTGAGGCGTATACTCAGGCGATGGGCGCGTTCCTGGACAGTGTTTTATAGTTGGCGAATATGCCAATCATGTGGGTATATTCGCCAACTATAAATACAGTACTGGTAATTATTGGCAGCACTGCCAATGACTTCTATTTATGATTATGCAGCTAGATCATGAAAGTTAATACGGATATTCGCCGAAGAGACCTGATTCATTTCAATCTAGTTCTCTTGCCAAGATTACGTTCTACATACGTAACTATCGCGGTGATCGCATTTGTAGTATTTGCTTTCCTGCTTTGGGAGAACGGAAGCCCAGAAACAGTGCGGAACTGGACAGTTATGTTGATCGCTTCTCTAGGTGGGGGAATCGGAGGATTGATATTTGGAACTATCATCTCGATGGTATTCATTCTCACAACCTCAACCAAGTCTAATGGTATTCTTGGAAAGCATGAGTACGAAATAACTTCTGAAGGTCTATTAGAAAAAACAAATGCTAATGAGGGCTTAAGTAAATGGTCAGGGATACGGGAAGTTCGAAAGGTTGGGTCTTTCCTGCTCTTTAGAATTTCCGGCTATCTTTTCCATGTTATTCCGAGTCGTTCCTTTGAAAGTGAGAAAGCGTTTCTGGAATTCCTGGAAAAGGCAAAGTGTGAATGGCGGAGCGCTGCATAACAAGGCGCCCCATCCGACAGCCTGCTCCGCAGGTTGCGGCTTGGCTTAATCGTTAGACAATATAAATTTCTATGTTAAGGAGAATCTATGGAGAATATTATTAAGAAAGCTTGCCTCTTTGCGGTTACCGCCACGCTGTTAGCCTCATGCGCGACATATTTTGGTCAAGATGGTCGTAGAGGCGTTTCTAGCAGTCTCGTGGATTACCTGTATCCAGATGGCCAGGTCCCCCCAAAACACGAAGAAACCACGCCGCATCTCCGTCTTCCCCTTACAGTAGGTTTGGCGTTCGTTCCGTCGCAACAAGGGACCTCTTTTATGCTACCGGAGGCAAAAAAAACGCGATTGCTTGAAGAGGTAAAGCAGAAATTCATCGAACTCGATTACGTAAAGGAAATAATCATTGTTCCAGAGACATATATGCGGTCTTCCAAAGGATTTGAGGGTGTGGGCCAGATAGCGCGGTTATACGGCCTGGACATTGTCGCGCTTGTTTCCTATGACCAGGTAGCAGTTACCTCGGAAACGAAAAGCTCCATATTATATTGGACTATTGTTGGAGCCTATTTCATAAAGGGTAATCAGAACCAGGCTACTACCTTTGTCGATACTGCTGTATTCGATGTCAATTCCAGAAAAATGCTTTTACGGGCGCCTGGGGTGAGCGATATTCAACAAACATCTACATTAGTGGAAGTGAACCAGGTTAATAGAGAGGCGAGAGAGAAGGGTTTCGAATTGGCCATGATGGACATGTCAAACAATCTGGCTGCAGAACTTGATCGGTTCAAGGAAAAGATAAAGGAGGATAAAAGCGTGCAAATCACACACAGCCAGGGATATGGAGGCGGTGGTGGGATTCAATGGCCGATTCTGTTGATTGTAATCGGATTTGCGATTCTCAGGGTTGTCAAAAGGTAACGGTATTATGAGCGCAACAAAGAACAAAATTCCAGGCGGTGCTGCGTTTGTATTATTTCTGTGGGCACTCCAGGGTTTTTCGGGGGCGCTGGAATTAGATCGGCAAAAAGTGTTGTCTGGAGAGATATGGCGAATTTGGACAGGCCATTTAGTGCACACGAATATGCTTCACATGTCGTTAAATATTGTGGCGGCATTGGTTATCTACCTTGCGTTTTTTACAAAAATCAAATTAGGCGAGCTGTTGGCTTATAGCTTCGTTTTTACTGCACTGATCAGTGTGGCACTTTTGTGTATCTACCCGGACCTCGATTGGTATAACGGATTATCAGGATTGCTTCACGCATTAGTGATCTATTTTTCAATACGCCTGGTCAGGAACGAGGGTATGGTGTATTTGATAGGTCCGGGCATTGTATGGCTGAAGGTATTGGTAGAGACGACACGTGCGAACTTGGGTTATGAAAATCTTATTGGAGAAATGACGGTTATAGACGATGCTCACCTGATTGGGGCATTCATTGGTACTGTAGCGGCTATCATTGGTGTCGCGTATTGGCGTGGAAATGGCTTAACTGAATGCAGGCAGAGAGAGGCGCAATAAATATATGATCCGGGTTTCAGATGGCGTTTTGACTAACAAACGCTTACATCCGACGCGTTACTTATACGGCTGAAGCGAGACGTTAGCAGTCTACAAAACCACGAGAGGAGAAATCTCATGCAACAAGAAGAAAAACTCAAGTACTTGAAATTCGCTCTCATAGTGTTTGGCATCATTTTCATCGCAGGAATCTATGTGATGATGATGTGGGTATGGCCGTCGGGTTGGGGATGGACGCCACGGCAACCCGAATACGAACAGATGATTATGGGTGTTTACGCTACCCTGGGAGTTTTTTTGATTCGGGCTGCGAAAGACCCTTTGGCTAATTCAAGCCTAATATGGTTCACGATTTGGTCGAGTATTGTTCATGGCGGAATAATGCTGGTTCAAGCTATCGTCGATGAGACTGAGCGTGCAAACCTGCTGGGCGATATTCCAGCTCTATTTCTGGTGGCAATAGTCCTGTGGTATCTCATGCCCAAGAGAGCCCAGGCATAGTGAAAACAACTGCTAACAAGGCGCTGCATCCTACCGGCTTCGGCGTCGGCTGATCTTGGTAGTTGGACTTCAGAACCAGGGGAGAAAGGCAAATGAACAAGCGAATGCTACTGGCTTCGGTTGCGGTCTTCATAACATGGTCTGTTCTCGATTTTCTTATTCACGGATTACTGCTTCAATCCACCTATGAAGCGACCGCCAGTCTGTGGCGCCCCATGGAAGAAATGAACATGCTGCTTATGTATTTCGTCACGCTGGTGTTTACGGCGGCTTTCGTCGGAATATATGGCTTCCTCGTTACGCCGAAATCCGTTATGTCAGGCGCCAGGTTCGGCCTGCTCTTCGGCCTGGCCACCGGCATCTCGATGGGTTTCGGTTCTTATACCTACATGCCGATTCCCCTGGTGCTGGCCTGGAGCTGGTTTATCGGAACATTGATTGAATCAGTGATTGCGGGAGTGGTCGCAGGTTTAATAATCAAGCCCTAGCGGTAATAGCCAGGGGCAGGTCACGGTTTAGTTCGTGTCTTCCCGAATAATCCGGGACCGACCACGATTTTCTCTGTGTACTCTGTGCTCTCTGTGGCAATTTTTTATTCTTTTCTTTGCGCCTCTGCGCCTTTGCGTGAGATTAATTGTTTTAATAACCCGGGACAGACCACGATTTTCCCTGTGTATCTCTGTGTTCTCTGTGGCAATTTTTTATTCTTTTCTTCGCGCCTTTGCGGCTTTGCGCGAGACCAGTTGCTCAACCCCTTCAACCATCGCCTCGTCACTCGCATGCCCGGCGATCACGCAACCCTGCATGAAGCCCAGTCTCGCCGCCAGTTCCGCCTGGCGGTGACCCGGTATCACCAGGGGAAGTTGACGCAACAGGGACTGGCCTTCCGGTCCGGCCATGTCGAACAGGTTCTGCAGGGTTTCGTTGCTGGTCGCGGTGACGGCATCCAGCTCACCCTGTTGTAACAACCGCAACAACTCAGCGGAGTCCGCGGGACAGCCGCGCCGGTAGACTTCCGCGTATTCAACCTGCGCACCGCGCGCCCTGAGCGTGTCACGCAGGGTCTCGCGGCCACCGTTGCCGCGGAAGATCAGCACCCGGTAACCGCGCACACTCTGCAATACGTCCAGCGCCAGCAGGCCTTCGCTGCTGTATTCATGTTCGGGGACAAGGTCGACCTGCAAACCGCGTTGTTCGACTGCAGCACTCGAAGTCGGGCCGACGGCGGCGATCTGCGTGCCTGCCGGCCAGTCGCGACGTTTCAGTATAAAGTCCAGCCCGTGCTGCACCGCGTTGACACTGATGAACACCGCGAGATCGTACTGTTCCAGCGCGTCGGTGACGGCAGCCAGCGGCACGCTGTCTTCAGGCGGGAGAATCTCGATGGCCGGCAGGTGTATGGCGTTAGCGCCCGCCGCTTCGATGCGTTCGCACAGGCCCTGCGCCTGGCCGGCCGGGCGCGTCACGAGTACGCGCAACGGTTTATTCATGCAACAGTTCGTCGAGAATGGCGATGGCGCCGCGTTCCAGCAGGTCATCCGCCAGTTGTTCGCCCAGCGTCGCGGCGTCGACAGCCGGTCCACTGATCTCGCCGCGCACCGTGTCGCTGCCATCCGGCCAGCCCACCAGTCCGCGCAGGCGCAGGACATCGCCGTCCAGCTCCGAGTAGCCGGCGACCGGCGCCTGGCAACCGCCGGAGAGGCGTGCATTCATGGCACGTTCGGCCTGTGTGCGCAACGCGGTTTCCGTGTGAACCAGGCCGGCAATCAGCCCGGCGACGCGCGCATCATTGTTGCGGCACTCGATGCCGATCACGCCCTGCGCAATGGCCGGCAGCATGACATCGGGCGCCAGCGCGCGGGTGATGCGCGCCTCCATCCCCAGTCGTTTCAGGCCGGCACAGGCCAGCACGATGGCGTCGTAGTCGCCGTTGTCGAGTTTCGCGAGACGCGTGTTCACGTTACCTCGCAGGTCGTGTATTTCCAGGTCCGGCCGCGCGGCGCGTAACTGGCACTGGCGCCGCAGGCTGGAGGTACCGACACGTGCGCCGTGCGGCAATGCATCAATGTCATTGAAACTGTTCGAGACGAACGCATCCCGCGGGTCCTCGCGCTCCAGGATCGCGCCGATCTCGAGACCCATCGGCAATTCGGCCGGCACGTCTTTCATGGAGTGCACCGCGATATCGGCGCGCCCCTCCAGCATGCCGTTTTCGAGCTCTTTCACGAACAGGCCCTTGCCGCCGATCTTGGCCAGCGGGCTGTCGAGCACGCGATCACCCTGCGTCGTCATGGTGACCAGCTCGACCGCCAGGCCGGGAGTCAGCGCCTGCAGGCGCTCGCGCACATGTTCCGCCTGCCACAGGGCCAGCGGGCTCTTGCGGGTAGCGATTCTTAAAGGATCGGTTGACATCGGTTTATAAGCAGTCTCTAAATGGTTAACGGGTTTTAATTGCTACAGTATCAACTATGCGTCCCTTCTCCCACCGTGGAAAAGGACAGGATGAGGGGTAGTCAATCAGTCAGCTGATTTACTCTATCCCTTTTCCAAATCCTCTCCCGGAGGGAGAGGCGGTCAATCGGACAGCCAATGATGAGAAAACGATTATACAAGCCCGCCCTGCTGTTATGCGCGTTATTCTGCAGCGCGCCGGTATATGTGCAGGGCGGCGTGGATGTACCGGTCGGCAGCGATCTGCAAGCGGACGGGCAGCTTGCCGGGCAGCGGCAATTGCCGATCCTGCTCGCCTTTACCGCGATCGACTGCGGATATTGCGATTTACTGGAGGAGGAATTTCTCGAACCCATGTTACTGGGGGGCGAGTACGAAGACCGCATTATTATCCGCAAGGTGGTGCTGGACAACGGCTCGCGGCTCACGGATTTCAACGGCCGGCGACTTGATGCAACCGCGCTGTCCGACCGCTACAGGGTATTCGTTACACCGACCATCCTGTTCGTCGACGGCAACGGGCGTGAACAGGCCGCCCGCATGCCGGGCATTAATACGCCGGAGATGTATGGTGGTTATCTCGATAATTGCATAGAAACGGCCTGGCTCAACGTGCGCGGGCTCAACCCGCCGAACCGCCCCGTGACCTGCCTGCGCGAGAATCCGGACTAGCGATTTTTTTGCAGCGCCTTGACCAGCTTGCGGACCTGCGATACATGACGTCGGCTGACCTCCAGCGTGGCGTCGACATCGTCAAGCCGGACGCACGCACGCCCCTCGTCGTCCTTTTCCAGGCCGGTGATATACCTTTTTGCAACCAGTGCATTGCGGTGGATGCGCACGAACAGTTGCGCGAATTCTTCCTCGAGTGATTTCAGCGTTTCCTCGATCAACACGGACATACCCGCCGTGCTCACGGTCACGTACTTCTGGTCCGCCTGGAAATAGCGGATATCCGCAACCGGGATCAGTTGCAGGGCGCCGCGTACGCGCGCACAAATTCGTTCCCTGACGGCGGACTGTTCCTGCGTCTCGTTCAGCGCGGCCACCTGCACGCGCGTCAGCCGTTGCGCGTTCTGCAGCGCCTCGGCCAGCCGCTCCTGGCGTACCGGCTTGAGCAGGTAGTCGACTGCATGCGTTTCGAACGCCTGTAGTGCATAGTCATTGTAGGCGGTCGTGAAGATGATGGCCGGCGGTTGCTCCATGGCCTGCAGGTGATGCGCCGCCTCCATCCCGTCCATGCCGGGCATGCGGATATCCATCAGCAAAACATCCGGTTGAAAGCGTGACGCCATTTCCAGCGCCTCGCTGCCATTGGCCGCGAGCCCGCAGACTTCGCAGGCCTCCATATTACCCACCATGTCTTCAAGGCGCGTGCGTGCCGGCGCCTCATCGTCGACGATAAGCACCTTCATTGCCTGCCCACCCCCGGCATTTTCAAAGTGACCGTGTACACGCCGTCGTTCTGCGAAGTGACAAGATCGGCGTTTGCGCCAAATGCTATCTGCAGCCGCTGGCGAATGTTTTCCTGCGCAATGCGTGTGCCCGACTTGCGCGTGCTGACGCCTGCAACCGGGTTGCTTATGACGATCTCCAGGTTGCCGTCCCGGTTATGACCGGCGACATGAATGATGCCGCCCTGCGGCAGCGGCTCGATACCGTGGTAGATTGCATTCTCCAGCAATGGCTGCAGGATCAGCGGCGGCACCAGCGTTTCCAGCGACAGGTCGTCCAGGTCCCAGGCAACCGACAGCCGCTCTCCCAGGCGCAGCGACTCGATATTCAGGTAGCGTCGCGCCACCGTCAGTTCGTCTCCCAGCGTGGTCTGCTCATGGGTGTTGTCCAGCGAGGCGCGGAACAGGTCCGACAGGTCCTCGATCGCCGTCTCGGCAACATCCGGCGCTGAACGCGTCAGCGATGCAATTGTATTCAGGCTGTTGAACAAAAAATGCGGTCGAATGCGTGCCTGCAGCGCCTGCACCCGCGCACTGGCCTCGGTCTTCAACTGCTCGCGCCACTGGAACTGCACGTACAGGTAGCGCAGCACAATGGCGGCAATTACCGTACTGATAGTAAGACTGCGCAGCAGGAACACCGCATGCTGATCAGCGGTAACATCCGGAAACAGTTCGCTGCGCATCATCAGTATGAATGCCAGTTCACTTACTATAGCGGTCACGACCAGCACCATCAGGTAGCTGACAATCGCCGCCGGTGTATTGCCGAGCCTCGACAGATAGGACCGGCAGAGACACAAAACCGCGGCACTGGTGAGCGCGATCCACTGCATGAACAGGGAAATCATGCCGAGATTTCCCCATGGATCATCGAGCACCCCCGGACTGACCAGCGTGATTATAACGGCCAGCAGCTCTGCAATGACGACCACCGCAAACACCATGCGCACGTCGCAGAAGTTGGGTAAAAAGAACCTCTCCAGCCGCTCAATACCGCGCTGGTCTGGTAGCTTTTGCATGGTCATGTGTCCGAGTTTCAACCCTGCAATCCACGGTTGCAAGCAACTGCGGGCCCCGCACCCGCGGCCGGTGCCTTTTTCCGGGCCGGCGAACGCAAATTCGACCTGGATTCGTTATACTTCGCGGCATCCAACGGACTGACAACAGACATGACAGACGACACCTCAAGCAAGCCCTGGGGCGGACGGTTCACCGAATCGACCGACGCTTTTGTCGAGCAATTTACCGCCTCGATTGAATTCGACAAACGCCTCTACCGGCACGATATCGCAGGCTCGATCGCACACGCCCGCATGCTGGCGCATACCGGCATCATCACCGACGACGATGCCCGCAAGATTGTCAGCGGTCTGGAACAGATCCAGGCGGAAATAGAACAGGGCGATTTCGAATGGTCGATCGCCCTCGAAGACATTCACATGAACATCGAGGCACGCCTGATCGAACGCATCGGCGAAACCGGCAAGAAACTGCATACCGGGCGCTCGCGCAACGACCAGGTTGCAACCGACCTCCGCCTGTACCTGCGCGACGAGATCGATGCGCTGTCCGCTGCACTGCGCCGCCTGCAAACAGCACTGGTCGATCTTGCCGAACGCGAGGCCGACACCATCATGCCTGGTTTCACCCACCTGCAGGTCGCCATGCCGGTCAGTTTCGGACATCACATGCTGGCCTGGGAGGCGATGCTGGAGCGTGACCATCAACGTTTGCAGGATTGCCGTAAACGGGTCAACAGCATGCCACTGGGCGCCGCGGCGCTCGCCGGCACCAGTTTCCCGATTGACCGTGAATACG
This sequence comes from uncultured Halobacteria archaeon, assembly GCA_963768575.1. GTDB lineage: Bacteria > Pseudomonadota > Gammaproteobacteria > UBA9214 > UBA9214 > UBA9214. The sequence goes on from CAVYIJ010000002.1 coordinate 62,876, forward strand.
CCGCCGGCCTGCTGGGCTTCGAGGCGCAGGCGGCCAATTCGCTGGATGCCGTCAGCGACCGTGATTTCGTCATCGAGTTCTGTGCGGCGGCCTCGCTGATCATGATGCACCTGTCACGGTTTTCAGAGGAATTGATACTCTGGTCATCGGCACAATTCAGCTTTATTGAACTCCCAGACCGCTTCTGTACCGGCTCCAGCATCATGCCGCAGAAGAAAAACCCGGATGTTCCGGAACTGGTGCGCGGCAAGAGCGGCCGGGTCACCGGCCACCTGGTCAGCCTGCTGATGCTGATGAAGGGCCAGCCACTGGCCTATAACAAGGACAACCAGGAAGACAAGGAGCCATTGTTCGATACCGTCGACACGCTGAGCGGATCGCTGCGGGTATTCGGCGACATGATGCCCGCCATCCAGGTCAATCGGGAAAACATGAAAATCGCCGCCCGCAGGGGATTTTCAACTGCAACCGACCTGGCGGATTACCTGGTCGGCAAGGGCATCGCATTTCGTGATGCACATGAAATCGTCGGCCGCGCCGTCCGTTTCGGCGTGGATAACGACAAGGACCTGGCGGATATGTCGCTGAAAGAACTGCGGTCGTTTTCTGACGTTATAGAAGACGATGTGTTTGCCGTTCTGACGCTCGAAGGTTCGATGGCAGCACGCAGCCACCCGGGCGGGACCGCGCCGCAGCAGGTCCGTGTTGCGATCGGCATCGCGCGCCAGCGCCTTTGAGGTGGCGGCTGCACGCGGTTAAAGACGGCTGTCAGTTGTCCGTTAATACTATAGTCACTTTACCCGGCCGCAGATAACACCAACGAATTATGAAAAACATCGCATTACAGGAAGCGCTGCAATTGCTGGATATTTCCCCCCAGCCCATGGTACTGCTGGAAAATACCGGCACGATTCGCGGCTTCAACCGTGCCTTTCGCTCGCTCCTCGGCGAGGTCGCCGGCAGTGACGAGGATATCTCGCAAAGTCCCGAACTGCTGCAACCCCTGCTGGGCACAAATACCGTCATCAACTGGATAATGCCGGATGGCAGCGAACGCTGGCTGACCGTCGAGGTGATCGACATACCGGGGCTGCCGGGCATGCAGGCGCGCTTCTATACCAATGTAACCGAAAAGCTGCGCCTTCGACACGAGCGCGACGCCCTGCAGGAAGAGCTCGACGAACAGCGCCTCTACGATAAACAGATGGGTAGCCTGCTCAGCCGGCGCGGCATACTGGTCTCGCTGGCGCCGCTGGTCGCGCGCAGCCGTCGTTACAACAGTCCGCTGTCGATCATCAACCTGTCCATCACCATCACGGACGACATGCGGGCAACCGCACTCGCGGACGTCACCTCGCTGCTCAGGGACCAGACACGCTGGGCCGACCTGGTCGGCTGCAATGACGACCAGGCGTTTATCCTGGTGCTGCAGGAAACCACCCGCGACGCCGCGCTGCAGCTGGTGGAAAAACTCGACGTCCAGATGGAACGCATGAAAGAGAACGATACCCCCGGGCTGACGGCCCGTTACGGTATCACCGAGTGCCAGAAACACGATAATGCCGATTCCTTGCTGGAACGCGCCGAACAGGCATTGTCGGAAGCCGCTGCCAATGACAGCGGCCGATCCATTGCTCTGTAGATAAAACTCTGTTTTATATCATATAATTATCAGTCTCGGTCCACACCTGAGATATTCTCGGCCACGCCCGGTTAACCGAATTGCACGTCTCACGTTAGTCACCTGTACCGGTGTACTCGACGGAGATTAGCCATGCATACTCGAATTTTCTTTCTGGCCGGCACTGTCGCGCTGGCGCTTGCCACAACAGCCTGCACCAATGAGCAAACCGGGCAGGTTGTCGGCGGTATCCTCGGCGGCGTTGCCGGTCACCAGGTCGGCGGCGGTAATGGCCGGACTGTTGCGACCGTGGTCGGTACCATCGCCGGTTCCATCATCGGCGGCAACGTCGGCCGCAGCATGGACGACACCGACCGGCTGAAGGCCCATCACAGTCTCGAGTACAACCGCACCAACGAGTCGTCTCACTGGCATAACCCGGACAGCGGCACTGATTACAGTATGACGCCGACCCGGACCTACCGGACGGACGGCGGCCAGCACTGCCGCGAATACATCACCGACGTGGTGGTCGGCGGGCGGCGCGAGAGCGCCTATGGCACGGCCTGCCGGCAGCCGGACGGTTCCTGGAAGGTTGTGAGCTGAAACCGTCACTGCAATGTGTCTATTTATTGCAGGAGCGCCTTGCAGGGCCGCTACCGGCATCCATGCCTCCCGCGTCCGGAACTACAAGGCCGCTTCACAGCCTTGTCCATGTGCATCGCGCGATAAAGCCGATTAATTGCTGCAAGGCGCTCCTACAGGTGTATCTATTGAGGCAGGAGCGACCCTTGCGCCCGATCAATCGCGCAGAACGGTCATCAGCCAGGCACGGATATCCACCACCTCCTCCGGACAGACCGCGTGTTGCATCGAGTAGCTGCGCCAATCGACCGTGTAACCCAGCGCCCGCAACTGGTCGCGGGACTGCATCGCCAGTGCGTATGGCACCACCGGGTCCTGCCGGCCGTGCGCCTGCATGATCGGTATGGCGCTGTTTGCCGGACTGCGCTCCGCCGCCAGGGTATCAGCCAGCGGCAGGTAGGTTGACAGCGCGAGCACACCGCCGAGCCGTTGCGGGTATCGCAGGCCGGCATGCAAAACGATTGCGCCGCCTTGCGAGAACCCCGCCAGCACGATCCGCGCCGGCGCTATCCCGCCGGCGATTTCCCGCTCGATCAGCGCTTCCAGCCGCCGGGCGCTGGCCTGTATGCCGGCGGCATCCTGCGCACGCCCGAAATCGACGCCGGTAATGTCGTACCAGGCAGGCATGACCATGCCGCCGTTGATAGTCACCGGCATGCGCGGCGCATGCGGCAGTACCACGCGCACACCCAGCTCTTCCACGATCGCCAGTTGCGGCACCAGTGGCTCGAAGTCGTGGCCGTCGGCGCCGAGGCCATGCAACCAGATGATGCTGGCGGCAGGCACGCGCACCGGGTTGATCTCGACGGCATCCAGCAGGGATTCAGACATGCGGCATAGTATCCAACGAACGGGGGCAAATTGAAATCCGCGCCCGCCCGTACATTGGGTTTGCAGGGCCGGACACGTATACTGACCGACTGATTACAGGATATACGTCATGAAATATCGATACCATCATCGCCTGATCTTGCTGACTTTGCTGCTCATACTGGCGCAGGGCTGCGGCCAGAAAGGGCCGTTGTTTATACCGGACGAGCCGGAACAACGGGAAAACCGCTTGTCGAGTGGCAGCTGAACGCAAACATGGATCATTTCAACTACAAACACGATCGCCTGTATGCCGAAGACGTCGAGCTGGCTGACATCGCCGTGCAGCATGGTACACCGTGCTATGTCTACTCGCGCGCCACGCTGGAACGCCACTGGCGTGTATTCGACGAGGCCCTGCTCGATCACCCGCACCTGATTTGTTATGCCGTCAAGGCAAATTCCAGCCTGGCTGTGCTGCAGGTGCTGGCCGGCCTGGGCTCGGGTTTCGACATCGTGTCCGCAGGTGAACTGCAACGCGTGCTGCAGGCCGGCGGCGACCCGGCCCGTACTGTTTTCTCGGGCGTCGGCAAGCGCGCCGATGAAATGCGGTTCGCACTGAAAACAGGCATACGCTGCTTCAATGTCGAGTCCGAAGCCGAACTGGAACGGCTCAATGCCGTGGCAGCGGAGACCGGTCTCGTTGCACCGGTGTCGCTGCGCGTGAACCCGGATATCGATGCCGGCACGCACCCTTATATTTCCACCGGCCTGCGCGACAACAAGTTCGGCATCGATGCAGACACGGCGCTGGATACCTACCGCCGCGCGGCACAACTGCCGCATATCAGCGTGACCGGCATCGACTGCCACATCGGCTCGCAGATCACCGAAGCGGCGCCGTTTACGGACGCACTGGACCGCGTACTCGGGCTGGTCGACCGGCTGCAGGACGAGGGTATCGTGCTTGCACATATCGATATGGGCGGCGGCCTGGGCATTCCATACGCGGCATCCGACAAACCACCGCAACCGGATGTCTACGCGCGCGCGCTGCTGGAAAAACTCTCGGCACGCTCCCTGGAGCTGCTGCTGGAACCGGGCCGCGCCATTGCCGGCAATGCCGGTGTATTGCTGACGCGCGTGGAATACCTGAAACATACCGAACACCGGAACTTCGCCATTGTCGATGCCGCGATGAACGACCTGCAGCGGCCGGCACTGTACGGCGCATGGCATGAAATCCAGCCGCTGGAACCACGCACCGGCAACGCCTGGCTGTATGACATCGTCGGCCCCGTCTGCGAAACCGGCGATTTCCTCGGCAAGAACCGGTTACTGTCGCTGGCCGGGGGTGACCTGCTCGCAATACGGTCTGCCGGCGCTTACGGTTTTACCATGAGCTCCAACTACAACACCCGGCCGCGCGCCGCGGAAGTGATGGTCGATGGCGACCGGGTGCATGTCATTCGCGCGCGTGAAACGATTGAAGACCTGTTGCGCGGTGAGCATTTGCTGCCAGGTTAAACCCTGCGCCCGGCTGGTGAAGGCACAGGATCCGCGTACAATCGGGCGTACATCAGACAAGCCTTTTTCCTTTGCATTTTTCAGGCAAAACAAATGATACAAACTGAATCCATAAAAGAATTTGACGGCTACCTCAATCGGTACAATCATGACTCGGCCAGCTGCAACTGCAGCATGACCTTCTCCGTTTATCTTCCGCCCCGCGCACAACATGAAAAAGTCCCGTCTGTTTACTGGCTCTCCGGGTTGACGTGTACAGACGAAAATGTACGCGTCAAGGCAGGCGCGCAACGCTATGCCGCCGAGCTGGGTATTGCCTTGATAATGCCGGACACAAGCCCGCGAGGAGATGATGTTGCCGACGCGAAAGACCGCTTCGACCTGGGGAAAGGCGCCGGCTTCTTTGTCAATGCCACGCAAATGCCATGGGCCCGTAATTATCATATGTATGACTATGTCACGCGCGAATTACCTGCACTGATCGAACAGGAACTGCCCGTCATCCGTGGACGAAAATCCATTGCCGGTCACTCCATGGGCGGACATGGCGCCCTCGTCGCTGCACTCAGGGAAAAAGGCGCCTATAGATCGGTGTCCGCACTCGCGCCGCTGTGTCATCCATCACGTTGCAGCCTGGGGGCAAGTGCGTTTGGTGCGTACCTCGGAGACAACCGGGAAGACTGGAAAGTTTATGATACGACCGAACTGATACTTGCCGGCGCCGAAAAAATACCTTTTTTAATCGACCAGGGAACGGCTGATGAATTTCTCGAAGACCAGTTGCGCCCGCAGGACCTGGTCGATGCCTGTGAACAAACGGACTTTCCGCTCAACCTGAGAATGCAGGATGGTTATGATCACAGCTATCACTTTATTGCGACGTTTATAGGCGAGCATTTAGCCTATCATGCCAGGGCACTGATGCAGGATTAAATCCCGGCTACCGCTACTCGACAAACAGTTGGAGCGCTGCCAGCAACCTTTGCTGTTTTATTCCCGCTCCCGTCCTGCCGGCAAATGCTCCATACGTTGTTACACCACCTGCGTGACCCGCGCACGGCCTCTCGAAGGTATCCCGGACCCACTTTCTCACTGGCGGCGTTCTCGAGCGAAAGAAAACAATAAAGTTCTCCGTGAGTACTGCGCCCGCTGTGGCAATTTTTTCATTGCCTCCTGGCGGCTTTTACGCGAGAAATTTTTTTCAGAGCATGGCACCATCCAGACCATGACACTTGAATTCACCAAGATGCATGGCCTCGGCAATGACTTTATCGTCATCGATGCTATCAACCAGGCCGTCATACTGTCGCCCGATCAGGTGCGATCGCTCGCCAACCGCCGCACCGGTATCGGCTGTGACCAGTTGCTGCTGGTCGAGCCGGCGGCCTCACCGAATGCTGATTTCCGCTATCGCATATTACAATGCCGATGGCGGTGAAGTCGGTCAGTGCGGCAACGGGGCGCGCTGCTTCATGCGCTTCGTGCATGAGCAGGGACTCTCGGACAAGCATGAACTTCGCGTCGAGACGGCCAGCGGCGTCCTGCAACTGAAGCTTGAGCCGGACGGCCTGATCACCGTGGACATGGGCATTCCACGGCTCGAGCCTGCGGACATCCCGTTCGATGCGCCGGCCCGGGATACGCACTATGCCCTGACTGTCGGTAATACGGACATCGAGATAGCCGCCGTGTCGATGGGTAATCCGCACGCGATCGTGCGCGTGGATGACATCGAAACTGCACCGGTCGCCGAACTGGGGCCGCTGATCGAACAGCACCCGCGCTTTCCGCAGCGCGTCAATGCCGGTTTCATGCAAATTATGGATTCCGGCACTGTCCGTCTGCGCGTCTACGAGCGTGGCGCCGGTGAAACGCCGGCATGTGGCAGTGGCGCCTGTGCAGCGGTGGTCGCCGGGCGCATTTGGGGACGACTTAATGACACTGTCAAAGTCATACTGAACGGCGGCGAACTTGTGGTAAGCTGGGCCGGTGAAGGCAACCCGGTCCTGATGACTGGACCAGCGACTACCGTTTACAAGGGACAGATTGACCTATGACGACATCCCAGCAAACACAGGCGGAGTCATTGCCGCTGGAAGAGAAGACCATCGCCGATTACCTGCGCGAGAATCCTGAATTCTTCCAGAATAACCCCAGTTTGCTTGCTGATCTCGAAATCCCGCACAGTTGTGGTCCCGCCGTATCCCTGGTTGAACACCAGGTACGCGTATTACGCGACCAGAACAGCCAGCTGAAGCGCAAGCTGATGGACCTGGTGCAGGTCGCACGCGATAACAACCGGCTCAACGAACGCATGCACCAGATGACGCTGGGCCTGATCAATACCCGGTCCCTGCATGCCCTGCTCGACACGCTGCGCGAAAATCTGCAAGGCGAATTCAACGCCGACTGCGTTACCCTGCGACTGGCGGGCCTGCCGGATGCACAGGCACGTGAATGCGGCGTCGACAGCTTCATAGCCGACGCACCGGAGCTCGAATACTTCGAGGCCTTCATAAAATCCTCGCGGCCTCAATGCGGGCGCTTCAAGCCCGAGCAGCTGCACTACCTGTTCGGCGACCAGGCCCAGGCCATCGAATCAGTGGCCCTTATCCCGCTGGGGAACAAGTGTGCCAGTGGCCTGCTGGCGATCGGCAGCCAGGAAGCCAGCCGTTTCCATCCCGGCATGGGTACGCTGTTCCTGACCCACCTGGGTGAATTGCTCGGCCTGCTGTTGTCCGAGAACCACCGGACGAACACGCCAGACCGGCAGACGGATTAGGCCCGCAGCCGGTTTGCGGCAACCACCGGCACGGGTCATGTCCAGTAGCTGAACGACCCCCTCGCATGGCCGATGACAACCGACAGTGGATTGACCGTTTCCTGCATCACCTGCGGACCGAGCGCCGCCTGTCGGACAATACCCGCAAGCATTACCAGCGTGACCTCGTGGAATTATATGGCTGGTGCCAGGAAAATGGCATTCATGGCTGGGAACAGCTCAATACCGGCCAAGTCCGCCAGTACGCCGCACGCGCCCACCGCCGTGGCCTGAGCGGCCGCAGCATCCAGCGGCGCCTGTCCGCCCTGCGTTCATTCTTCAACTACCTGCTGCGCGAGCGCGCCGTCACCCTCAACCCCGGGCTGGATGTCCGCGCGCCCCGTACCGACCGGCCGCTGCCGGACACGGTCAGCGTGGATGACATCAGCCGGTTGCTGGATGTCCGCTCCAGCGATGTCCTCGTCATTCGCGACCTCGCCATGCTGGAGTTGTTGTACTCGTCCGGACTGCGGCTTGCCGAGCTGGTGTCGCTCGACCTGGGCGATATCGACGTGAATGAAGGCACCGTGCGAGTGACCGGCAAGGGCGCCAAGACCCGTGTCCTGCCGGTCGGCCGACGCGCCCTCGGCGCGCTCGATGCCTGGCTCAGGATTCGGCCCGCAGGCGCAGATGAGACAGCCGTGTTTACCGGGCGCGGTGGCCGGCGGCTGGGCGCACGCGCCGTCCAGCAGCGCATCGGCCGGCATGCACGTGCCCGTGGACTGCCCGGTAAGCTGCACCCGCATACCCTGCGCCACTCCTTCGCCAGTCACCTGCTGGAGTCCAGCGGCGACCTGCGCGCAGTCCAGGAACTGCTCGGTCACGCCGATATCAGCACCACCCAGATCTACACGCACCTCGACTTCCAGCACCTCGCCAGCGTCTACGACAAGGCCCACCCGCGGGCGCGCAAGATGAAATAACAACACCGTTTCACGCAGAGCCGCAAAGGCGCAGAGAAATAAATCCGGCCTGAATATCTCAAGAGAACTATTGCATGAATTCTCGTATTAGCCTGCTAATTAGGCAAGTATATAAAATTACATAGTTGCCTAATTAATCGATTCAATCACCTGTCCAGGCACCGAAGCGGTAATCCTTCGTGAATACGGGTACTCAAGCAAAGACAACCAGCGCAATTGATTATATTATAAGCCCATGTATTATGGTATGTTAATATCTTTTATTATATCACTACTATATTTAGGGCATTCCATTTATAACGTCTATTCCAGAGTATTATCCATTCTTTCTCCCAAGCAACAGGAAAATCCTATTACAGGCTTTTCTCTGCGCCTTTGCGGCTCTGCGCGAGACCGGGTTTTTATTATATTAACGGCCTTGCCACCCCTTTGGATTCACCCCGATTGCCCCAATACTATGGTGTACAATCACCAGCCCTTTGCACGAGGAGAACACCCGGGTGGACCAGTTTCGCGGTACGACAATCCTGTCGGTGCGCCGTGGCGACAGTGTCGTCATCGGTGGCGACGGCCAGGTGTCCATGGGCGACACCGTCATGAAGGGCAATGCCCGCAAGGTTCGGCGGCTATACAACGACACCGTGATTGCCGGCTTCGCCGGCGGCACGGCCGACGCCTTCACCCTGTTCGAATTGTTCGAAAGCAAGCTGGATGAATTCAGCGGGCAACTGACCCGGGCAGCGGTCGAGCTGGCGAAGGACTGGCGCACCAACAAGATGCTGCGCAACCTGGAGGCGCTACTGGCGGTGGCGGACAAGGAGGCCTCGCTGATCATCAGCGGCAATGGCGATGTCATCGAACCGGAATACTCGCTGATGGCGATCGGCTCCGGCGGACCGTATGCCCAGTCGGCGGCCCGCGCCCTGGTCGAGCATACCAACCTGAGCGCACGCGAGATCACCGAGGCCGCGCTGGGTATCGCGGGTGATATCTGTATCTACACCAACCGTAACCTGACGCTTGAGGAACTGAAAATCGGCTAACTGCAGCAATATTAGGCGAACGACGGCATTTTTGCTGCTTATGTCTCTAATTGCTTCTAAAACGCACGAAAATCCAATATGTCTGAAATGACCCCCAGAGAAATCGTCCAGGAACTGGACAAGCATATTATCGGGCAGGATGCCGCCAAGCGCGCAGTCGCGATTGCCTTGCGCAACCGATGGCGCCGTATGCAGGTTGACGAGTCGCTGCGCGCCGAAATCACGCCCAAGAACATCCTGATGATCGGCCCCACCGGTGTTGGCAAGACAGAAATCGCGCGGCGCCTGGCGCGGCTTGCCAATGCGCCGTTCATCAAGGTGGAGGCCACCAAGTTTACAGAGGTCGGTTACGTCGGGCGGGACGTCGAGTCCATAATTCGCGATCTCGCCGATGCCGCCATCAAGATGGCGCGTGAAGCCGAGATGACCAAGGTCCGCCACCGCGCCGAAGACGCCGCCGAAGAGCGCATTCTGGATGTATTGTTGCCGGCGCCACGCAGCCTGTCCCCGGACGAGGACACCCCGACCGATTCGGAAACACGCCAGACCTTCCGCAAGCGCCTGCGCGAGGGCACGCTGGATGACAAGGAGATCGAGGTCGAGATCGCGGCCACGCACGTTGGCGTGGAGATCATGGCGCCACCCGGCATGGAAGACATGACCAGCCAGCTGCAGGACATGTTCGCCAACATGGGCGGCAGCCGCACCAAAAAACGCAAACTCCGCATCGCTGATGCGAAACGGATACTGTGCGAAGAAGAAGCGGCAAAAATGATCAACGAGGACGAACTGAAACAGGGCGCGCTGGAAAACGTCGAACAGAACGGCATCGTGTTTATCGACGAGATCGACAAGGTCACCCGGCGCGGCGAGTCCAGCGGACCGGATGTTTCGCGCGAAGGCGTGCAACGCGACCTGCTGCCACTGGTGGAAGGCTGCACCGTTTCGACCAAACACGGCGTGATCAAGTCAGACCACATCCTGTTTATCGCCTCCGGCGCATTCCACCTGGCAAAGCCATCGGACCTTATTCCCGAGCTGCAGGGACGCCTGCCGATCCGCGTCGAACTGGACGACCTGGGCACGAAAGAGTTTCAACGCATACTGACCGAGCCGGACGCCTCGCTGACCGAACAGTACAGTGCACTGCTGGCAACTGAATCCGTAGAGCTTCAATTTACAGCAGATGGCATCGAGCGGATTGCCGAGATCGCCACACAGATGAACGGACGCACCGAAAATATCGGTGCACGCCGGCTGCACACCGTCATGGAACGCCTGCTGGATACCCTGTCTTTCGAGGCCACCGATAGCGCCGGCACCAGCACCTCTGTCGATGCGGCCTATGTTGACGAACATCTTGGCTCCCTGGTCAAGGACGAAGACCTGAGCCGGTATATACTTTGAATTACATTAACTCGCGCAAAGGCGCGAAGGCGCCAGGAAAAAATCAATCGCCCTGATACATCTTTACTCCCTCCCCCTCAGGGGGAGGGTTGGGGAGAGGGGATCTAATCTGGCTGTTTAATTATTCCCTCTCCCTGTCCCTCTCCCGGCGGGAGAGGGAACGGTTGTTTTAAGCAATTATTGCTTTGTGACCTTTGCGTCTTTGCGTTGCAAATTTTTTTACAGAGAAAAAAATTATGACTGATACGCCCAAACCGACAGAGATCAATCTGCACCAGAAGTCCCGTGTTATGGAAATCAGTTTCGCAGACGGCGAAACATTCAATCTGAGTTATGAGTTCCTGCGGGTACATTCACCCTCAGCGGAAGTCCAGGGGCATGGACCCGGGCAGGGCGTCCTGCAAATGGCCAAGGAAGACGTGATGATTACCGGCGTGGAACCCGTCGGCAGTTATGCAATTCAACCGTCGTTCGATGACGGTCATGATACCGGCATCTATTCCTGGGAAACCCTTTACGATCTGGGCAAAAACCATGATCGCTACTGGCAGGAATACCTCGACAAGCTCGCCGCGGCCGGTCATGTACGCAAGGAACCGGGGTCGAAACGGGATATCTTTTAACGCCGCCAGCCGGCCGGCATTGCCCGAACCCGGCAGCGGCCGGGAATATCGCTGCGTTCACTGCGTCTTTGCGGTACATTAATAACACTGCCAACCGCTGAATTCCCTCTCACATCGGGAGAGGGTTGGGAGAGAGGGGAAAATGATCGTAACATCCCGATCGTTATCTCCCCATCCTGTCCTTGTTCCGGAGCGGGAAGGTACGGTTTTATCCTGATCGAGGCACAAACCGGGATCGCAACAACAGACAGTTTCAATTTTCAATTGCAGGTGGCACAGCAGCAGTAATTACTGGATTAGCCCTGGATCAGTGACCCATGCCGGACAAGACCACACATTTCGGTTTTCGCGAAGTGCCCGTTGCAGAAAAGGCGGACCGCGTACGTGACGTGTTCGACTCGGTTGCCGACAACTATGACCTGATGAACGACGTGATGTCGTTCGGTATCCACCGCCTCTGGAAACGGTTCGCCGTCGACATGGCAGGCGTTCGGCCGGGCCAGCAGGTTCTCGACCTTGCCGGAGGCACGGGCGACATGGCGCGCCTGCTTGCACCGCGTGTCGGCAACGACGGTCACGTGGTGTTGACCGACATCAATGGCGCCATGCTGGCCAACGGCCGGCGCGTGCTGCTCGACCATGGTATTAGCGGCAATGTCAGTTATGCGCAAGTCAACGCAGAATCATTGCCGTTTCCCGACAACAGCTTCGACCTGGTGACGATCGCCTTTGGTCTGCGCAATGTCACCGATAAACAGCGGGCACTGGATTCGATCAAGCAAGTACTGCGGCCGGGCGGGCGCCTGCTGGTGCTCGAGTTCTCGAAACCTGCAACCGCCATCAGGCCGGTCTACGATTTTTATTCCCTGAATATTCTGCCAGGGCTCGGCAAGTTGATCGCCAGGGATGCCGACAGTTACCGCTACCTTGCCGAGTCCATCCGCATGCATCCTGACCAGCAGAAACTGCAGTCGATGATGGAGCAGGCAGGATTCGAGCGTTGCGATTACCATAATCTTACCGGCGGAATCGTCGCCATACACCGGGGTTACCGGTTGTGAGGCTGCCCGCCGGAATCGTGGCCGGGCTGGATGCCGCCATCAACCGTTATTTGCGGCTCGATCCCGATGCCATGACACGCATGGCCCGGCTCGATGTGCGCTGTATCGCCATCGAATTCCGCGGGCTCGATATGACGCTGTTTGCATTGCCGAACGAGAATGGCGTGCAGATCACCGATCACTGCGAGGATGCGCCCGATACAACGTTGACCGGCACACCGTTTGGCCTTGCGCGACTCGGTCTCGGCCAGCACAAGGAAACAGCGCTGTTTTCCGGTGAAGTGGAAATATCCGGTGATATCGAGAGCGGCCAGGCGTTTCAGGCCATCCTGGACGACATGGACATCGACTGGGAAGAACAGCTTTCACGCCTGACGGGCGACATGGTCGCACACCGGCTGGGCAATGCCGTACGACATGCCGGATCGATATTGCGGCAAGGCAATTCGACCGCGCAGCAAAACATGAAAGAGTACCTGCAGGAAGAACTGCGCATTCTGCCGGCACGTATCGAGGTCGATAACTTCTGCACCGATGTAACACAACTTGCCATGGATACGGACCGGCTCGATGCACGCGTCAGGCGACTGCAGAAAAAATACCACCATGCCGACTGAATCAACATGATCCGCCCTGCGCAAATTACCCGCCTCATCCATATAAATTACGTGCTGGCGAAACACGGGCTGGATGAAATAATCCTCGCCACGCACCTGTTCCGGCCGTTCCGGATCCTCTACTACCTGGCGCCCTGGAACTGGGTGCCCCGCCAGCGCGGTCCGCGTGGCGTGCGCATACGGCGCGCGCTGGAGGAGCTGGGGCCGATTTACGTGAAGTTCGGGCAAATCCTGTCAACACGACGCGACTTGCTGCCGGACGATATCGCCGATGAACTTGCACACCTGCAGGACGATGTACCGCCATTTCCAGGCAGCATCACGCGCAAGCTCATAGAACAGGTTTTCGGCCAGCCGGTCGACAGCGTGTTTCGGGAATTTGACGAAACACCACTGGCATCGGCCTCTATCGCGCAAGTACACACCGCCAGACTGAAGGGTGGAGAGGAGGTCGTCATCAAGGTGCTGCGGCCGAATGTGCGCGAGCACATCGAGCGTGACGTCAACCTGTTGCACACCGTGGCCCGGCTGGCGGAGCACTACTGGCAAGATGGCAAGCGCCTGCATCCGCGCGCCGTGGTGTGTGAGTTCGAAAAGACCCTCTATGACGAACTCGACCTGTTGCGCGAGGCCGCCAATGCCTCGCAACTCAGGCGAAACTTTGCCGACACCGGCCTTTTATATGTTCCGGAAGTCTACTGGGACTATTGCCGGCCGGAGATGATGGTCATGGAGCGCATCCACGGCATACAGATCAGCGACGTCGACGCGCTGCGTGCCAGCAAAATCGACCTGAAATTATTGTCCGAGCGCGGCGTGGAAATATTTTTTACGCAGGTTTTCCGGCACAACTTCTTCCACGCCGATATGCACCCCGGCAACATCTTTATCGGCCGCGACGGACTCTACAAGGCAGTCGACTTCGGCATCATGGGTACACTCAACCCGGTCGACCAGAAATACCTGGCGGAAAATTTCCTTGCCTTTTTCAATCGCGATTACCGGCGCGTGGCCGAGCTGCACGTGGAATCCGGATGGGTCCCGAGCAACACGCGCGTGGACGAATTCGAATCCGCCATCCGCACGGTGTGCGAACCGATCTTCGAAAAACCGTTGAAGGAAATCTCTTTCGGCAACGTACTGCTGCGGCTGTTCCAGACCGCGCGCCGCTTCAACATGGAAGTACAGCCGCAGCTGGTGTTGCTGCAAAAAACCCTGCTGAACATCGAGGGCCTCGGCCGGCAGTTGTACCCGGACCTTGACCTGTGGCAGACCGCCAAGCCCTTTCTCGAGCGCACCATGAGCGAACAGCTCGGCGCGCGCTCCCTGTTCCGCAGCCTGAAAGACAGCGTGCCGGCATGGTCAGGCGCCCTGCCGGAAATCCCCGCACTCGCACACCGCTTCCTCGACCAGGCGACGAGCGGCAATTTACAGGTGGAATGGACTTCGCGCGACCTGCAACGGTTGCGCAGGGAAGTGCGACAGGCCAACCGGCGCACCATCGGCAGCCTGGTCGGTACCGGCCTCCTGATTTCAGCAGCGCTGATTTACGGACTGGACGGCTATGCGCCGGTCATGGTTATGGGCGCGCCATTGCTGAGCTGGATTGGCGGCATTGTCGGCCTGGCATTAATCGTATTTAACTGGCCGGACCACGACGACGAGTCCCGGTAATACCACGCATCGATGCAATGAAACATTCCTGTCTTCGCGGGACTGGCAGTCAGGCAATGACCCGGTGGCGCAGTATGATCGCGATAATCAGTAACACGAGCGTCACGATCCATACCGTCGTGTAGATAGCAACTGACTGCCGTGCCTTGGATTTTTCCAGCCAGGTGCGTGGCTTGACGCCCTTGAACAGGAACATCAGCTTCGCCGACAGGTTGATACACACAATGTTCACTGCCAGCAACAGCGCCGCACCCGCCGCCGCGTAAAACTGCCCGCTGCCAAGCATCATCCCCAGCGTTGCCGCCGGCGGCAACAGCGCGACCGCGACCATTACCCCGACCAGCGCACTGGACAGGCCGGTGATGAGAGACAACACTGCGGCCGCGCCCGATGCCATGGCCAGCACCACGCCTGCCAGGCCGACGTCCGTGCGCACTATTATCTCGGCGTTATCAAGACTGCCTTGCCACAGACGTCCGACTGTAATGGACATCAGCAAGGTGATAAACAGGCCGGTCAAGTTGGTCTTTGTGGCCTGCCACATCAGCACGCGGTCACCCAGCGAGGTGGCGAAGGCGAGCGCTATGTTCGGACCGAGCAGCGGGGCAATCACCATCGCGCCGACAATCACGGCCACATTGGCCTCCAGTAATCCTATGGATGCAACGACGGTGGACAGGCAGGCCAGCAACAGGAAGGTGCTGTCGAGCTTCGCGCCGCGCGCAATATTATCGTACAGTTCCTCGCGCGTCTGGCTGCCGATTGCAATCACTTTTCCGCTCTTCTCAACCGGCTCTTCCTGCCGTGGCAGCACGGCATCGACCGGCTTGATGATGATGCGCACTCCCTCGCCGGTACCCAGTGCGTTCTGCAATGCATCGATTACCGCCTGGCGATTGGCATCGCAGACCAACATGTGAAAGACAACGCGTCCGTCAACATTGCCGCTGTCATACCAGCTGTCGAGCACCTCGTGCTGCTCGGCAATGCTCGAGAGCGTGTCGAGATTTCCGGCGTCGGCAAGGATGTCAATGAGGCGCATGTGAAGTGGACAGGTTCATAGCACACACACGGGAAATACCGAAATTGATTGCAGTCAATACACTGCCTGGTTTATGGCTCACTCTCGACGCCCCGCTTTTGACATGAATACGAAGGGTATCGCAAAAGGACCGAATATTGCGCCCATAACACCCCAGAAGACTGGATTGCTGCCGCGGCTCTTCGCGATCATGTGACAAGATATAATTGATACCACAAACACAAGCGTAATTACTATGATCGGGACCATCTGTTTCTCATTATTTAATGTTGGGAAGTATTAAGCCCGACAAAAAGGCGGGTGTATAGCGATCATGGTTCCGTTTATTCGTCTGCCCCATCCCCTGTACCCTCCAGTCGAACAGTATTCCACTGTCGACTGAAGTGGTGCTGGTCAGCGCCTGGTAGCGGGGACGCGGCAAGCGAAGCGAGCAACCTGATTGCGTTGTTATGTTTCATTCAATGATTCAACTATTTTAAATGCTTCCTTGATTGTCGGCGCATATAGCTTGGCTACGCAGCAGGACCCCTTTTGCGCCGCGTGCGCCTTTATAAAGCCCAAAAGTTCATGAAGCATCATTGAACCACCACTGGGTTCTGGATTTACGTGATTATTCTCTCTACCAGTGAGGGTAAATATATTGCCTGAGGAATCTACAAGATAGTCAGTTTCATCATATTCAAAGCCGTGGAAATCGGCGTCATTATTCCATTCGGATTCGTCGCTGACGTAGGTTAATTCTGCGTCATCCGCATGTTTTATAATGGCGGGCCAATTTACCAATTTACTTCCCTTGAAAATTAATGTTCAGGCTGTGCAGCGCAAACGAAGCTCAGCGCAGTCTGCTTTTGAACGATTGCCTTGTTACGCATGCCACTATTCATCAGAGCACTGGATTGTTTCATGATTCCAGCTCCCACCCCGATCGAGGCATTTATCTATTGATACAAAGCGTCCAATATACGGACTAATAACCAATAATGCCCCCAGCACAATAAAAACAGCGGATCCTCTCGTCGACCTGGGAAACGTATGAATACCCTTGAATAGACCCAGCCCGAAAAACAATGCGGCCAATGCAAAACAAAGATGGCCAATGGCCCGGCGGGACCAGCCCAGGGGATACGGGTTTGGCGGTCCTCCCGACACCCAGGCGCTGTAAATAGAACTTTTCAGGAAAAGCAACGCCACTATGATGAATGCAATGAGTACCAGCCATCTTATGGTCTTTCGAAATACTGATGATTGCGCAGCATTGTTCATATGCC
>CAVYIJ010000003.1:0-163300 GCA_963768575.1 uncultured Halobacteria archaeon
AATATCCAAACACAAACTATATTACTAAAAAAAGGAAATAAAGAAAACCTGTCAGTATTTGTGGTTTTTTCGAGAATTTTTTATTTAATTTTGAAATAATTTTTGTTGTTGAAAAAATACTAAAAAAACAGACCTCCCCTGGCTTATTTACAAATAAACCCTTTAACCAAACTCCCCACAGTATATTTTAATTTTTTAATAAATTTTTTGAAACCAGGTTTTTTGTTGGAAAAAAGGTTCTTAATTTGTTTTTACTACAAAAGAAAATTTAGTTGTTGACCTTTAAATATCCAAACACAAACTATATTACTAAAAAAAGGAAATAAAGAAAACCTGTCAGTATTTGTGGTTTTTTCGAGATAGGCATAAAACCATGCTTCACCCCACAAATTTCACGACCTCCCCTGGCTTATTTACAAATAAACCCTTTAACCAAACTCCCCACAGTATATTTTAATAGCTTTACATTAATTATAAACCTCTCCTGTCTTATTTGCAAATAAACCCTTTAACCAAATAAAAAAACCAAATAAAAAAACTATCCCTATCATAAAAAATATTTATTATAATTTTTTTCTTATCATTAATTTTTGTTTTAAAATTTAAAAACAGCAAAAAAAACAAGGTGCTGTCAGTATTTGTGGTTTTTTCGAGAATTTTTTATTTAATTTTGAAATAATTTTTGTTGTTGACCTTTAAATATCCAAACACAAACTATATTACTAAAAAAAGGAAATAAAGAAAACCTGTCAGTATTTGTGGTTTTTTCGAGAATTTTTTATTTAATTTTGAAATAATTTTTGTTGTTGAAAAAAGGTCTTTATTTATTATTACTAAAAAAAATCAAGGTAAATGGCTTCAAAAAAGTTTTAAAAATAAAAAACGTAATTAGAGCCTTTATTTTAACAGCAGAAAAAAACAAGGTGCTGTCAGTATTTGTGGTTTTTTCGAGAATTTTTTATTTAATTTTGAAATAATTTTTGTTGTTGAAAAAATACTAAAAAAACAGACCTCCCCTGGCTTATTTACAAATAAACCCTTTAACCAAACTCCCCACAGTATATTTTAATTTTTTAATAAATTTTTTGAAACCAGGTTTTTTGTTGGAAAAAAGGTTCTTAATTTGTTTTTACTACAAAAGAAAATTTAGTTGTTGACCTTTAAATATCCAAACACAAACTATATTACTAAAAAAAGGAAATAAAGAAAACCTGTCAGTATTTGTGGTTTTTTCGAGAATTTTTTATTTAATTTTGAAATAATTTTTGTTGTTGAAAAAATACTAAAAAAACAGACCTCCCCTGGCTTATTTACAAATAAACCCTTTAACCAAACTCCCCACAGTATATTTTAATTTTTTAATAAATTTTTTGAAACCAGGTTTTTTGTTGGAAAAAAGGTTCTTAATTTGTTTTTACTACAAAAGAAAATTTAGTTGTTGACCTTTAAATATCCAAACACAAACTATATTACTAAAAAAAGGAAATAAAGAAAACCTGTCAGTATTTGTGGTTTTTTCGAGAATTTTTTATTTAATTTTGAAATAATTTTTGTTGTTGAAAAAATACTAAAAACACAGACCTCCCCTGGCTTATTTACAAATAAACCCTTTAACCAAACTCCCCACAGTATATTTTAATAGCTTTACATTAATTGTAAACCTCTCCTGTCTTATTTGCAAATAAACCCTTTAACCAAATAAAAATAAAACTATCCCTATCATAAAAAATATTTATTATAATTTTTTTCTTATCATTAATTTTTGTTTTAAAATTTAAAAACAGCAAAAAAAACAAGGTGCTGTCAGTATTTGTGGTTTTTTCGAGAATTTTTTATTTAATTTTGAAATAATTTTTGTTGTTGACCTTTAAATATCCAAACACAAACTATATTACTAAAAAAAGGAAATAAAGAAAACCTGTCAGTATTTGTGGTTTTTTGAGAATTTTTTATTTAATTTTGAAATAATTTTTGTTGTTGAAAAAAGGTCTTTATTTATTATTACTAAAAAAAATCAAGGTAAATGGCTTCAAAAAAGTTTTAAAAATAAAAAACGTAATTAGAGCCTTTATTTTAACAGCAGAAAAAAACAAGGTGCTGTCAGTATTTGTGGTTTTTTCGAGAATTTTTTATTTAATTTTGAAATAATTTTTGTTGTTGAAAAAATACTAAAAAAACAGACCTCCCCTGGCTTATTTACAAATAAACCCTTTAACCAAACTCCCCACAGTATATTTTAATTTTTTAATAAATTTTTTGAAACCAGGTTTTTTGTTGGAAAAAAGGTTCTTAATTTGTTTTTACTACAAAAGAAAATTTAGTTGTTGACCTTTAAATATCCAAACACAAACTATATTACTAAAAAAAGGAAATAAAGAAAACCTGTCAGTATTTGTGGTTTTTTCGAGAATTTTTTATTTAATTTTGAAATAATTTTTGTTGTTGAAAAAATACTAAAAAAACAGACCTCCCCTGGCTTATTTACAAATAAACCCTTTAACCAAACTCCCCACAGTATATTTTAATTTTTTAATAAATTTTTTGAAACCAGGTTTTTTGTTGGAAAAAAGGTTCTTAATTTGTTTTTACTACAAAAGAAAATTTAGTTGTTGACCTTTAAATATCCAAACACAAACTATATTACTAAAAAAAGGAAATAAAGAAAACCTGTCAGTATTTGTGGTTTTTTCGAGAATTTTTTATTTAATTTTGAAATAATTTTTGTTGTTGAAAAAATACTAAAAAAACAGACCTCCCCTGGCTTATTTACAAATAAACCCTTTAACCAAACTCCCCACAGTATATTTTAATAGCTTTACATTAATTATAAACCTCTCCTGTCTTATTTGCAAATAAACCCTTTAACCAAATAAAAAAACCAAATAAAAAAACTATCCCTGTCATAAAAAATATTTATTATAATTTTTTTCTTATCATTAATTTTTGTTTTAAAATTTAAAAACAGCAAAAAAAACAAGGTGCTGTCAGTATTTGTGGTTTTTTCGAGAATTTTTTATTTAATTTTGAAATAATTTTTGTTGTTGACCTTTAAATATCCAAACACAAACTATATTACTAAAAAAAGGAAATAAAGAAAACCTGTCAGTATTTGTGGTTTTTTCGAGAATTTTTTATTTAATTTTGAAATAATTTTTGTTGTTGAAAAAAGGTCTTTATTTATTATTACTAAAAAAAATCAAGGTAAATGGCTTCAAAAAAGTTTTAAAAATAAAAAACGTAATTAGAGCCTTTATTTTAACAGCAGAAAAAAACAAGGTGCTGTCAGTATTTGTGGTTTTTTCGAGAATTTTTTATTTAATTTTGAAATAATTTTTGTTGTTGAAAAAATACTAAAAAAACAGACCTCCCCTGGCTTATTTACAAATAAACCCTTTAACCAAACTCCCCACAGTATATTTTAATTTTTTAATAAATTTTTTGAAACCAGGTTTTTTGTTGGAAAAAAGGTTCTTAATTTGTTTTTACTACAAAAGAAAATTTAGTTGTTGACCTTTAAATATCCAAACACAAACTATATTACTAAAAAAAGGAAATAAAGAAAACCTGTCAGTATTTGTGGTTTTTTCGAGAATTTTTTATTTAATTTTGAAATAATTTTTGTTGTTGAAAAAATACTAAAAAAACAGACCTCCCCTGGCTTATTTACAAATAAACCCTTTAACCAAACTCCCCACAGTATATTTTAATTTTTTAATAAATTTTTTGAAACCAGGTTTTTTGTTGGAAAAAAGGTTCTTAATTTGTTTTTACTACAAAAGAAAATTTAGTTGTTGACCTTTAAATATCCAAACACAAACTATATTACTAAAAAAAGGAAATAAAGAAAACCTGTCAGTATTTGTGGTTTTTTCGAGAATTTTTTATTTAATTTTGAAACCATGCTTCACCCCACAAATTTCACGACCTCCCCTGGCTTATTTACAAATAAACCCTTTAACCAAACTCCCCACAGTATATTTTAATAGCTTTACATTAATTAAAACCTCTCTGTCTTATTTGCAAATAAACCCTTTAACCGAATAAAGATTCCAAATAAAAAAACTATCCCTATCATAAAAAATATTTATTATAATTTTTATCTCTATCATTAATTTTTGTTTTAAAATTTAAAAACAGCAAAAAAAACAAGGTGCTGTCAGTATTTGTGGTTTTTTCGAGAATTTTTTATTTAATTTTGAAATAATTTTTGTTGTTGACCTTTAAATATCCAAACACAAACTATATTACTAAAAAAAGGAAATAACGAAAACCTGTCAGATTTGTGGTTTTTTCGAATTTTTTATTTAATTTTGAAATAATTTTTGTTGTTGAAAAAAGGTCTTTATTTATTATTACTAAAAAAAATCAAGGTAAATGGCTTCAAAAAGTTTTAAAAATCAAAAACGAAATTAGAGCCTTATTTTAAACAGCGAAAAAAACAAGGTGCTGTCAGTATTTGTGGTTTTTTCGAGAATTTTTTATTTAATTTTGAAATAATTTTTGTTGTTGAAAAAATACTAAAAAAACAGACCTCCCCTGGCTTATTTACTGGATTTTCAGGACAACTTCTATTTCATCCAGCAACTCGATCGGTTCACGTCCTTCACGGTCAAGTTTGTTAATGAATGTACAGATGGGCGTATCACGCAGGCGACAGACGTCCATCAATTTGATCGTGCGCGCCTCGACACCCTTGGCACAGTCAATCACCATCATGGCCGAGTCCACCGCCGTCAGTGTCCGGTAAGTATCTTCGGAGAAATCCTCGTGGCCCGGAGTATCCAGTAAATTGACGACTGAATCAGCATACGGAAACTGCATTACCGAGGAGGTGACTGAAATACCGCGCTGCTTCTCCAGCGCCATCCAGTCCGACGTTGCATGCCGCGCGGCCTTGCGTCCTTTCACGCTACCAGCCAGCTGAATTGCACCGCCAAACAGCAACAGCTTTTCTGTCAGCGTGGTCTTGCCCGCATCCGGATGGGAAATAATGGCGAAGGTGCGGCGCCTGGCCGCCTCTTGTTCGGAGACACTCATGGTTGGTAAAGGTAATGGTAAAGCCGGAAAGCGGCGTATTCTAACCGATGCAGACCGGCATTACAGGGTGCGGGCCAGAATCAGGGCGTCTTCCCTGCCGGCCTCGTCAGGATAATAATCCCTGCGCCGCCCTAGCTCATTAAATCCTTCATCTGTATAGAGTTTCAAGGCTGCCGCATTGGACGGCCGGACTTCAAGAAAAATGACATCGGCATCGTGCCGCCGGGCTATGCTGACGAGGTGACGGAGTATCCTGGTACCGACTCCCTGAGCGCGCGACTCCGGCCGGACGCAGATGTTTAACAAGTGAGATTCTCCGGCAGCAATCATAATCACGCCGTAGCCTTCAATTAGCCCGCTACGCTCGGCAACCCAGCAACAGTACCCGGCATGCATGCAATCACTGAAAATCGACTGCGTCCACGGATAGGGGTAACTCGCCCGCTCGATCTCGATTACCGCCGGCAGGTCCTCTGCCTGCATTGGCCTGAATTCAAGTGCGGGTTCTTTTAAAATTGCGCTCATAGTACAAACCTAACATAGATGACGGTCATTTTTCCTGACCTGTCGACCGGCAAACCTGCAACGCGAACTGCAGATCAGCCCAGACCTTGCGTTTTTCCAGCAGCGATCGCAGCAGATAGGCTGGATGATAGGTCACCACCAGTGGAATTTTCCTTTCACCGTAATGATGCACCACACCCCGCAATTGCCCGACCGGGGCATCGGAACTCAATAAATTGTGCGCGGCAATTCCACCAACTGCAAGAATTATCCGCGGTTCAACCAGGTCGATTTGTCGCTGCAAGTAGTCATGACAGCAAGCAACCTCCTCAGTGCGCGGGTTGCGGTTGCCCGGTGGCCGGCACTTGAGGATATTGGCAATATATACATCCTCGCGACGATATCCGGCAGCCAGCAGCATCTCGTTAAGCAACAGGCCGGCACGACCGACGAATGGTTCGCCCTGCCGGTCCTCATCGGCACCGGGCGCCTCGCCGATGATCAGCCAGTCGGCTTCCCGGTTGCCGGTTCCGAACACGGTCCGGGTACGCGTCTGGTGCAGGTCGCAGCGGGTACATGTCGCAACCTGTTCCGCCAGTTGTGTCCAGTCAGATTCGTCCGGCTGCAACATGCCATGCGAAACCACAGGTTCAATCGGCGCGTGCGTGTTGCCCCCATTATCGTCCCTGGGCACCCATGACCGGATGCCCATGGCCTCGAGGTAGTCGTGTCTTGGCGTACCGGCATATACTAATTACCGGTTCAGACATCACCGAGCTGCGGGTGAGAACGCTCGTCGCGCCGAATGATCCTGTTAATCGCGTTGACATAGGCCTTGGCCGAGGCAATCACGATATCCGTGTCCGCGCCCTGCCCGTTCACAATACGGCCACCCTTTTCCAGTCGCACGGTCACTTCGCCCTGCGAATCCGTACCGCTGGTGATGTTGTTGACCGAGTACAGCTGCAGCTCGGTACCACTGTCGATCATTGCCTCGATTGCCTTGAAGGACGCGTCCACCGGGCCACTGCCATCGCAGTCGGCCTGCTGTTCACTGCCATCCACCCACAATGTGACGTTCGCATGCGGCGTCTCACCGGTCTCGGAACAGACCTTCAGCGAAACCAGCTTCAACCAGTCATTCTCCGACTCGCTGCCGGACTCCGTAACCAGTGCCTGCAAGTCTTCGTCGAAAATCTCGTGCTTCTTGTCGGCAAGCTCCTTGAAACGGGTAAAAGCGCTGTTGAGCTCTTCCTCGGACTCGAACTCTATTCCCAGTTCATGCAAACGACTGCGGAATGCGTTACGCCCCGAGTGCTTGCCCAGCACGATGCGGTTATGTGCCCAGCCGACATCCTGCGCACGCATGATTTCATAGGTCTCGCGACTTTTCAGAACACCGTCCTGGTGTATACCGGACTCATGCGCAAAGGCATTTGCCCCGACGACGGCCTTGTTCGGTTGCACGGCAAAACCGGTAATACCCGATACCAGTCTCGAACAGGTCATTATCTGTGTCGTATCCAGATCCGTCTTGCACGGGAAAATATCCTGTCGTGTCTGCACCGACATGACGACCTCCTCGAGCGCGGCATTGCCGGCGCGTTCCCCAAGGCCGTTGATCGTGCACTCCACCTGGCGGGCACCGTTCAATACGGCTGACAGCGAATTGCCGACCGCCAGCCCCAGGTCATTGTGGCAGTGCACCGAGAATATTGCCTTGTCCGAATTCGGCACACGCTCGATCAGAGACCGGACCAACTCGCCGAACTGGTGTGGCAAATTGTAACCAACCGTATCCGGAATGTTGACAGTGTTCGCCCCGGCATCGATAACGGCCTCGATCACACGGCAGAGAAAGTCGGCTTCCGACCGGCCCGCATCTTCGGGTGAGAACTCGACATTGTCCGTGTACTTCCGTGCACGCTTGACGGCATGCACGGCCTGCTCGATCACCTGTTCCGGCTCCATGCGCAACTTCATCTTCATATGGATGGGGGATGTGGCGATGAAGGTATGTATGCGCCCGGATGCGGCCGGTTTCAGCGCCTCTCCGGCACGGTCAATGTCCTTGTCCAGCGCCCGCGCGAGGCCGCATACCGTACTGCCGGTGACCGCCTTTGCAACGGCCCGGACTGCCTCGAAATCACCCTGGCTGGCAATGGGAAAGCCTGCCTCGATGACATCAACACGCATGCGCTCCAGCGCCCTGGCGATACGCACTTTCTCATCACGCGTCATGGACGCGCCCGGGCTTTGTTCCCCGTCGCGTAACGTAGTATCGAATATCGTTAACTTGTCAGTCATTGTTCTGCTCCATCCCGCCGACCGGCACCTGCAATGATAATACCGGTCCACCATTCAGCACACCGTGGCTGATCGCCGCCAATGGCCTGTTAATCAATAAATTTTTTGTGCGGTTAGCCTCGCCAGGCATGGGATTATCTGCCCGCAGGCAGCAGTCGCAGGAGGTACGGCAGCAAACACACCATCGCCATGGCTGGCTGGAAGATATCGGTGCTGTGGCGTTGCGCGCGCATAGAACAAGTCTATATACAACGCCATTGAAAATGCAAGCCCTGTCCGCGTTATTCGCTGCGTTCGCCGCGCTTTCTTGCCTTGCGTCGCGCACGTACAACCAGCAGCGTATAGACAATGCCGGAGATTGCGTAGATCAGGAAACCGGTAAACAGCACCTTGGGCGGGTCGATGGAGGCAAATACATACACCATCACTACCAGCAGCAGGGCCATGAAAGAGACCCTGTTTTTGAAATTAAACTCCTTGAAGCTGAAATAACGGATATTGCTGACCATCAGCAGACCCATGGCGATCGTAAACACGAACACAACATACACCATGTCCGCGCCATCGATACCCAGGTCCGTAGCGACCCATACCAGACCGGCCAGCACCCCGGCCGCCGAGGGACTGGGGAGACCGCGAAAATAGGCCTTTTCAGTCGTTTCGACCTGGGCATTGAAACGTGCCAGGCGCAAGGCCGCCGAGGCGGTGTAGATAAAGGCAGTCAGCCAGCCAAGTTTCGCCCAGCCGACGCTGACCATCGACTGTAATGACCACTCGTACATGACCAGCGCAGGCGCAAGACCGAAACAGACCATGTCGGACAGGCTGTCATATTGAATACCGAACTCGCTCTGGGTATTGGTCAACCGCGCCACGCGACCGTCGATGCCATCCATGATCATGGCCACGAATATTGCCACTGCCGCAGCCTCGAAACGCCCGTTCATGGCTGCGACTATGGAGTAGAAACCGGCAAACAGCCCGGCAGTGGTGATCATGTTCGGCAGCAGGTAGATACCTCGCCGGGAACCTTGCTTTTTGTTTTCAGCTTCCACTGGATGGATTACGCTGAATATTACTCATGAACCAGGTATGCAATAACATCCTCACCACCCCGGACCCTGGCATTTTCATCGACAACCGGACGACTGTATTCCGGCAAATAAATAATGATCTGACCGCCCCAGTGCACGAAACCACAACGCCTGCCCTGCCCGACGCGCTCGCCAAAACCGATATAACATCGTGGCTTGTTATTCAGGCGTCCCCTGCTCATGACCATGACAATATCATCCCCTTCGTCGGTTTTCAGCCAGACGCCGTGCGGTTCGTCTTCCGTCTCCGGCACGCCCGGGTGGCTCCAGGACCTTGCCTTCTACCGGGCTGCGCGTGGTATATACGCCGAACGGGTGCATATCTATGGAAATCCGCAGACTGGCGCGATCGAGGTATGGATCACGGGTATGACTGACGCTGCTTACCCGCCCGTCCGCCGGGCTCACTATGGACAGGGGTGACGATGGAGTATCACGCGTAGGGTCCCGGTACATCAACATCACAAATCCGGCAAACAGCCAGAAGACCAGTGAATGGGGGAACCCCACGAAATGCATCACCAGTACAGCAGCAAAAATAGCTGCCAACAAGGGTATCAGACCATGCCGGGCGATCACGAAGTCATCTCCTGTACTCAGTAAACAAACCGGGCCGGGTTATATTCAGGTTACCGGCAGTTGCAATCAGTTGACGTTCTTGTCGACGATCTTGCCTTCGCTGATCCAGGACATCATGCCACGCAGCTTCGCGCCAACCACTTCGATCGGATGTTCGCGGCCGAGTCGACGCTTGGCCTTCAATGTTGCAGCGCCAGCCTGGTTTTCGAGGATAAACTCGCGAGCGAACTCACCATTCTGTATCTCATCGAGAATGCGGCGCATTTCCGCCTTGGTCTCGCTGGTCACCACGCGTGGCCCGCGCGTCAAATCACCGTATTCGGCGGTATTGGAAATCGAATAGCGCATGTTTGCTATGCCGCCCTCGTACATCAGGTCGACGATCAGCTTGAGTTCGTGCAAACACTCGAAATAAGCCATTTCAGGCGCGTATCCGGCCTCCGTCAGGGTCTCGAACCCGGCCTGCACCAGCGCCGTCGCACCGCCGCACAGGACTGCCTGCTCGCCGAACAGATCGGTTTCGGTCTCTTCCTGGAAAGTCGTCTCGATAATACCGGCACGGCCACCGCCATTGGCCGAAGCATAGGACAAGGCGACGTCCTTGGAACGGCCACTCGTGTCCTGGAACACCGCAATCAGGCTGGGCACACCGGCGCCCTGGGTATAGGTTGAACGCACCAGGTGGCCAGGCCCCTTGGGTGCAATCATGATTACGTCAAGATCGGCGCGTGGCTCGATCTGCTGGTAGTGGATATTGAAGCCATGCGCAAATGCCAGCGCAGCGCCCTGCTTGATATTCGGTTCAATGCTGTCGCGGTACAGGCGCGCCTGGTGTTCATCCGGCGCCAGCACCATGACTACGTCCGCCCCTTTGACAGCCGCCTCGATCGACTTTGTCGTCAGGCCGGATTTTTTTGCCTTTGCCTCGGATATCGAACCCGCGCGCAGTCCCACGGTGACGTCGACTCCCGATTCCTTGAGGTTGTTGGCATGTGCATGGCCCTGTGAGCCGTAACCGATAATGGCCACTTTCAATGCCTGGATAATGGAAAGGTCAGCGTCTTTGTCGTAGTAGATATTCATGGTTATTACCTGTCGGTTTTATGCGTTTATATGGAATTCTCAAAGTTTCAGGGACCGGTCGCCGCGGCCGATCCCGGACACTCCGGAGCGCACCACCTCGATAATCTGGCCCTGGTCAATGGCCTGCAGAAAGGCATCCAGCTTGTCGCCGGCACCGGTCATTTCGATAGTGTGCGTCTCGTCGGTTACATCGATGATCCGGCCCCGAAAGATATCCGAGACCCGCTTGATTTCATTACGGTATTCACCCTGGGCCCGCACCTTGACCAGCATCATCTCCCGCTCGATATGCGGCCCGTCGGTCATGTCCATCAGCTTGACCACATCGATCAGCTTGTTCAGTTGCTTGGTGATCTGTTCGATGATTTCGTCGGTTCCGCTTGTCACCAGCGTCATGCGCGACAATGACGGGTCTTCTGTCGGCGCTACCGTGAGTGACTCGATATTATAGCCACGCGCGGAGAACAGGCCCGCGACGCGCGACAGCGCGCCAGCCTCGTTTTCCATCAATATGGATATGATATGCCGCATATCAGACCAGTATCATCTCGTTCTGGCCGCCACCGGCGGGGATCATCGGATAAACGTTTTCGTTCCTGTCGGTGATGAAATCCATGAAGACCAGCCTGTCCTTCAGCTTCATGGCCTCGTCCAGCGCGCCTTCAATATCAGCCGGACGGGTAATTTGCATGCCGACATGCCCATAGCTTTCGGCCAGCTTGACGAAGTCCGGCAATGATTCCATGTAGGACATTGCATAGCGCTTCTGGTAGAAAAATTCCTGCCACTGCCGCACCATGCCGAGGTAACCGTTATTGAGATTGACTATCTTGATCGGCAGCTTGTATTGCAGACAGGTGGACAATTCCTGGATACACATCTGGATACTGCCTTCGCCGGTCACGCAGGCAACGGTAGCGTCAGGGTGCGCAAACTGCACGCCCATGGCAGCCGGCAGCCCGAACCCCATGGTGCCGAGCCCGCCCGAGTTGATCCAGCGACGCGGCTTGTCGAACTTGTAAAACTGTGCCGCCCACATCTGGTGCTGGCCGACATCGGAAGTAACGTAGGCATCGCCTTTTGTGATCTTGTATAGAGCCTCAACCACTGCCTGCGGCTTGATGACGTCACTGTCGTGGTCATACTGCAGGCAGTCCTTCGAACGCCACTCTTCAATTTGTTGCCACCACTCCTTCAGCGCGGCCGCATCTGATTCAATCTTGCCGGCCTTGATCTCGTTCAGCATGGCCTTGAGGACATTCTCTACACAGCCCACGATCGGGATATCCACCTTGACGTTCTTCGAAATGCTCGCCGGATCGATATCGATATGGATAATTTTTGCGTGCGGGCAGAACTTCTCGATATTACCCGTCACCCGGTCATCGAAACGGGCGCCGATGGCAATCAGAACATCGCAGTGGTGCATGGCCATGTTGGCCTCGTAAGTACCGTGCATGCCCAACATGCCCACAAACTGCGGATCGGTTGCCGGATAGGCCCCCAGACCCATCAGGGTATTCGTGACAGGAAAATTCAGCGCACGGGCGAGCCCGGTCAGTGATCCGGACGCATTACCGAGGATCACGCCTCCCCCGGTATACAGGATGGGGCGCTTTGCTCCCTGCATCAAACGCACGGCACGTTTGATCTGCCCGATATGCCCTGTACGCACCGGATTGTATGACCGTATGGTGACTTTTTTCGGGTAGTGATACTCCGCCTTCTGTGCGGTGACATCCTTGGGTATGTCGACGACCACCGGGCCCGGCCGACCGGTCGTTGCGACATAAAATGCCTTCTTGATAATGACAGCCAGCTCCCTGACATCCTTGACAAGGAAGTTGTGTTTTACACAGGGGCGCGTGATGCCGATGTTGTCGGCTTCCTGGAAGGCATCGTTGCCGATCAGGTGTGTCGGCACCTGCCCGGTGAAAACCACCAGCGGAATGGAATCCATGTAGGCCGTCGCGATACCGGTCACCGCGTTGGTCGCACCCGGACCGGAAGTAACGATCACTACGCCCGGTTTACCGTTGGAACGTGCATAACCGTCCGCTGCATGCGTCGCCGCCTGCTCGTGGCGGACAAGGATGTGTTGCACCTTGTCCTGCGCGTAAAGTGCGTCATAGATGTGCAGCACCGCACCACCCGGGTAGCCGAAGATGTGTTCGACTCCCTCGTCCTGCAGTGCACGCACAAATATTTCAGCGCCAGTGAGTTCCACCTGCCAATCTCCCGGGATAACCGACCATGAAGGGTGAGAAAAAAAAAGCCCGTCAAACGGGCGATTTAATCGCAACTCCAAAGCATGGAAAAGTACTGATATTCAAGATAAAGGTCAAGAGATTCACGGCTTGCGGTCAGTTTTCAAGCTAACGGGGCCAGCGGCCGATAATGTGATGAGATCTCTTGTTCTCATAGCCAAACAACCCTATCATTCATAGAGATTTTTACATGGATACAGTGCGATGAAACAGACCATAAGCTCGTTTTATACCTGCATGCTCCTGCTCGCCGGCACGCTCCTGGCCCCGGTGGCCCAGGCCGACGATGTCTACAAGTGGCTCAACGAATATGGAGAGGTCCAGTATACCCAGATGCCGCCACCCCACGGGATACAGGCGATTCGCATCCAGTCGGCCCCGCCCATCATCAACGAGCCTGACGAGCCACCCGATGCGCCGGCCACGGAAGAACAGCCTGCCGATGAATTTGTTGACGAGCAGTTCCAGGACGCTGGCCAGGAGGATGCCGCGGACTCTGCAGCACGTGATGCCGAGCTTGCCCGGTCAATGAAGGAAAACTGCGACAATGCCCGCAAGAACCTCACCACCCTGAACCGTGGTGGGCAGGCCCGTTTCATCAAGCCCAACGGCGAGGTATTCCGGCTGACCGAGGAAGAACGCCAGCAGCGGATCAACGAGGCCAAAGACCAGATCAAGCTGTTATGTAAAGGCTGAAGCGGCCCATGCCGTTCCTGAAAATCCAGACCAACCACCCACTGCCTGAACCGGAGGCGAAGCGGCTGGCTGCCACGGCCTCGACGCTGGTAGCCGAGCAACTGGGCAAACCCGAAGGTTATGTCATGGTGTCTGTGGAACACAACAGTGCCATGCAGTTCGCCGGTACCGATGCCCCGCTGGCTTTCATGGAACTCAAAAGTATCGGCTTGCCGGAAAGCGCCACCACCGGAATTTCCAGCGCCCTGTGCGGGCTGGTCGCCTCACAGGCCGGCATCAAGCCCGAGCGCGTCTATATCGAGTTCTCCGATGCGCCGCGCAAGATGTGGGGCTGGAATAACAGCACCTTTTGATGCGCTTGCTGGCGGTACTGCTGCTATTGCTGGCGGGCGCGGGAGCTTACCTGTACTTCTTCCCGGAAACCCTCACCTACCTGGAAGAATCCCTGCCCGAAACGGAATTTTCCAAAAAGACCGATCGTATCTACAAATGGCGCAATGCACAGGGTGAGTGGCAGCTGACCGATACACCGCCGCCCGCCGGGACCGAGTACGAACTCACCGATTACCGCGAGGACCTGAATGTCCTGCCGGTACCGCCCGGGATCAATCCGCAATAGTCCCCGGGAGAACCCGACAGACTCCCGGTAGGCAACACGGGGGTCTGCCAGCTACAATCGACAGCTGTTCAAACTATCCCGGTCCGATTCGACATGCGCGTATCACAGTTCCCCCTTTCCACCCTGAAGGAAACCCCGGCCGACGCCGAGGTCATCAGCCACCAGCTCATGCTGCGCGCCGGCATGTTGCGCAAGCAGGCGGCCGGCATCTACACCTGGCTGCCATTGGGACTGCGCGTGTTGCGCAAGGTCGAGAATATCGTTCGCGAGGAGATGGACCGCGCGGGCGCCCTGGAATTGCTGATGCCGGCGGTACAACCGGCCGAACTCTGGCAGGAGTCAGGACGCTGGGAGATGTATGGCCCCGAACTGCTGCGTTTCAACGATCGCCATCAGCGCGAATTCTGCTTTGGCCCGACGCATGAGGAAATCATTACCGATATAGCACGGCGGGAAATCCGCAGCTACAAGCAGCTGCCGCTCAATTACTACCAGATACAGACCAAGTTCCGCGACGAAATCCGCCCGCGCTTCGGCGTCATGCGCGCCCGTGAATTCCTGATGAAAGACGCCTACTCATTCCATGTTGACCAGGCCTCGCTGCAGGACACTTACCAGCTCATGCATGATACGTATTCGAAAATCTTCAATCGTACCGGGCTGGACTTTCGCGCGGTCCGTGCGGACAGTGGCGCCATCGGCGGCAGCGTATCGCAGGAATTCCATGTCCTGGCGGACTCGGGCGAGGACGCTATCGCATTCTCGACCGGCGGTGATTTTGCAAGCAACGTCGAAACCGTCGAAGCACCTGCACCGGCCGGCGAACGGCCGGCGCCCGCCGCGGAAATGGCCACGGTGGATACTCCCGGCAAACACAGCATCGAGGAACTGTGCGACTTCCTCGGCACCGATGCAGCACACTGCGTCAAGACGCTGGTGGTGAATGGCGCCGAAACCGACGTGGTGGCACTGGTACTGCGCGGAGACCACGAGCTGAATGCCATCAAGGCCGAACGACACCCTGCCGTCAAGGCGCCCCTGACGTTCGCCTCGGACACACAGATCCGTGCCGCACTGGGTTGTCCGGCCGGCTCACTCGGTCCGCCCGGGCTCGATATACCGGTACTGGTCGACGCGTCCGCCGCACAGCTGGCTGATTTCGTCTGCGGCGCCAACCAGGACGGCAAGCACCTCACCGGCGTCAACTGGGGCCGGGACCTGCCGGAGCCCGAGGTCGTGGACCTGCGGAATGTGGTGGCCGGCGACCCGAGTCCGGAGGGTGACGGGGAACTGGTCATCGCCCGCGGCATCGAGGTGGGCCACATCTTCCAGCTCGGTAAAAAATACAGCGAGGCCATGAAGGCCACGGTACTCGACGAACAGGGCAAGGAGATACCGATGCTGATGGGCTGCTACGGCATCGGTGTTTCACGCATCGTGGCGGCGGCCATCGAACAGAACCACGACGACAAGGGCATTAGCTGGCCGGCCGCCATTGCGCCCTTCCAGGTCGCCCTGCTGCCCATGAACATGAAGAAGTCCCAACGCGTACGCGACGCCGTGGAGGCCCTGTATGCGGAAATGACAGCCGCCGGCATCGAGGTCCTGCTGGACGATCGCGAAGTCAGGCCCGGCGTGATGTTCTCCGACATGGAACTGATCGGCATCCCGCACCGCGTGGTCGTCGGCGAGAAAAACCTCGACAAGGCCCTGGTTGAATACAAGGCACGCACCGGGGGCGACAACCAGGACATTGCACGCGACGCGATAATTGGCTTTTTACAGGATAAACTGGCCTGAAATACGGCCGATATATGCTGAATATGAATGTTTGCAGACCGAATCGCTTCCTGCTGATCAGCGCCCTGCTCGCCGGCCTGCTGTGTGTCAATTCAGGCGCCTTTGCCGCCATCCAGGAACGGCCGGATGACGACATGCGCGCTTCGTTGATGCAGGCCATCAACTCCAGTGACAGCTTCACCGACCGCTTCGATGCCGAGGTCTGGCTGACCGATATGGCCAGCCGGCTGCGAAAGAGCGTCAAGGACCTGCAGGAGCGTCTCCACATCCTCAAACTGGTCCACTACGAAGCGAAGCGGGCCAGCCTGGAACCGGAACTGGTGCTGGCCCTGATCAACGTCGAAAGTAATTTCGACCGCTTTGCAATTTCCAGCGCCGGCGCGCAGGGACTGATGCAGGTGATGCCGTTCTGGCTGGAGGAGATCGGCCGGCCGGATGACAACCTGTTCGATATCGCCACCAACCTGCGCTTCGGCTGCACCATACTCAAAATCTACCTCAAGCGCGAGAAAGGCGACATGCGCAAGGCGCTGGCGCGTTACAACGGCAGTGTCGGCAAGAACTGGTACCCGGCACGCGTCTACAAGGCACTCAACCGGCGCTGGTACCGGCAGTAGTTGTTACAGTTAATGAGATTCACCGCAAAGGCACAAAGGACGCAGAGGAAATTCATTCAGGTCACCGAATGTCTGCTTTCGGCAGCCAGATCCGGGCATTCCCATTTAAAGAAAATCCCGCTGATGCGGGGTTACGAATCGGCGACTATCGGCCAATACGGATTAGCCGCTCACCCGAACATCAGCCCAAAACCCCGCAATTGAGCGAAGGTGTTATAGCGCTGTACTGTGCCTGGCATCGGCCAGAACCCAGCACGTTAGAGATGCAGACCCCGTCATCAGCGAGCGCAGCGGAATCGCAATACTCCTGAATTCCCCTCAGATGCAAATTCCTCCAGGATACAGGTCTCTCCATTCCGGATTCACACTCTCGATCAGCCTGATTTTTGCCTTGCGCGAACCCGCCTTGATTTGCTTTTCCCTGGAAATTGCCTGGTACATGTCTTCAGCGAGTTCGAAATAGACGAGTCAGGTCAGATTGTATTTGGCGGAGAACCCTTTACTTATCCTGTTCCTGTGTTGCCATATGCGTTTTGGCAAATCACCGGTGACACCTGTGTACAGAGTACCGTTTGTCCTGTTGGTGAGAAGGTATATAGCGGGCTGCCTGTTCATATCAGTCTGAACATAGCAATAAGCCACCTGAAAACAAAACGCATGTCTTGATGCCGTTTCAGGGGTTTAGTTACAATAACTTCGGTCAGCCATGGTTATATCAGGTGAATATTGGCGGGAGATTGCTTCGTATCGAACTTGCGTTCTCAAAATCATCCGCAAGGTTAATTCAAGACCCGTTTCCGTAGGAATCATAGTGACCGGAATGGGTCGTTCCAGGTCGTTAAGCGATTGTTTATATTAGTGGTTAGTGCAGGTCCGGAACGGGTCGTTTCCGGTCATCCGACTAGAACAGTCAGGTATTCATCCCCTGGATGTCGATCAACGGCGGCGGCTTCAACCCTTTGCCCACAGTTTTTACAGGCACTTTTTTATATTTACCTTTCAACTCTCAAACAACGCGATCGATTCGACGTGCGCGGTGTGCGGGAACATGTCCATGACACCCGCCGATATCAATTCATAACCCAACTCGTTGACCAGTGTACCGGCATCACGCGCCAGCGAACCCGGATGACAGGACACGTAGACGATCCGTTGCGGCCGTATGTTTCCCAGGACATCCATGACACCGGCGGCACCACTGCGCGGCGGGTCGAGCAACACCTTGTTGTAATCGCCCCCGGCCCAGGCAGTTTCACGACAATCATCGGCAAGGTCCGCGGTAAAGAACGTCACATTATCCAGGCCGTTCAGCACGGCATTGTCGCGCGCACGCTCGACCAGGCCGGCCTCGCCTTCCACACCGACGACTGAGCCGGCCTGTCGCGCCATCGGCAGGGTGAAGTTGCCCAGCCCGCAAAACAGGTCAAGCACCCTGTCGTCAGCAGTCAACTCCAGCATATCGAGCACACGCGCGACCATTTGTTCGTTGATTGCCATGTTGACCTGGGTGAAATCGGTCGGCCGGAAACGGATCTCTATCGCCTGGGCGGGTAGCTGATAGGACAGGATTGAATCCATCGGCGCAAACGCTCGCACGGTTTCAGGTCCGCCGGATTGCAGGTAAACATGCACACCCTGCCCTGACGCGAATTCCGTCAGACGCGCTTCGTCCGCCTCGCTCAGTGGATCGAGATGGCGAAACACCAGCGCCATGACTGTTTCACTGACGGCCACCTCTATTTGCGGGATACGTGACCGCGCATCCAGCGATTCGACCAGCGCGGCCAAGGTGAGAAGTTTCTCGCCGGCCGCCGGGTGCAGCACCTCACAACGCGTCAAATCGGCAACATACGGCGCCCGCTTTTCGCGGAACCCGACCAGTACCCGCCCCTTCTTCTGCACATCCTTGACGCCGAGACGGGCCTTGCTGCGATAACCCCATACCGGGCCGGTCAGTGGCGGCAACACATTCCGCGGCGTTACGCCACCGATGCGTTCGAGGTTATCCAGCAAGGTCTGTTGCCTGGCAGTGATTTGCGCCTGCGGCGAGAGATGCTGCAGGCTGCAGCCACCGCACACGCCGAAATGCGGGCACTTCGGCGTCACCCGGTCCGGCGATGCCTGGTGGATATCGGTCACCCGCCCCTCGTCGAACTTCCGCCGCGTGGCCAGGTATTCAAAACCGACCGTCTCGCCGGGGAGTGCGCCATCGATGAATACCGCCTTGCCGTCAAGACGCGCCACACCCCGCCCGTCGTGGGCAAGCGACTCCACCGTGATGTGACTGACGGGTTCGGGGAGACGTTTTTTACGGTGACGTTTACTCATCATTTTAAATAATAATTACTCGCGCAAAGCCGCAAAGACGCGAAGAAAAATAAATTTCATGCCAAGTTCAGGATGATAGTGATACAGTCATTTCCGCGGATGCGGGAATCCAGTAACAAATCAATTGTTATCTACAGAATTCAGAGATCTGAATCCTAGTATTTGCTGACGCCCACCAGCAATGACAATTAATCAGAAATTTCCGAGCTATTTACCAATACTATGTATATTCATTGCTGGGTTCCCGCCTCCGCGGGAGCGATAAAGATGAATAATTCAGCGTCTCATTAATAGTTTTCTGTTATTTTACGTCTTGGCGTCTTTGCGTCTTTGCGCGAGAACGGTTTTATTCAATCACCCTGCCAGTTCTGCAGGAACTCGGCCAGGTGCGGTTTGTCTTCCTTCGCCAGTTCCGTGCGCACCTCGTCACAAACCGCCTTGTATTGTGCCTTGCTGATGCGCCCCCGAATCATCTCGAAGCGCTGGTAAACCAGGTAGGTATTCAACACGTCGGTCTCGCAGTAGTTGCGTATGCCCTCGATATCCCCGGCCTGGTAATTGTCCCAGACTTTCGCGCCGCTCATGCCCATCTTGCCCGGGAACCCCAGCATGGCGGCAATTTCATCAAGCTTCGCGGCGGCGCGCGGCTGGTAGCCGGCCAGTACATCCATGACATCGGTATGCCGTTCATGATAACGGCTGAGGTAATTATTCCACTTGAAGTTCTTGTCGTCGCTACCGGTATCCCAGTAGCGCGGCGCCTGGATACCATGCAACAGGCTGCGATAGTGAATGACCGGCAAATCGAAACCGGAGCCGTTCCACGACACCAGGGTCGGCATGAATCGATCGATGCCGTCGAAGAAGCGTTTGAGAATCTCCTCTTCCGGAGCGTCCACATCGCCCAGCGTCCAGACCTTGAACTTGTCCGGCGTGCGCAGGACGACTGATATGGCAACGATCCGGTGCAGGTGCTGACGCAGGAATTCCGAACCGCCGCTCTCTTCCGCCCGCTTGTGGAACATGACGCGGGCGACATTCTTGTCGTCCAGGTCATCGAGATCATACAGGCGCCGGCCGGTGGCGACATCCGGCACCGTCTCGATATCAAATACAAATATATTCATGATCAGGATCAATGTACACAGCCGCAGAGTGCACAGAGTTAATATCTGAGAGTCGCGTCATTGAAGCAACGCATGCGCCCATGCCTTTTCGCTGGGGATGATGCATGATTATCTGTCGATCTCGAGAAATTATTTCTTCTGCGTCTTTGCGCCTTTGCGTGAGGTATTTAAAATTTATTTCTGCTTCCACGCACCGCCGTCCATGTACCACCAGCCGGAGCGTGCATTCGCTACCCAGCGTTTGGCGAAGGTTTGGCGAATCTCGGCCTCCCACTCGGGATGGCCATTGGCCCGGGCAATCTCGGCATACAGGGCGGCACGGTCACGGTTTTCGTCGGCAACCAGCCCCTTGACGCTGTTGCGATCTTTCAACGGCACCAGCTTCTGGTCTCGCAACGTGATCTCCCCGTCACCGGTCATGCCCACCGCACCCGAGGCGTAGTGGGATGCCAGTTGCCGGTGACGCTGCTCCATGCTTGCCTGCAGCTGCCGAATCGCAGGTGTATTGACCGAAATATCCGCCTCGGCATGGGCGGGCGCGACCAGCCAGTTGAGGATGGTCATCGCGACCGGTGTCGCCGCCGGGTCCTGATAAAAGGACCTGGGCTCTTCCGCGGCCGGCTTGTCCTTCACCTCGGGCTTCTCCCCGTATACATCGAGAATTATGCGATCGGCGGCTTTTACCGCCGCCTCGGCAGGAAAGTAGACATTGATGGTGACACACGCCGTTACGAACAGCAGCAGCAACAGCGACATGGGTATATGCAGCGTTTTCATTTGTCTCTCTCCTGAATTAAAAACACACGAAGCCTGTACCTGTTAACGCGAATTCGGGCGACAGGTTAACACGGGGCCTGGAAATCATCACTCCACCACCACGTCCTGCTGGCGTGTGACTGCGATGATCTGCGCCACCAGGGTGTCCCAGTCGACCCGATTGGCGTAACCCACCACGTCGAGGCGTGGCGGCAAAAAAGTGCCCTTGACCAGATAATACCCGTTCCCCACCGCCTCGACGCCGCCCATGTCGCACACGCCGTTTTGCAGGCGGCAACGGATACCCAGCCGGTCATAGGGAAAGTCCTCGAGAAACCGCAGGAAACTGCGCGACAGCGCGCCACCCATACCGGCGCCGCCGATATTGGAGATATTGTCCACGGCCTTCTGGCTGATCCTGTGCCGCGACTTGTCGCCAGCGGGCGTGAGGAACTCCGCGTCGAAAGCGACCGGTCGCCAGGATTCCAGCCGCAGCCCGTCTACTCGACCGTCCAGACGGCCTTCGATGCGTCCGAACGAGAAGGTCCCGGTGAGGGGCTCGAGGTCGATATTATCGGCCCTGGCATTGACCTGCAGGCGCGGGACGAGCCCGAAGGGTTCATTCAGCCGCAGGTCGCGTAACGTGACCACCCCGTCGAAGACGCGCACCAGCAATACACCGCCCACGGACAATTCCCCGTTGTCATACATGACTGACGGGATCACGCCCGACAGCTTGCCGCCGAATTCCGGCCACTTGAGCGCCAGCGTCAACTGTTTCATGGATACCGGCGTGAGGATGCCGTCAACATCCCAGCGCATGGGCTTGTCCGCCGGGTAGTCCAGGCTGAAAGACTCGATATCCAGCGCACCGTCCAGCACCGGTATCCGTACCGGTTTTACCAGGCGCACGGCGTTGCCGGTCGACTCCAGTTCGAGCCTGGATTGCCCCAGGCCGACACGGTAGACATGGCCGGATTCCCAGCCAAGCGTTGAATACTCGGGCGACTCCGAGGCTGACCAGTCCAGGTCGCCGGACAGCTTGTCGAATCCGAACAGCCCGTCCCGCTCGCGCAGTGTCATGTCCCGAAGGTCGGCACTGGCACGAACGAATGCGCCGTTTTCGATTTGCAATCGGCCTTGCAGGCCACCCGCCGTCTCCAGGTTCCCCGCCAGCGTCCCTTCCACCCACGGTTTCAGGTAATTCTCGTAAACGACCGGGAATGTTGCCTTGTGAATTTCCAGTTGCAGTTGCCTGACAGGCTGCCCGGCGCTTAAATCGACCTGTCCCTGGCCCGTCAGGTCTACACTGGATGGATGGTGATAATTGAATGAATGCAGATCGAGGCGGCGCTGACGCGGTCTCCAGCTAATAGCCGCATCGGCGACAATCGGCTCACTGCCGGCCTCGACGTACACCGGGTCGATATAGACCGCGCCCTGTTTAACCGTTAGGTCAGACTGTACATCCCAGCCGTAGGAACGGTGTCGCGCGCTGCCCTTTACACTGGCATGCAGATTTTCACCCGCGTAACGACCGGACTCGTCCGTGAAGTTACCCGCTCTCACCTGCGCGACAAAATCGGCAACCGTGAGGCCGGTAGCCTTGCCACGCAAACTTGCATTCAGATCAAGCGTTCCGTCCAGGGTTAATGGAGGCAGCGCGATGCCGGCCGCCTGCAATTCCTTCAACAGGGCAGCCGGCTGCAATCCCGTGCTGTCGATATCCGCCGACCAGCCGCTGTCGCGATAACTGGCTGACACGGCGACCCGGCCACCGGCGATACGCAGATTCCGAAAGCTGACGCTGGCCTGCGTATCTGTATAACGGTACTTGATGCTGACCGGCAACGTCTGCCGGCCCAGCCTGCCCGACTGCAACTTGAGGGTGCCGCGTAAACATTCAATACTCCCGGGCGCGAAGGATGCGGTCTCGCATACCAGCCGGACGCCCGATGCCGTGCCGAGAGCTTCCGGCAAATGGACAGATGCTGCATACAGCTCTGCACGCGCACTGGTTGTACCGGTCCAGTCAAGGTGCAGCGTAATACCGGTAACCGACCAGCCCTCGCCCTCGATATCGCCCAGCGACAGGTCCACCGAATCGATTGCGTACCCCGGCAGTATTTGAACTGCCGGCAGGCACAGGGCCAGCAGCAAGACGCAGACTGCCCGAAGTCGGGACGCGCGCATTCAGTCAGGAAAGACTCCGGTAGACAGGTAACGGTCGCCGCGGTCACAGATAATCGCCACGATGATCGCATGCTCGACCTGTGCCGACAGTTCCAGCGCTGCCGCAACCGCGCCACCGGATGAAATGCCGGCGAAAATACCTTCTTTCGATGCCAGTGACAGCGTGG
The DNA here is from genome assembly GCA_963768575.1 of uncultured Halobacteria archaeon. Taxonomy (GTDB): domain Bacteria; phylum Pseudomonadota; class Gammaproteobacteria; order UBA9214; family UBA9214; genus UBA9214. The sequence goes on from CAVYIJ010000003.1 coordinate 23,175, forward strand.
TCTGTTCGGCGGCTTCCTGGGTGACTTCAAGGGTGCGGTCCACGCGGGAGGCATCGTAGATCGAAGGCAGGTACTCAGCGGGCCAGCGCCGGATGCCGGGTATCGACGACCCTTCCGCCGGTGTCACACCGACGATCTCGATGCCGGTGTTCTGCTCCTTCAGGTACTGTGCGGTACCCATGATGGTACCGGTCGTGCCCATGGCACTGACGAAATGTGTAATCCCGCCCTCCGTATCACGCCAGATTTCCGGCCCGGTTCCTTCATAATGCGCGCGCGGGTTATCCGGATTGGAAAACTGGTCCAGCACCCGCCCCTCGCCGCGCCCGGCCATCTCGTCTGCAAGATCACGTGCGCCCTCCATGCTTGCCTCCCTGCTGACCAGGATAATTTCGGCACCGAAGGCCTTCATCACCGCGCGCCGCTCGACACTCATGTGTTCGGGCATGATCAGCACCATCCGGTAACCCTTCATCGCCGCGACCATGGCCAGTGCAATGCCGGTGTTGCCGCTGGTCGCTTCGATCAGGGTATCACCCGGCTTGATCTCGCCGCGCTGCTCCGCATGGCGGATCATGCCGAGCGCGGGGCGGTCCTTGACGGAGCCGGCCGGGTTGTTGCCTTCCAGCTTCGCCAGTATCACGTTGCTGGTTTTACCCGGCAGGCGCTGCAAGCGTACCAGCGGGGTATTGCCGACGGTTGCTTCAAGCGTTAAAAAATCCATGTACCCCTGACCTCTGCAAGAACAGCCTACAGTATACCCAAGAACATGAAATGTCAGACACCCGGTGACAGCAATAACCTACCCGGGCCCCATGGTCATGACACATTCATTCAACTACGATGGTCGCATTACCGGCATTCAATGCTCAAACAGAAATCATAAAGATACGGCAGTGACGGTTATATGCTTAAAAATCTTGTTAAACGTATTGCGGGGCTGTTTACAGGCCTGGCGGGTAAAGCCGATGCCGCGGACGTTGGCACGGACAATATTATCCAGCCACCCGTCCTGCCTGAAGACGACCTGCAACTGGATGAACTCTGCCAGAATTTCTCCAGGGAGCTGTTCGCCCAGATGCTCATAGAATTACCGGCACAACGGAAAATCATGGCCGACGCATTCGCGCAAGGGAATGACCGCCGCCTGCGCGATAGTGTACACCAGTTACTGGGCGCGGCAGCCTACTGCGACGCACCGGAACTGGAAGCCGGCCTGCGTGAACTGCGGCTTGCACTGAAGACCGGTAACCATGCTACGGTGGAGTTCTACTACACGCGTGCCATCAACGTGATCGACAGCACCCTGAGGTTCAGCGGTTATCGCGCAACGTGACGGGACTGCAGCATCAATCGCTTCATTTCTCTGACGGCATCGGCAAGCCCGGTAAATAATGCCCGCGCCATGATTGCATGACCGATATTCAGTTCCAGGATGTCGGGAATGGCGGCAATTGCAGCAACATTATGGTAATTGAGTCCATGCCCTGCATGGACTTTCAGGCCGGCATCCACGCCGAGACGCACCGATTCGACGATACGCGCCGTTTCCTGCGCCTGCGCCCGGGGTGTCTGTGCATCAGCATAGTGCCCGGTATGAATTTCGATGCAGGGGGCGCCACAATCAGCCGCCGCCGCGACCTGTTGCGGATCAGCGTCGATAAACAGGGAAACTCGCACATTGTCATCCGCAAGCCGTGCGCAGGCGTCCCTGATACGCGGCAGCTGCCCGGCCACGTCCAGGCCGCCTTCCGTTGTCAGTTCCTCGCGCCGCTCCGGTACCAGGCAACAGTCCTCCGGCTTGACCTGCCCGGCGAAAACAAGCATCTCGTCAGTGACGGCCATTTCAAGATTCATGCGGGTCTGCAGGATGTCCTTCAACAGCTGGACGTCACGCTCCTGAATATGTCGCCGGTCCTCGCGCAGGTGCAGCGTGATACTGTCGGCACCGGCCTGTTCCGCCTCGATCGCCGCCTGCACGGGATCCGGGTAACGCGTGCCGCGCGCCTGCCTGAGCGTCGCCACATGATCGATATTCACGCCCAGTAACATTCAGGGGGTAACCTCCAGCGTGGCATTGTCAGGCGGGTCAGCCGGCACAGGGCGCCGGCTGCGGCCAATGGATGCCAGTTGATTAGAGACCTCGCGCGTCTTCAGGGGCCGCGCACCGAGATACAGGGACAGCGCGGCACGGGTGAGTTTTTTAACATCCCGCAAGGCCTGCTGCTCTTCCAGGCATTCTCCCGCCAGCGCCAGCAGGCTGGTGCCATGCAGGTAGATACCTTCACTTCCCTGCAGGTGGCAGGGTACCGGCCCCTGTTCAAGACGGTATTCGTACAGCGCAGCCGGATCGATTGGCCGGTCCGATTCAAATTCGCAATCGAGCAACAGACCGTAACCGAGCTCCTGCAACAGGTGCTTTTCAAAATACCTTAACGCCGGCTCTTCCGCCAGATCAAGGCCCGCAAGCGCCTGTTCATAGGCTGCGAACAACGCCGCATGCGGATCATGCCGGCTCAGCAGGCGCAGCAGAAGTTCGTTGAGATAGCAGGCACACAACACCTTGTTCCCCTGGCGGACCGGCGCAGCTGCGCGGCCCTCGGCACCGGTTAGCGTGCCGAGTTCACCGCGCATGTTCCACGACAGCAACAGTGGCTGCAGGATTTGCAGTTGACTGTGCCAGCGTGATTTCGGTGAACGCGCACCGCGCGCCACCAGGCCTACCCGCCCGTGATCGCGACTGAAAATCTCGACCAGCAAACTCGAGTCCCGGTAGGGATAATGGTGCAACACCCACGCCGGCTCCAGGGATACTCTTTCAACTGCACCCATCGAATATTTCTGTTTATTTTCCTATGCAGGGTGCGCCGTGCGCACCGGGAATTTACAGGCTACCTGGTGGTGCACACCGCGCACACTACACATATATGTTCATAATATGGCCAAATGTCAATACCCGGCACGGCTATAAAAAACGGGAATCCGGTTTTCATTCGGTATCGGTATAGCCAAGACTGCGCAGTGCCCGCTCATCATCCGCCCAGCCTTCTTTCACCTTTACCCACAGCTTCAGATTAACCTTGCCATCCAGCAGCATCTCGATATCCCTGCGCGCCTGCTGTCCGACCTCTTTTAGCAGCCGCCCCTGCTTGCCGATGACAATCGATTTCTGGCTCGGTCGTTCGACCCAGATCAGCGCATGTATATGCGTGATCGCGCCTTCCCGCCGGAATGACTCGATCTCGACAGTCAGCCCATAGGGCAACTCCCGGGTGAGCTTGCGAAACAGTTTTTCGCGGACCAGTTCGGCCACCAGGAATTTTTCAGAGCGGTCCGTCACCTGGTCTTCAGGAAAAAATGGCGGCGAGACCGGTAACAGCGCCTCGATACTGGCTTCGAGTTCGGGCACATTATCACCCTTGCTGGCGGACACGGGAATTATGTCCCTGAACTCGCGTTTTTTCGAGAGCTCCTGCAAACCCGGCAGCAGGACCTCGCGATTCTCCAGCAGGTCAACCTTGTTCACCACCAGGATAACCGGACACTGCACCGCTGCCAGCTTACTGAGCACCAGCTCGTCATCGGGTGTCCAGCGCAACCCATCGACCATGAAGACGACAACATCGACGTCCATCAGGGCATTGCTGGCGGTACGGTTCAGGTGGCGGTTCATGGCGCGCCCGCTGAATTCATGGATGCCCGGGGTATCCACGTAAATGAGCTGGGCATTATCGTGTGTCTTTATTCCCAGCACCCGGTGACGCGTCGTCTGCGGCCGCCTCGATGTAATACTGATCTTCTGACCGAGTATCCTGTTGAGCAGCGTTGATTTCCCCACATTGGGACGACCAACCAGGGCGATATAACCACAATGGAATTCTTCCGGCATTTAATCAGACAGCTTCCAGTTGCTGCAGCATTTTCTTTGCAGCCTCCTGCTCCGCATGCCGGCGATTCGTGCCTTCACCGCGGCACGATTGGTGGCCGTTTACAGAACAGATGACCTCGAAATGCCTGGCATGAGCCTCGCCGCTGACCGTCAAAACAGAATATTCAGGCAGGCTCAGGTGCTGCGCCTGCAGGTACTCCTGCAAACGTGTTTTTGCGTCCTTCAATACTGCCTTCTCGGACAGCCCTTGCAGCTTGTCGGCATACAGCTGCAGGATACATTGTCGACAACGCATGTAATCACTGTCGATATATATGGCGCCAAGAATGGCTTCCACGGCATCCGAAATAATGGAGTTCCGCCGATGGCCGCCGCTCTTTCGTTCACCCGGCCCCAGCACCAGGAACTCCCCAATTTCCAGTTTGATGCCGATATCGGCCAATGCTTCCCCGCGTACCAGGCTTGAACGCAGGCGACTCAGTCGTCCTTCCCGGATGTCCGGAAAGTTATTAAACAACTCTTCGGCGATGACGCAGCCGAGAATCGCATCGCCCAGGAACTCAAGCCGCTCGTTGTTTTTACTGCCGGCACTTCGATGCGTAAGGGCGCTTTGCAACAACGTCGGGTCGGTAAACTCGTAACCCAGCCGTTTTTCCAGCTGCCCCGTCGATGTCATCAGAGCTTCGGCACCAGAATCCGCTTCTCGAAGTCCATGACAACATAAATATTGCCGGCCACGTGCTCGCGCGCCTCGTAACTGGCCGTCACACTGTAATTACTGCCCTGCGGCTTGATCTCGACATCCGTAGCGGAAATTGAATTGACAAAACTGACATCGAAGCGGCGCTCGATATCTTTTCTGATTGCACCAGCCGAACTGTATCCTGATTCCTTTTCCATTGCATTGAATGTTGAAACCACTTTCTGGTATTCGAGATAAGCCGGCACCATACGCAGCGCCAGTAACACGAAGAAACCGATCAGTGCAAGGACAATCAGCCAACCTATGCCCGTCATACCCCTTTGTTGATTTATGGAACGCATCTGCTCCCTCCTGTTGCCGGTGAATGTTCTATAAGATTTTCGTGCCGATCCGGTCAAACCCGACTCCGCCATTTGCGCTGTCCCAGTTCATCCAGATACGAAATGCCTTGCCAACCAGGTTTGCCTCGGGGACCGGACCCCAGAAGCGGCTGTCATTACTGTTGTCGCGGTTGTCTCCCATCACAAAATACTCGCCCTCGGGTATTACAAACTCACCCTCCAGGCCAGGTGTCCTCGGCATTACGAGAATATCATGCTGCACGTTGCCGAGTTGCTCCCTGCGCTTGCTGGCCCCGGACATGTTTATACCCGAACCCTGGCCGCTATAGACACCTGCAGGTATCTGCCCGACTGCTTCGCCATTGATATAGACCACCTTGTTAAAGTAACCGATGCGGTCCCCCGGTAATCCCACAACCCGCTTGATATAATCGACCGCAGGATCTTTCGGATAGCGGAACACAACCACATCCCCCCGCTGCGGCTTGCCGAGCTCCATAACCTTGGTATCCAGCACCGGCAATCGAAGACCGTAGGAAAACTTGTTTACGAGAATAAAATCGCCAACCAGCAAGGTGGGCATCATCGAACCGGATGGAATCCTGAACGGCTCGACCAGAAACGAGCGCAACAGCAATACGGCAAGTATTACCGGAAAAAATGACTTGCAGTACTCGACCGGGGAAGGCATCTTCAGTGCCTTCTGGACTTTTTCCGAATCCTGACTCTCGCCCTGCCCTATCAACTGACTGGCACGCTTGCGCCGGCCCGGGGCCAGCAACATTGCATCCAGCATCCAGACAACGCCCGTAATCAGGGTTGCTCCTACCAGTATTGTTGGAAAATCGATATCCATTACGTCCTCATCAACCAAACATCAGAACCTGTTATTGCAACCGGACAGGGCGGGAGGCGCTTCACTCACTGTCGACCCGCAATACGGCCAGAAATGCCGCCTGGGGAATCTCCACCCTGCCAAATTGCTTCATGCGTTTCTTGCCCGCTTTCTGTTTCTCCAGCAGCTTGCGTTTGCGGGACACGTCGCCACCATAACATTTTGCCGTGACATTTTTACGTAACGCCTTCACATTCGTACGCGCGATGATCTGCGCACCAATGGCTGACTGGATCGCGACATCATACATTTGTCGCGGTATAAGCTCCTTCATTTTCGATGCCAGCAGGCGCCCGCGTGACTGGGCGGCATCCCGGTGAATAATCAGCGACAGGGCATCCACGCGCTCGCCGTTAATGAGAATGTCCAGCTTGACCAGCGGGGCCGCCTGGAAACGCACAAAATGATAGTCAAAAGAAGCGTAACCGCGGCTCACGGATTTCAGCCGGTCAAAAAAGTCCAGTACGACCTCGCTCAGCGGCAATTCATAGTTCAGCGAGACCTGGTTACCCAGGTATTGCATGTCTTTCTGGACACCACGCTTTTCAATACAAAGACTGATGACGTTGCCAACGTATTCCTGCGGGACCAGGATATTGGCCATAATGATCGGCTCGCGAATCTCCTCGATCTTGTTGACAGCTGGCAGACTGGCTGGATTATCGATCTTCAGCAACTCGTGACTGGTATTCAGTACCTCGTAGATTACAGTCGGTGCCGTGGTAATCAGATCGAGATTGTATTCGCGCTCCAGCCGCTCCTGCACGATTTCCATATGCAGCATGCCGAGAAATCCGCAGCGAAAACCGAAACCAAGCGCCTCGGAGGTTTCCGGCTCGTAATGCAGCGCGGCATCATTCAGTCGCAGCTTCTGCAATGCGTCCCGCAGGTTCTCATAATCATCTGACACCACGGGATACAAACCGGCAAATACATTCGGCTGCACCATCTTGAAACCCGGTAATGGCTCTTTTGCCGGTGCATTGAGCAAGGTCAGCGTATCACCGACCGGAGCACCATCGATATCCTTGATGCCGGCGATCAGAAAACCGACATCGCCGGCCGACAGCTGCTCGCGGTCTTCCTGTTTGGGAGTGAACACACCCAGCCGCTCGACCTGAAAGTGTCGCCCGGTTGACATCACCTTGATCTTGTTACGCCGCTCGAGCCGGCCATCCATAATACGCACCAGTGAAATCACACCGACGTAACTATCAAACCAGGAATCGATAATCAGCGCCTTCAGCGGCTCATCGTCATCTCCACCCGGCGGCGGTATGCGCCGTACCACTTCTTCGAGCACATCCAACACGCCTTCGCCGGTTTTGGCGCTTACGCGCACCGCATCAGTGGCATCGAGACCGATAATCTCCTCGATCTCCCCGATGACCCGCTCCGGGTCGGCTGCCGGCAGGTCGATCTTGTTCAGCACCGGCACCACTTCGAGGTCAAGATCGATCGCGGTATAGCAATTGGCAACGCTTTGCGCCTCGACACCCTGTGCCGCATCCACCACCAGCAACGCGCCTTCACAGGCAGCCAGGGAGCGCGACACTTCGTAGGAGAAATCCACGTGTCCGGGAGTATCGATCAAATTGAGTTCATACACATGGCCGTCTCTGGCCGTGTAATTCAGCGACACGCTCTGGGCCTTGATGGTGATGCCGCGCTCGCGCTCCAGGTCCATGGAATCGAGCACCTGCTCGGCCATCTCGCGGTCAGCAAGTCCGCCGCACACCTGTATGAAGCGGTCGGCCAGGGTTGATTTACCATGATCGATGTGGGCGATGATGGAAAAATTTCGTACGTGCTGGTTGTCAGTCATGAAGGCAGGGCGACTACGTGGTGCCGCCTCTGATCGGCGACCGGGATTGTACGAAAAGTGATTATTATACAGGAAGTTTCGAGCGCGTCACTGATCGTCCGGCACTGAATCCGCCGCTGTGCACCAGATTCGCAGCTTGTTTTCGTCCAGAAAGTAATGGCAAAGCTCGACATCCCCGCCGGCCAGCACCGGCACGCGCGCACCATAGCGTTCCACCATTCCGGGGTCCCTGTCGATATCGACCTCGACCAGGCTGAACTCCAGTTCGTCACGCAAACGGTTCAGCGACACGATCATGTCGGTACACAGATGGCACCCCCGGCGAACATAAACTGTCAGGCGCCTGTTCAACCGGGGAGCCGCGACTCAGGACTCGGGAATCTTCAGGGCCAGGAAGGTCGGGCTGCCGCCACGCTGCACCAGACAGGCAACTGACTTGCCGGCCGGCAAGTCGTCGATGATGGACTGCAACTGTTTCGGACTCTTGATCTTGCGTATTATCGACACTGAGTATGACATCACCCTTGCGCAACCCCGCACGTGATGCCGCCCCGTTGATAACACGGTCAACTACAACGCCGTGATCGACCTCCAGCTCTTCCCTGGCGTCCTCATCCAGTGCGCTCACCGTAATACCCAGGCGATTGGCCGTCTCGGTTTCCGGTTTATCCACCTTCGCCAGTACATCATCATCCTCGGGCAACTCGCCCAGGTTTACCTTGAGGGTCTTCCTGCGCGAATCGCGAATGATTTCGACCGGCAGATTTACACCCACTTTGCTGCTGCCCACGATCGGCGGCAAGTTGGAAGAGTTCATGACATCCTTGCCATTGAACTTGACGATTATATCTCCCACCTTGAAACCGGCCGCCCTGGCAGGGCTGTTCGGCAATACCTTGGCCACCAGCGCACCGCGCGGTTGTTTCATACCGAATGACTCTGCCAGGTCCCGCGTGACATCCTGGATCAACACTCCCAGCCAGCCACGGCTGACCCGGCCGGTGGTTTTCAGCTGGTCAGCCACATTCATTGCCACTTCGATCGGTATCGCGAAAGACAACCCCATGTAACCACCGGTACGGCTGTATATCTGCGAGTTCACGCCCACCACTTCACCTTCCTGGTTGAACAGCGGGCCGCCCGAGTTGCCCGGGTTGATCGCAACGTCGGTCTGTATAAAAGGCACATAGTTTTCCTTGGGCAGACTGCGGCCCTTGGCACTGACAATACCGGCCGTGGCAGAATGATCAAAACCAAACGGCGAGCCGATAGCGAGCACCCACTCGCCGACCTCCAGGTCACTTGCCTTGCCGATCTTCGCGACGGGCAGATCACTCGCTTCGATCTTGAGCAGCGCGACATCGCTGCGCTTGTCAAAGCCGATAATCTCACCCATCAACTCGCGACGGTCACTCAGGCGTACGATGATTTCGTCCGCGTCCTTGACCACGTGATAATTGGTCAACACATAACCGTCTTGCGAAATTATAAATCCCGAACCCAGTGACTTCGCATCGCGATAAGAAGGGGACTCACCTTCGTGCTCGAAGAAATACTTGAAAAGTTCGCCAAACGGACTGCCCTCCGGCATCTCGGGCATCTCAAAACCCTCCGGAAGTTCCGGCATACCGGTTTGAACTTTCTGCGTGGTACTGATATTCACCACTGACGGGCTGGTCGCCTTGACCAGGTCGGTAAATTCCGGCAAATGAGACGCCTGAACGGCCTGCAGGGCCATGAGCAGCGAGAGGCCCGTAAAGATTGCGATTTTGCGAACAAACGACATACCTGTACTCTCCATAATATTTTTTACATTCAGTCTCAACCGCATGTTGCGGTTAACACACCTGACATCAACCGGTACGCAAACGTGTATCACGTCGCAACACCACCGGCTGGAAAGCCTCGTCCGCAGCGGTCACGCGACTGAACCGTTTCAGCCAGGCAAGACCGGCAACGAATCCCGTCAAGGCACCGGCTATCGCCAGCAAGTCCACACTGACAGCTGCAAGGTAAGGGCCAGCGAAGTGCCCGGCCAGGCCGCCGGCAAACAAACCGGCCAATGGCACCGCGTAAACTGCAAGCGATCCGCGCACCAGGCCCGATTCCGAGATACCGATGACCACATAGTCTCCGACCCCTGCATTTATCCTGTTGTACACGCGCAGTTGCATACGCCTGCGACCCAGAAATTTTGCAATGGCGCCGGTCCCGCATCCCTTGCGTACCGAACATGCGCCGCAGGTCGAAGTGCGCTCGCTCTCGATCAGGGCGAATTCACCATCGATATCGACAACGAGACCCGTTTCTTCCAGCATTTACGACACCGGTAACCGCTCGACAGAGGTTGCCATCATCCTGACAGTTGCCGGCGGCACTTCACCGACCACGGTTACCTGGTGACCGTCAACCAGCGCACCGTAAGCATTCATTGCACCCATACTTGACAGCCCGGTGAACCCCCTGGTTCCCTGCATGGGCTGCTCGACATATACGGATACAGTTGCCATGCCGTCGCTGTATACCATGTGTTCTCCATCCACGCTCTTTTCATGCATGCGCCGGTGGCGGAAATCGGTCATCCTGAAACCCGCCGGCAGTTGCGTGACTCTCCACCCGGGTACGCCTGCCGAGGGGTCCTGCGCATTGCTGTTTTCCGGCTGACGACTCCATGTATAGCCTTCCCCGGTCAATGCAGGACGCAGTTCGCTGACCGGAATCTCGGTACCGATATCCAGCGTGGTGAACATCACCTGTTCGATAGCCTTGCCTTGCTCGCCGGTAAGCTCGGACTTGAGCAACATGCGGGAGTCCTGCTCGATCCAGAAGCGGTAGCCATAGCGAAAATTGTCTTTCGGCTTTACCGCTATTATGCGCGCACGATAACCGATCATGCGGTCATCACCCTTGTCTTCCAACTGGTAGTAGCGTGAAATTGCATCGAGATCGTCAGGCACCACGGGAAACGGCTGGGTTGGCAGGCTTTGCCTGATCATGACGGATTTATTATCCGACAGGATGCAGGTTACCGAGCGATCATCACGCAACACTTCCCTGGCACTGCCGGTCAGCGACACCAGGCGCTCGCGCTGCCCGCCTTCATCCACGCGGTGAATAATTCGCATGACTTCCAGCTTGCCGTCATGGTGGTAAACAAATGTCCCGTCGTAATCCAGCGTCTTGAGGGCGTCGGACATTGCGTCCAGCCACTGGCGGGCGGTATCCGCGGCCAGTGCCTGACCGCAACAGACCAGTAATGCGGCCAGCACAAGTCTCACGGCAGCGTGCACTGAACTACCCGGAGTCATGGCTTGCGCACGACAAACCAGGGTTATTCATTCGGCGACCCTTGACTCCCGGGCTGCTCACCCTGTCCAACGATCCGGACATAGGGCAATACCCCCTGTATACCCCGGTTGGCTGCAAATTCATTATGGTTGACCAGGTAGGCATCGAGATTACGCACATTTGAAGCCTGCCGCGCAGGCGCCGGCTGACCCTCGGCGCGGATATAATCTGATGGCGCCGGGGCTGATGCAACGGTCGGAACGGACTGCGGGGCCGTTTCGCGCACGGACTGCAGGGAGAATACTGCGACGACGGCAACCGAGGCGGCGATCGCCAGCCCGGCGGCCGGTTTCAGTAGCCTGTTCAGGCGTGATACACCCGGAACAGCCTCATTCTGCAAGGCCGTCTGGATGCGCGAATGGAATCCGGGGTCGACCCGGTCCGGCAAATCACCTTTCAGGGTGTCGCTGATAACCTGGTAACGCGCGAATTGCTGCCGCAGTGAATCATCCTTGATCAATTGCCTGACCAACAAGGCTTGCTCGTTTGTATCCAGCTCGTCATCGACCAGTGCCGAGAGCTGTTCATGTAGTTTGTCTTTCATCGTGTCAGGCCCGTCAAAAATACTAATCAAGCAGTGGTTTCAATTTTGTATCTATCGCGTCCCTGGCCCGGAATATCCTCGATCTTACCGTGCCGATCGGGCAATCCATAGCCTGGGCGATTTCTTCATAACTCAATCCTTCGAGTTCACGCAGCGTAATTGCCGTACGCAGATCATCAGGCAGGTCCTCTATGGCACTGGCGACCGTTTCCTTGATCTCGTCCTTCAGCAGCAAACGCTCCGGTGTGGCGTATTCCTTAAGACCCGCCGCACCGTCATATTGTTCCGCATCCTGGGCATCAATGTCCGACCGCGGCGGGCGCCGGCCACTCGCGACGAGGTGGTTTTTGGCCGTATTGATCGCGATCCGGTAGATCCACGTATAAAATGCACTGTCCCCCCTGAAACGGCCAAGTGCCTTGTAGGCCTTAATGAAGGCCTCCTGGGCAACATCCATTGCCTCATCCTTGTCATGCACGTAACGATAGGCTAACTGTATGATTTTATTCTGGTATTTCAGGACGAGCACATCAAATGCGGTTTTGTCGCCCTGCTGTACCCGCTCTACCAGTGCCTGATCTGTGCTTCTTTCGCCCATCCGGGCTGTCTCCCTGTCTACCCGGATTCCCCCGATAGACAGTGTGCAATCGGGGAAGTTCGCGTTATTGTATGAAAATCAGTAGTTTCTCAAAAACCAACCGGCCCGGGTGACTGATCCAGGAATTGTCCGCAAATGACTATGGTAACGACAAACCGATTTGATGTCCTGATCATTGGCAGCGGTGCCGCAGGACTGAGCCTGGCGCTGCGCCTGCCGGACCACGTCAGGGTCGCCATTCTGGCCAAGGACGATCTGAGTGAAGGTTGCACGCTGTATGCGCAGGGCGGAATTTCCGCGGTAACGGACCCCGGCGATACTTTCGAATCACATATCGCGGACACGCTGGACGCGGGCGCCGGCCTGAATAAACCGGAGGCTGTGCGTTTCACCATCGAGCATGCACCGGCGGCCATCGACTGGCTGGTCGAACTGGGCGTGCCCTTTACCCGTCACAATGGTTACGGCGCCCCGGACGCCTTCCACCTGACCCGGGAAGGCGGCCATTCAACACGGCGGGTACTGCATGCCGCAGACGCCACCGGCCGCGCCATTGAAACCACGCTGGTCAGCGAGGCCCGCAGGCGCGACAACATCAAGCTGTTCGAACACCACATCGCCATCGACCTGATCACTGCCGGAAAACTCGGCGCGGCGGAGAATCGCGCCCTCGGAGCCTACGTGCTCGACTGCACCCGGAACAAGATCGAGGCATTCCCCGCGCGCAACGTGGTGCTGGCCACGGGAGGCGCCAGCAAGGTCTACCTGTATACCAGCAACCCGGATACCTCGAGCGGCGACGGCATCGCCATGGCATGGCGCGCCGGCTGCCGGGTCGCCAACATGGAGTTCAACCAGTTTCACCCCACCTGTCTCTATCATCCCCAGGCCAAGTCGTTCCTGGTCACCGAAGCGGTGCGCGGCGAAGGCGGTCAACTGTTGCTGCCGGACGGCAGCCGTTTCATGGAAAATTTCGATGAACGCGGCAGCCTGGCACCGCGCGACATCGTGGCGCGCGCCATCGACCATGAAATGAAACGCCTGGGCGCAGAATATGTGTTGCTGGATATCAGTCACAAGCCCGCGCCGTTTATCAAGGAACATTTCCCCAACGTGTACGAACGCTGCCGCGAGCTGGGTTATGACATGACACTGGAACCCATCCCGGTCGTGCCGGCCGCCCATTACACCTGCGGCGGCGTCATCACCGACCTGCATGGACGAACGGACCTGCACGGCCTGTATGCCGTCGGCGAAGTGTCCTGCACCGGCATGCACGGCGCCAATCGCATGGCCAGTAATTCACTGCTGGAATGCCTGGTTTTTGCCGCGGCGGCAGCTGAACATATCGTCGATACGCTGGACGACACGCCAGCACCCCCGGCACTGCCGGCCTGGGATGAATCCCGCGTACGGGACTCTGATGAGGAAGTGGTCGTCAGCCATAACTGGGACGAATTGCGACGCTGCATGTGGAACTATGTCGGAATTGTACGAACAGACAAGCGCCTGGCACGCGCCTGGCGGCGTGTCGACCTGCTGCTGCAGGAAATCCAGGAGTATTACAGTAACTTCACCGTCTCCAGCGATTTGCTGGAGTTGCGCAACCTGGCACAGGTCGCGGCGTTGATTATCCGTTCGGCGCAATCACGCAAGGAAAGCCGTGGCCTGCATTACACACTGGATTACCCGAAACCGGATTCCACGCGGCCGCCGCAAGACACCATCCTGACACCACCCGTTGCCGGGACGGAAAGTTCCGACAAGCAACAGGCAGTCAACTGATCCTGAACCGAGAATGATTTTCGCCTGTGACCGGCTCGCAGACACAGGCTTCGACCTGCGCCTGCGGCGGACCCGACTGCAACCAGGTGCACAAGGCCGTAACGCTGTCATCAGCACCACACGCCATCACCTCGACCCGGCCGTCCGGCAGGTTGCGCGCATAACCGGTAACACCGAGTTGCAGCGCCTGTTCACGGGTCGATGCCCGGAAAAACACACCCTGTACGTGACCGGACACCCGGCAGCGGCGGCAGCTCATGTAAATATTGCCTTGTTATTGCGTTATCTGCGCCTGTTTTCGGTCGATGTACTGCTCAATGGCCTCACGCGTTATCGGGCCTTCCTGGCGCGCCACGGCCTCGCCTTGCGGCGAGATGATATAGGTCGTCGGCAGACCGAGCACCGGCCCCAGCGCAGTGACCGGCGCCGGGTCCATGCGCAATACCGGGTAACTCATGAAATGTGATTCAACAAACTCCTTGAGGTATCCATCACTGACTTCCTCGTGGTCGATTCCGAGGACCACCAGCTTGTCGCGGTTATTCTCATACAGTTCGACCAGGTCCGGTATTTCCTCCAGGCAAGGCGGACACCAGGTTGCCCAGTAATTGACGACCACCCACTTGCCGCGGAAATCCGACAGGGAAACCGACTTGCCGGCAAGGTCCTGCAGAGTAAAATCGACCGTCTCGGCGGCATTCGTTGAGGTGGCGATCAAGGCCACCAGTAATAACAGTAAACGCATTGATTGACTCCTGAAGTTCCTGGCCCCTGCCATGCAGGCAGGATTATACCCTGACAGGCCCGGTCGTGGTTTTGCACATCCAGCCCCCTGAAACGGCTACAATTGTGACTGACAAGGACCAACGAGGTTCCACGGCCGGCCGAAAATGAGCACGATCAAAGAACAGGACTTCATCGACAGCATCTGCGATGCCCTGCAGTACATCTCTTATTACCATCCACCGGACTTTATCAGCGCCATGACCGAGGCCTGGCAGCGCGAGGAATCCCCCGCGGCGAAAGCTGCCATGGCGCAGATACTGATCAATTCCCGCATGTGCGCGGAAGGACACCGCCCGATCTGCCAGGACACCGGCATCGTCAATGTCTTTCTAAAGGTCGGCATGGACGTGCGCTGGGAGACCGGGCGCAGCATCGACGACATGGTCAACGCGGCCGTCAGCCGGGCCTACTCGAACGAGAACAATCCGCTGCGCGGCTCGATTGTCAGCGACCCGGCCGGCGAACGCCGCAATACCGGCGACAACACACCGGCCGTCATTCACAAGGACATCGTGCCGGGCGACACGGTCGAGGTGATCGTCGCGGCGAAGGGCGGCGGCTCGGAAAACAAGTCCCGCTTCGCGATCCTCAACCCGAGCGACGACATCGTCGCCTGGGTACTGGAACAGGTGCCGACCATGGGCGCGGGCTGGTGCCCGCCGGGGATTCTCGGCATCGGCATCGGCGGTACCGCCGAGAAGGCGATGCTGCTGGCCAAGGAAGCCATTCTCGAACCGATCACCATCCACGAACTGCAGGCACGCGGGCCATCGAACCGGCTGGAGGAACTGCGCCTGGAAATCTTCGACAAGGTCAATGCACTGGGTATCGGCGCCCAGGGCCTGGGCGGCCTGACCACGGTGCTGGACGTAAAGCTGAAAGATTACCCGACCCACGCGGCCTCGAAGCCGGTGGCCATCATCCCGAACTGCGCCGCCACGCGCCACGTACATTTCACCCTCGACGGCACGGGGCCCGCGCGGCTGGAACCGCCGCGACTCGAAGACTGGCCGGTGATTGCACGCGAGTCCGGCGCAAACAGCCGCCGGGTCAACCTGGACACTGTAACGCGCGACGATATTCGCGACTGGAAACCCGGCGAGACGCTGCTGTTGAGCGGCAGGATGCTCACCGGCCGTGATGCCGCCCACAAGCGCATCGTGGACCTGCTCGAGCGCAACGAGCCCTTGCCTGACGGACTGGATTTCCAGGGCCGCTTCATCTATTACGTCGGACCGGTAAACCCGGTCGGTAACGAGGTGGTCGGCCCCGCCGGCCCGACGACCGCAACGCGCATGGACAAGTTCACCGACACGCTGCTGGAGAAAACCGGCCTGCTCGGCATGATCGGCAAGGCGGAGCGCGGCCCGCAGGCCATCGAGTCCATTGCCCGTCATGGCGCGGTCTACCTGATTGCCATCGGTGGCGCCGCCTACCTGGTATCGAAGGCCATTCGCGCGGCACGCGTCGTTGCGTTTCCCGAACTGGGCATGGAAGCGGTCTACGAGTTCGAAGTCGAGGACATGCCGGTGACCGTCGCAGTGGACACGCGCGGCAATTCAGTGCACAAGAGCGGACCGGAAGAATGGCGCATGCGCATCGGCAATATCCCGGTCGTGAAAGGCTGAGTTAACGGAAATTTATTGCATGATAGCGACGAAACAACAGTGACGATAGCAATCGTATTCATGAAGAAGCACCTGTCGCGACTCGCAATGACAGCGTATCCTCTGTATCAAAAAGGCAAGCAAGCATCACCATGACCGGCAACATCACCCTCTACCACAATCCACGCTGCAGTAAATCCCGCGCCACACTTGCCCTGCTCGAACAACAGGGCGAACAGGCAAGCATCATCGAGTACCTGAAAACACCGCCGACAGCGGCCGAGCTGGAACAGATCCTGCAACTGCTGGGACTGGAGCCACGCGAACTGATGCGCACGAAGGAAGCGGAATACCGGGAAGCCGGGCTCGACGATCCGGACCTGTCGCGTGAACAACTGGTCGACGGCGATGGTGAAGTATCCGAAGCTGATCGAACGGCCGATCGCGATCAAGAACGGCAAGGCCGCCATTGGCCGGCCGCCGGAGAAAGTGCTGGATATTTTATAAACACGCATATCGCGCAAAGCCGCCAAGGCACAAAGAAATTAATTTACCCAACTGCACATTTCTATGTCAGTCCCCTCCCACTCAGGGGAAGGTCCGGGGAAAGGGGTCTATCAGATTGTGCAATTGATTCCCTCTCCCGGCAACCCTCCCCCTGCGGGGGACTGCTTGGCATTACCGCCTGTATCAAGTGCAGGCATCCCGGGAGAAAACGGAAATAATGCTTTTAAACCGGAAAATTCTTTTACTTTGCGTCTTGGCGGCTTTGCGCGAATAATTTACAAACCATGACTGAAATACTCGTCCTGTACTACAGCCGTCACGGCGCCACCGCGGAGATGGCGCAACTGGTCGCGCGCGGCGTGGAAACCGTGAGCGGCTGCCAGGCGCGCATCCGCACCGTGCCACCGGTATCCACGGTGTGTGAAGCCACGGAAGACGACATTCCCGCCGAGGGCCCACCCTACGCGACCCTCGAAGACCTGCAGGAATGCGCCGGGCTGGCCATGGGCAGCCCGACACGCTTCGGCAACATGGCCGCGCCGCTGAAATATTTTCTCGACTCGACCAGCAGCCTGTGGCTGGGCGCGAAGCTGGCGGGCAAGCCGGCCGCCGTTTTCACCTCGACATCGAGCATGCATGGCGGACAGGAGACGACCCTGATCTCCATGATGCTGCCGCTGCTGCATCACGGTATGCTGGTGCTGGGCCTGCCCTACTCGGAAACGGAATTGCTGACGACGACCAGCGGCGGCACGCCCTACGGCCCCAGCCACACCGCGGGCACCGACAGCAATCAGCCCCTCAGTAACGAGGAAAAGAGCCTCTGCACGGCACTGGGCAAACGCCTCGCCGAAACTGCCAAAGCGCTCGCCGGGCAACACTGATGCCGGCAGCACGACTGCTCTACGGCCTGACGCTGGCAGGCTACTTCGGCACCCTTATCGTACTGACCGCCCGGTTTGCCTGGCTGTACCCACCGGAAAAAGCACCCGTCGCGCTGACCTTGCTGCTTGTCGTCGGCCCGCTGCTGCTGCCGTTGCGCGGCCTGCTGCACGCGCGCCGCTACACCATTTCCTGGAGCTGCTTCCTGGCGTTGCTGTATTTCATCCACGGCGTACTGGAGGCCTGGCACACCGCACCGACGCGCACGCTGGGTATGCTGGAAGTCTTGTTTACCGTGATGTGGTTTGTCGGCGCGATTGCTTACATCCAGGCGACAAAACAGCAATCGCAGGAAAAATAAAAAATCAGCTCACGCAGAGGCGCAAAGGCGCAGAGAAAAGCAAATAAAGCCACAGAGGACACAGAGAAAACGAGGTCTGTCCCCTAATATGATCACACAAAATGGTACTGACGCCTTTGTTCTCATTTAATAGATGTTAAATTCAAGGAGAGACATGCGATATTTTATATTTTCACTGCTATTTTGTTCGCAATCAGCATATGCGGAACCATTGTTTTATTTTCATGCGGGCTCTAGTTGGACCTATAAGGTAGAAAGTAAAGAAAACCACCAAGTAACGAATAAAGTTACGGAAGTTATGACCGTAGATGGACAAAACTGGTATAAATTAATCGAGTATGGTGAAACCTTTTGGGTTGCCAATAAAGAGCATGGCCAATTTGAAGCTATAAATTTCTTTGAAGATAACCCAACACAAATATCGAAAGCTGAAGAAGTGCTAGTTTATAAATTTCCAGCAAAAATTGGCGAAACCTGGGGTAACAATGACTCGCCGACTACTTATCTTGGTATTAAAACCATAATTGTGCCAGCAGGTGAATTTGAGTGTCATATGTACAACATAGATATGGGTAATGGAAATTATTCAAAATCCTGTATTGCCAAGAATGTGGGTGTTGTCTATAACGAGGCTAGACTTGAAAACAATAGTAAGGAAGTATCAAGATTACTTCACTACAAGCAATGAATTTAACAAATTGAAATAAAGAGGCCGGTTACAATTAAATTGCACTCGTGCTTTCTGAATTTATATTCTTGTGTTCTCTGTGTTCTCTGTGGCAATTATTTTATGTTTTTTCTTTGCGCCTTGGCGGCTTTGCGGAGAAATGTTTTTCAGGAAATCCCCAGCACCGACTTCACGAACGGTATCGTCAGCCGCCGCTGCTCGATCATCGATGCCTCGTCCAGGCGGTCCAGTAAATCGAATACCGACGGCAGGTCGCGCGGAATGCGTTTCAGCAGATACTGCGCGGTCTCCTCCGGCAGTTCCAGTCCCGCGTCCCTTTGCGCGTAACTCCAGCGCGGCCTGCAGCTGCGTTTCATCCAGCGGCTTGAGCGTATAGGTCAGGCCCCAGCCCAGCCGCGACACCAGGTCCGGCAGGTCAAGGCCGCAGCGCGCGGGCGTGTCGACCCCGGCAATCAGCATGACATTACCCGCCGCACGCACCCGGTTGAACAGGTCGAACACCGCCTCCTCCCATTCGGCATGGCCGGCGATCGCCTCGATATCGTCCAGGCAGACCAGCGCCATCTGTTCCAGCCCGTCGAGCATGTCGGGTGACAGTGCGACCAATTCCTGCATTGGCAGGTATGTCGCTGTCAGGCCGCACTGGCCCGCCTGGTGACAGGCCGCCTGCAGCAGGTGTGTTTTCCCCAGGCCCGGCTGCCCGGCCAGGTACACCAGTGCTTCGCCACGCCGGTCCGCTGCCGAGCGCAGCGCCGCGACGGCCTCCCCGTTATCGCCGGCGAAATAACTTTCGAAGCGCGCGCTGTCGCGCAAGGCCAGGCCCAGCGGTAACTGTGGATGCTCGACGGATACAGTCACGTGACACGCAGATAAGTATTGTTCAGGGCGCAGGCCCGCGCATGGCCCGGCGGCCCCAGGTCCATACGTAACCGAAACCGCTGAAGATCGTCGTCACCAGCACGCCATACTGCAACACCTCGATCCACTGTTCCGGCAATTCCCGCATGCCGCGTGAAAATATTACCGCCAGCACCAGCAGAATCTGGGTAAAGGTATTCAGCTTGCTCAGCAGGCTGGGTTCCATGCTGACCACTTCGATCGTGTAATGGTAGATGAGCGCCCCGGCAACGATAACCAGGTCGCGCAGGATAATCACCGCGACCAGCCACAACGGTATCCAGCCCAGCCAGCCGAGCGTGAGAAAGGCCGAGACCAGCAGCAGCTTGTCGGCCAGCGGGTCCATCACCTCGCCCAGCCGGCTGGTCCAGTGGTTGCGTTTGGCGAGGTAGCCATCGACGGCATCGGACAGGCCGGCAACACCGAACAGGACCAGCGCCAGTCCCACACGGTCGTTCAACAATGCCCACACCACCGGCGGAACCAGCAGAAAACGGAACACCGTGATGATGTTGGGTATGTCCCTGGCTTGCATAATTTACCTGTTCAGGAATATATGGCCGGGGCCACCGTCATTGGCGCAATTGAAACGTCCCCGGAAAACCACCGGGTGCCGGTTCAAGCAGGCTGCCGATCGAAACAGTACGCGTCAGGTCCTGCAGGCTGCCACTGACCTGCAACGCATAACTCACGCTGTCAGGGGTCAAGCGGGCCACCCTGACGTCACTGACGGACGACAGCGAAGCCAGGTATTGATTGATGCGCGCATAAGCGGCGAGTGTCTCGATCCCGTTCACGGTAATGTCCACGGTACTTCCCTGCTCGCTGTTATTCGCGACCGAGAAACGTGTCGCGAGAATATCCGCGACATCCTCGATACCCTGGCGCGACAACTCATCCAGCTGCCGGTGACTGTCCGACCATTCATTGGTGCGGCCGACCACGTCAAGCTGCCAGCGGGACGCCCAGCCGCCGGACGGGCTGCGGTTCAGGCGGCCGATCAGGACCGCGGGCGGATTGTAGCGTTTCGACGCGATTAGCACCTTGTCGAAGAAGCCACCCCAGAGATCGGAAAAACGGACCTGCGACTGGTCTTCAAGGTCCATTAGCGGGAACAGGATCGGCACGCCCCGCGCCTGCGCTGCCCGCTCGATCTGCCGGTGCACATCACTGCTGTCGTCTGCCGAGACAATGTAGCGCCGGCCACGGTCCTCGACGGCGAGCCATACCAGTGTATCCGGCCGTTCACTGCCCCAGTAAGACATGCCCTGCTGCTGCAATGCGCGACGAATGGCATCGCCATCAAATCGTACCCAAAGCTTCAGCGCCGGCGTGCTGCCCGCCTGCTCGGTAAAATACCGGTATTGCTGGACCAGCCGCGCCGGGTCCTCGAGCAGGCCACGCGCCTGCTCGCTCGCCAGCACCGACTGGTCGCCGGCCACCCTGACCAGGGTGCGGGACAGCGCGCTCCGGAATGCGCCCTTTCGCACGGCCGGCGTCTGGTCGCTGACCGCGACTTCCGACTCGAACAGGTCCGGCGCGGCATACCCGGCCAGCGGCAGTAACATCAGCAGGCCCATGAGCGTGCCTACAAATCCGGCTGTTTGTTTTTTATAATCCATGCGTTACCTGACAATGCCCTGACTATTCTGCAAAGCATACGGGTATCAGCAGGCTTTGACCATATCGAAAGTCCTCGCACGCCGATTGCAGCGCCTGCGGCCGACCGCTACCATAGCGCCCCTGTTCTTCCGGAGTCCCGCGTGAGCGCACAAAAAAAGTCTGGTAAGCCCGCCCGCCCGCTGAGTTACCGTGATTCCGGGGTGGATATCGATGCCGGTAACGCACTGGTGGAACGCATCAAGCCCGCGGTCGCCAGGACCCGGCGGCCGGGCGTCATGAGCGGACTGGGTGGTTTCGGCGCCCTGTTCGAGCTGCCGCTCAACGAATTCCGCGAGCCGGTGCTGGTCTCGGGCACCGATGGCGTCGGCACCAAGCTGAAACTCGCCGTCGAGGCCGGCCTGCACGACACTATCGGCATCGACCTGGTCGCCATGTGCGTCAACGACATCGTGGTCACGGGCGCCGAGCCGCTGTTCTTCCTGGATTACTACGCGACCGGAAAACTCGAGCTGGATGTTGCCGGGGATGTCATTACCGGCATTGCACGCGGTTGCGAGCTGGCGGGCGCCGCCCTGGTCGGCGGCGAGACCGCCGAGATGCCCGGCATGTACAACGCCGGTGATTACGACCTCGCCGGCTTCAGTGTCGGCATCGTCGAAAAGTCCGCAATCATCGACGGCAGCAAGGTCGGCGCCGGCGATGCACTGATCGGCCTGGCATCATCCGGTCCGCATTCCAACGGATATTCGCTGATACGCAAGGTCCTCGAGGTGAGCGGCAGCACGCTTGAGGACCGTCTGGGAAGACAGGACGCTGACCGAGTGGTTGCTTGCGCCAACGCGGATTTATGTCAAGCCATTGCTCTCCCTGTGCAGAAAATTTGATGTCCATTCGCTGGCGCACATCACCGGCGGCGGTCTCACGGAGAACCTGCCGCGGGTCCTGCCGGGCGGTACGCGCGCGGTCATCGATGCCGGCAGCTGGCAACGGCCGGCCATCTTCGACTGGCTGCAGGAGCACGGCAACGTCGACGCACGGGAAATGTACCGTACCTTCAACTGCGGCATCGGCATGGTGGCCTGTGTCGCCGGCAAAGACGCCGAAGGCGTGATTGCGCACCTCGCCGCACAGGGTGAAGATGCCCGCCTGATCGGTCGCATCGAGAGCGGCGGCGACAGCAGCTGAAGTCATTTTCCGGGACTGACCCCGACCAACTGCCTGCCCGTAGTCATCCAGCAATGCCCGACACCGTGAATGCGCCCCTGCCTGTGGTGGTACTGATTTCCGGTCGCGGCAGCAATCTGCAGGCAATCATCGACTGTACCCGGGCCGGCAAACTGCCGATCGAGGTCCGCGCCGTCATCAGTAACCGCCCGGCTGCAACCGGACTGCAGCACGCAACAGCTGCCGGCATCCCGACCGAGGTCATCGATCACAAAAACTACCCGGACCGCGCGGACTTTGACAGGGCGCTGCAGGCCTGTATTGACAGTTATCAGCCGGCGCTGGTAGTGCTGGCCGGCTTTATGCGTATCCTGACCCCGGATTTCGTTCGACACTACCGGGGACGCATGCTCAATGTTCACCCGTCCCTGTTGCCGGACTTCCCGGGCCTGGATACGCACCGGCGGGTACTGGCAGCCGGCGCCCGCGAACATGGCGCCAGCGTGCATTTCGTCACGCCCGAGACCGATGGCGGCCCCGTCATTGCGCAGGCGCGCGTACCGGTTTTGCAAGGCGACACACCGGACAGTCTCGCGGCACGGGTGCTGGAGCAGGAACACCGCCTGTTTCCACTGGCTATACTCTGGTACACAGAGGGACGCATCCGCATGGACAACGATGACCGAATACGCTTCGATGGCGAGATGCTGTCGGCTCCCATGGACATCGCCAGGGTAAACGTATTGCCATGCTAGGCAGCCAGCCTGTTGCCATTGCGTTACTCGTATCGGCATTATTCGCTTGCCCTGCCCTGCATGCGGCAGGCCTGCAGGACTTCACCGCCACCTATAAACTTTCGCGCGGCGCCCTGACCATAGGCAAATCAAGGATTGCGCTGACCCGGGAGGTGGATGGCGGCTATCATTACGAGTCATACAGCTCGCCGACACGCTGGGCCAACTGGTTCTACAAGGAAAAGCTTCACGAAACCAGCAGCGGGAAAATCGATGCAAACGGTTTCCGCCCGGACAAGTACCATTACCTGCGCACCGGCGACAGGAAAGATCGTGTGGCACACCTGACTTTCGACTGGACAAAGAAAATGGTTGTCAACAACGTCGCCGGCAGCCGCTGGAAAATGCCCGTCCCGGCCGGCACGCAGGACAAGCTCTCCACCCAGCTCGGCATGATGCGGGCACTCGCGCGCGGCGAAACGGATTTCACCTTTGACATTGCCGACGGCGGTATCCTCAAGAAATACCGTTTCAGGGTAACAGGCAAAGAAAAACTGAAAACGCCCGCAGGCACCTTCCAGACAATCAAGGTCACCAGACTGCGCGGCGATGATCGGCGCAAGACCTATGCATGGTGCGCACCTGCGCTCGGTTATCTGCCGGTGCGCATCGTTCATCAAGAGCAGGATGACGTCTCATACACCAGCAACCTGGAAACCTTCAGCGAATCGCTGCGGGTCGTCGATAAAAAATAAACACTGTAATCCAGTCTGGCTGATACGAGGTACGAGAGATTCCCGTCCACATACTGTCAGGCATCAGTCGCGCACCTGATGAATCAATCGAGTACACCTCTTCATGGCCGGAGGCGCTAACACACACTGCCCGATTCCGATGTTATTAGTAACAGGATCCTGCCAGCACTACATCCTGATGGACCAGAATAAACAAAGCCGGGAGATAAAAATGAAAAAATACTATTTGGCAGCGGCTTGTTCGTTTTGGCGCTGAAAGCGCGATTGATCGGCATCCGCCGTAGAAACAAGCCAGTGTGAACGGCATGCTCACAAACAGGAATGCAGTCACCTACGCCAATTCTGCGAATTCATCGCCCTCCTGCATGAGCGACTCGTATAATCCGGCCAGATCAGTAATCCAACGGGTTGGTGAGACTTCAATGAAAACACATCGCTGCCGTTTTATCCATGAGTATTTAATTTAGCAAGGAGTATTTATGAGAATACTGTTAGTCATCTTATCCATGTTCTTGCTGGCAGGTCCGGCCATCGCGTCTGATGATGCAGCGCGCAAGAGCCGCAGAAGAACTGCTATCCATCGTCGGAATTGAACAGAATGCTCGAGCAGTCCGTCGACCAGATGCTGGCTGCTCCACCTCCAGCAAAATCCTGCAATGGCGCCATACGAACGGAAGTGATGAGAAGAATTCTTCAGACAAGTACATGAGCTATGAAACTCTCAAATCAGACCTGGTAGCAATATACGCCGAAACTTTCACGGCACAGCGAGCTGAATGAACTGGTCGCTTTCTATGAAACTCAACTACAGGCAGAAAAACCATCGACCGTGATGCCTGTCGCTGATGGGCAAAGGCGCGCAGATCGGAGCAAACAGGGTTCAGTCGAATATTGCGGAGTTACAGGACATGATAACAACCGAGTCGGAAGCAATGAAAACAACAGC
The DNA here is from genome assembly GCA_963768575.1 of uncultured Halobacteria archaeon. GTDB lineage: Bacteria > Pseudomonadota > Gammaproteobacteria > UBA9214 > UBA9214 > UBA9214. Next base: position 48,053 of record CAVYIJ010000003.1, read on the forward strand.
AAGGCAAATAGACCTAGCATTCCGCCGGTCATACACATCGATGTAAAACGACATGCTACTGTCGACACTGGCATAATCCACGACCGAAATGAGCGAATTTACCGATTACCTGAATGAAGTTTTCGAACAATTCGGCCCGATCAGGGCGCGAAAAATGTTCGGCGGGTACGGGATTTACCACGACGGCATCATGTTCGGCCTGGTCGCGGATGACACACTCTATCTAAAGGTCGACGGAACCATAAAAGACCTGTTCCTGGCGCGCGGACTGGGCGCTTTTCAATACGAGAAAAACGGCAGGCTGGTAAGCATGTCCTATCACCTGGCGCCGGATGAAATTTTCGATGACCCGGAAATGGCCCGCGAGTGGGCGCGACGTTCTTTCGAAGTTGCCTTTCGCGCCAGGGCCGGGACAAACAGAAAATCAAAAGCCTGAAAAAAGTTTACACTTCCCCCGGGTCCCTTATGGACATTACATAGTGACCGTTCACACGGGTGCTATACTTCGCCAATTGACGTCGATCAGGATCCCGCAGTCACCCCAGGCTATACTGCGCCGCATTAAATGATCGATACATCTGACGGAGGAATTTGTTATGTCGATTAAATACATCGCAGCACTGCTGCTGACAACCATACTTGCCGTGACCGGCTGTGCCAACAATATGGGCCAGCAGGAACAGGGTGGCATGGTGATCGGCGGCATCCTTGGCGGCGTGCTCGGCTCACAGGTGGGCAAGGGCCATGGCCGCACCGCCGCCATTATCGCCGGCACCCTCGCCGGCACCGCTATCGGCGGCGCCGTGGGCCGCTCCATGGATGATGTGGACCGCATGCGTACCGCGCAGACACTTGAAACGGTACGCACAGGCGTCCCGTCGCGCTGGCGTAATCCCGACTCGGGCAACGAATACACCGTCGTTCCCACCCGCACTTACGATGCCGCGTCGGGGCCCTGCCGGGAATACACCATCGACGCCAGGGTCGGCGGCAGACCGGAGAAGGTCTACGGTACCGCCTGCCGGCAGGCGGATGGCAGCTGGAGAGTCCAGGGCTAGCTGTTCTCGCCGGTGTGGCAGCTGCCGCACCGGCGCATTGAACGTGCAGGGATAACGCGTTCCGTCTAGCCGAGGGCTTCCTCCGGGCGGGCCGTCTCCTTGCCCGGCGCGGTACTCAACACCAGCAGCGGTCGTGTAGCATGGCGCAGCAGGTGCTCGACGACCGAGCCGAAGGCAACCCGATCAATCCCCTTGCGGCCATGGGTCGTCATGGCAATCAGGTCGGCGTTCGAAGTCGATACCGCCTTGAGAATATCCTTTGCCGTACGGCCGGCATCGGTGTATTGCATGGACACCCTGATGCCCTCATCGACCAGGCGCGCATGCTGTGCCTCGATGCGCAGGCCTGCATTGTCACCTTTCGCCCTGCCGCCGCTTTTCGTGAGGTTGCGATTGTCATGGAACAGGATGACCTCGGACCGGAACAGCCTGGCGAATTCCCTGACGACCGGCAGGATGGAAAAACCCTGTTCGGTGCCGTCCAGCGGTACCAGGATGCGCTCGAACAGGCCGCCTTCATTGCCTGCCCCGGTGTCTTCATCAGGCGCATGAGACAGCAGCATCGGGCAATGGGACTTGCGCAAGACCTGCTCGGTCACGCTGCCGGACAACAGTCGTTCAAGCCCGGCACGCCCGTGTGTCGGCATGATGATCAGGGACGGCCCGTTCAGGGCCGCATATTTCAGGATTTCGGCGGCGGGGTCACCCATCCTGAACTCGCAGTAAACCCGGTCCGGATCAAGCTCCAGCCGGGTAATGAAATCGTGCATATGCGTCGCGGCATGGCCATGCTCGGTATCGATATGTGATTTCGTGTAGTCAGTCAGGTCCGGCAACACGTGCAACAGCGTCACCACCGCATCCGGTCGCGCAATGATATGCCTTAGGTAGTGAACAACGCCGCTCTCTATATCAGTCCCGTCGAGCGGCACCAGTATCCGGTAAGCCATAATACCCCCCGGTAATTTGTATTCATCACAATAATGACAGCGGGCGGCAACGCCGGCACTTGAGCAAGGTCAACTAATCGCAAGTTTTCTCAGGTCTTCGGCAGGGTGACGCCCTTCTGTCCCTGGTACTTTGCCGCCGCGGTCCTTGTAGCTGGTCTCGCACACCTCGTCGGACTCGAGGAACAGCACCTGCGCCACGCCCTCGTTGGCGTAGATCTTTGCCGGCAAGGGCGTGGTGTTGGAAAACTCCAGCGTCACGTGCCCTTCCCATTCCGGTTCGAACGGCGTGACGTTGACGATGATGCCGCAGCGGGCATAGGTGGACTTGCCGAGACAGATGGTCAGCACATTGCGCGGGATGCGGAAATATTCCACGGTACGCGCCAGCGCAAAGGAATTCGGCGGGATGATGCAGACATCGGCGTTCACGTCGACAAAGCTGTTGTCATCGAAGTTCTTCGGGTCGACGATGGCGGAGTTGATGTTGGTGAAGATCTTGAACTCGTTCGAGCAGCGGATATCGTAGCCGTAACTGGAGGTGCCGTAGGAAACGATGCGGCCGGCGCCGTTCTCGCGCACCTGTCCGGCCTCGAACGGCTCGATCATGCCATGCTCGCGCGCCATGCGGCGGATCCACTTGTCTGATTTGATCGACATTACTTGCTGGTAAAAGTCCTGTTTATTCGGCTGCACTTATCGAGATATGCAGGGTGCGTTATACACACCGGAACTTTTTCTCGATTGATATATCACCGCAAAGACGCGAAGTTCGCAAAGCAGACCCGTGCTCTTGCGGGATGAATCTTTGCGAACTTCGCGTCTTTGCGGTTAATTATAATGATCGAAATCCCTAGTCATTCTGAATGACGATCTGCGGGAAGCGCGCGGCATAGTCCTTCGTCTTCAGCGACAGTTTCGCCGCGGTGCGCCGTGCGATTTCGCGGTAGATCTGCGCGATGCGGCTCTCGGGCTCCGCGACCACGGTCGGCTTGCCCGAGTCGGTCTCTTCACGAATGCGCTTGTCGAGCGGCAACGCGCCGAGGAAGTCCACATTGTTTTCCTCGGACATGCGTTCGCCGCCGCCCTTGCCGAAGATATACTCCTCATGTCCGCACTCGCTGCAGATGTGAATACTCATGTTCTCGATCACGCCCAGCACCGGCACCTCGACCTTCTCGAACATCTTGAGGCCCTTGCGCGCGTCCAGCAGGGCGATGTCCTGCGGCGTGGTGACGATGACCGCGCCACTGACCGGCACCTGCTGCGCCAGGGTCAGCTGGATATCGCCGGTACCGGGCGGCAGATCGACGATCAGGTAGTCGAGGTCTTTCCAGTTGGTATCGTTCAGCAGCTGCTGCAGGGCCTGGGTGACCATCGGGCCACGCCAGATCATCGGCGTCTCCTCGTCGACCAGGAAACCAATCGACATGGCCTGCAGGTGATAACTGTTCATCGGTTCCAGGGTTTTGCCGTCCAGCGATTCCGGCTTGCCATGCACGCCCAGCATGCGTGGCTGGCTGGGGCCGTAAATATCGGCATCCAGGATACCGACCTTCGCACCCTCGGCCGACAATGCCAGCGCGAGGTTCACGGCGGTGGTGGACTTGCCGACACCACCCTTGCCGGAGGCAACGGCGATGATGTTCTTGATGCCCTCGATATGTTTCACGCCCTTCTGCGCGGAATGCGCGGAAATCTTGCTGGAGACGTCGATCACGGCCGTATTGATGCCGTCGATGGATTCAACCAGCACTTTAAGTTTTTCGGCCAACTCGTCACGGTAACCGGAGGCCGGGAAGCCGAGCACTACCGTCACGGTGACCTTGTCGCCATCGACAGCGATCTCCTTGATACTTTTCGCAGAGACCAGGTCCATTTCCAGGTACGGGTCCACGTAGCCTGACAGTTTTTCTTCAATCTGCGCCTGGGTCACATCAGCCATTACATTGCTCCTGAGAAAAAGGTACCGGCAGCCTGCCGGCCGCTGAAAATGACCGCGAATTGTACACCATGGCGCCTGTCCAGTCCGCACAGCTACCCAAAGTGGATACTCAATGCCCTGGAATCGACGGCGCCAGGGCCGGTTGGTTTTGGTCGGGTTCGAAAATCAATCGGCCCTGACCCCATTGATTCTGTGCTATGGCATACTACCTACCTTATCTATTTGTTGTTTCAGGACGTTATTCCCCCAGCCCGAATAATGAATCAGGAAAACCGTACAATTCTGGTCACCAGCGCCCTGCCCTATGCCAACGGGCCGATCCATATCGGGCACCTGGTGGAATATATCCAGACCGATATCTGGGTGCGCTTTCAGAAACTGCACGGGCACGACTGCCTGTATGTGTGTGCCGATGACGCGCACGGCACGCCGATCATGCTGCGCGCCCAGCAGGAAGGCATCACGCCCGAAACATTGATCGAGCGGTTCTCGGCAGAACACCAGGCCGACTTCGCCGACTTCGAAATCGGCTTCGACAATTACTACAGCACCCATTCCGGAGAGAACCGGCACTTCGCCGAACAGATTTACCTCAGGCTGCGCGAGCACGGGCATATCGCTCAACGCACCATCAGCCAGTATTTCGACCCGGAAAAGGAAATGTTCCTGCCGGACCGTTTCATCAAGGGCACCTGCCCGCGCTGCGGCGCACAAGACCAGTACGGCGACAACTGCGAGGTCTGTCATACCACCTATGATGCCGGCGAACTGAAGAATCCGCGCTCGGTGGTGAGTGGCGCCACACCGGTCAGGAAGGATTCCGAACATTACTTCTTCAAGCTGGCGGATTTCGAGGACATGCTGCGCGAATACGTCAGGAATTCCACCCAGCCGGAAGTCGCCAACAAGATGGATGAATGGCTGTCGACCGGCCTGCATGACTGGGACATTTCGCGTGATGCGCCCTACTTCGGCTTCGAGATCCCGGATGCGCCGGGCAAATACTTTTATGTCTGGCTGGATGCGCCCGTCGGCTACATGGCAAGTTTCAAAAACCTGTGCGATAAAACCGGGCATGATTTCGATGCCTACTGGGGCAAGGACAGCAGCGCCGAGCTGTATCACTTCATCGGCAAGGACATCCTGCGCTTCCATACCCTGTTCTGGCCGGCCATGCTGAGCGGCACCGGTTTCCGCACGCCGACCGCGATTTTTGCGCACGGTTTTCTCACCGTCAACGGAAAAAAAATGTCCAAGTCGCGCGGGACTTTCATCAAGGCCCGCAGCTGGCTCGACCACCTGAACCCGGAATACCTGCGCTATTACTTCGCCGCCAAGCTCGGTCCCGGCGTGGACGACATCGATCTCAACCTCGAGGATTTCGTGCTGCGCGTGAACAGCGACCTGGTCGGCAAGGTCGTGAATATCGCCAGCCGTTGCGCCGGCTTCATCAACAAGCGCTTCGACGGCATGCTGGCCGACAGCTGCAGCGAACCGCAACTGTACCGGGAGTTTGTGGAGGCAGGCGAAGACATTGCCACGGAATACGAACAGCGCGCCTATGGACAGGCGGTGCGCAAGATCATGGCGCTGGCCGACCGGGCAAACCAGTACATCGATGCGAACAAGCCCTGGGTACTGGCAAAGGAAGCCGGCAAGGAACAGGAAGTACAGGCCGTCTGCAGCACCGGCCTTAACCTGTTCCGCGTATTGCTGACTTACCTGCAACCGATCCTGCCGGTCATGGCCACCGAGGTGGAAACCTTTCTGAACATCCCGGCGCTGACCTGGTCCGCCATTGCAGATCCGCTGACCGGGCATCGCATAAATGCATTCAAGCCGCTGATGACGCGCGTTGAACAGGAGAAGATAGACGCCATGCTGGAAGACTCGAAAGATAACCTGACAGGCAATGACACGACGGCAGCGCCGGTCAAGGGACCGCTCGCAACCGACCCGATTGCCGGGACCATCGATTTCGATGACTTCGGGAAAATCGACCTGCGCATTGCGCGCATCGCGAAGGCCGAGCATGTCGAGGGTGCCGACAAGCTGCTCGCGCTGACACTCGACCTCGGCGGTGAAACGCGCAATGTATTCGCCGGCATCAAGTCGGCCTACGCGCCGGAGGCGCTGGAAGGCAAGCTGACGGTCATGGTCGCCAATCTGGCGCCCCGCAAGATGCGCTTCGGCGTCTCCGAGGGCATGGTGCTGGCCGCCGGCCCCGGCGGCAGCGAACTGTTTATCCTGCATCCGGATGCCGGTGCGCAACCGGGAATGCGGGTGAAATAAATCTACGTAACTAATTGTTTTCATGGCTAACAGATACAGTGTAGGAGCGCCTTGCAGGCGCGAACATGTGATTACCTCGTTAGCATATATCGCGGCCTGCAAGGCGCTCCTACGATTTTTTGTTCGGAATATGATGCGCATACAGCGATGACAGAACTTGCCTTAATTCTCGTCAGCACCGTCCTGGTCAATAATTTTGTCCTGGTGAAGTTCCTCGGGCTGTGCCCGTTCATGGGCGTGTCCCGCAATGTCGACACCGCCACCGGCATGGCACTGGCCACCACTTTCGTGCTGACGCTGTCCTCTATCTGCAGCTACCTCGCCAACGAATACGTGCTGGAGCCATTCGGACTCGAGTACCTGCGCACCATTACATTCATCCTGGTGATTGCCGCGGTCGTGCAGTTCACCGAGATGGTCGTGCACAAGACCAGTCCGCTGCTGTACAAGGTACTGGGCATTTTTCTGCCGCTGATAACCACGAACTGCGCCGTGCTGGGCGTCGCGCTGCTGAACGTGCAGCAGGAATTCAATTTTATCGAGTCCGCCGTTTACGGCTTCGGCGCCGCCGCCGGTTTCTCTCTGGTGCTGATCCTGTTTTCATCCATCCGCGAACGGGTCGCGGTGGCCGACGTACCGGAGCCGTTCCGCGGCTCGGCCATCGCACTGGTAACCGCCGGCCTGATGTCACTCGCCTTCATGGGCTTCTCCGGGCTGATAAAGGGTTAGGAGCCACTCCGAACTACCATGCTGATCGCACTCATCGCGCTGGGCATACTCGCAGCCATCATCGGAGTGGTACTGGGTTATGCCGCCATCCGCTTTCGCGTGGAAAGCGACCCGGTGGTTGACCAGGTCGATGCACTGCTGCCGCAGACACAATGCGGGCAGTGTACCTATGCCGGTTGCCGTCCCTATGCCGAGGCCATCGCCGCCGGCGAGGCCGACATCAACCAGTGTCCGCCGGGCGGTGAAGTGACCATACAGGCACTGGCCGACCTGCTGGGCGTCGATCCCAAGCCCCTCAATCCCGAACACGGCGAACACAGTGAAAAGACTGTCGTGATCATCGACGAACAGGTCTGTATCGGTTGCACCCTGTGCATCCAGGCGTGCCCGGTCGATGCCATCGTCGGTGCCGCCAAGCAGATGCACACGGTCATTGCGAACGAATGCACGGGCTGCGACCTGTGCATACCGCCCTGCCCGGTCGAGTGCATCCATGTCATTCCGGTAACGATGCCCATCAAGGACTGGGAGTGGCCATTACCTCAGCAGGTTGCAGGCGGGACGGTGCAGGATGTCTGAATCCAAACAGACAAAAAAGCCGCCGGCACTGACCGGCTTCGATCGCCGTTATCGCTTCAACGGCGGCCTGTGCCTCGACGCACACCGCGAAATTTCGACGGCCACGCCGATCCGCTTCGCCGGCATACCGAAATTCCTGGTGTTGCCGTTGCAGCAGCATATCGGTGAACCGGCCGATTGCCATGTCCGGGTCGGCGACCGCGTCCTCAGGGGCGACGTAATCGCGGAACCGGTCGGCACTGTCAGCGCACCGGTACATGCTTCCACGTCAGGCACCGTCGTCGCCATCGAGAAGCGACCGGTGCCGCACCCGTCCGGATTGCCCGCGGACTGCATCGTGATCGAAACAGACGGCGCTGACGAGACCGGCGCAGCGCTGGAGCCGATCGATTACTGCAATACCGAGCCGGCCGAACTGTGCGACCAGATCCGTCACGCGGGCATCGTCGGCCTGGGTGGCGCGGGCTTCCCGACCCAGGCCAAGCTGGCCGGCAAACATGACATCGAATTGTTGCTCATCAACGGGGCGGAGTGCGAACCCTGGATCACCTGTGACGACCGGCTGATGCGCGAACGTGCCGTGGAGGTCATCGAGGGCGCCCTTGTCCTGCGACATATCCTGCAGCCGGCGCATTGTGTACTGGCCATCGAGGACAACATGCCGGAAGCCGCCACGGCATTGCGTAGCGCAATCGCGGCGACCGGCAATCAAGATATACAGCTGGTGGAGGTCCCGGCCATCTACCCGACCGGAGGCGAACGCCAGCTAATCAAGGTGCTGACCAATCGTGAAGTCCCGAGCCAGGGACTGCCGGCCGACATCGGCATCATTTGCCAGAACGTCGGCACTGCTGCCGCCGCCTATCACGCCGTCCAGGAAGGGCGCCCGCTCCTGTCACGCATCATTACCGTGACCGGCGACGGTGTACAGCAACCCTGCAACCTCGAAGCGCTCATCGGCACCCCGGTCAGCGACCTGGTTGCCGCTGCCGGCGGCTATACGAAAGACATCGAGCGCCTGTTGATCGGCGGACCCATGATGGGCTATGCCGTCAATACCGACGCAGTGCCGGCCATCAAGACCACCAACTGCGTGCTTGCCGTCACGCATGCCAGCATGCCGTGCCCCGCCACCGGCACAACCGTGCATACGCTGCGGCAAGTGTACTGAAGTATGCCCGGCCGACCTGTTGCCACAGCAGCTTTACTGGTTCGCACGCAGCGGCAACCATGACAGTGCACAGGACTATGGCCTGTTCGATTGCATCGAATGCGGCTGTTGCGCCCATGTCTGCCCGAGCCATATTCCGCTTGTGCAATACTACCGGCATGCAAAAACCGCGATATGGGCGCAGGAGAAACAGACGAAGGCCGCCGACATCGCACGCCAGCGCCATACAGCGCGGCTCGCACGGCTGGAGCGCATCAGGCAGGAGCGCGCGGACCGGTTGGCTAAGCGGAAACACGCCGTGTCCGGCAAGAGTGGCGAGGATGACCAGAGAAAGGCCGCCATCCAGGCCGCGCTGGAGCGCGTAAAACTCAAAAAGGCGCAGGCGGAATACACGCCGGGAAATACCGACAACCTGACCAGCGAACAGCAACAGCTGATCGAGGCGGCAGACCGGCGGCGCGAAGAGAAAAACCGGCAGAACGACAAGGACTGATGGAATTCAAAACATACAGCTCACCGCACCTGCCAGTGGACGACAGCGTTCCGCTGATGATGCGCCGCGTCATCGTTGCGCTGTTGCCGGGCATACTGGCGCTGTGCTGGCTGTTTGGCTGGGGCGTCATCATCAACCTGCTGCTGGCCGGTATCGCCGCACTCGCCGCCGAGGCCGCGATACTGGTGGTGCGCAGGCGGCCGGTCGCCGTCACCTTGCAGGACAACAGCGCCCTGCTTGCCGGCCTGTTGCTGGCGCTCGCCATACCGCCGCTGGCGCCGTGGTGGATCCCGGTGCTGGGCAGCCTGGTTGCGATCATCATTGCAAAACACCTGTACGGCGGACTCGGCTACAACCCGTTCAACCCGGCCATGATCGGTTATGTGGTGCTGCTGATCTCTTTCCCGCTGGAACTCTCGCTGTGGCCGGCCAGCGGCAGTTACCCGGGCCTGCAGGCGGCACTGGACCAGGTGTTCGCCGGCACCCTGCCGGACGGCCAGACTATCGATGCACTCAGCATGGCCACGCCGCTGGATGACGTGCGAACCCGCCTGCTGCAGGGTGAATCACTGCTCGAGGGTGACTCGCCGTTTGGCCACCTCGCCGGAAGTGGCTGGTTGTGGGTCAACATTGCCTTCCTGCTGGGCGGGCTGTGGTTGCTGCTGAAACGGGTCATCCAGTGGCACATACCTGCGGGCATGCTCGGCGGACTGGGGGGAATCGCCCTGTTGTTTTACGTCATCGATCCGTCAGCCTGTATATCACCCCTGTTTCACCTGTTCAGCGGCGCTACCATGCTGGGCGCCTTTTTCATTGCCACCGACCCGGTGTCGGCCTGTACCACGCCGCGCGGACGGATATTTTTCGGCCTGGGTATCGGTCTGCTGACATGGATAATCCGCACCTGGGGCGGTTACCCGGACGGTATCGCCTTCGCGGTTCTGCTCATGAACCTGGCGGCACCCACCATTGATTACTATTCACGTCCACGGGTGTTCGGTCACGACGGCAGGAAATCCGACTGATGGACTACCGGCAAATTTCCATAACCACCGTCATCCTGCTGCTGTTCACGCTCATTGGCACCGGCATGGTTGCCTTCGTCTACGACAACACGCGCGACCGGATCGCGGCAAACGAGCGCGCCACCCTGTTGCGTAAACTGAATCAGCTGGTGCCGGCTGCAAGCTATGACAATGCATTACTCGATGACCGTATTACCGTCATTCATCCCGCCACACTCGGCACCAGCGAACCGGTTACCGTTTACCGTGCGCGCAAGGCCGGAGAGCCGGTCGCCGTGGTAATCACGCCGGTCGCGCCGGACGGCTACAGCGGACGCATCAAGCTGCTGGTCGGCATTCGGGCGGACGGTCGTCTCGGCGGGGTGCGTGTCGTGGCACACCGCGAAACACCCGGACTGGGCGATGCCATCGATGAACAACGCTCGGACTGGATATATGGATTCGACGGCAAATCGCTGGACGCTCCGCCGCTTGCAAAGTGGGCGGTCAGGAAGGACGGTGGTGAATTCGACCAGCTGACCGGTGCGACGATTACACCGCGCGCCATCGTAAAGGCAGTCAGGCAGACTTTGCTGTACTATCGTGAAAATCGTGATTTACTGTTTGCGGCCAGCGTCGAATAGAGCATGAGTAAACCGGCATTTACAACCATCATCAGCGACGGCCTCTGGACCAATAATCCGGGCATCGTCCAGTTGCTCGGCCTGTGCCCCTTGCTGGCCGTGACCACCAACATGATCAATGGACTCGGCCTGGGACTGGCAACGACGCTCACGGTGCTGTCTTCGAATGTCATTGTTTCGATGATTCGCAGTGTGGTCAGGCCGGAAGTACGGATCCCGGTGTTCGTGCTGATTATCGCATCCGTGGTAACCGTGATCGAACTCGCCATGAATGCCTGGCTGCATGATCTTTACAAGGTACTCGGCATCTTCATCCCGCTGATCGTGACCAATTGCGCCATCATCGGCAGGGCGGAATCATTTGCATCCAGAAATACTGTCGACCGTGCGCTGGTCGATGGTCTTGCCATGGGCGTGGGTTTTACACTGGTCCTGGTAACGCTGGGCGCCATGCGGGAACTCATCGGCCAGGGGACTTTACTGTCCCAGGCGCACATGATGTTCGGCGAGGTCGGCCGGCAATTCACACTGACCCTGATCGACGACTACCGCGGCTTCCTGCTCGCCATCCTGCCGCCCGGCGCGTTCATCGGACTGGGCTTTATCATTGCCGGCACCAACCTGATCAACAGCCGGCGTGCAAAACGGGCCGAGGTCCAACCGCTGACCACCGAACAACCCGCCAGCGCCTGAGCGGATTTTCGCTGACCGTGAACCGCGACAAACGCCGGGAAATTTTTACACGCCTGCGCAGCGCCAATCCGCATCCGACCACCGAACTGAATTACGGTAATCCGTTTCAGTTGCTGGTTGCCGTCATATTGTCCGCGCAATCGACCGATGTCGGGGTCAACAAGGCCACGGCCCCCTTGTTCAGGAAAGTCAAAACACCGGCTGCCATTCTGAAGCTGGGTGAGGAAGGTTTGCGCGAATACATCAAGACCATCGGCCTTTTCAACACCAAGGCGAAGAACATCATCAGGACCTGCGCCATCCTGGTGGAACGGCACGGAGGCAAGGTACCGGAAGACCGTGCATCGCTGGAGGCACTCCCCGGCGTTGGACGCAAGACAGCCAACGTGGTGCTCAACACGGCCTTCGGCCATCCCACCATCGCGGTGGACACGCATATCTTCAGGGTCGCGAACCGTACCGGGATCGCGCCGGGCAAGAATGTCGTTGAAGTCGAGAAGCGCCTGCAGCGCCTGGTACCGGATGAGTTCAAACAGGACGCGCACCACTGGCTGATACTGCACGGCCGCTACACCTGCATTGCACGCAAACCGCGCTGCCAGTCCTGCACCATTGCCGACCTGTGCGAATACAAAGACAAGAATATTGAATAAATACAAAGACTTGTATCGTACAACTCAGGTTGGATTATCTGCTATATTGCCTCCTCTGCCGAACTGCAAATATCACGAAACTGTCACGTTGCCGCTGCAGAAACTTTTCAATAGCGTAACTGTCGTATCCGTTGACACACTTACAGGTCGTGGCAAACGACCGAATTCAACAGGAACAACAGTTCCAATTTCTCGTAAACCAAGATGGAGTCATTCCAATGTCACAAAAATCAACATTCAAACCACTGACAATTGCCATGGGCGCAGCATTTGCCACATCCCTGGCGGGCACGCCTGTTGCCAACGCATCGGACAACCCGTTTGCCATGTCCGAAATTGCCGGCGGCTACATGGTCGCCAGCAGCCACATGGAAGGCAAATGCGGCGAAGGCAAGTGCGGCGGCAAAACGATGAAGGAAGGCGCCGACAAAGCCATGAAAGAAGGCAAGTGCGGTGAAGGCAAGTGCGGCATGAAAATGATGGATGCCGATGGCGATGGCAAGGTCACCAAGGACGAGTTCATGTCTGCACACGAAGCCATGTTCAGCAAGAAGGACAAGAATGCCGATGGCTCGATCGATGCCAAGGAAATGGAAGGCAAGTGCGGTGAAGGCAAGTGCGGCGGCAAAATGATGAAGGAAGGTGCCGGCAAAACCATGAAAGAAGGCAAGTGCGGTGAAGGCAAGTGCGGTGGCAACAAGTAATCACACGTTGACTGCACGACCGTGAGTACTTCACGTTACCCCGTCACCGGGGCGGGACTTGGACTGCGGCGGGCCCTGATGGGCCCGCTGCGGGACAACCCGACTGACAAGATAGACTTTCTGGAAGTCGCCCCCGAGAACTGGATCGGTATCGGCGGCAAGATGAACAAGGACTTCCGCTATTTTACCGAGCGCTACCCGTTCGTCTGCCATGGACTGTCACTGTCCATTGGCAGCCCGTCACCACTGGATGAAACCTTTGTCCACCGGGTAAAACGCTTCCTCGATGAACACCAGATACGTTTCTATACCGAACACCTCAGTTACTGCAGCGATGACGGACATCTCTACGACCTGATGCCCATCCCGTTTACCGAGGAGGCCGTCCACTATGTCGCCGGCCGGATTCGCCGGGTGCAGGACATTCTTGAACGGCGTATTGGCATGGAAAACGTGTCCTACTATGCCGCGCCCGGCCAGGAGATGCCGGAGATCGAGTTTATCAATGCCGTCCTCGACGAAGCCGACTGCGACCTTCTGCTGGACGTCAATAACATCTATGTCAACAGCATCAATCATGGCTACGATGCGGAATCGTACATGCAGGCATTGCCTGCTGAACGGGTGGTCTATTTTCACGTCGCCGGTCACTATGACGAGGCGGACGACCTGAAGGTCGACACGCACGGTGCCGCGATTATTGACCCGGTCTGGTCACTGCTGGAAAAGGCCTACCAACAGTTTGGCGTGGTGCCCACACTACTGGAACGTGACTTCAATATACCCCCGCTTCCCGAGCTGTTGACCGAAGTGGAAAAAATTTCCAGCCTGCAGAAACACCGGGCAGAAGAGCCGCAAAAGGACTACGCGAGTGGAAAACAGGGCTGAATTCATACGACAGCAGTACGCGTTTGCCGCCCATATCCGCGATCCGGACCATCAGCCCGCACCGGCCGGTATTGAAGACCGGCGCATGGGCATTTATCGCGAACTGTTTTATAACAATGTCGAAGACTTCCTGTCCGGGGCCTTCCCGGTCCTGCGCAATATCCACGTTGACGACAACTGGCATGCAATGGTGCGTGATTATTTTCACCATCACCATGCAAGGACACCCCTGTTCCTGGAGATGCCGCGCGAATTCCTGACCTGGCTGCATGATGAGCGTGTACCGCAGCCCGGTGACCTGCCCTTTCTTTACGAACTGGCCCACTATGAATGGGCCGAGCTCGCACTGACGATCGCGGAAGAGACTATCGACGCGACCGCAACGGACCCGGCAGGCGACTTGCTGCAAGGCATACCGGTCATCTCGCCGCTCGCCTGGCATATGAGTTACGAATTCCCGGTGCACAGGATCGGCCCCGATTTCATACCGGACGAATCCGGTAAACAGCCGACCTGCCTGGTCGTTTACCGTGACCGCGAGGATGAAGTCGGCTTTCTGGAAATCAACCCGGTGACCAAGCGGCTGCTGGAACTGGTTAGCACGAATGAAACTGCCAGCGGACAGGATTTACTCGCCCGGATTGCCGCAGAAATGTCTCACCCCGATCCGGAGGTGGTCATCAACGGCGGCCGGGAGATACTGAACGGCCTGCGGGAGAAAGACATTATTACCGGAACGAAACAGCTCTAGACCCGTCTTGCCAGCCAGTCCTGGAACAACCAACAAAACAGGGGGCAACAACATGATCGGCTTTCTTAACTGTATGCAAGGCCTGCTGGATCGATTGCGGGCACTCGATTTCCTCGGTCCGCTCGCACTGCGCATCTACCTGGCACCCATCTTCATCCTGGCCGGCTCCAACAAGCTGGCTCACGCCGGGGACCTCGCCCCCTATTTCGAATCGCTGGGCATACCGGCACCGGAAATTATGGTGTATGTCGCCGCCCTCTCCGAACTACTGGGCGGCATCGCCCTGCTGGCCGGGTTCGCCGTGCGCTGGTTCGCCATTCCGCTGATGTTCACCATGTTTGTCGCCGCAACCACCGCGCACTGGGATAACGGCTGGCATGCATTACCGGAAACAGAACTCACCGTACCCTGGGAATGGCGCACCGACCTGATCGAGGACGCCAATATTCGCAAGGATAAGGCCCGTGAACTGCTCCAGGAACACGGTAATTACGACTGGCTGACCGGGGCCGGCAACATCACCGTACTGAAAAACGGCATCGAATTCGCCGCCACTTACTTCATCATGCTGCTGGCATTGTTCTTCACGGGCGCGGGAAGATATTTCAGCCTGGATTACTGGATTGCCCGCAAGTGGCGGAATACGGACATCTGTTGAGAGACAGCATGTACTGACCCAGGTGTAGCCGGGAGAACGCCATGGACGTGATAACGGGCGAAACCTTTTCGATCGTAACTGCCGTCATGAATGTCATGGCGACCCTGTTTGTCATCCTGATAGGTATCGGCGTACTGGCAGTCATCGTGCTGTTTGTTATTGACGTCACCCAGACAAAAAGCGCCATCCGCCGGAATTACCCGGTCGTCGGGCGCTTCCGCTACTTCTTCGAGCATGTCGGCGAGTTTTTCCGCCAGTATTTCTTTGCCATGGACCGCGAAGAAATGCCGTTCAACCGTGCCCAGCGTTCCTGGGCGTATCGCGCCGCCAAGAACATCGACAACACGGTCGGCTTCGGCTCGACCCGCGACCTGCGGCCTGCCGGCACCGTGATGTTCGTCAATTGTCCGTTTCCGACACTGGGGCAGGATGCCGTGCCGACACGCGAGATGACGATTGGCCCCTACTGCAAGCATCCTTACACCACACGCTCGCTGTTCAACATTTCCGGCATGAGTTATGGCGCCATCTCGAAACCGGCCGTACAGGCACTGTCCCGCGGTGCAAAAATGGCCGGCTGCTGGATGAATACCGGCGAAGGGGGACTTTCGCCCTATCATCTCGAAGGCGGCGCCGATATCGTGTTCCAGATCGGTACCGCGAAAAACGGCGTGCGTGACCTGGCAGGCAACCTGAACGACGACAAGCTGCGCGAGACCGCCGCGCATGACAGTGTCCGCATGTTCGAGATCAAGATGAGCCAGGGCGCAAAACCCGGCAAGGGCGGTATCCTGCCGGGCGGCAAGGTAACGGCGGAAATCGCGAGCATCCGCGGCATCGAGATCGGCAGTGACGCAATCAGCCCCAACCGCCACCTCGATATCAATTCAAATGGCGAATTGCTGGATGTGATTCAGCGGGTACGCGACGTAACCGGCAAGCCGGTTGGATTCAAGGCCGTCATCGGCGCCTACGGCTGGCTGGACAACCTGTTCGGGGAAATCCGCGCGCGCGGCATCGAGAGCGCACCGGATTTCATTACCGTGGACAGTGCGGACGGCGGCACCGGTGCCGCGCCGATGCCGTTGATCGACGATGTGGGGCTGCCGCTCAGGGAAAGCCTGCCGCTGTTGATCGACAAGCTGAACGAACATGGCCTGCGTGAACGCGTCAAGGTGATTGCCTCCG
This sequence comes from uncultured Halobacteria archaeon, assembly GCA_963768575.1. GTDB lineage: Bacteria > Pseudomonadota > Gammaproteobacteria > UBA9214 > UBA9214 > UBA9214. The sequence goes on from CAVYIJ010000003.1 coordinate 64,450, forward strand.
GCAAGCTGATCACACCGGCCGATGTCGCCTGGGCCCTGTGCATGGGCGCGGATTTCATCGTGTCAGCACGCGGATTCATGTTTGCACTGGGCTGCATCCAGGCACTGCAGTGCAACAGGAACACCTGTCCGACCGGCATCACGACACATAACAAGCGGCTGCAAAAAGGCCTGAACCCGCAAGACAAGGCAGTACGCGTGGCGAACTATGCAAAAAACATGGTCTACGAAGTGGGCATCATTGCCCACTCCTGCGGCGTCCATGAACCGCGCGAACTGAAACGTTTCCATGCCCGCGTGGTCGGCAGTAACGGCCTGTCCATCCCGTTGAATGAACTGCACCCCGATGTAACGGGGCCGGACGGCACTGTCCACGCGGCCTGACTACAAATGCCATACGTGTAGTGATGCATACCCTTGCGCGTCCGACTGGCGTTGTGTGGGTGGCGGGTTCCAGGATACACAGACCCGATTCCGCTGACCTTCAACTTCAATGACGGTGACGTGGCGCCGCCCTCTGCCCTTGACGGGAGCGTGAATTCGGCGGATTACCTGCTCGTGTTGCGGGCCGTGCTTAAGCTTATTCCAGTTGATAATCAAATGCTTGCACACGCCGACCTGTACCCGGCCGGCGCCCCTGACGGGATCATCGACCTGCGCGATTTACTGCTGGAGTTGAAACTCCTGCTGCCGTAATTACCCGTCATCCGGGTGAAAGTGTGACGTACATCCCGGTTTCCGGCGCGGCGGGGAGCGATACTGGAACCGTCGCAAGGAGCCGGGTCCGGGTGTCACTTTTATTGCACATTCCCCTGACACGGTGACATAAAGACCCGGTTACCTTGTGTCACTGCTGCAGCGCACGAATCAAATCCAGGAAAGCAGGTTCATCCCATTCACGCCCGCCGATTGCACGGTAGGCGATACTGCCGTCGGGCGCCACCACGTAGGTTGTCGGCAATCCTTTTACCGGCCAGTCCGCAATCACCGCGCCATCACTGTCCATCAACAGCGGAAAATCAGCCGGGTAATCGGCGGTAAATATAAAGATCGTGTCTTCGTCCTCACCCATGTTAATTGCCAGGATGACGACATCATCCTCCCGCAGGCTTTCCCACGCCCGGTTCATCGACGGGATTTCCTCACGGCACGGCGGACACCAGGTTGTCCAGAAATTGATGATGACCGTCTTGCCCCGGTAATCGGACAGGCGATGCACCTTTCCCTCGGTATCCGGCAGCTCGAAGTCAGGCGCCTTGATGTTGCCGGGGACCGGTGACAGGACCTGGGCCGCGTGCAGGGGGACGAACAAGACCAGCAGAAATATCAGTGTCAGTGCTTTCATTTGAGTTTGTCCACATCCGGGGCACAAACGATGCCGTTGATGGTGGCCGTTCGCGGCTTGCCATCCTCTTCCCAGCTCACATCCAGGTCAAACCGGGCGGCGGGGGGAATACCATAGGCAGTCAGGCCCCAGTTATAGTCGCTTGGCAGGAATTCCTGCCGGGTCGGGAACATGCCCCAGCGCACGACCAGCCTGGCGGCCTCATCGGCATCCTCGTCTGTCCAGGACTCAAGCAGGGGTTCTTTCAGCAAAATATTTTTTTCGATGCCGGCATGATGCATACGCCATTGCGTCAGGTCTACCGATACCGGCCGGCCGCTGCCGGAGGCGCCGGTATTACGGATGATCGTCTGGAACATACAGCTCAGTGCAAGCTGCTCGACGACCTCGCGCGAGAAGGCGTGATTCATGAACAGTGCCCGCGACTGGTCCGGCAGACGCTGGATCAGCTCGATTTCAATGTCACCTTCCAGCAGCCGCCAGCCCCTGAGGCCGTTGTCTTCATTGACACTATGCGTCACGCCGGCCAGCAGCAACGCCGGCATCAGGACGGCGATGAACAACAATCCAGTCAGCTTTACCCGCAGTCGCATATATTCCCCGGACATTCCCTGATCATGATACAGGGCTGCAAGTATACCGCTACATGAATACCGGCGTTCACAGTACAATTGGCGGCCTGTTATATACACCTGGCAACCGGACGGAACATTATATGACCCGCATTGGCACCCCCCTCTCGCCGAGCGCAACCCGCGTCCTGCTGTGCGGCGGCGGCGAACTCGGCAAGGAAGTCGTGATCGAAATGCAGCGCCTCGGCGTTGAAGTTATCGTCATCGATCGCTACGAGAACGCGCCCGCCATGCAGGTCGCTCACCGCAGCCACGTGCTGTCCATGCTCGATGGCAACGCCCTGCGCACAGTCATCGAACAGGAGAAGCCGGACTATATCGTCCCGGAAATCGAGGCCATCGCGACAGACACCCTGGTCGAGCTGGAAGCAGAAGGTTATACCGTCATACCGACTGCCCGCGCGGCACAGCTGACCATGAACCGGGAAGGTATCCGCCGGCTTGCGGCCGAAACGCTCGGAATAAAAACATCGCCCTACCGCTTCGCCGCCGACCGTGACGAATTCGAACAGGCCATCCATGAGATCGGCCTGCCATGCGTGGTAAAACCCATCATGAGTTCTTCCGGCAAGGGCCAAAGCACGGTGCACACAGCTACCGATATCGATGCTGCCTGGGACTATGCACAGGGCGGTGGCCGCAGCGGGGCCGGCAAGGTCATCGTCGAGGGACTGGTAGACTTCGATTATGAAATAACGCTGTTAACGGTACGCCATGTAACCGGTACAAGCTTTTGTGAACCGGTCGGTCACCGGCAGGTTGACGGTGATTACCGGCAATCCTGGCAACCACAGCATATGAGCGCGGCGGCCCTGGAACAGGCAAGGCATACAGCCGGCCGCGTGACCGAGGCCCTCGGCGGGCGCGGCATCTTCGGCGTGGAACTGTTTATTCGCGGTGAAGAGGTGATTTTCAGCGAGGTTTCTCCACGCCCGCACGATACCGGCATGGTCACCATGATTTCGCAGGACCTGTCCCAGTTCGCCCTGCATACCCGCGCCATCCTCGGTCTGCCGATTCCCGCTATTGTCCAGCACGGTCCCGCCGCATCCAGCGTCATACTGGTGAACGGTGAATCCCGCCAGGTCAGTTTCGGCGACCTGGAATCGGCGCTGCAGGAGCCCGACACGCAGCTCAGACTGTTCGGAAAACCCGCGGTCAGCGGGCAGCGGCGCATGGGGGTCGCGCTGGCCAGGGGAGAAAGTATCGAAGCGGCCCGGGCCAGCGCAGAGCGCTGTGCAGACGCCGTTTCCATCAAGCTGGATTAATGCACCGCGAAAGGCCGCGGAAAACCGGATAAAGTATATGTCTGACAATAAGTTGCAAGATAATATCAAAACACTGGAAGAGCGGCTTATGCACCTTGAAGCCGCCCTCGATGAAGTGACCCAGACACTGCTCAAACAGGAAACACAGCTGAATCTGCAGGCAGATACGATCCGGCGGCTGGAATCCCTGCTCAAGGGCCTGGCAGACAGCGGCATGGGTGACGCACAGCGGGAACCACCACCCCCCCACTACTGACGTTTCCGCCCGACGGCCATACAGCGCCGCTAAAGACCGGCCGTGGTCAGGCCGATATTTGTCCATGAATACTGAATTCATGCACCCATCTGCAGGCGAATACTTTGACGACTGAACTACTTGTTATCCTAGTCCAGATTGTTGCGGGAATCACCGTACTGGCGCTGCTCTGGCTGACGGCCCGCGCCTTTAGAATGAACCCGGCCTGGGGTTTAGGCGTGTTATTCCTTTCGCCGCTAGCCGCGGCAGCGTTCGGCATGATGCACTGGAGAAAGGAGAAATTGCCGTTTCTCGTTTATATGGGGACGTTTGCGGGGACTGTCGCCTTGCTGATTTCGCTGTTCGGCACCTGGGGCGGCTGGGAGCTGTTGAAAGCCAGCCGGGATGCACAACAGGCACTCAAATCACGGACACTGACGCAAGCCGAATTCGATGCCTTTCAAAAAGCGAGTTTATCGTTTGCGGACAGATCCGGCATTAATTACCAGGATGAACTACTGGTGACGCGCATCCAGCGCCATCTCGACCGGCAGGCTGAAAGCGAGGAGATCAATGCCAGGGCCAGGGCCAGGGCTGAGCAGGAAGCGCAGGAAGAGTACACCAATGAAGACCTGTACCGCAGGGCGCCGGAAAAGAAAGAGCGTTACCAGCTTGTCTACAAGCAGATCAAGCTTGCCGACGCGCGCAACTACATCGGGTCCACCGTAAAAGTGATCCGCAAGAACGTCCAGGAAAAGGAATACCGACTCACCGGGGCCACGAACAACGCCCTGCAGCTCGCACAGAAAGCCGGCAGCGGCTCATTTTCGTTCAGCTTCAATAAACGGGATATCGAGAAGATCCGCGTGCTCACCAAACAGCCCTATTGATGACTGTTATCACTTTGCTTGACAGTCCAGATGCATTCTGAAAAACTCGACCGATGAACAGGCAAATTTCCCATCACAAGGTTACAGCGAACAGCCGACTGTGCGTCTGGCTGGCCCGCCGCCATACCTGTGATGCCCTGGAATTCGTACCTGATTAACGCACTCTAATAAATCATATTTCCGAGGCCGCACGGTATATACCCTGCGGCCTTTTTGCTTTTCGGACCTTGTTAAAAACCGGTTTTCAACAGACAGTACGTTATGGAGGTTTAAAGTGTCGGTGCCAGCCGCTTACATAGGTGTCATTATCATCTGGTCAACGACCCCGCTTGCCATTCAATGGAGCGGTGACGAAGTTGGCTACCTGTTCGGCATTACCAGCCGCATGGCGATTGGCATGCTCGCGGGCCTGCTGATCGTGGCGCTGTTTCGTATCAGGCTGCCCTGGCACGCAGATGCGCGCCGCACCTATCTCGCTGCCGGGCTCGGCATGTTTACCGCCATGCTGGCGGTTTACCACGCATCACGACTGATCCCCTCCGGCTGGATCGCGGTCATCTTCGGACTCGCGCCCATGATCACCGGGCTGATGGCACACTACTGGTTGCCTGGAAAATCGCTGACCATTACGCGTGTTACGGGATTATTGCTCGGCACCTGCGGCTTGGCAGTCATGCTGATCGGGACCAGGAGTATCGGCCCTGATGCGGCACTCGGCATTGTCAGTATGCTGGTTTCCGTCACTGCCTACTCCGCCAGCGCGGTTACGATCCAGCGTATCGGTGCCAGCGTACCTCCGCTCGCGACCACAATCGGTGGACTGGTGGTCACGGTGGTGCTGTTATGTCTTGTATTTGTCGTAACAGGCAAGCCGTTGCCGGTGCAGGTACCGGTTCGCGTGGCTGCGTCAATTGTGTACCTTGGCATAATCGGCTCATTGCTGGGGTTTGCACTGTATTACTATATCCTCGGGAAAATGGATGCGACGCGCGTTGCCCTCATTACGCTTGTAACACCTGTCATCGCGCTGCTGCTCGGTGAGATGCTTAATGGCGAGATCATCCGGATCGAGGCATGGGCCGGCACAGCCGTGATCCTGTCAGGCCTGTTGTTGTTCGAGTACGGGCATAAACTGGACCGGCTGCTGGCGCTGCCTGCCGGCAGCAACAGTAGTTAACCTGAAGTCCTGCAGCGGATTACAGGGATAATTACGCAAACAGCCTGTTTTGACTATAATGGCAGGCCGGAACAGGAGGATGACATGAAACTGTGGCGCATAATGATGATAACCGGCCTGGTACTGCTGGCCGCATGCTCGACCTCACCCACAGGGCGCTCCCAACTGGTGTTGATGCCGGACAGCCAGATGAACCAGATGGGCTTGCAGGCATTCACCAATATCAAGCAGAAAACACCCGTCGAACAAGGCCGGGTAACCAACAACTATGTCCAGTGTGTTGCACGTGCGATCACACGCGAAGTCGGCGGGAGCTGGGAAGTCGTCGTCTTCAAGGATGACTCGGCCAATGCATTTGCCTTGCCGGGCAGCAAGATCGGTGTATATACCGGCTTGCTGAAAGTTGCCGCGAACCAGAGCCAGCTGGCGACCGTAATCGGGCATGAAGTTGCACATGTTCTGGCCAACCATTCGAATGAGCGCGTCTCGCAGCAATTTGCCGTAGAACAGAGCCTCGGCCTGGTCAGCGCCGTTGCCAGTCCACAAACCGGTACCGGAAAGACACTGATGGGCATGCTGGGCGTCGGGGCACAATACGGGATTCTCATGCCCTTCAGTCGTGTACAGGAGAGTGAAGCCGATCAATACGGCCTGAACCTGATGGCAAGGGCCGGCTTCGATCCGCGTGAAAGCGTCAACCTGTGGGTCAACATGGGCAAGGCGAACAAGGGGCAACCACCGGAATTTCTATCAACCCACCCGTCGCACAGTTCGCGTATCAGTGACCTGAACAGGCAAATCCCGGCGGCGCTGCAGCTCTACCAGCAGGCACAGCAAGCAGGCAAGCGCCCGAACTGTCGCTGATTGATTGCTCAGCTAACCGGGTTGCGCAGCTCGCCGACCCCGGTCACCTCCACCACCATCTCATCACCCGCCTGCAGATACTTCGGCGGCGAAAATCCCATCCCCACACCGGCGGGTGTCCCGGTGGCTATTATGTCGCCCGGCAACAGCGTCATGCCATTCTGACAATACCGATATAATAGCGGGCACATCGAAGATAAGCTGGTCGAACGTCGCGCACTGACGCAGCTCACCGTTGATCGTACACTTGATCTCGATGTTTTCCGGCTCGGGCATCGCGCTACGGTGGACCACAACCGGGCCCATCGGCGCAAAGCCATCCAGGCTCTTGGCACGAAACCACTGCCCGTGGTCTTTCTGCAGGTCGCGCGCCGAGATGTCATTCATCGCCGTATAGCCGAACACGTGTTGCCAGGCATCGCTGGCGGCGATGTCCCGCCCGCCTTTTCCGACGATCAGCGCCAGCTCCGCTTCATAATCCAGTTTGCGGGTAATGCCGGGATAAGACGGTACCGGTTCACCGGGCGCAATAACTGCAGTCGTGGCCTTGGTAAAAAAGATTGGCTTTGCCGGGACATCACTGCTCGTCCGCATCTTCCTGGCAATCTCGCGTGCGTGATCAAGGTAATTTTTGCCGAGACACAGGATATTCCTGCGCGGCACCGGGATCGGTGCAGCCGGCCTGACCTCAACAAACAACCGACAGGCTGTCTGTTTTTCAATCGCCATGCCGGCTATCTTCCACGCACGGCCGGCTGCATCATCACCGGCAACAACCAGTGATTCCAGCGTGTCAGCCGGCAATGGCTCCATGAGTGCCGCTGCAGCCTTCGGTAAATCAACCACCAGATTATCGACCAGCACGCCGAGCTGGCCGGCTTCCAGTGTCAGAAACTTCATTATCGTAGTCCCCGGGCTTCGCAGTGAGTACTAATGTGTCAACCGTTAAAGGTATTGCACTTGCTTACATCGCCATACTTGATTCCCTGCTTGAACCAGTACACACGCTGCTCCGAAGAGCCGTGTGTAAACGACTCCGGCACGACATAACCCTGCGCTTCCTTTTGCAAGCGGTCATCGCCAATGGCGGTGGCGGCACCCAGCGCTTCTTCAATGTCGCCGCTCTCGAGCACCTGGCGACTGCGGTCTGCATGGTTACCCCACAACCCTGCATAACAGTCCGCCTGCAACTCCTGCTTCACGGAAAGTGCATTTGCATCCGCCTTGCCCAGGCCTTCCTGGGCGGAGCGGACCTGCCGACTGGTGCCCAGCAGCGTCTGTACATGGTGGCCGACTTCATGCGCCAGCACATAGGCCTGGGCAAAATCACCGGGCGCACCATGGCGTCGCTTGAGATCGCTGAAGAAAGACAGGTCAATATAAACTTTTTTGTCCGCCGGGCAGTAAAACGGCCCCATTGCCGAGCTGGCCATGCCGCATGCCGAGCGCACCGACCCGGAAAACAACACCAGTTTCGGCTCCTGGTACTCCTGCCCGGCCTGCCTGAAGATTTCCCGCCAGGTGTCTTCCGTATCCGCCAGCACCACGGAAATGAATTCCGTCAGTTCCGCCTCTTCGGGCGTCGGCTGATAATCAACATCCGTGGTCTCGGACGGCCCAAGCTCCTGTGTCAGTTGCAGCAACACCGAGGGATCGACCCCCAGAAAATAACCCAGTGCCAGGGCAACCACGATGGTTCCCACGCCACCCTTGAACAAACCGCCACCCAGCCGCTGCCCGCGGCGGTCTTCGATATTCGAGCTCCTGCGGCCTCTTTTCCAGCGCATGACTTTCCCCACAGCTAATAGTGCCCGGCTATTATAGTGCAAACCCCGGCCAGGGCCCGGATATGTAACAGAAAATCACACAACGACATTTACTGTCATCACGATTTACGTCACTATTAAGCCATGGAACCGGTGATGACAGACGGCGAGATCGAGAAACCAGGGCGCAGCGGTATGCGTACCTTCCTGATCGTGCTGGCCACGATCATAGTGACAGCCGGCCTGACATTCTGGATTCTCCGCACCTGGATATTCCCGTCCGAATTCACGCCTGTAAAATTATCCGTAAAAGAAGAACAGGTTCTGGAACAGAAGCTCGAAAGACTCGACAGTCTGCAGGCGGGCCAGCCTCGCGGTTATGCAAAGTCCCGGCGGGAGAAACAGTCCTCCGAAAAAGGTGCCGACTACCTGGAACCGGAGGCCTATAGCGAAGTTGGCGCGGACCGCAGCATCACGCTCACAGAGCGCGAGCTCAATTCACTGCTGGCAAAGAACACTGACCTGGCCAGGAAGCTCGCCGTTGATTTGTCGGACAACCTGATGAGCGCAAAGCTGCTGATCCCGGTCGATGAAGATTTCCCGATAATGGGTGGCCAGATATTGAAAGTACGCGCCGGCGTGGAAATGGCTTACCGTGACGGCCGGCCGATCGTTATCCTGAAAGGTGTCAGCGTAATGGGAGTTCCGGTGCCGAACGCCTGGCTTGGCGGCCTGAAGCATATCGACCTGGTAGAACAATATGGAAACGACACCGGTTTCTGGAAAGCCTTTTCAGACGGTGTCGAAAACATCAATGTCAAAGACGGCAAGATTCGAATTGAACTGAAAGAATAGCTGCCCACAAGTACAAGCCTGTTACACCCGTTCCCCGCTCCGCCCTCCTGCAGGTTTTTTCACGCCTTTGTGCTGTACCAAAGGACAATATACCGTCGTGCACCGCAGGCTTAATATTGACCTGTGGCAATAATAATAATAACAAGCCACTCGTCGGAGCCCGGTATTGTCCGAGTTATGAAACGGACAGGGAGAAGAGGAAATGAAGAGAAAACGGCTTACAGACAGGCGCAAGTACGTGGCAGCACCAGACTTCCCGCTGACCGATCGTGCGGGTTGCATAATACCTTTTAACCGCAGCAGGAAGCCCGACAGGCGCCTGCATAACTATTTACTGGAAGAGATCGATAACGAGGAATTTCACCTGGCAGTTATTCACCATTAGACCAGCCCTGCCCTGGCATGACAGACGGGCTTCACCTGTCTCCACACTTCGAACTGATCCTCTTCCCGTTCCACTCCGTGTGCATTTCCATGGTATTTGCGCCCATCGTCATGGTCATTTTCATCTTGCCTTGCGCCGAGCCGCCTTGCGAGGTAAAAATTCCCTCGCCCTGAAACGCCGGCATGTCTCCACCGCCACATGCTATCTTCCAGCTCACCGAGTTATCGCTCTCCTGCTTTTCCGTCACAGTGCAGGATTTTTCAGCCATTAACTCCTCGCTGGGATCGAACTTGTTGTCCTCGATGCACTCGACCGATGTTTCGCTGATCGGCTCTCCGGTCAGTGGATTGTGCGACAGCATGGTAACCTCCCACGTGCCGGTCTCCAGCTGAACGGCATGGACGGGGCCGGTGCCAGGAAAAGCGAAAACGGAAATGGCAGCGAAAACAAGCAGTCTGTTCCTGGTCATTGTTACACTCCTGCTCATTCCTTCCTGCCCAGTAATTCAATCTGGTAACCGTCAGGGTCCTCGATAAATGCGATGATGGTCGTGCCGGCCTGCATCGGTCCAGCTTCCCTGATCACCTTGCCGCCGCGAGCGCGCAATTCATCGACCGCCGAGTAGACATCATCCACCTCGATAGCAATGTGACCGAAGCCCTTGCCGATATCATAACTGTCGGTATCCCAGTTATGCGTCAGCTCGATCACGGTATTACCCGACTCGTCACCATAACCGACGAAGGCCAGTGTGAATTTTCCGTCCGGGTAATCTTTCTGTCTCAGCAGTTGCATGCCGAGCACCCTGGTATAGAACTCGATCGATTGCTCGAGATTCCCGACACGCAGCATGGTGTGTAGAAGTCGCATGGTAACGTTAACCCTCTTTACTGCTGCCTGCCCCTGTTACGGCGGGCGGCAATCCTCATTCGCAGTGCATTCAGCTTGATAAAACCTTCGGCATCTTTCTGGTCATAGGCCCCGGCATCATCCTCGAACGTTGCAATATCCTCGTCAAAGAGGCTGTCAGTATCCGATTTTCTGCCGGTAACGACGACATTTCCCTTGTACAGTTTTATGCGTACCGTGCCGTTCACATTGTCCTGCGATGCATCGATCATCTGTTGCAACAGCTTGCGCTCAGGACTCCACCAGTATCCGTTATAGACAAGGCTGGCATAACGCGGCATCAATTCGTCTTTCAGGTGCGCCGCTTCGCGGTCCATTGTCAGCGATTCCATGGCACGATGTGCCTTCAGCAGGATGGTACCGGCCGGGGTTTCATAACAACCGCGCGACTTCATCCCGACGTAGCGGTTCTCGACGATATCGGCCCGGCCGACGCCGTTTCTGCCGCCAAGTGTATTCAGTGTCCGCATCACGTTTGCCGGGCTGGTCGGCTCGCCATCGAGTGCGACGGGGTTGCCACGCTCGAATGTTATCTCGACATAAGCGGGCTGGTCCGGGGCCGCCTCGGGTGAAACGGTCCACAGCCACATATCCTCTTCCGGTTCCGCCCAGGGGTCTTCGAGGATTCCGCCCTCGTAGGAAATATGCAGGGAATTCGCATCCATGGAATACGGCGATTGCTTGCCTTTTTTGTGCTCGACCGGGATTGCATGCTGCTCTGCATAGGCAAGCAGTTTCGCGCGCGAGTTGAGATCCCACTCGCGCCACGGCGCAATAATCCTGATGTCCGGATCCAGGGCGTAGGCACCGAGTTCGAATCGCACCTGGTCATTACCCTTGCCGGTCGCACCATGGGCAATCGCATCGGCGCCGGTCTCACGTGCGATCTCCACCAGCCGTTTCGCAATCAATGGGCGCGCAATGGAAGTACCGAGCAGGTATTCACCTTCGTAGATCGTATTTGCACGAAACATCGGGAAGACGTAATCCCGGGCAAACTCTTCCGTAAGATCTTCAATATAGATTTCCCTGACACCCATGGCCTGCGCCTTGTCGCGGGCCGGCTCGATCTCCTCGCCCTGGCCGATGTCGGCGGTAAACGTTACCACCTCACAGCCATAGGTGTCTTCCAGCCATTTAAGGATTACGGAAGTGTCGAGACCACCCGAATAGGCAAGTACCACTTTTTTTACATCAGACATAACAAATTACTATCCTGTAGTTACCCTTTCCCTCAGGGAAAGGGTTGGAGGGGTAAGTAGGGTGCGCTGTGCGCACCATATGTTTGCAGGTAACTTACCGGTGCGCACAGCGCACCCTGCTTTACTCTTTTTACGCTTTTGTTTTCTTCCGCGTTCGGCGCAAACGCGACAACAGCCGGCGCGCCATATCACCGAATAACTCGGTCTGTGTCGGATGCGGGTGGATGGCCACGGCGACCTGCTCCAGCGTCATCTCCCCGGCTACCATCATCACGCCCTCGCCGATTAATGTATCTGCGTGATCGGCCAGGAAGTGCACACCGACGATACGGTGCGTGTCCTTGTCAGCAAGGATTTTAATCATGCCATGGGTTTCATGGTTGATCATGGCCTTGGCATCGATACTCATCGGCACCTTTATTTCGGCTGTTTCCATACCCTTTGCCTTCGCCTGCTCACCGGTCATGCCGACAAAGGCTGCCTGCGGCCGCGAAAATATGACGCCGCAGTCCCTGTCCTGGTCATATTTCATGTTCTCGCCGACAATCGTGGCCGCCGTTACCCGCCCCTGTTGGGCGGCAGTGTGTGCCAGCATCAAGCCGCCGATCACATCACCCACGGCAAAGATATGCGGGACACTGGTGCGACAACGGGTATCGACCGTTACGATACTGCGTTCGCTGGCCACGCGCGCGACATCCAGGCCCAGGCCATCGAGTACCGGCCGCTTGCCGGTCGCCATGATGACGTAGTCAACCGTGAGGTTTCGTTTCTTGCCCTCTGCATCGGTGTAAGCCAGCTTCATGGCGCCCGGCTTGCCGGAAATACTGTTGACCGCCGCAGAGGTATGCACGGCAAGACGCGGCTCATCATTGAGGATGGTTGCCAGGCTGGCGGCGACCTCCGCTTCTACCTCCGCCAGGATTCGCTCCTGCGCCTCCAGCAGCGTCACCCGCACACCGAAGTCCTGGAAGATTTGCGCCATTTCGACACCGATGGCCCCGCCACCGATCACGGCCAGCTTCTTCGGCAATGCTTCCAGTGCCCACACCGTGTCCGAAGTGAGTACGCCGCCGCTTTCAAGACCTGCCTGCGCGCCGGGGATCGGCGGCACAAACGGGGGCGCACCGGTGGCAATCACGGCGCAACCAAAACTGATGGTCTTTTTCGGTTTACCCGTCGGGGCTGCCGCGCGTGTATGCGGATCGTCCTGGTTGGTCGATGTGTGCACCGCGAGCGTGTGGTCATCGATAAACTGGCCGAAGCCCTGGATGTAATCGATGCGCACGCCCTTGTCGGTCTTCAGCGCCATTTCGCCGCGCGTTTCGAGCACGCTGCGACGGTGTGTTTCGAGATCTTCCCAGACCAGCTTCGCCCGATCGGTGCCGGTCACGCCCAGTTTCGCGTCGACGGCACGATCACGCATGCGATCGGCCGCGGCCCGCCACGCCTTGGACGGGATACAACCGCGCCACAGGCACTCTCCTCCCGGGAACGGTGAATCGTTGATCATCGCCACTTTCAGCTTGTGACCAACAAGATCACGCGCACAATCCTCGCCGCCCGGACCGCCGCCGATAACGACCACGTCGTAGTCCCAGTCACCCTCGGGAATCGCCGACGCGCCCGGGCCCATCCAGTCAGACGGTTGTTCGATCAATTCTTTCAACGTGCGCAGGAACAGCGCCACGTCAGCGCCGTTGATCACGCGATGGTCGGCGGTAATGGTAAATGCGCTGCCTTTTTCCGTGTTCGACGAAATAGCGAGGATCGCGGCCAGGCCCGGCGTGGCAATGGCATCGAAATAACTGACGTCGAACATGCCCATGTTCGAAATCTGGAAGGTCGCGCCGGTAAATTCTTCCGGGTTCAGGTGGCGGGTGCGCGCACGCGCGACAAGGTCTTTCCAGTCGTTATTCAGCTCCGCAAGTTCGCGTGTCTCGCAGCTACGCAGAATCGGCACGACCAGCCCGCCGTCATCCGCCGCGACCGCCATGCCGATGTCCACCTGGTCGCGCTCGACCAGCTTGTCATCCGGCTGGTAGCACCAGTTGATCTTCGAATGTTTACTGATGGCAAGACCGCATGCCTTGGCCACGGCCACCGTGACCGACACACCGGCGGACTTGGCCGCTGCCATCAGCACTTCAAGCCGGATATGCGCGGTCACGCGGAAGGTCGGCATGGAGATCGACGAAGCCATGGCACGCGAGATCGCCTTCTCCATGGACTTCATCGGCCGGCCGTTGCCGGGCACGGCCATCTCGAACGGTGCAGGCGCGCGCGACACGTCGGCTGACGTCACCACGCCACCCGGACCGGAACCGCTGATGCGGTCGATATCCATACCCTGCTGGGCGGCGAGTTTTCTTGCCAGCGGCGAGGCCTTGTTGCCCTGCGGCCGCGGCGTGGGCGCCGCACCGGGCGCGACCGCCGGTCGTTCCGGTGTCCGCGCCGGCGTCGGGGTTGCCGTCACAGCGGCCGGTGCCGGTTCAGCCGCGGCCGGTGCCGTGCTGACCGGCGCTGCCTCGCTGCGATCGACAGCGGCTTCCGATTCGACCAGGTAGCCGATGGCATGCGTGACCGGCACCACCGCATCGACCGGTGCGAGCGGCCCGGACAGGAAGCCGTCACGGAACACCTCGACATCCATCACCGCCTTGTCGGTCTCGACCGTCGCAACGATATCGCCGCGCTTGACCGCATCGCCGATATTTTTTTCCCAGCTGACGATGACGCCCTCGGTCATGGTGTCCGAGAGCTGGGGCATCTTGATTACGTACGGTTCAGCCATTCAATGCTTGTCCTTCAGTAAAAACCGTCTCGCGCAAAGCCGCAAAGGCGCCAAGGAAGAAAGATCTATAACAACAAAACGCATAAAAAAATAATCTAACGGATAACTTTGCAAAGAGAGCAAGTCCACATTTTTATTTTGCGGCTTTGCGGCTTTGCGCGAGAATATTCTTTCATCTAAACGCCGAATATTTTACGTACGGCTTCCACCACGTCGTTTTCATCGGGTAACGCGGTTTTTTCAAGTGAATGATTATACGGGATGGGTACATTCAGGGCCGACACCCTGACCGGCGCGGCATCCAGCTCGAAAAAGCATTCTTCGTTGATAATCGCCATCACCTCGGCGCCCACGCCGACAGCAGGCTCGGCCTCTTCCACGATTACGGCACGATGCGTCTTGCTTACCGAGTTGCGTATCCCCTCGCGATCGAGCGGGCTCAGCGCATACAGGTCTATGACCTCGGCCTCGATGCCATGGTGTTTCGACAACAGATCGGCCGCACTCAAACACCAGTGCACGGAAATATTGTAACCGAACAGCGTGATATCGCGGCCTTCCCGCGCCACTTCCGAACCGATCAGCGGGTGGAAATACTCGTCCTCCGGCACCTCACCGCGCATGTTGTACATGAGCTCATGTTCATTGATGAACACCGGGTCGTTGCATCGGACAGCCGACTTCAACAAGCCATACGCCTGGCGCGGATTGGACGGCGTCACCACGCGCAGGCCGGCAATCCCCATGAACACTTTTTCCATGCGCGCGGAATGCTGCGAACCGAGCTGGTGGGCGGTACCGCCCGGTGAACGCACCACGATCGGCGCCGTCAGCTGGCCGCCGGACATGTAGCGCACCTTGGCAGCGGTATTGAACATCTGGTCCATCGCCAGCCAGGAAAAATTGACCGACATGATTTCGATGATCGGCCGCACGCCGACGAACGACGCACCGATGCCGAGCCCCGTGAAACCGTTCTCCGAGATCGGCGTGTCGATGACGCGCTGCTCACCGTACTTTTCATACAGGCCATGCGTGGCCTTGTAAGTGCCGCCGACGACGCCGATATCCTCGCCCATGGCAATCACCAGCGGGTCATTCGCCAGCTCTTCGTCGTGTGCGCGCAGGATCGATTCCCACATCATTATATTGGCCATGATCAGTCTCCGCCCCGCACCCAGGGATCATCCTCGGCCAGCACATAATTCCCGACCTCGGCCATGTGCGGTTCCGGTGATTCAGTGGCAAAACGAATGACCTCGTCCTCGATATCGTCCAGGATACGGGTATCCATTTCCTCGTACTCCTCCAGCGTCAGCAGGCCCGCTTCGATCAGGCGGTCGCGAAACATGATGATCGGGTCGCGCGAGCTCCACATGCGCTCCTCGGTCATGGCACGGTAGGCATTGGAATCGGACATCGAGTGACCGCGATAACGGTAGGTCATCAATTCCAGGAAATACGGTCCCTTGCCGGCACGCACGTGCTTGATCGCCTTGGTGGCCGCCTTGAACACCAGCTCCACGTCCTGTCCATCGACCTGTGCGGACGGAATATTGTAGGCGGCGACCCGCTTGTACTGATCGACCACCGCGGTCGAGCGGTCGATGCGGGTCCCGATCCCGTACAAATTGTTTTCGCAGACGTAGAACACCGGCAGCTTCCAGAGTGACGCCATGTTCATCGATTCGTGGAAGGTCCCCTGGTTGTTCGCGGCATCGCCGAGGAAACAGATGCAGATCTCGTCACCTCCCTTGAGCTGGATGCCCTTGGCAATCCCCGCTGCCAGCGGGAACGGACCGCCGACCAGCGCATAGCCGCCCATGAAACGGTGCTGGACGTCGAAGATGTGCATGGACCCGCCGCGCCCCTTGCTGACGCCGGTCTCCTTGGCGAACAGTTCCGCCATCACCCTGCGCGGGTCGGAACCTGCCTTCATGGCATGGACGTGGTCACGGTAACTGGTGATGACATAGTCATGGCCGACCTTTGCGGCCTCGAGTACGCCGTGGGCACAGGCCTCTTGACCGGGATAAAGATGCAGAAAACCGCCGATATTGCGTTCTACATAGGCCTCGTAGCAACGCTCCTCGAAGCGGCGCGCGAACAACATCTCTCGTAGCAGACGTTTTTTATCTTTGTCTTTCATGCAATCGGTGTCCGGGTATGACGTAATATTGGCACTTCACTGCCCGTGCGCTTGAATACCGTGAAAAGTAGTGCAGCCGGTGACCGTAGCATAACCTCATCTTCCTGATTTCCAAGGCAACAACGGTATCCGTCACACGGCAAGCGCGATATGATCTGTGTTTTGCGTTAACAGGTCAAGGCAAATAGTATGCAGATCCCCTACCAGCACAGTGAAAATATCAAGCTAAATCAACACACAAAAGCCGCGACCGCGGCGCAGGTCGACAGCCAGCCCGCGGTGATTTTTATTGTACCCGAGAAGCCCGGCAAGGCCGTGTGGGAGAGCATTGCGCATGCCGACGTGATCAAGGCGCGCTATCAGCGCAGGCGCCGCGCCGACAAAACCTGCCGCCAGCTCACTCTCGACCTGCCGAACAGCAAGGGTACCCGCGTCCTGCTGCAACTGGTCGATGCCGACAGCAGCACGTTCGACTGCCTGACCCTCGCACGCAAGCTGGCCGCCGCCGTCCATTCGGTCGACCCGCAAACGCTACTGCTGCAAGTTACCGGCTTTGACAATGAGGCCACCGCGCGCATCACGCAAAGCACGGTGGCGGCACTGCTGGCCGCCGCCTGCCCTATGCCGAGTTACAAATCCGACCCGGCCCCGAATGCCGCGCTGGATCGTATCGATATATATGGACCGGGCGCCGGCGTTGACCTCGCGCAGGTGCGCGCGGAAATCACGGGCAACCACCTCGCCCGCTGGCTGTCGGCGCTGCCGCCGAATGAATTGACGCCCGGCCGCTATCGCGATTTCGTCCGGCAACTGGCGAAGCGCGAAGGCTGGCAAATGCAGTTTTTCGATCACAAGGCACTGGCGCGCAAAAAGGCCGGCGCGTTTCTCGCCGTGGCGCAGGGCAGCCCGGTGGCGGACGCGGGCATCGTGCTGCTGCGTTATCGGCCGAAACAGCGCGGCGGAAAGAAGCTCGCGCTGGTCGGCAAGGGTATCTGTTTCGACACCGGCGGCGTCAATGTCAAGCCGGCGAAGTACATGAACGGCATGCACGAAGACATGCAGGGCAGCGCGGTTGCACTCGGCACGCTGCTGGCGCTGTCGCGGCTCGGTGCCGGTCACCCGGTCGATTGCTGGCTGGCGCTGGCGGAAAACCATATCGGCAGCAAGGCCTACAAGCCCAACGACGTCATTACCGCCAGCAACGGCACCACCATCGAAGTCAAACACACGGATGCGGAAGGCCGCATGGTGCTGGCCGACACGCTGGCGCTGGCAAGCCGGGAAAAACCGCACACCCTGATCGATTACGCCACGCTCACGGGCGCCTGCATCTATTCGCTGTCCTCGCGCTACAGCGGCGTCTTCAGCAACCGGACCGGCCTGAACCCGACATTGATCAGCGCCGGGGTCAGCAGCGGCGAACGCGTCTGGCCGTTCCCGCTGGACGAGGACTTCGATGAATCACTGAAGTCCAGCGTGGCGGACACCCTGCAGTGCACACTTGAAGGTGATGCGGACCACATCCTCGCGGCGCGCTTTCTGAGCCGATTCGTGGACGAAAAGATCAACTGGGTGCATGTCGACCTCGCCGCCAGCAATCACAAGGGCGGGCTGGGACATATCCCGACGGACACCACCGGCTTCGGCGTGCGCTACACGCTCGACCTGTTAATGCAACAGCATGTCCTGGACGGCACATGGAACTGACCCTCACGCAGCCCGATGACTGGCACCTGCACGTGCGTGACGGTGACGCCATGGCCAGCGTGGTCGCGCATACCGCCAGCCAGTTCCGGCGCGCCATCATCATGCCGAACCTGCAGCCGCCGGTGACCACGGCCGCGCAGGCGCTGGACTACCGCCAGCGTATCCTCACCGCGCTGCCGCCCGACACCGACTTCGAGCCGTTGATGACCCTGTACCTGACGGATAACACGACGCCGGACGAAATCCATGCGGCCGCTGCCAGTGAACATGTACACGCGGTCAAACTCTACCCGGCCGGCGCCACCACGCATTCCGACGCCGGTGTCACCGATATCAGCCATACTTACGACGCCCTGGCCGCCATGCAGGACAGCGGCCTGCCGCTGCTGGTGCACGCCGAGGTCACCGACGACACGGTGGACGTGTTCGACCGGGAGGCCGTTTTCATCGAGCGGCACCTGCAACCCGTCGTCGAGCGTTTCCCGGCACTGAAAGTGGTACTGGAGCATGTCACCACGCGCGAGGGTATCGAGTTCGTGCAGTCCGCGCCCGACACGGTCGCCGCGACCATTACCGCACACCACCTGCTGATGAACCGCAACGCGATGTTCGCCGGCGGCATACAACCGCACAACTACTGCCTGCCGGTGCTGAAACGCGAGCCGCACCGCGCGGCCCTGGTGGCGGCCGCCACCAGCGGCAACCGCAAGTTCTTCCTCGGTACCGACAGCGCGCCGCACGCGCGCGAGCGCAAGGAAACAAGCTGTGGTTGCGCGGGCATCTACACCGCCCATGCCGCGCTGGAACTGTACGCACAGGCCTTCGAGGCGGCCGGCGCACTGGACCGGCTGGAAGGTTTCGCCAGTCATTTCGGCGCGGACTTCTACGGCCTGCCGCGCAACAGCGGCACGATCACACTGGAAAATGCGGACTGGCAGGTGCCGGAGAGTTACCCGTTGGGTGAATCAGCGGACAGGGCACCGCAAGTTCTTCCTCGGCACCGACAGCGCGCCGCACGCGCGCGAGCGCAAGGAAACAAGCTGTGGTTGCGCGGGGATCTACACCGCCCATGCCGCGCTGGAACTGTACGCACAGGCCTTCGAGGCGGCCGGCGCACTGGACGCGCTGGAAGGTTTCGCCAGTCATTTCGGTGCGGACTTCTACGGCCTGCCGCGCAACAGCGGCACGATCACCCTGGAAAAAGCGGACTGGCAGGTGCCGGAGAGTTACCCGCTCGGTGAATCGACGTGGTACCGATGCTTGCCGGACAGACACTGCACTGGCGGATTAAAAAATAATATCTCGCGCAAAGACGCAAAGCCGCCAAGCGAGCTATAAGCTGCAGGAGCTGACACGTCCGCGCATAATTCTTCCAGACTAATCGGGACTAAAGCGAACTAAAGGAGTCCTAAAGGGGTCGGTGTCATTTTATGAGAAAAAAATAACACCGACCCCTTTAATCAATAAAAAGGCCATCTGAAGATGGCCTTTTTAATTACGATTGCCGGATGAGATCAGAACTTCTTCGAGTAACTCAGGTCGAGCGAGTTCTGGTACATCTTGATGGAAGCAGGTATGCCGAATGCACTGACGGGTGTACTGACTTCTTCTTCCAGGCCATGCATGTAGGCGAAGCTCCACTCACTGGTGTTGTCGGGCTTGTAGGTAAATCCAACGGTAGCGTGCTTCTCGATCACGGCCGGCGCAAGGATATTGAACGTCACATCGTCCGCCCCTATCGGCTGGTCGTTGATTGCGAAGCCGGCGCGGTAGGTCCACTTGCTGTCGTGCATGTATTCCGCGGCCAGGCGGTAGATGTTGATATCGTCCCAGCCAAAGCCCAGGCCGTTATCCGCGCCCAGCGGACCGGTCGCCGGCGGGCTGAAGGAAGGACCGAACGCAGTGGGAACGGGACCCGCGTTTGATATCGCGTTGACGCCCCCGTAGAGGATACGCTGGAAATCGAACGATAGTTTCAGTTTCGGCGTGGCCTTGATGGTGGCGCCGACACTGAAATTGGCAGGGATATCGAAATCACCCTGCTCGGCAAACAGTTCGCTGTAGTCATCAAATTCCGTCATGTAAACCTTGCTGGCAACAGCCGCGCCCAATGTCAGGGCCGGCGTGACCTGACCGACCCAGCCTACGCGGACACCGGCACCATAGGACCAGTCAGAGTTGTTATCGGTCAGCCTGGTTGACGGAAAAGTCGGGTAACCAGTGGTCATGCAGTCAGCGGAGTTAGCGGCAAAGTTCGCCTGTACACTGGACGTCAGACAGGAAAAGTTACCCAGACCGCGTGCGCTGAAGCGCTGTATGCCGACCAGCAACGAGGCGCCGACCGTGTTGGTCTCGTTGGCCTTGAAGGCAACGGAGAATGCCTGCAGGGACTGCGCCAGGTCCACACCCAGGGTACCGGTTTGCGGGTTACCCGTAACAGTCCTCGCCGGAATACCGTCCGCGGCTCCCGGTCCGCCTGCCCCGATGGCCCCCATGACCACGGCTGTTTCATCGAACAGGTTGCGATCATAAGTCGTATTCATGCCGCCGTTACCATAAATGGTGAACCCGACAGTGACCTTTTCATTCATTTTCCGGGTAAAGCCGATACTCGGTATCAGGAACAGGTCACGGCGGCTTCCGTCAGCCACGTCGTACGGCGTACCGAAGCTGGAACCGGCGCCGACCACCGATGTATTGATTGTTGCTTCGCGAATCGGACTGAAAAAACGCAGGCCGGCATCCACGCGTTCACCGACCAGCCCCATGCCGGCCGGGTTTACGGCCGCGGCTATCGAGTCCTGGGGATTTGAAACCACGGCGCCTGCCAGGCCCATCGCCTTGGCGCCGTAACCCAGGGCGAAGTAACCGGTGGTTGCAGAAGCGGCTGACGTAAATACCAGCCCTGAAAGAAACACGGCGGCACGCAACCGCCCGGGGAATTTGATCATAATATATTTCTCCTTGTTGAAATTATGCGTTCCATAAGCGCCAGCCGCAGCATTTTATTGAATGTACAACATACTTGCACCCCTAACCAGTCGACGGTGTTATTGATATATGTCAATTTCAACGAAGCGTGTTATTTGAAATGATGCAGGTGCAATAGTGCAGGCATCACTGCCCGGTGAGGATACAAGCCAGTGATGTACATGGCTGCAAGTAAAAGGGGTCTGTGACGAATGTGAATGATTGCGTTTTGCCACAGACCCCTTTTATTTTTTGCACACTGGCCAGGCTGGATAGCTTCGCCAGTCATAATGGCGCGGACTGCTGCTGTCTGCCGCATAAACGCGGCACTGTCACACTGGAAAAGTCGACTGGCAGGCGCCGGACAGTTACCCGTTCGGTGAATCAAGCGGACAGTGGGGTCAGAGCACAAATAACCCTAATATGAGAAACAATTGTGCTCTGACCCCCTATTTTCGAACGGGCCGGTGATAAATGCGAAATTACGCTGTCACCGACCTCTTTAATCCCGTCAATGTCTCTGCACATGCTCCATGTACTTGAGTATGCGGCGCCCGGACAATGCAATGGCGAACAGGAAGGATATTGCGCCGAATTCAAGAAAATCCGCCGGTGTCAGGCCCATAAAATGTGGCGTGTAAATACGCGTACTGTGCGCAATCTTCATGACAATCGCGATGAATATACTCAGCGTCCCGACTGCGATGGAAATTTCTATAATCAGGCGTGAAAGCGTTTTCCCCATGCTGGCCTTCCTTTTTTAATTATCAGGTTTTCACTGATAATAGCAGAAGTTTGGAGAGGGAATTAATGGGATTGGCGACAAATTCGAATGATTGTGTCTTGTCACCGGGTCTTCTTATATCGTTCCGGCATTACTTCGATGGAAATTACCGTTTTGTTACCCAGACGTCTTTCAGTCCGAGTTTTTTCCTGATTTTTTCCGCCTGCGATCTGGCTTCAGTGACTGTTGAAAAGCCACATGCCTGCACGCGCCAGTACTCTTTCCCCTTGATGACCACAGCATGCTGTTCCACCTGAATATCGTTTGAGCGCGCCTTTCCGGCAAATCGGTCCGCATCGGCCTTGTTCGGCAATGAAGCAAGATTGACGACCCACGGGGACATGGCGGCGGTATTTACAGACTCCTGTTTACCGGAACCTGGCATACCCTTCTCAACCACATCGGGCACAGTGGCACTTTTATTGGTTGGTTGGTCCGCTCCCGCGCTCGCAATGGCCAGGATATTGGATGTGCCGGGTGCCGCAGGTTCAATTTTTCCAGGCACTGATTCATCGCCTGTTGCTGATGACTGCTGCAGAGCAACTGATGAAAGCCCGCTAGCGGTGGCCGGCATGGAATCAGTCAGGACAAGAACACGGATGAGACGTGCTTCAGCATTGGCGACGGTGTCGGTCAGCGTCTGTATACGCCCGTTTAGTTCATCGAGGTGTTTACCCAGTTCCATGGATGTCGCGATTTGGGTTTTTAATTCGGCAACTTCGCTGATCCGGCTCGACCCAACATTGTCGATACCGTTCAAGCTTGCGTCATAGGTCGTGACACTTGATCCCGACAACCAGGCGGCAATGATGGTCACAATCCAGGCGGTGGCTGCCCCCAGTAGCCAGATCGTATTGAGAGGTTTTTTGCGGGGACTGGTCTGACTGTCAGGAATGGATGCTTCCGGCTGGCCAGTGTTCGGGTGATTTTGACCCTGCAGCAATTCTCTTTGCTGACGGGCCTGTTCCATTTTCTGCTTGACCCACTCCATACCCTGCCCCCTGGTTATCTGGTAATTGGCTGTTGATACCTTTGCGGTATTCTCATATACCAGCCGCCCCTGAAGGATAACCTTATACATCCGGTATTAACTTATTACCACCCTGTTTGACCTTTCCCCGGTAATTAATATTGATGAGGTCGGTGACAAATGCGTATTGCCCCTGTCACCGACCCCCCTTCAATTACTGTTATATCCCGCCAATCAATTGTGCGGTCAGCTGCTGTTGTTTGACCAGTTTCAGTATTTTCGACGAGGTGGTCTGCGCGGGATCATAGCCTACAACCAGCAGGTGATGCCTCTCATCGTTGAAGCGTGCGCGCGCAACCCCTGCCGCCCTGATCATGACATGTTCGACGCGTTTCCTGTTCTGCTCATCCAGAAGTTCATCGATGTGCAGGACGATATCCAGTTTGGGTTTACTGTTTTTGAGTTCCGTGACGTTCATCAAGCTCTCCTTGTTTTTGGTTAACCACGACAGGAAGAGCAGCAATTGGCATGCCAACAGTAATTTATGTTTAAAAGAGGGGATTTTTGCAACCGACAATAGTCACGAACGCGGAATTTGTTCCTGACAAGCGACGCTTGATAAGGGAATGATGCTAACTACTTAATTATTATGTTGTTACCTTGTCGCCGGACTGCGACGGTTTTAAAAAACAATAAAGGTCAGTGGTGCGAGAGCACAATTGTTGTGCTGCAACAACGTGTCACGCCAGGCAAACCCGAAAGACCCGCAAAACAGAATGATAAACGTGGTCTGTCCCCTATTATTATCGAGTTCAGTTAACGAGAGGAGATCATGGCTGTTGCTAACCGACTGTCCGAATGCGGAGGGAAGCTTCAGTCTGTACCCTATTATTTTTTATTTTACTCGTAGATTTGGTATAGCCAAAGCCAATACACCAAATACTCGCCAGCAGAAAATCCTAAGGGGCTTAGTAAATTACCATCAAAGGACCATATGCGCACTTTTAAAAAACGGTCTGTGCGATAACGACAATGACCGAATATACCAAGCGCCAAATAGCCCGTAACCATCTAGATATGGCGCGAATAAAATCGCTTCTATTTCTGCAAGGGCTAGACAGTACGACGGCCCCGAAATACAATGGCATCCATGGAAATTGCAAGGGAGACGCGGCACTATTGCTATTTGTGTCGAATATACCCGCGAATGCCGCATAGTCTGTATTCTCGATAAGATTCTTAGAATACAGGTCAACCGTTGCACAGATGACTGACATTGCTGAGAGGCTTTGAATTCGTCACACAACATTAATCTGCAGACGAACCCTATTGCACGAAATTTGCATCATCACTGTCTTGTTGTATCAGCAACAATCCTTCGAAGACGTATTTAGATCTACATTACTTCGCTTGTTTGGCAAAAGTCAGTATTCCTCCCAAAGTCTGACGTTAATCGTGGCTGGATCACCTATCCAATCTGCATGTGCTTACGGACGACACCATTGGTGTGATCCGCGCCAGGACTGGTGAAAGCCCGCCTAACTAACCAAATAGGGCTCAAGACCATCGAATCAATGTACCTGTTAGGATTGTTGTAAACATAGGGTATACGTATTCAGCCCACCAACCGTAACCCAATCGGATCACTCGTGAGATATCTCCCAGTCTCCGGATCATAATACCGGAAGTAGTTGTAATGCAGCCCCGTCTCCTGATCATAATACTGCCCCGGAAACCGCACATTCAACTCCACCGTATTCACCGTAATCGTCGCCTTCCCGAACGGATCATACACCGCCTTCCATACAATATTGGCATTCTCATCCGTCATCACCTGCGGGGTGCCGAGGTGATCAGTATGCACATAATACAGCTTGCCATGTGTGACCGCCGCCTCGGCGGTGTCGATCAGCCCTTCCCAGGCCGCGATCAGTGTCTGGCCGAGCGCGCTGTCTGTGAGACTGTTCCAGGCCAGGCTCAGTGCCGTGCGCAGCAGGAGGACGGCATCACCGGCATCCACGCCGCCGTTGCGATTCATGTCGGCGGCATCGAGTTCAGCGGCCGTGGGGGTCTTGATGCCGGTGAGGTACCGGGTCAGTAACAGGTAGTCACCGACGTCCACCCGGCCATCGAGATTGATGTCGCCCTGCAGAATGAAGCTGGCGGCATCCAGCGGATTGGTGCCGGCCGTGATTTCGGCCCCGTCATCCACGCCGTCGCCATCGGTGTCGGCGATGCGTCGGCGAAGTGCCGTAGACCAGCAGTTCATCGGCATCGGTCAGTCCGTCACCGTCGGTATCCGGGTCGGGCGGCAGCGTACCGGCGACGGCCTCGATCTGATTGGTCTGGCCGTCGCCATCGACATCCGGGTGGTAGATCGCCAGCAGTTCACCGTTGAGGTAGAAGTACTCCACCAGCGGGTAACCGTTGATCATCGGTCTCGATCAGCAGTTCGCCGTTCTGCCCATAGAAGAAGCGCTTGTCGTAGCTGGTGGTCGGGTTCTTCTCCACCCGCTGGCCGAGGCCGTTGTAGGCGAAGGTGGCCGTGACACCCGCTACCGTCATCGGCATCCTTCAGGCGGTAGTGCGGCGTGTAGCTGTAGGTCCAGTTGCCTTTGCCGAGCGTATTGCCGGCGATGTCGAGGAGGACATTGGCGCTGCCAATGGTATCCAGCCGGTTGCTGTTGGGCGTCATAGGCCAGGTGTACCGGGTGCCCTCGTTGGTCAGGGTGCGGTTGCCGTTCTTGTCGTAGTCGTAGTCCCAGTGCTACTGCCGAACGGACCATCGGCGGTGTCCAGCCGGTTGAGGGCATCATAGGCAAAGTCACTCAGACGGACGCGCCGCTGCTGCTGTCATCGCGCTGCCTGAGATTGCCGTTGGCGTCATAGAGCGGGTAGCTGAACGCGACAATGCCGTTGTCCGTGGTCTGCTGGCTGGTCAGCCGGTAGGCGCTGTCCCAGACCTGTGTGAGACCCTGCCCGTTGCCATAGGTCAGCGTCTCGATGCCGCCAAACGGGGCATAGCCGATGCTGAAGGCCAGCGGCTGGGACTGCCCGTTGACGGTGAGGATCCACGCCGCTCACCTGCCCGGCCGCATCGTAGCGGTAGGTCAGCATCGCCCCGGACAAATAGGTGGCCGTCTTCACCCGGTTGGCGAGATCATAGGTGTAGCTCACCCCCTGGTGGGCGGTGACATTGCCGAAAGCTGTCGTAGGGATAGCGTGGTGTGCGCGTTACCGTTGCTGACGGCACACAGCCGGCCCATGCCGTTGGGGCAGTTGTCATAGGTGTAGGTGATGTCTTCCAGCGGATCGGGGGTGGTGACACCGGTCAGGCGATTGAGGGCATCGTAGGTGTAGTTAAGCGTGATCGCCTCACCGGTACCGCTGGCCGTGGTTTTGCTCTTCACATTGCCGGCGGCATCGTAGAGTGTAGGTGGTGGTGCCGGTGTCCGGACTGGTGGTGCTGAGCAGGTTGCCGAGATCATCATACTGATAGCTGGTGTTGCCGTTGGTGGGATCAATGACCGAGGTCAGACGGTCGGCGACGTCATAGCCGTACTGGGTCAGGGCATTCTGAGTGGTGGGGTCGGTGCCGCCAAGATCCTGGGTGCTGGCCAGCAGGCGTTTGAGGCTGTCGTAGTTGTAGTCGGTGATCACACCCTCACCGTCTGTTGATTTGTCCAACGTACCGTCCGGGGCAAAATCCAGGTCGCGAGGCTTCGTTCGCTTGCGCGGTGGTATCCAACCGGTTGTAGCTATCAAAGCTTTGGGTCAGTTGGCGTTTGAGCGAATCGGTGGCATCAAAGGTCATTTCCTCGATCACGTTACCTTCGGTGTCCAGCGTGTAGTGGATATAGTTGCCCAGACCGTCAGTGATGCGCTCCAGGCGGCGGGCAGCGTCGTACGTGAACGTCAGGGTGGTGGCATCGGGCGATCCATCGGCCGTGGTGATGCTTTGTACTTCACCGGTGGCCAGCCAGGTCCAGCGGGTGACCTGGCTGGTGGCGCCATCGGATTCGGTCAGGGTTTCGAGCCGATCATTACCGGGATAATAGGTATAGGACAAAGACAATCCGTTCGGCCGGTCTTCCGAGGCCACCTTGCCGGTGGCGGTGTACTGGAGGTTGTGGCGGAGCAAGACACCGGTGGCTTCCTCCACCTCTTTCAAACGGCCATCGTTGGGGCCATGGGTCTGCGCCTGGGTATCGAAGGGCCAATAGCGGTATTGTGTTATGTCGCTAACATCGGTGCGCGGGCCATCGATCTCGCAGAGTTGATTGAAGGGGGCGTCGGCCTCTGGACAATCAGACGGATTAGGTCCACCGTATTTGAAGGTACTGGTGCGCGAGATCGAAGTCCAGCCGCCCGCACCGTCCGGGGAATAACCCGCAACCTGTTCAGAGCGACGATTGCCAAATGTGTCGTATGTATAAGTTGTGATCTTGCTTGTGCCTGCATTTAAAGACGCTTCGGTAATGGTTTCTATTCTTCCTGGAAAACTTGAGTTATAGGTATAGTAAATACTGCGCGCATCAGGCGAAGCGTTCGCGTCAAATGCACACTGATCAAGTGTCAGGTTTGTTCCATCGATCAGCGAAACACCTTCCACTTTACAGTGATAATTGCCATTGCTGTCATATTGGCCATACTTTGTTCTAGACACACTTTCTTCTACGTACATCAGGTTATTTGTCACGGGATCGTAATAGCTGCTCTCATCACCATTGCCACAGGTAGAACACCCAGGGCCTGAAACATTCGTTACAAGCTCAATACCCAGCTGGGAAGTTGTGCTATAGGTGCTGGCAGTGCCTTTACTATTAGTTACGGTACGAGCACCATTCACATCGTTATAAGAAACGTCAACACGCTGAGTATTACCAGTATGATAGCTGGTTATGGCACGCCCTTGGCTATCATAGTCGAAGGTGGCATAGCGTACTTCCAGGTTATTCACCCAGTCAGAGATACCAGTCAGCGCCACTGGAGTAGCAGGCTTCTCATAGTGGTATCGCCTGTATGGATTATTTGTGTAGGTATCTGAAGAACCGTCTGGATAGTATACGTACTCAAGGTTCCCATTAGCGCCATAAGTGTATGTATACACTTGCCCGGCTGGGTCATTCATCGTCTTCAGAAAACCACCCACATAGGTAAACTGCAATAAATGTCCGTATGGACCTGTAACCAATTCAAGCTGATTGCTTGCATTGTATGTTAGAAGCTGTGATTTCCCATCCGGCTTGGCGATGCTGACCAAGCGTGCTTTACCGTTGCTGTAGAGGTCATATTCCTCTGTCACACCATCAAGTAAAACCATAGCGTATCCGACGGCCGTCTCACTCAAGGATATATGGATATCCGCATCACTTACCCACTGGCCTGCTATTTTATTAAACGTCAAGAGTTGCCCATTGGCCCGTCTTGCCTTTACGACCGGATTGGGAAGGGAAGAATTTGGATCAGTCGTACTATCTGCCAGTACAACTAGCGATGCACTGTAATTTGTTCTCCATTGCCCACCCACGCTCTGAGTTTGTATGAAATCATCCGAGTATACCTTGCTGCTGCTATAAAACCGGGTAAATGACAAGCCTATTTCTGGCATTGACAAGTCAGTCTCAGATTGATGCTTATTTCCTGTTGCTACATTTATGGGGTTACCTGCAGTGTTGCTGGTACCGGCATCATTTACACATGATGGCGAATTTTTTGGTTCGAGTACTTTGTATATGGAATATGGATAATTAGAACCACTGCAAACAGATGTTTCAATGAATGATGTTTCGTTGAAACTATGTAATGAACCAGGGCAACAACATGGCCCGCCACAGACAAATCCTGTTCCTTCATTATGAGCGGCTATGTGTAAGGCAGCCACTTCAGCTGCAGAACTTCCATATACACCGGACATCTGGCAGGCACCGCCATTCCATACATAGCCAGGAATATAGTATGCACCAGCACACACATATTCGGAGATCAGTACCAACGACGCTAATAATAAAAGGCCAGATATACGCATTGTTCTCATTGTTATCCTCAATTCTTACTTCTTTATTCAATTTGATTGGACAGATACTGCATGCGAAGAAAAGAGGTGAGTGCCATATTAATGATGTCTGGCATTGTTATTCTCTACGAATAACTCGGACAGACCACGTTTTGGTGATTTCCCACGGCAATGCGTATTGTCCGCACCAACGCGTTTGTCTGCACAAATAACGTTACACTTCGGCATCTTTATGCCTATGGAATTTCTGTAGAAACAGACATTGCCCCACGCTTTTCATCATGCAATACCGGGCTAACTGCACGCAATTCTCACGAGCAGGCGGTATTGGAATGAGATTCCTGATCAGGCATTGTTATTCTCTATTTATTCTGACCCTACACCATTCTTATATCGAAGAAAATAACCTGCAGGAATATTCCTGCAGGATCTGAATTCACCTGCTGCCCATCCGCCCTCACGCGGCGCAACATCGCCGGCAATCTGCATTGCAGTAACCGGCAATGTATAAACCAGGCCCGCCAGAAAAAACCGGTAGCGCGATCTTCCATGCCCTGCCCTTGCCGGCCGGCCCGGCCCTCGTGAATCCCTTCCATCTGCGACCACCCTCCTGGTGAATTAACCACGGCAACCGTGACCGGGTATCAAGCACTATGCACGCGGATTCGTTTTACGGGCAGACGAAAACACGGACGGTATTTGTCGGACGGTGTGGATTATTTTGTGGTCTTTCGGCAACAGGACGGCATCACGCTCATGCCAGTGCAACAAAGGTTTACAGGTTTTAATTATTGAGTGTTGTCAATTATCAGCAGGCACAGTAGTGTAGTTCCAACACACAGGGAAAAAGAGTCAAAACATTGACAGGCATTGTGATTAAAGGCCGCCAAAGAGTGGCCGAATCTCATGACAGGGTTCAACCTTGAGAAACACGGAGGAGATTACAATGGCCCACACGGAAACGGTGGTAACACGACTCCAGGCGTTCGGCATTGCCGGACTTTTTCTATTAACGTCCAACACTGTACTGGCAGCCGGCTTTGCGCTGATCGAGCAGAGCGTCAGCAGCATGGGTACCGCCTATGCCGGCGCCGGTTCCGCTGCAGAAGATGCATCTTATATCTTCTTCAACCCGGCCAGCATGTCGCGGCTTGATGAAAACCAGCTATCCACCGGCCTGCACATCGTGCTGCCCAATACCGAGTTCACCGGCGGCAATTCCTACAACGCGAACAATCCCGTGTTTATGGGCGGAGCGCTGGCCGGCCTGGCCGGTCAACCGGTCGGTTCCCAGGGTAACGGCGGTGATGCCGGTGTCCTGGGCGCTGTACCGCACTTCGCCTACGTACACGAATACAACGATAAAACGAAACTGGGACTGACCATCAATGTCCCCTTCGGGCTGAAAACCGAGTATGACGACGGCTGGGCGGGCCGCTACAGCGCGATCGAATCCGAGATCCTCACCGTGAACATCAACCCGACGGTTTCATTCGAGGTCAGCGACACGACCACGGTCGGCTTCGGGGTCAGCGCCATGTACGCGGAACTGAAACTCCAGAATGCCGTTGATGACTGCCTGCTTTCGACGCTGGCCATGACGCCCATACCCGGTTGCACCTTGTTGCCGCACGACGATGCCTTCGACTCCACGGCCAAGCACGACCTGGATGACTGGGGCTTCGGCTTCAACCTCGGCCTGTTGTATGAACCCAATGAGCAGACACGTTTCGGCATCGCCTACCGTTCGAAGGTCGATGTGGACCTCGGGGGCAGCTTCGAAACCAACAGCCTGGTGACCGCTACCAAGGGCGCCAATGCGGATGTCACCCTGCCGGACACGCTGTTGCTCAGCGCCTATCACGAAGTCACGCCGAAAACGGCCGTGATGGCTGACGTACTGTGGACACGCTGGAGCGAAATCCCGCAGCTCATGGTGAACTATACAGACAGTACGTCGAACACTTTCCACCTGGACTGGGACGACACGTTCCGGGTCGCCATCGGCGCCAGCCACCGGTATGACGACAAGTGGACCCTGCGCGCCGGCCTGGCCTTCGACGAGTCACCGGTACCCGGCCCCGCTCTGCGCATCGCCGCCCTGCCGGATGATGACCGTATCTGGCTGGACTTTGGCGTGGGTTACAAGTACATGAAGAACGTGACCTTTGATATCGGCTACGCACACCTGTTCATCGATGACCCGCGCATCGACGGGTCCGATGCGGACAGTTCACAGGTCCCGGGCGGCAATGGCATTACATCAGCTGACCGGCACCTATGATGCCTCTACTGACATCATCAGCGCGCAGGTAAACTGGAAGTTCGACTAGCAACAATTTTCAGCAGGCAAAAAAATCCCGGCTCAAGGCCGGGTTTTTTTGTTACTTTTTAGTGATGAATTATATAGAGGTTAGCCCTTCTTCATCAGGAACATGAATTTTCCATCTTCTTCGCTCGAAGCCATCAGCTCGTTACCCGTCTGCTTGGCAAAGGCCTCGAAATCCTTCACAGATCCCGGGTCAGTTGCGATGATGCGGAGTATCTTGCCAGTATCCAGTCCATTGAGCGCCTTCTTGGCACGCAGGATGGGCAGGGGACAGTTCAGACCTGTTGCATCGAGTTCGTCGTCAAATTCCGGCATTACTTCTCTCCTTTCAGGGACCCGTCACCGCGGATCATCAGTTATGATTAGAGTAACTTAGTGCGCTGATGATACCACACACACAAACACAAGCACCAAATCTGAATTGGCCCACGGGCCGTCGGGGAAATGACTGAACCCCGCCCCCGCCAGCCTGTCTTATTTGGACAAACGGGATATTACCTTCATTTATATGCATAAATTCCACCTGCCAAGCTGGGTTCTCGGGCTGTCAATCGCCGCCATCCCGGCCGGTGCCGTGGCCCAGGGTGGCTACGACGCCCTGCCGGACCTCGGCGACACGGCCGGGCAATCGTTCACGCCGCTGCAGGACAAGGCGCTGGGCAATGAATTCATGCGCCAGATCAGGCAACACGGACTGGTCCTCGAAGATGCGGAGGTCACACGCTACCTGAACAACCTCGCCCGCAAGCTGGTCATGCACAGCGAAAACCCCGGACATGGATTCACATTCTTCATGGTGAACGATCCGCGCATCAATGCATTCGCCGGACCCGGCGGCCACATCGGGGTCAATGCCGGGCTGTTCACGGCAGCTGAAAACGAAAGCGAGCTGGCCGGCGTACTGGCCCACGAAATCGCACACGTGACGCAACGACACCTGGCGCGCGCCTTTGACAGTGCAAAAAAACTCAGCCTGGTAAACACGGCCGCTATCCTGGCGGCCATCCTGATCGGCACGCAGGACGGCGCCGCCGGTGCCGCCTCCCTGCAGGCGGCTGCCGCGCTGAGTATGCAGCAACAGATCAATTTTACCCGTGCGAACGAGAACGAGGCTGACCGCGTCGGTATCCGCGCACTGGCCGGCGCCGGCCTGGACCCGCACGGCATGGCGCACTTTTTCGAGAAATTGCAGAAAAATGCCAGGTTATACGGCACACAACCACCGGAATTTCTCAGCACCCACCCGGTGACAACCAACCGCATCGCCGAGGCTGTGTCACGCGCCGAGTCCTATCCGCCGGTGAAGAAGGCTGACGATACCCAGTTCCAGCTGATGCGCACCAAGCTGCGCGTGGCCGGTTATGAAAACCCGCGCCAGGTGCTGTCTGACTTCCAGCGCTTCCACGGCAAGGCGGGCGGCACAACAGATATTCAACGCTACGAATATGCCCTGTTGCTCGCGAGCGCCAAACAGTACGAAGAGGCCATCAAGGTGATGCGTGGACTGCAGCATGCCGATCCTGACCGGCTGGCCTACCGGCTGGCACTCGGGGATATCCTGCGCCAGGCGGGTCAATTGCAGCAGGCACTCGCGTTGTACAAGTCCAGCCTGGACCTGTACCCGGGAGAATTCGCCCTGGTGATGCCCTACGCAAATACCCTGATGGCCGCCGGTGAAGATGAACTTGCTTTCGAATTACTTGTCAACATCAGTAACAACGAACCGGACAACCCCGATATTTACAACTTGCTGGCGCGCGCCGCCGGCAACACAAACCGCCCGCTGCAAACCCATACAGCGATGGCGGAATACTATTACCTCAACGGCTACACGCAGCAGGCGGTTGAGCAAATGAAACTGGCAAAAAAAACGCCCCGCCTGAGTAACTACGAAGCGGCACGAATACAAGCCCGGTTAACTGCATTTGAAAAGGCACTGAAGGAGAGCAAGTTAGAATAGTATTGTATGCTTATACAAGGGAATAAAAGCGTATTGACAGCCGTCTTATAGGAGTTATAGTTCTTTCTACACAAAATTTTATGTATATTTGTCTACGTTTCCCTGTTAATCCCAAACGGAGTTGAATGATGAAGCCGAGCTTAACCGTCAAGCTGCTGTCGACCGCAATCCTTTCTTTATGGCTGGTGAACGGTTGCGCCGAGAAAGCCACCAAGGCAACCGCAACCAGCAAGGCCAGTCCCGAAGCGGTTACCGCTATAGCCAGTGCCAACAGCGCAATCAAGAACGCGAAGGCCAACAACTGGATCTGGCGCGATACCGAAAAATTTGCCAAAGAGGCACAGGCGGCAGCCGACAAGGGTGACAACGAAGTCGCCATCAAACTGGCCAACAAAGCGAAGGCCGAGGCCGAAAATGCCGTCAAGCAGTACCAGTATGAAAAAGCCCACCCGCGCAGCCTGTAACCAGACAAGCAACCAGGAACTCAAAAGATATGAACCCAGGAGATAAAACAATGCGGAACACCGCCAGCAAGATAGTCTTATCAGCATGCTCGGTTGCTGTTATGGTCGGAACCCTGGCACTTGCACCCGTATCGACCGCTACTGCTGCTGATGATGAAAGCACCATCAGCAAAGGCAAGGCCCTCTCTTTTGATCGCAAGCTCGGCAACTGCCTCGCCTGCCACGCAATGGATGACGGCGCACTGGCCGGCAACATCGGGCCACCGCTGGTCAGCATGAAATTACGCTTTCCGGACAAGGCCAAACTGCGGGCGCAGATATGGGATGCAACCGTGAAAAACCAGAATTCGATCATGCCTCCGTTTGGCAAGCACCAAATGCTCAGTGAAGAGCAAATAGACCAGATTGTCGATTACGTATACACCCTGTAAAGGTCTGTACCGACAACACATTCACCCTCAGGAGATACACCCGTGAAAAGTATGAAACGCAGATTATTTCTCAAAGGCTCGCTGGCAACCGGCGCACTTGGTGTCGCTGTCGCTACCGGCCTGGTCGCCCCGCGGACAACCCTTGCGGCCTGGTCCAAGGATGCTTTCGATGCCAAGGACGTCAACGGCGCCCTGACAGGAATGTTCGGCAGCACAGATCTGACAGCCAGCGACAAGATCAAGATCAAGGCGCCGGATATTGCGGAAAACGGTGCCGTGGTGCCGGTTTCCGTCACCACCGACATTGCCGGAGCCAAATCGATTTCGATTATCACTGAAAAGAATGCGGCTCCGATGACGGCTTCCTTCGATCTCGGCCCAGGCACGGAAGGTTACGTTTCAACCCGTATCAAGATGGGCAAGACATCCAGCGTGATTGCCGTGGTGAAAGCCGATGGCAAACTCTACAGCACGGGCAAGGAAGTCAAGGTCACCATCGGCGGCTGTGGCGGCTAGGCACGGCCCCAACAGAAACCGTTCATGAATTCAGTGTAAAAGAGGATTTATCATGTCAAGCATCAAGATGCGCGCAACGAATAAAGATGGCGTGACCACGATCAAGGCCCTGATCAGCCACGCAATGGAAACGGGCACCCGCAAGGACAAGAAAACCGGTGAAAAGATACCGGCCCACTTCATCCAGGAAGTTGTCTGCGAACACAAGGGCAACACCGTGATGACAGCCTACTGGGGTGCAGCCATTTCCAAGAACCCTTACCTGTCATTCCGCTTCAGCGGTGCGGCAGCCGGCGACACAGTGAAACTCAGCTGGGTCGACAACAAGGGTGAGAAAGACTCCGCCGAGGCCGAAGTCAAGTAGACAGCGGCCGTTACGACACTCGAAACCTAGGGGAAATATTCAATGAAAAAACTCCTGACTGCAATCCTGGTGATCGGACTGTGCGGAGCAATCACGGCACCGGCATATGCATCACCTGAAGATGACCTGAAGAAATTCAGGACATATCACAAAAAG
Organism: uncultured Halobacteria archaeon; assembly: GCA_963768575.1. GTDB lineage: Bacteria > Pseudomonadota > Gammaproteobacteria > UBA9214 > UBA9214 > UBA9214. The sequence continues at coordinate 99,587 of CAVYIJ010000003.1, forward strand.
CGTTTTCCAAACACACCGTTCAACGACTTCGTCAACGGCGTTTATTCCATCGATTCCGCATCCCGTGAACAGTGGGAAGAGATCGAGGAATTCCCGCCTTATGAACTGAACATCGAAAAGGGCAAGGCGTTATTCAACAAGCCGTTCGCCAACGGCAAGACCTACGCCAGCTGCTTCGAAAACAACGGTATTGGCATCGCCAACCGCTACCCGTTCTTCGACTCCAAGTCCGGCAAGGTGGTGACCCTGGAGGCGGCAATCAACACCTGTCGCAAAGCAAATGGTGAAGCACCGCTGAAATGGAAAGTCGGCCCCCTGGCTGATATCTCCGCCTACATGCACTACACCTCACGTGGCAAGCCCATCAACGTGGAAGTCCCTGACGACCCGCGTGCACAGGCCATATACGAGGAAGGCAAACAGCAGTTCTATGCCAAGCGCGGGCAGATGAACATGGCCTGCGCCGATTGCCATATCTACAATTCCGGCAACAAGATCCGCGCTGACATGCTCAGCCCGGCCCTGGGCCATGTTACACACTTCCCGGTGTACCGCTCCAAGTGGGGCGGCCTCGGTACCCTGCACCGCCGTTACGGCGGCTGTAACAAGCAGGTTCGTGCCAAGCCCTACAAGGCACAGGGTCCGGAGTACACCGCGCTGGAGTACTTCCACACCTACATGAGCAATGGACTGGAAATCAACGGTCCGGGCGCCCGCAAGTAGGGTGTAGCCACAAGCAGTAACGAAAAGCCCGGTGAATACCGGGCTTTTTTTTGGCTGCAGGAATGTTCACGGCTTTACCCGGCAACCGCTTCTGCCTTCCTCGCCCATTGATGACACATGCATCGCGCCTGCAAGGCGCTCCTGCAGTTATATCTATCATGCAAGAGCGCCTTGCAGGCGCGAATAAAAAAGGCCCCGCGAGCGGGGCCTTTTGCACTGCAATTTAGTTCAAGCCCGGTCGATTCAGACCATCTCGCCGGGATAGTCGGCGATACCCGGGTTATCCGACACTTTGACCAGTTTCGGATGATTTATTTTCGGCAATACCAGCACATTGTCTTCGCCCCTGGCTGCCAGGATATAGTCATGAACGACATCCCACATCAACCGGCCATCCGGCGCCCGGCCGACCGACGCCCAACCGGCAACCTTGTAGGTTTCTTCCGGCTCGATCATGTGACCGTTATCCAGCCGCGCCTCGGTGATGCGTTCATACAGCGGCTTGCCGGGCTCGATGGTGTAGTCGAGACCGCCAACGCGCACCATGTCGCCACCGGATTGCAGGTAGGGGTCCGGGTCGAACAGGTTGTCCGCAACACCTTCCAGGATATTCATCAGGTCCCTGCCCTTCATCTCCTGCACATAGGTTTCACCGTAGGTCATTGCACACTGGGTCATGACATCTTCCATGGTTATCCAGTCACCCTTGAGCGTGGTCGTGCCCCAGCGTACGCCGGCCGATAATGCGACGTCGGCACCGTACTCGTGGCGCAGTGCATTGCACAGTACCTGGTCCCAGGTACCCATGAAGTTACCCCGCCGGTAAAGCAAACGGTCTGCGATGGCCAGTTTCTCGCCGAGGATCTCCTCAAATGTCTTGCCGACACGCGCCGGGTTGAAGAAGAATTTGCTGGAACGGCTTTCGACGATCTTGTCGCTATAGACAGTTTGCCGCATTTGCGTGATATAGGCTTCCATTTCCTTGTCCGCCGGCAGCATGCCTGAGATAACCGGCAGCATCCTGTAGTTCATGCCTTTAAGCCCGCCGTCCTGTATATCGAAGTCCATGACGCCGATGTACTTGCAATTGGACCCGGCATTGGTCACGAGGCAGGTATTGCCCTCGACATTTTTCACCTCGACCGGTTTGGGGATTCCGTCATGGGTATGGCCACCGAACACGGCATTCAGGCCCGGCACGCGTTCGGCCATCTTTATATCCACATCCATCCCGTTGTGCGACAGCAGGACCACGGCATCGGGCTTTTCTTCCTCGCGGACCGTTTTGACGAGTTCGATCATGTCGTCCTCGCGCAGGCCGAATGACCAGTCGGGAAAGAACTCCTGCGGATTGGCATTGGCGGTGCGCGGGAACGCCTGGCCGACCACGCAAATGCGCGCACCGCCGACATTCTTGATGACATAGGGACGGAAAGCATGCCCGGAGTCTTCGTTGTACAGGCCACGGCCATCGAATTTCTCGACCATGGTGGCGTATTCATCACCGAACAGCGCATCCTCCTTGACGCGGACGTTCTGGCCAATGAAATCACCCTTGAACAGGGCGACGTTACTCAGCACCTCTTCCTCGCGGTAGGTGAATTCCCAGTGACCGACCATGACGTCCAGACCGAGAATGTTGGAGGCCTCGACCATGTCGACGCCGCGCGTCCACAGCGAGGTTCCCGAACCCTGCCACAGGTCGCCACCATCGAGGGTCAGGGTATTTTCACGGCCGCCGGCCTGTTCCCGCAGGCGGTCCAGCAATGCCTTCACGTGCACGTAGCCGCCGGTCTTGCCGTATTCACGGGCAGCCTTGTCAAAATCCAGGTAAGTGTAGGCATAGGACTCGAGTGAATCGGCACTCAGCCCCATGTAGTCCAGCAGGCCCTTGCCGACGACATGCGGCGGACGGCCAAAGGCATCCCCCACGCCAAGGTTTACGTTGGGCTCCCGAAAGTAAACCGGATTCAGCTGGCCGTGTACGTCGGTAATGTGCAGGATACGGGCACTGCCCTGCATGGGCAGGTCGTAGATCCCCGCCAGTGGATCGGAGCCCGCTGACGTCCCTGCCGTGGAGGGTACAGCTTGACCATTGTCGGACTTGCTGCAGGAAACCAGCCCGGTGGTCGCTGCCGCGCTGACACCGAGCATTTTCAGGAATTCTCTTCGATCGATTGGGGGCATGCGTCACCTGTTCATCTTCGTTAAATCGGGAAATGGTATTAGAATTATTCGGGCAGACGTTGAAATGATGCTGTTTTTCCGTGCATGCACCAAATCACACTACCAGCCAAAATGATATATGCATATTAAAGTACCCACTTGAGAAATTACAGTAACATTCAGCGTATAAGTTAATAATATATTGCTGATGTATATGATCAATCAGATTAGCGGCGGGTGCCGGACACGCTGGCTGGCCTGCCTGTGGCTGCTGCTGTTGCCAGGAGCCGTCACGGCCGACGTGGTCAAGCCCGCGCTGGTCGAAATCTCCGTCAATACCGACAGCACTTATACCATCGAACTGCGCGCCAGCATCGAAGCCCTGCTCACCGGCATCAATGCGCGCTACCGCAACACCAGGGATGCACCGAATGCCGCGGCCTACGATGAACTGCGGGTACTGGATGCCGACGCACTCGGCAAGGCCTTTGAACCCTTCAAGGCACGCCTGGTCGAGGAGATCGAGCTCAGCTTTGACGGCAAGTCCGCGCCGCTGACGGTCACACGCGTCGATATCCCCGAGCCGGGCTACACCAAGGTGCCGAGGACCAGCGTGATTTACCTCGAGGGCCGGGTAGACCGGACAGTGCAGAGCCTCAGCTGGTATTACCCGGAACGCTTTGGCGACAATGCCGTACGAGTGCGGCAGGTAGATGCGGCAAACGAAAAATGGCACTGGTCTGCCTGGCAATGGTTACGCAAGGACCAGGCCAGCGAACCGTTCTCACTGACTGAAGTATTTACCCGCCCGTCGATGGCCACGACCATACGCACGTACACGGTGGCCGGTTTCGAGCATATCCTGCCGAAAGGCCTGGACCACATCCTGTTTATCCTGGGTATCTTCCTGCTCAGCGTGAAACTGCGTCCGCTGCTATGGCAGGTCACCATGTTCACCGTGGCCCACACGATTACGCTGGGCCTGACCATGAACGGCATCATTGCATTGCCGGACAATATCGTCGAGCCGCTGATTGCGCTGTCGATTGCCTATATCGGCCTGGAAAACATCTTCGCCCGCTCACTGCACGCCAGCCGCCTGCTGCTGGTGTTCTGCTTCGGCCTGCTGCACGGCATGGGCTTCGCGAGCGTCCTGCAAGACTTCGGTATGCCGGCAGATTCTTTTTTAACGGCATTGATCAGTTTCAATATCGGGGTGGAACTCGGGCAACTGGCCATCATCTCGCTGGCCTACCTTGCCCTCGGCCTGTGGTTCGCCAGGCAGGAATGGTACCGGCGCATTGTCGTCATGACCGGCTCGGCCGCCATCGCCGTCATCGGCCTGTACTGGACCTGGGACCGGATCGTGGTCTGACCCGCCCTGCCGGGGCTTTGCCGGCACCCGGCCGTGTGGCTCAGCCGGGCGCGCGAGGCCTCAATGCCCCACCAATACTCCGCTCATCGGCCTGATTAGGGCACACCCCAGTATTTAACCTTTAATCATTGATAAACAGGCATATCTGGCACGAGGCGCTTGACCTGCCCTGCTAAAGAGAAGCAGTGCATCGCCGATAGACCTGTGAATATTGCGTTCGCTACGCACACCGGGTCTTTTCAGGACATTAACAACGTGAACAGGATGTTTACCAGGCTGCTGGGGATGGTGGATACCGTGTCAAATCAATCAGATACAGAAAATAGCATGGATATATGGCACTCGGGTGACAGTGCGTCGGAGAATCAGGACATCGAGACAATGAACGAATCCAAACCAAATCCACCGGAGCCGACAGACGAACTGGACGTAACGGAGCCCGCTGTCAGTGACTTGCAGGCGGTCGCGGAACAATTCAACGCCGCGTTCAACACGGCACTTTACGAACTCGAATCTGCACGCAAGCTTGCCAGGGAACGTTCAGCCAGGATCGACGAACTGAACGAGTCCGTCGAGGCCATCAATAACAGCCTGGAAGAAGAAATCAGCAAGCGCCATCAACAAGAAGCCGAATACACGCGCGAGACGGAACAGCTGAACCACAGGATTCACGAGATCGAAGCCGAGCGCGACCAGCTGAACCACAGGATTCACGAGATCGAAGCCGAACGCGACCAGCAGAACCGCAGGATTCACGAGATCGAAGCCGAGCGCGACCAGCTGAACCACAGGATTCACGAGATCGAAGCCGAGCGTGACCAGCAGAACCACAGGATTCACGAGATCGAAGCCGAGCGCGACCGCTTGCAACAGCAGACGATCGAACAGGAATCTGCACTGCAAGCCGGTGCCGAGGAAACCAGTCAGTTGTCGCAGCGAGTCGAAGAACTCTCCGGTTCACTGGCGCAACACATCGCAAAAGGCTTGCAGACCGAGGAAGAGTTTGCGCGGGAAAAAGATAGCCTGGCCGGCAACCTCCGTGAACTGCAGGAAAAATACGAGGCAAGCTGTGGCCAGCTCGACACCCTGAAAAAAGAGAGCGAGGAGCTGTCCCGCCAACATTTAACAGAAATCGAGTCGCAGCAATCCGCCAATGAAAAGCTTGCCACTCACGTGAAGAAGCTCCAGGACCTGAGCCGGGCGCTGCACGATTCCCACATTTCGGAAAGCGAAATGCACAATAAATTACTGGCGGAAAGGGACAGTGAAATAGAAATGCTGCGCGCGAGCGCGGTTGCCGGTAATGCCATGGCAGTTGAGATGGCGTCTGCCACCGAGGAAACAGAAAAGCTGCAAACTGCAATGCATGGCCTTGAATCCCGGCTGGCAGCGGCGGAATCGGAGCGTGAAGCACTTGGCGAGAGAGCCAGGGAAGTTGACAAGCTGGAGGCCACGGTCGCGCAATTAAGCGCCGCATTGCAGGAAACCATGGAGTCCAGTCAACAGCATGGCACAGATACGCAGGAATTTCAGGCACAGGTTGCCGAGCTCAGGGCCGCGCTGGAAACTGCCGGCAACGAGCGCGATGCCCTGGCCGGAAAACTGGAACACCAGCAGGCACTCGAACAGGAAGTCAACAGCCTCAGGGAGGCCCTGCAACAGGCCGACAGCAGACTGCATGAACAGGCGGAAGTCGCCGTTGACTCATCGAATGACGAGGTCGAGGCGCTCAGGGCCGCGCTGGAAACTGCCGGCAACGAGCGTGATGCCCTTGCCGGAAAACTGGAACACCACCAGGCACTCGAACAGGAAGTCAACAGCCTCAGGGAGGCCATGAAGCAGGCCGACAGCAGACTGCATGAACAGGCGGACGTCGCCGTTGACTCATCGAATGACGAGGTCGAGGCGCTCAGGGCCGCGCTGGAAACTGCCGGCAACGAGCGCGATGCCCTTGCCGGAAAACTGGAACACCACCAGGCACTCGAACAGGAAGTCTATAGCCTCAGGGAGGCCATGAAGCAGGCCGACAGCAGACTGCATGAACAGGCAGAAGCCTGCTGCAAACATCGACTCGTTGAAAGCCGAGGTAGAATCGCTCAAGGGTGCACTGGCCGGCGCCGAGGGAAGATGCGCACAGTTGCAGCACGCGGCTCGATGAAAAACCCGTGCCCGGGGACAACGAGTGTGCCGTTGCATCCACACCGGCTCCGGATTCCATTCCACTTGCCGGCATGATAGACCGCGGTCGGTTTATAGAAAACCTGAACGACACCCTTGCCGAACCCGGTAATGCAGAAAAAACCCAGGCTGTCATGTATGTGCTGATTGATAATTTCATTCGCATCAGGGATGAAATCGGCATCATGAACAGTGAACACGTAATAAGCGGAGTTGCGGAGATTATTGCTTCGCATTGTAGCGACAGTGACAGCATTACACGTTTCGGTGATTGTACTTTCGCCATTCTGTGCACTGATACGAATACAGCAGATGCCCGGGAAAAGGCGGAAAAAATACGCGCAGCCGTCGAGAGTCATATTTTTGAGATTGCCGGACATTCAGTGATCACATCAACAAGTATCGGGGTATGCTCGGTCAGGACCAGCGACAATAACGCGGAAGCAGTCGTTGCCCGTGCCGACCTGGCATGTGAATCGGCCCGCACCTCCGGTGGCAACCAGGTGCTGGTCAGCAGTGCAGTCACCGATGATATCGGTACGCAGGGACATAATGACAATCACGCGCATATCGTCAGCAAAATTCTGGCGGATAACCGCATAAAGATCTATTACCAGTCCATATCCAGCCTCAGTGACGAGGCCAGTCACTGTTACGAGGTGCTGACCAGGATCGTTGACGAAGACGGTAATATTATTCTGCCGGGCGAGTTCTTTTCCATGGCGGTCCACTCCGGCAAGGCCATCGACGTCGATCTACTATGTAATCGAGAACATCATTCGCATGATGGCCGAAAACCCGGATCAGCCAATGAAACTGTTCATAAAACTGACCAGGCAATCTGTTGCCAGCCAGGATTTCACCGTCTGGGTCATGGAGAAAATCAAGGAATACAAGGTTAATCCCGGACAGCTCGTATTCGAGGTGGCCGAAAATATGCTGGTAAATGAACTGAAGAATCTGTCAACGATGTCTAAAGCACTCAATGCGATTGGCTGCAAAATTGCCATCGAGCACTACCGCATGACGACGCAGCCACAACATCTCCAGCATATCCGGGCTGATTATCTGAAAATTGACAGCGGCCTGGTGCAGAATATCGGCTCCAAGGGCAAGTGCTTCGCCAAGGTCACCGAAATCATGGACCTTGCCCGCACGCAACAACTTCATAACCATTGCCGAGGGCGTCGAAAGCCCGGCCTGCCTCGCCATCCTGTGGGAACTGGGGATCAATTTTGCCCAGGGCTACTTCATCCAGGCCCCGTCCGGCAACATGGATATAATGAATGAGAATGAGAGCGATGAAGTCGAAGACAGCAACAAGGCAAGTTACTCACTCGGCCTCGGCTAGCGGGGACTCCGGCTTAACCACCCGAATGCTGTTCCAGTAAAACCGGGGGATTGAAACCCCGGGAATAAAGGGTCGAAACCATTCCGTGGAGAGTATCGAATGGCCCCCGCTGGTCACAGCCTGGCCGGTATTCGTGAGCGGCACCCCGGCAATCCACCCATCTGTAAATAATTACCACCCTGATAGCGGCAATATTTCTTCGACAGTGTCGTGCCTGCAAGGCGCTCCGTATCAACTGGAAACAGAACAGCACGATTAAAGGCAGGCAATATCCGGATGACCTCTGGCCATCACGGGAGTGCCCCGATAATATACCATTCCATGATCATGCTTGAGGCGAAAATAACACCGTCACACACCGGGCAGGCCGAGCTGTAACGTGTCACATCCGCTGGCAAACTATTACGACGCACTCGTGCTTAAGCGCCCCGGCATTACCCTGCTGATCGCCACACTGTTCACCCTGTTTTTTGCTTACCATTCGACAAACTTCAAGCTCGACGCCTCCGCGGACTCGCTGATCCTGGAAGATGACCAGGCGCTGCGCTATTACCGCGCCGTTCGCGCACGGTATGGCTCGGATGACAACCTGATTGTTACCTATACACCCGACCGGGACCTGTTCAGCGATGCGGCACTGGCGGATTTACGCGCCCTGCGTGACAGCCTGGCCGCACTGGAACGGGTCGAGTCGGTCGTCAGCCTGCTGGATGTGCCGCTGATCAGCAGCCCGCCGATCACCCTCACCGAAATGAGCCGGCAAATACGCACCCTGGACAGCCCGGAAACGGACCGGGAACTCGCCCGCCGGGAATTTGTATCCAGTCCGTTGTACCGTAATCTCATCATCAGCCCGGACGGCACCACCACGGCACTGCAGGTCAATTTCAGGCGTGACGACACCTATCACCGCCTTCTCGAACAACGCGACCGGCTCCGCGAGCAAGACCTTGGCGGTAATCTTGACGCACAGAAAACGGCTGAACTGGCGGCCGTGTCACGCCAGTTCAACGATTACAGCGCCGGACTGCTCGACCAGCAGGATGCCGACATTGCGACGGTCCGCGGCATACTGGACGAACACCGGCAACATGCGGCGTTATACCTGGGTGGCGTCCCCATGATCGTGGCGGATTCCATCGACTTCATTCGCCATGACCTGGTCGCATTTGGCGTGGGTGTTTTGTGCTTCCTCGTCATCATCCTGGCAGTGGCGTTTCACAAACCGCGCTGGGTCTTGCTGCCCATGATGACCTGCCTTGTCACCGGTCTGGTCATGGTCGGCTGGCTCGGACTGGTCGACTGGCCGGTGACCGTCGTCAGCTCCAATTTTATATCCCTGCTGCTGATCATCACCCTGTCTCTCACCATCCACCTGATCGTCCGCTACCGGGAACTGCATGCAGCCAATCCGGCCGCCGGGCAGTTTGAACTCGTGCGGGAGACGGTCAGGACGAAAGTGGTCGCCTGCTTCTACACGGCCATCACTACCATGGTGGCTTTCGGTTCGCTGCTGTTCAGCGGCATTCGTCCCGTTATCGATTTCGGCTGGATGATGGCCATCGGCATTGCCCTGGCATTCATACTTGCGTTTGTCCTGTTCCCGGCCACACTGATGTTTCTGAAACCCGGGACACCGGCAAAAAGACGTGACATAACGGCCGCCATCACGCTGTTCTTTGCTCGCCTGATTAAACAGTTCAGTAAAGCCATCCCGGCAGCGTTTGCCATAGTCGTGGTACTGAGCATCATCGGTATCGGCAAACTCGGCGTGGAGAACCGCTTCATCGATTACTTCAAGGAATCGACAGAAATCTACCGTGGCATGGAACTGATCGACCGCACACTTGGCGGCACCACGCCACTGGACGTCATTATCGACGCCCCGCCGGAACCCCCACCCGACCCCGCCGTTGAACAATTCGCGGATGACGGTTTCATGGACGACTTTCCCCTGCCGATGGAGGGTGAAGCCGGGATCACGGGCACCAGTTACTGGTTCAATTCATACCGCCTGGACGAAGTCAGCGCCATCCATGACTACCTCGACGGCCTGCCGGAGACCGGCAAGGTGCTGTCCATCGTCACGGCCACCCGCATGCTGGAGACACTGAACGAGGGCAAGCCGATCGATGATTTCTTTTTGTCTGTGCTGTTCAAGAAACTGCCGGCGGAGGTCAAGGAATCCCTGTTTACACCCTACCTGTCAGAGGACGGCGATCAATTGCGCTTCGGTATTCGGGTGTTCGAGTCAGACCCGTCGCTGAAACGCGAGGAACTGATACAGAAAATCCGCCGTCACCTGACAACGACTCTGGGCCTCGACGCGGAACAGGTGCATGTCTCCGGCATGCTGGTGCTGTATAACAACATGCTGCAAAGCCTGTTTCGCTCGCAGATTCTCACGCTCGGGGCGGTGTTCCTGGCCATCATGCTGATGTTCATCGTCTCGTTCCGCAGCCTGAAGATGGCCATGATTGCGATCATCCCCAACGTGGTTGCGGCGGTACAGGTTCTCGGACTGATGGGCTGGCTGGGAATCTCCCTGGACATCATGACCATCACTATCGCGGCCATCGTAATCGGCATCGCCGTGGACAATACCATTCACTACGTGCACCGGTTCACCGACGAGTTCACGAAAGACGGCGACTACTGGGCCACCGTGGAACGCTGCCACGGCAGCATCGGCCGCGCCATGTATTACACTGCCGTCACGATCACGCTCGGCTTTACGATCCTGGCGTTGTCGAGTTTCGTCCCTACCATCTACTTCGGACTGCTGACCGGCTTTTCCATGGTGGTTGCCCTGCTTGCCGACCTGACCCTGCTGCCGCTGCTCCTCGTCATGTTCAGACCGCTGGGTGCAGATCAGGCAGCCGACCTCGTTGACGCACGGTGACGGCCAGGCAAGCCCGGGGTTCGGCGGTGCTATTATTACAATTCCCTTCACGCCACCTGTAGATTTTTTCAGACCGGGCGTAATACACGCTTATGGTTGACGCAACAGACAAACCGTCACACACCGGTGCAACAGGCTCCCCGGCTGCGGCATGGTTCCGCTTTTACGAGGAACTGAACGACTTCCTGCCGGCTGCGCAAAAAAAGACCCGCTTCCCCTGCCCCGTCACCCGGCGCGCCTCGATCAAGGACATGATCGAGGCGCTCGGCGTGCCGCACACGGAAGTGGACCTGATCCTGGTGAACGGCGAGAGCGTGGATTTCTCGTATATCGTCAACAGCGGCGACCGCATCAGTGTCTACCCGATGTTCGAAAGCCTGGATATCCGGCCGTTGGTGAAACTGCGCCCAACCCCGCTGCGCCGACCGAAGTTTGTACTCGACACGCACCTCGGCCGCCTGGCACGCTACCTGCGCATGCTCGGCCTCGACGTACTCTACCGCAATGACTTCGGTGACGAGGAACTGGCAAACCTGTCCTGCGCCGGGCAGCGCACCCTGCTGACCCGCGACCGCCGCCTGCTGCACCGCAGTATCATCACCCGCGGCTACTACATTCGCAGCGATGACCCGCTGCTGCAGGTCGGCGAAGTCCTGCGCCGCTTCGACCTGTACGCGTCGCTTGAGCCGATGTCACGCTGTATCCGCTGCAATGGAAAATTGTCGGACGTCGACAAGGCGCAGGTCATCGACCGGCTGGAGCCGAAGACCGCACGCTATTACGACCACTTCCGTCGTTGCGATGAGTGTGGACAGGTCTACTGGAAAGGCAGCCACTTCGTGAAAATGGAGCAACTGATCGCGCAATTCAGCAAGCCGTCGCCGGAAGACTTCGGGACTGCACCCTGAATTGAAATCCCCGCTATACTTCGTTGCAAGCAGGGACCATACCCGAGCGGTTTTTGACATGTGTCAATACCGGCGCACAACCGCAATGCGAGACTTGCAACCTCGGGAATCACTCCAATTCACAACAAAAGGATGACAGGGCCATGGATACAGCAGCAGAACTTGAGGCAACCATCAGCGACATGGTGCAGGCCGGCAAGGGCATACTGGCCGCTGATGAAAGCGCGCCGACGATCGCCAAGCGCTTTGCCGCTATCGAAGTCGAATCAAGCGAGGAACTGCGGCGCAGCTACCGTAGTTTATTGTTTACAACGCCGGAACTGGCTGAATACATCAGTGCCGTTATCCTGTTCGAGGAGACACTGACACAGCAGTCCGATGATGGCCTGCCGTTGCCGGAGGTACTCGCCAGGCAGGGCATCGTGCCCGGCATCAAGGTGGACAAGGGCCTGCAGCCACTCGCCAACGCGCCGGGCGATAACATCACGCAGGGACTGGACGGACTCGCCGAGCGCCTGCGGACCTACAAGACACAGGGCGCACGCTTTGCCAAGTGGCGCGAGGTCTACCCGATCAGCCCGGATAACCCGACCCCGCTCGGCCGCGAGGCCAACGCGGAAATGCTGGCGCGCTATGCCGCCATCTGCCAGGCGGAAGGGTTTGTGCCCATCGTGGAACCCGAGGTACTGATCGATGGCGACCATAGCATCGAGCGCAGTGCGGAAGTCATCGAGCTGGTCCTGCACAGCGTGTTCCATGCACTGCACCGGCACAAGGTGGTGCTCGAACACATCGTGCTCAAGCCCAGCATGGTGACGCCGGGCAAGACGCATCCGTCCAGTGCCGGCCCCGAACAGGTGGCGGAGGCAACGATCAGGGTGTTCAGACGCACGGTACCGGCGGCCGTCCCGAGCATCAATTTCCTCTCCGGCGGACAAACCCCGGAAGAGGCAACGGCCAACCTCAATGCCATGAATTCAATGTTTCCTGATGCTCCCTGGAAACTGTCATTTTCCTACGGACGCGCACTGCAGGAACCTGCATTGAAGGCATGGCAGGGAAAATCCGAAAATGCCGCCGCGACCCAACAGGCGCTGTACCAGCGTGCTTATCTTAACGGTACCGCCTGTACAGGAAAGTATACGGCCGCCATGGAAACCTGAACCCCTGCCTGGACCGACCGGATAATCCTGTCTTCTCTCGACCACTTTCCCGGCACATTTGACTATGCCGGTCAGGTGGTCAACAGTGCCGGGTATGAGTGACATCAACAGTACACCGCCGCCTGCAGACTCCGCTGCCGGGACTGTCTTCCAGGTGAGCGGCCTGACCAAGGTCTATCACATGGGCGAGGTCGATGTGCATGCCCTGCGCGGTGTCGACCTCGAACTGTTTGCCGGCGAACTGATGGTACTGCTGGGCCCGTCAGGCAGCGGCAAGTCCACCCTGCTGAACATCCTCGGCGGCCTGGATACCGCCAGCGAAGGCTCGGTCCGTTACCGCGACCAGGACCTGACCCATGCCAACGAGCGCCGCCTGACCGAATATCGCCGCTACCATGTCGGTTTCGTATTCCAGTTTTATAACCTGATGCCGAGCCTGACGGCGCGCGAAAATGTCGCGGCCGTCACCGAGATCGCGCGTAACCCGATGACGCCGGAGGACGCGCTGGCACTGGTGCACCTGCAGGACCGGATGGACCACTTTCCGGCGCAACTCTCCGGCGGCGAGCAGCAGCGTGTCGCGATTGCACGTGCCGTCGCCAAGAACCCGGCCGTGCTGCTATGTGATGAACCGACCGGTGCGCTCGACTCGGAAACCGGCGTGCTGGTGCTGGAGGCGCTGGAGAGCGCCAATCGTGAACTCGGCACCACCACCGCATTGATAACGCACAACGCCGGCATTGCCGACATGGCGGACCGGGTGGTGCACATCATGGATGGCCGCATCGCTTCCGTGCAGCGCAACCCGACCCGTAAACGCGCCGCCGAGCTGAGCTGGTAGCCCCGTGCGCGTCCTCAACCGCAAGTTGTGGCGTGACCTGGTGGAACTGCGTGGCATGGTGCTGGCCATTGCACTGGTGCAGGTCGGCGGCGTCGCAACGTTCGTCATGTCACTGTCGACCTACGACACGTTGCTGGTCGCACGCGATGACTATTACCGCGAGCAACGCTTCGCGGAGGTGTTTGCCCTGCTGAAACGGGCCCCCGAAACGGTTGCTGGACGCTTGCAGGCGATACCCGGGGTCGAACGCGTGCAGACGCGCGTGTTTGCCGCGGCGCGCCTGACTGTGCCCGGCTTTGCCGATCCGGTCATCGGGACGCTGGTCTCCATTCCCGAGGACCGGCCGCCGGACCTCAATTCACTGCACCTGCGCCGCGGGCGCCGGGTGGTCGCGGACCAGGATGACGAAGTGCTGGTCAACGACGCCTTCGCCGAGGCACATGAGCTGCAACCCGGCGACACGCTGCAGGCCACTATCAACGGCCGGCGCAAGCAGCTGACCATCGTCGGCATCGCCATGTCGCCAGAATACATGTACGCCATCGCGCCGGGCGCCGTGTTCCCGGATTTCGAGCGCTACGGCATCATGTGGATGGGACGCACGGCACTGGCCGCGGCCTACAACATGGAAGGTGCGTTCAATGACGTCAGCTTCACGCTGGTGGACGGCGCCATTGCCAGTGATGTGATTCAGCGCGTAGACCGGGTGCTGGAACGCTACGGCGGACTGGGCGCCTTTGCGCGCCGGGACCAGACGTCGCACCGTTTCCTTGACGAGGAACTGAAGGGCCTGCAGACCATGGCCGCAGTGTTCCCGGTCATCTTCCTGGGCGTTGCGGCCTTCCTGCTGAACGTGGTCATCACCCGGCTGGTGAATACCCAGCGCAACCAGATAGCGATACTCAAGGCATTCGGCTACAGCAACCTCGCCGTCGGTCGTCATTATGCCGCGCTGGTGCTGATGATAGTCGGCCTGGGACTGGCCGGCGGCATTGTCGCCGGCATCTGGATGGGCAAGGGACTGAGCGCACTGTACATGGACTTTTACCGCTTCCCGTTTTCCGAATACCACCTGCAGACCGATGTCGTCTTGCTGGCGGCGCTGGTCAGTATCGTTGCGGGCATGACCGGCACCCTGGTTGCCGTGTACCGCGCGGTGCAACTGCCGCCGGCGGAGGCCATGCGGCCGGAAACACCGGCCATCTACCGCGAAACCCTCATCGAACGGCTCGGACTGCAGCGCCTGTTTTCCCAGCCGACGCGCATGATCGCGCGGCACATCGAACGCCGGCCGGTTAAATCGCTGCTTTCCATCAGCGGCATCGCGGCGGCCTGCGGCATTATCATGGTCGCCAATTTCCAGAGCGATGCAATCACCTACATGATCGACGTGCAATACGCCATGAGCCAGACCCAGGACCTGACCGTGACGCTGACCGAACCGACCTCGCATCATGCCCTGCATTCGCTGGCCGGACTGCAGGGGGTGCAGCACGCGGAAGGTATCCGCGCAGTGCCGGCGCGCTTGCGCTTCGAACACCGCAGCTACCGCGGGGCGATCCAGGGACTGGAACCGGATGGTGTATTACGCCGTGTCCTCGACGCCGACCTGAAGCGCGTGGAGCTGCCCGCGCAGGGCGTGGTGTTGACCGATTTTCTGGCCGAGCTGCTTGGCATCGAGCCGGGTGAACGGCTGACCGTGGAAGTTCTTGAAGGCAATCGCCCGGTGCTGCAGGTGCCGGTGGTCGGACTGACCAGCGAATACCTGGGCGTGTCGGCCTACATGCAACGTGCGACCGTTAACCGCCTGCTGCAGGAGGGCGACGCCATCAACGGCGTCTACCTGGATATCGATGCACGGCACAGTGAGCGCATCTATCGCGACCTGGATGACATGCCGCGGGTGGCCGGTACCGTGGTGCGCGAGACGGCGATTCGCAGTTTCCACAAAACCATGGAAGAAACCATCCTGTTTTTTTCCTTTGTCACCGCCCTGCTCGGCGGCATTATCGCCTTCGGCGTCGTCTACAACAGCGCCCGGATTGCACTGTCCGAGCGTGACCGCGAACTGGCCAGCCTGCGGGTGCTCGGCTTTACCCGGGGTGAGGTTGCCTACATCCTGCTGGGTGAACTGGCCGTGGCCACCCTGCTGGCCCTGCCGCTCGGTTACCTGTTCGGCCGTGAATTGTGCCGCTACCTGTCAGATGCATTCCGCTCCGACCTGTACCGCGTACCGCTGGTACTGGAGGCCGATACATTCGCCTTTGCGGCCAGCGTGGTGCTGGCATCCGCTGTTGTATCCGGAATGCTGCTTTGGCGTAAACTGAACCGCCTCGACCTGATCGGGGTACTGAAAACGCGCGAATAACGCGGTCACTGCAACGGAATCGATACGTATGAAATTGAACAGGACAACCGTCATCATCCTGCTGGGCATTGCCCTGACGGCATTACTGGCGTGGGGTTTCTGGCCCGCCCCGGTACTGGTCGAATCGGCAGCGGCGGTGCGTGCCCCGCTCAGCGTGACGGTCGAGGAAGAAGGGAAAACCCGCGTCAAGGACCGCTTTATCATTTCCGCGCCGGTTGCAGGTTACCTGCAACGTATCACGCTGAACGTCGGCGATGCGGTCACGCAGGGACAGACGCTGGCGTTGATGGAACCGCTGCGCCCCGAGGTGCTGGACCCGCGCAGCCGCGCGCGCGCCACGGCACAGGCGGCTGCAGCCAGCGATGCCATCAAGGCGTGCGGAGCAGAAGGTGACCGCAGCACGCGCCGAAGCCAGTTATGCGCGCAGTGACCACGCACGCAAGCAAAAACTGGAGGAACAGTCACTGGTCTCGCGCGAGGCACTGGAGCAATCAGCTACACGCTTGCGGGAGGCCGAAGCAGAACTGCGTTCCGCCAGGTTCGCGGTGGATGTGGCACGCCATGAACTGGAAGCCGCCGAGACGGCATTGCAGTATTCCATTGCCGATAATGGCGAAGCAGCGGCGGAGACCGTATCCATAAAGGCGCCGGTTGCCAGTCGTGTGTTGCAGATTCACCAGGAAAGCGAAGGTGTTATAACAACCGGTCAACCGCTGCTGGAGATCGGCGACCCCGCCGCGCTGGAGGTGGCCGTGGATGTCCTGTCGGCCGATGCCGTGCGCATTCAGCCCGGCAGTTCCGTGGAACTGTTGCGCTGGGGCGGCCCGCAGGTGCTGGAGGCCGTGGTGCGCACCGTCGAACCGACCGGCTTCACGCGCATCTCGGCGCTGGGCGTCGAGGAACAGCGCGTCTGGGTAATCGCCGACCTCGTGTCGCCGCGATCGGACTGGCAGCAGCTGGGTGACGGCTATCGTGTCGAGGCGCGGTTTATACTCTGGCAGGCGGATGATGTATTGCAGGTACCGGCAAGCGCCCTGTTTCGACACGACGATGGCTGGGCGGTTTTTACCCTCGATAACGGCAAGGCGCGCCTGACCAGCGTCACCATTGGACGCGGCAACGGACTTGTGACACAGATTCTTGACGGTATCGAGGCAGGTGAGCATGTCATACAGCACCCGGATGACCGGATCGGCGACGGCGTGCGTGTGACGAAAAAATAACCGGGCGGGAGTATCATTATTTGCCGCAGTCCGCGTATTGAAACGCCCCGGTAGTGGGCGGTAACGCTGGTGGGTCTGTCCCACCCCGGAATGTCAGGCCCTCCTGACGCTCTTGCGCATACCGTGCTTGCCGAGGCGTCCGAAGGGAGATGAGCAGTTGCCCGTCTGGCTCTGGCAAACAACCTCGTTTGCCCTCTCTTCTATATCTCCCTCCTGTTATAAGTATAGCAACAAATTTTCTGTGTGTTGAATGAGTGCTGTCGGCACTCCAAATTGCACCGTTCTGTACTGCAAGCGTTAAAGAGAATAACGATACCCCTGATTCCTGTTTGCGAACCTAGAGACCCAGCGTCTCGTCCTCCCGATCCGTGTCATGCAGTTCCTCGCCCCTGAGGGCCTCGATGGCATTCTCCAGAATGGAATGTTCCCTCTCCGCCAGGCCCGAGTGGATATAGTGCTTTGCGGCCTGAAAAACCTTCTCCAGCGAGCGGGTATGATGATCGAGGTACTGAAGCACCTTGGCTACGTGATGGGGGTCTGCACCCTGCTCCCGCATACGTTCCGCCTCCGCAAGCGCCTCGCGTAATTCGTCATCCGTGGGTTTCAACATGGTAATACCTCCTCTCTGAGTGGCACATCTGCAATCGTGAGCAGGTGCTATTGATGCACCAAAACACATTAAAAATCAATCCATCAAGACCTTGTTTGCCTGTTAATTGCACAGTTCTTGACCATGCTCAATGCCGTCGCTGCCATTCCGGTGCTTGAATAGGGGTCGTAACCGGACAACGGCCAATAACTCTGGAGATATCGACATGCAAACACCGTTACAGATAACTTTCCGGGAAATGGAACCGTCAGATGCCGTGGAGGCAAGGATCCGCGAAAAGGCCGGCAAGCTCGAGCAGTACTATGACAAGATCATGAGCTGTCGCGTCATGGTGGAAGCACCCCATGGGCATCATCACCAGGGCGAACTGTACCAGGTACGCATCGACCTCGGTGTGCCGGACGGTGAGCTGGTGGTATCACACGAACACCATCACAAGGACCATGCACACGAAGACGTCTATGTGGCCATTCGGGATGCCTTCGATGCCATGAAACGCCAGCTGGAAGACCATGCACGCGTGCGGCGCGGCAAGGTCAAGCAGCACGAGGCGCCGGCCGGTGGTCACGTAATCAGCCTGCACCCCGAGGAAGACTACGGCAAGATCAACACTGCGGACGGTCGGGAGATCTATTTTCATCGCAACAGCGTACTGAAGAATGCCTATGACAAGCTTAAAGTCGGCAGCGAAGTGCGTTTTACCGAAGAGTCCGGCGAGCGCGGCCCGCAGGCCAGCAGCGTGACGCTGGTTGGAAAGCACCACGTAGTGATCTGAACCGGCAGTCAGTGACAAGCGTTGTCAGCGGGCTATCGGTCTGCCCGCGCGATGTCTTGCCGGGACTAAAGAAAATCAGCCGGAAATCGGTGGTGGCAGAATAAACTGTAAAGAACAGATGTAACGGCGTTTCCAGAAACACTCGCAGTCTTCGACCGAATGCAGGCAGTCATTGCCGCCCGGCAGATCGGCCTTAGCAGCTTGCATACCGGCTGTGGTTGGCAAGTATACGAGTCGGTCGGACTTGATCGTTTTTGTCAAACAAGTCTTCCGCCAAATGTTTAATAGATTTTCATTCAATCAGACAGCCGCCTGGGGTGGCACCCTGGAGAGTTCCGCTTCCGCCAGCTCACCCAGGTCTCGCAGCAGCTTGACCTTCCGGTCGTCAAGCTGACGGGGTCGAGTATCGATGATGCACAACGTACCCATAAAATTCCCATCCGGTAATTTCAGGGGGCACCCGGCATAGAAGCGAATACGTGGCCCACCGGACACCAGCGGATTGTCGGCGAAACGCGGGTCCATTAAAGCATCGGGGACAATCAGTACCCTGTCCTCCAGGATTGCATGAGCGCAAAATGCCATGTCGCGTGAAGTCTCTTTCGCATCCAGGCCAAAGCAGGACTTGAACCACTGCCGGTCGCTGTCGACCAGACTGACAAGAGCGATCGGCACATCAAAAGCTTCCGCAGCTATTCGGGCGATACGGTCAAACCGCTCTTCCGGTTCGGTATCAAGCAGGTTCAGATTATGGAGAGCGGCCAGCCGCGACTCTTCGTGTTCCGGTATTTTTGCCCGCATCCATCGGCAAGTGGTCCGCAACATCCATGCACGTATACGCGTACGCGCATATTCCTGTGAAAAAGGCCGGACCATCCTGTCTACGTCAAACACGGCCAGGTCGGAGTCTGTGTAATTGTTGTCAGAGATAACCACGATAGGTACTTGCTGCGGATCCTGAATGCCCGTTTCCCTGACCTTTCGGCAAATCTCAATCGCATTTTCGCCCGTCGCCTGCTCATCCACAATGACCAGCGACGGCCGCTCATTTTCTATTATCCCTGGCGCGGCATCCGAGCTTGCTCCGGATATTAAACGCAAATTTTCAGTGGATACGGCACCCTTGATCACTTTTTCCGTTTGGGCGTCCGTGGCGCCGAGGAAGACCGAAAATTCCGAAATCGCCGGTTTAATCGGAGTAATGGCCGGGGATTCCATGCTGTCGTGCGTTACCCCTGCATCGACCCTGGTTCCCAGTTCGATGGACTCGCCCTCTGCGGCTGCAAACACGTGAATCGATTGTTCGCCCTGACTCAAACCAGCCCTGAGGCCATCGACTATCCGGTCGACATCATCGTCAGTTCGCAGTGGATCATGGTGGGTCAGCGCCAATTGCCTTACCCCGGCGTTTTTGCAGATTTCGACCGCGTACTCAGCCGGGCTATGCCCCCATCCGACCTTGTCTGCATATTCGGCGGCCGTGTACTGGGCATCATGAATCACAAGATCGGCTCCGCGTAAAAAGTCCACGTGATTACGGTCTTGCTCACTGAGCTCGATCTTCCCGGCCGACTGCTGACGGGCATAAGGTTCATGATCGCACGAGTAAACGACCGAAACACCATCGGCCTCGAGTCGATAACCAAGCGTCAATGCAGGGTGGTTAAGATAACGGGAACGAACGGTGATATCTCCGACCCTGAAAACGCCCTCCACCAGATCGTGATACCTGATATTCGCACCGAGCGCTTCAATTGTCACAGGGAAGTAGGTGTAGTGCATCTGCCCCGCGAGCGTGTCCCGAATCGACTGGCTGACGCTGTGCGGTGCGTATATATCCCATTCATTGCCCGGCACGACCAAGGGTGCAAAAAAAGGGATCCCCTGAATGTGGTCCCAGTGTGTATGGCTGATCAGCAGGTGACCGTGTACGGGTTGTTCCTGCTGCGCCATAAGCGCCTGGCCAAGCCCATGGGCCCCGGTCCCGCAATCAATGACGACCAGTGTCCCGGCGGCCGAGCGCACCTCGACACATGACGTGTTTCCACCGTAGCGGACGGTGCCGGGTCCGGCTTTTGCCATGGAGCCGCGTGTTCCCCAAAATCGAACGTCCATGATTGATTCAACTCCGCGAAGATGGGCCGGTTTTTTGGATCGAGTTTAACGTATCAGGATGTACGCAATCAGGTCCGACCGAATTTCGGGTTATCTTCATCGGTGTCCGGGTTTGCGATGGTGACCGTTAATGTCACTTCACCGCCGGGATTGCTGACGCCGTCATGATCAATGCTGATTCCGGTATAGGGATCTGTGAATGTTTCACCCGAAACCAGTGATGCATCCTGAAACTCGAGAGAGGAAGTTCCGGGATGCATATCAAGCACGTGACTTTTAATGGTG
This sequence comes from uncultured Halobacteria archaeon, assembly GCA_963768575.1. Classification (GTDB taxonomy): domain Bacteria; phylum Pseudomonadota; class Gammaproteobacteria; order UBA9214; family UBA9214; genus UBA9214. The sequence goes on from CAVYIJ010000003.1 coordinate 120,570, forward strand.
TAATTGTGATCTATGTGAATCAGGGCACCACCATAAACCGTATCTGCATTGTCACCGGTTTTCCTGATATTCGAATCGTAGCCCGTGTCCTTGCGTGTCTCGACCCACAGGTACTCTTTTCGGATTGGTGGCGAACCACTCGCGCCCAGCCAATTGGAGCCACGAAAGATTCGCAGGGCCTTCTTGCCGGTCCCCGCAACGGTAAGCGGCTCGATAATGTGGGTACCGGTGGTGGTAACGTCGATGACATCTGCATCGGTAATTATGTCGAGCCGGTGTTTGTACATCGCATTATGGTGGCCGGTACGACTTGATGAACCCATCACATCAAACAGGTCCCCATACTCCGTCTGGGTCCCGTAAACACCCACCGAACCGATAATGTCAGTGGAGCCGTGATCTTCCGAATTGGCGTGTGGCAGCCCAAGATTGTGACCGCCCTCATGGTATATCACGCCACTGCTATCGACGTAGTTCCAGCTGGTGGACGCCTCCATGATTCCACCGCCGGGGATCAGGATTGAAGTACAACCGGAACCCTGGCCTGCAGCCGTTATATTGCATTCGGGCGGTTTCACAATACGCAAAAAGATGCGGTTATACTCGGTCACATCGACGGATGCAGCGGCCGCAGCCAGTGCATTGAGCCTGATGTCGTAGATGTTGCATGACTCCCAGCCCGGGTAGTCCAGCGTGAACCAGCCAAGGGTATCGCCCGTGAGCGTCGTCTGGCCGTAGGAAACCTCGTCCCAGTAATCCTTCAAAGAGTCCGAATTACCGAAATAGTCATCATTAATAGCATTGATCGGTTTGCTTTCGGCGGGATTGGAGGAAAAATTTACGGCGATCACCAGGCCCTTCTGCGGACCAATCGACTGACAGGCCGGTGCAACTGCATGCGCACTGCTCCAGCCGACAGTGAGCCCGGCGGCAAGAGTGAGCGCTAATCCAATGTTGCAGCGTATTTTATTTGAAAGCATGTTGTTGATTATTATTAACAGTTGACCTGCTTTTTTATAGTACGTGTGTTTCTATGGTTTGTTGCTCAGCTTTGGCCTGCCAGAGCGATGCGAGTCCTGCCGTTTCCGGCCAGCCTCCAATACAAGGGCCCTGCGTCCTGTGCGATAACCCCTGATCTCCATGTGCTGGCCACTTTCAACAGGTTCCGTTGCCTTATCCAGGAAAAAGACCTGCAGATGTTCGGTCCCGGTTTGTAAATAAAATTGAGTCGGGCCCGGCACGAGGTTGCCTTGCGCATCCAGGTTGTCCACGTAGACGCGTTCAACGACACCGCTCCAAAGGCCTTCCTGAATATCATCTGAAGCTGCAGCAGCTGACATGGGTTGATCCTGTGCAATCATTGCACGCAACTTGCCCATCGCGGCTGCGTCACTGGCTGTATCCACACCCAGTTGCTCGATTAACGCGGCAACATCCCTGCTTTTGCCTGCTGCCGGATCAGCACACTGAACATTACTAGTAAACAGGATCGATATCCCAAGCAAGCAGCCAGCCAGGCAGCGCGGCATTTTGACGTAGCTGTTTATTCGACCTGTCTTGTCTGTTGGGGACATTTTTCCGGTTTCCGGCTTATTGTTCTAATAACATCAGCCTACATTGAATTTGAAAGACGTAAAACATTACATACATGTTGATTTTTAACCATATATAATTAAAGGAATTATTGAGCGCATCAGGCGTTAAAGGGGCAGAATTATTAATTCTTGCTGGCCCTGCCCGTTTTACAGCCATTTAAACCAATCTCCCATACCAGGCAACCGGCAACCAAGGATGTAGTCTGGAATTAAATCAATCCCCTTTGGGGTATCGGTTGAATCTATTGGATTCCATTCCGCCTTTTCGATTGCATATGGTGAAATGTGCACACGCCGGTTATCCGGATTCCGGATGTAAAGCCAGGGAATAAACCTGACTATTTTCTGTTGCTCAGCGCAGCCGACCACCCTGCATTGCATGCAACCGTGCATCGAGTTCCTCGATGCGTTCAAGCAAATCGAGTGCGAGTGCGGCGCCGGCAAGGTTGACGCCGAGATCTTGCTGCAAATGCAGCACAATGCGCGTGCGCCGCAGGCTGCTGGCGTGAAAGCACCAGTGGCGGCCTTGCCTGCCGGTGGGCTCGAGTATGCCCTGCTCTACCAGGGCCTCGATGAGTTCGGCTTCGACCGCGCAGGAACGGCACAGCTCGGCGAGGGTGAAGGTTGTTTGTTCGTCGATCAATTCGACGGGCGTTGTCGACTGGCTTTTTTCGTTCACGGGATCAGGATACCCCCATTTTCGCGCGCGGGTTGAAACCGAGTTGCTCTTGCATTTGTTTGTACAGGGCCCTGGCAGCATCGCTGTCGGCCGGCGGCAACGTCACTTGCAACACCACATACATGTCGCCGGGCTGCTTGCCGGTCAGGCCCCTGCCCTTCAGGCGCAGCTTGCTGCCCTGCCTGGAGTTGGGCGGTATCTTGAGGTCGATATTTCCGGACGGGGTCGGCACCTTGACATTCGCACCGAGCGCCGCCTCCCAGGGTGCCACCGGTAAATGCAGGTAAATGTCCCCGCCGTCGACGCTGTACAACGGGTGATCGCGGAATTCCACTTCCAGGTAAAGGTCTCCCGAACCGCCACCGCCAAGACCGGGACCGCCCTGGCCGGCAAGACGAATCTGCTGGCCGGGACGGATACCCCTGGGGATGCGCACGCTCAAGGTGCGATCACGGGTGGTGACATGCCCGTCCTCGGTCAGCCCGGGCATGCGCAGAGAGATGGGGCGCGTTGCGCCGTTAAAGCTGTCTTCCAGATCGACCAGCACCCGGGCATGGTGGTCTTCCCCGCGCATACGGAAGCCCCCCCGGCCCTGCGTGCCGCCCGGGCTCGCGAAGCCACGGCCAAACAGCTCCTCGAAAAAATCGCTGTGCATGCCTGCGGCGCCCGCGGTGTAACCGCCGCCGCGAAACTCGAAACCGGCGTCCCAGTCCGGCGGCGGACGAAAGTCCTGCCCGGCCTTCCACTGCTTGCCCAGCTGATCGTAGGCCGCGCGCTTCTCGGGGTCCTTGAGCACCTCGTAGGCCTCGCCGACTTCCTTGAAGCGTTGTTCGGCGTCCGGCTCCTTGCTTACGTCCGGGTGATATTTCCTGGCAAGCTTGCGATAGGCGCGCTTGACCTCGTCCTGCGTGGCCTCACGCGCAACCCCCATGATTTCGTAATAGTCCTTGTATTCCATAAGACCCTGCCGCGACGTAAAACACGATATATAGTTCAGGTGCAGTATACTAACGAACAAGCGACCGGGTTTGATATTTCCGGCACGTACCGCCCGCTGCACAACCGGTATTTTCAATAACCCGCAGCGAGTAGCCAACCGGTGCGGGCAGTATTACCGGGTCTACCAGGCTTCCGCTTCAGGATACTGAACCCTGATTGCCCTATACTTGCATCAATCAACAGTTACGACAAGGACGATAATGTTGTACAGGTATTTGTTATTCCGGATTTGCATTCCGCTGCTGTTGTTGCCGGCATCTGCGGCACTCGCTGACGAGTATGCACAGGCACGCCGGCTGCTGGTCGAGAGCCATCGAGCAGGATGTACGCGAAACCAGCATGTATCTCGACAAGGAAGCGCTCGACCCGCGCGTCATGGCGGCGATTGGCCGAGTGCCCCGGCACGAATTTGTCCCCGCAGAACACCGCCAGCTGGCCTATGCCAACCGGCCGTTGCCCATCGGCTACGGGCAAACAATTTCGCAGCCCTACATCGTTGCCCTGATGAGTGACCTGATCAAGCCACAGGCAGACGATACGGTGCTTGAAATCGGCACCGGCTCCGGCTACCAGGCAGCCATACTGGCCGAACTGGTCGGGCAGGTTTACAGCATCGAGATCATCGAGGCACTGGGCAAGCAGGCGGCCGGACGCCTGTCACAATCGGGATATGAAAATGTAACGACGCGCATCGGCGATGGCTATTATGGCTGGAAAGAACACGCCCCCTTCGATGCCATCGTGGTCACGGCTGCCGCCAGCCACGTACCGCCACCACTGGTGGCGCAACTCAAACCCGGTGGCCGCATGGTCATCCCGGTCGGTAGCGCCTTTCTCACCCAGCAACTGGTACTGATCGAGAAACAAATGGACGGGCAACTGATCACCCGGCAAATCCTGCCCGTAAAGTTCGTGCCACTAACCGGGGAACACGACTGAGCCGCAGATTTCACCAGTCGGGCCCGGGTCCGGTCCAGGGTATTTGTAACCTTAACTTGAAAAAAGCAATGTTCCTACCGACAGCAGAGTTGCGGTGTGTGACGGACCGGGGTCCAGTCCAGGACATGGCTGCGCCGGCATTCGGGATGCTGCCTGGATATGCAGGCTAACCGGGAACGGTTACCTTTTCTGTCCATCGCCCTGGTCTCGGCGACGGCGCTCGCCTACGAAGTCCTGTTGATGCGCCTGTTCTCGATAATCCAGTGGCATCACTTCGCCTACATGATGATCAGCCTGGCCTTGCTCGGCTACGGCGTCAGCGGCGCCTTTCTCATGCTGCTGCAACGCCCGCTGTTGCGGCGTTTTGCCGCCAGCTACATCGTCAACCTGGCATTGTTCGGCATTTGCCTGGTTGGCTGCTTCCTGCTCGCGCAACGGATCCCCTTCAATGCCGAGGAAGTCCTCTGGGATACCCGGCAGACCGCCTGGCTGCTGTATACCTACCTGTTGCTGGCGCTGCCTTTTTTCTTCGCCGCCAATGCCATCGGGCTGGCACTGATTCAGTACCGTGCCCGGCTGTCGCGCATTTATGCGGCCGATTTACTGGGTGCTGGCCTGGGGAGCATCGCTATCCTGCTGCTGTTATTCGCACTCCTGCCCGGCCAGGCGCTGACGGTGCTCGGCCTGCTCGGTATCGGCGCCGCCCTGCTGGCCATGCTGGAATTGCGCCAGGCTTTATCCTCTGGCTGGCTGCTGCTGCCGGCTGCCGCCACCCTCTTATTGATGCCTGCAGAATGGAGCACACTGGAGATGTCATCCTACAAGGGCCTGAACCAGGCACTGCGGATCAAGGACACCCGCCTGATTGCGGAACACTCCAGCCCGCTGGGCCTGCTCAGCGTGGTGGAAAGCCCGACGATTCCGCTACGACATGCCCCCGGCCTGAGCCTGAATGCAACTACCGAGCCACCGGCACAACTGGGGGTGTTCACCGACGGTGACGGGATGTCCGTCATCACCCGCTATAACGGTGACCGGCAGACCCTGGCCTATCTGGACCAGCTGACGTCAGCACTGCCTTATCACCTGCGGCCGGTGAACCGCGCCCTGATCCTCGGTGCCGGTGGCGGCACCGACGTGTTGCAGGCGCTCTACCACCGGGCAACCAATATCGATGCGGTTGAACTCAATCCGCAGCTCGCCCGCCTGGTAACCACCGATTACGCTGACTTCGCCGGACAGCTCTACCGGCAACCCGGGATTAAACTGCACATTACCGAGGCACGTGGTTTTTCCGCCGCCAGCCCGGGTGACTATGACCTCATCCAGGTTTCGTTGCTGGATTCCTTCAGCGCCTCGGCCTCGGGGCAGTTCGCGCTGAGCGAAAACCACCTGTACACGACCGAGGCACTGGCAGAATTCCTGCAGAAACTTGCACCGAACGGTTTCCTCTCCATTACCCGCTGGATAAAACTGCCACCGCGCGACACGCTCAAGCTGTTTGCGACCGCCATTGACGCCTTGCGTGCCCGCGGCATCGATAACCCGGGAGCGCAACTGATCCTGGTACGCGGCTGGCAAACCGGCACGCTGCTGGTAAAAAACGGCGCGGTCAGCACACAGGACATCGAGCAGGTGCGTGCATTCTGTGCAGCACGTTCCTTTGACGTAGCCTGGTATCCGGGCATCTCGCGAGATGAGAGTAACCGCTACAATCGCCTGCGTGACGCCTGGTTCCATGATGCCGCGCTTGCGTTACTGGGCGAACAACGCGAGCGTTTTCTGGATGACTACAAATTCAACCTGCGCCCGGCCTCTGATGACCAGCCCTATTTCTTTCACTTCTTTAAATGGCGGACACTGGCGGAGGTATTGCAACTGCGCGAGCGCGGTGGTGCTGCGCTGGCCGAGGCCGGCTACCTGGTAATGGTGGCGACGCTGGTGCAGGCGGTGATTGCCAGCATCCTGTTGATCCTGTTGCCGATCTGGCTGTACCAGCGCCGTGCTGGTCCGGCCTCAGCGAGTGTAAGTCGTGCCCGCGTGATAGCTTATTTTTTCATACTCGGACTGGCTTTCCTGTTCGTCGAAATCGCCTTCATACACAAGTTGCTGCTGTTTCTGCACCACCCGCTGTACGCAATCGCGGTGGTGCTCAGCAGTTTCCTGGTCTTCTCGGGGCTCGGCAGCGCCTGGCTGGAACGCGTCCCGGCGAGCGACCGGGGCCGGCAGCTGGGACTGGCAGTCGGCGGCATCGTGTTACTCGGCACCCTATACCTGCTGGTGCTCGGTCCCGTACTGTCGCAGCTGGCGACATTAACTGACGCACTGCGCATACTGATCAGCGTTGCCCTCATCGCACCACTGGCATTCTGCATGGGCATGCCCTTCCCGCTGGGGCTCGGCCGGCTGGCGGACCTTGCACCGGGGCTTATCCCGTGGGCGTGGGCCATCAACGGCTGCGCCTCCGTGATCAGTGCCGTACTGGCCAGCCTGCTCGCCATTCAACTCGGCTTCCCGACGGTGATCGCCGCGGCAATGGTGTTATATGCATTGACCTTGTGGGTATTCCCTGCGCCTTGCGAGGAATAACCGGCCAGGTTTATTCGAGAAAACACGACCTGTCCCTTTATTACGCAGTTGCGACTAGCGAATCACGATATACAAGGCACCGTTTCCCCGGCGTATGTTCATCAGCAACGCATTCGGATCACGCCTGACCGCCGCCGCGATTTCATCGACAGATGACAGTGGCTGCTGGTTGATCGAAACGATAATATCGCCTGCGCGTAGACCGGCCGACCATGCCGGACTGCCGCGCTCGACATCCAGCACTTCCACGCCGGCCACCTGCCCGGCAAGGGGATGATTATCACTGACCGGGCCCAGCTGCGCACCGGACAGTTGTTTGCTTACTGCTGCAGCCGGGGTGCTGCTTACCAGCGGATCGGCAATTACGGCGCGCAACACCAGCGGCTCGCCCTTGCGCAGGACATCGAGTTTGATCTGTGTGCCTACGCGCAGCAGCCCGATGGCATTACGCAAGTCGCTGGAACCGGTTACCGCACGGCCGTCCAGGGCGACAATCACATCGCCGCTGCGCAACCCGGCCTGCTCGGCGGCGGACCCGGGCGTGACCTGTGCAATCACTGCACCGCCACGCCGTTGCAGGCCGAAGGCCTGCGCCAGGTCGGGCGTCATGTCCTGGGCCACAACACCCAGCTGTCCGCGCCTGACCTCACCGTATTCCGACAGGTGTTCCATGATGACGCTGGCCATATTGCCCGGAATCGCAAAGCCGATGCCGATGTTGCCGCCGGACGGCCCGACAATCGCGGTATTGACCCCGACCAGTTCCCCGTTCATGTTTACCAGCGGACCGCCGGAGTTGCCGGGGTTGATCGAGGCATCGGTCTGGATGAAGTCTTCAAATCCCTCGATCCCCAGACCGGACCTCCCCAGGGCACTGACAATGCCATAGGTGACCGTCTGGCCAAGCCCGAACGGACTGCCGATGGCGACCACGAAATCACCCACGCGGACCTCGTCCGAGTCGGCAACGGATAATGCCACCAGTCCCGTGGCCTCGATGCGGACCAGTGCCAGGTCGACTTCAGGATCGCTGCCGACGATTTCAGCCGTGAACTGGCGCTGGTCACGCAGCGTGACCGTGATTTCATCGGCGCCCTCGACAACATGGTGGTTGGTCAGGATGTAGCCCTTCCCGGCATCGACGATAACCCCGGAACCGAGGCTCTGCTTCTGGCGTTCACGCTCCTGCCTGCCGGGGATCTCGAAGAAGCGGTGAAAGAACGGGTCATCCAGCAGCGGATGACGCATCACCTTTGTCCGCGTCCGTGTGGAGATATTCACCACCGCCGGCAACACTTCTTCCAGCATCGGGGCAATGGTTGCGCCTGGCGGCGGGGGCTTGGCGAGCGCGGTACCCGCACTGCCGCAAACGATGATCAGCAGTATCAGCAGCCAGCGAAATTGTCCGGTACCGGAAAAGTTGTTCAATGTCGTCATGTTTTCACTCCCCGGGAAACCCCGGAATTCCATCAAATGCAGGGTCAATACCGGACCAACCCTGATATCAGGCCGCCATACAATCTGTTTGACATATTTTGAGTATAATGTTCCATGGATTGCAAAAATGGAGTCGCACATGAAAAAAACAACCGTTTTGATTTTCCTGTTGTTCCCCGCGTTGGCCATCGCCCAGAACTACCAGGGGATGAGTGAACAGGACATGCAAAACATGATGCAGAATATGCAGGGAATGCAGGCCTGCATGCAAGGCATCGATCAGTCCAGAATGAAGTCGCTGGAACAGCGGGCGAACACGATACAAGCCGAAATAGAGTCCCTGTGCGCGAGCGGCAAGCGTGACGCTGCGCAGAAGAAAGGGATGGCATTCGCGCAGGAGATGTCGAGCAACCCGGATGTCCAGGCAATGCGGAAATGCGGCGAAAATATGCGCGGCATGATGCCGGCGATGCCCTACCTGGACCAGGCCGAGCGCAAGCAATAAATCAGGCGGGCACATCTGCGACTGACGCAGCACTAAAGGGGTCGGTGACAAATCGGAATTATTCCTGTTTGTCACCGACCCCTTTAATTCACTTTAATTCAAGTCAGGCCACCTCGTCGTCGGTCGGGTGCGGGGAATGTTCGCGCAGATACTCGCCGAAACTGCGACAGGCGTCCAGCGAGGTAAGCATGCCGACCAGCTTGCCTGCCTTGGTCACGATGGCGGAACCGATGTGCCTTTCGGCCATGGTCAGCAGTACATTATCGAGCGGCTCATCCACGCTGACGATATAGGGATCGGCGATGTAAAGGTCCCTGACACACAGACTGCCGGTTTCTTTCATTTCCGAACGCACATGTATGGCCGAGGTCATGTCCCTGTCAGTCAGTACGCCGACGACCTGGCGATCCCTTGTGACCGGGAGGTGACGAACATTGTGGCGCCCCATCAACTCGCATGCCTCATCGTATGAGGCGTCAAGATCGACCGAGTAAGGGAACGGCGTCATGGCGGTTTTCAGGACCGGCATCTTTTTCATACTGCACCATCCTTCTGACTGATTGCGGTTAGCCACGATTATACTGTGGAATCAAGGAGACAGCGCAACTGAAATGCAGATTTACGAACAGGTGACCCGTGCGATCCGCCCCCTGGCCATTATAATCACTCTTTTGCCTCTCCCAATTGCTATACTTTCCCAATGAAAACCGATCCTGAAGAACTGTTGAAAAAGCACGAGCAGCTGGTCCATTCGGACAATGTAAAAGTGACTTCGCATGTTCAGCGAATAGAGGGAGACTGGTTCCTCAACACCCTGATGGTCGAAGGTTGCGACGCCCCTTTCAAATACAAGCGCACCGAGAAGTATATTAATCTGCAGGGAAAACGTGATAAACCTGACTTATTACCCCGATGCGGAAACCGTGGCGGGGATGGAATTTGAAATCATGAAGGTGGTGCGCATCCGGGTTTCCTGATCCAGGCGGCCATAATTATCTGGAAAACATGCCCCCCCATTCAGCCATTATATTTGTTGGGAGAGGCAACCGATGTACAGAGACGCAATTGACAGGGTATGGCGGACGGTCCTGACCGCCGTATTATCGAGCGTAATTGCCGGGTGTGCCACGCATTACCGGGACGGGCCACCGTATTACACGTCCGCGTACCATCATTACCCCTATCACTACTATTACTATCCCGGCACACGCGTCTATTTTCATGTTTTATCCGGGCATTACTACTACCGTGACGGTGATCACTGGCAGCGCGTCAGAAAGCTGCCAAAGGCATACCAACTGGACCATCGCGATCGCGTGCCGGTCTGGGCGGATACCGACAAGCCGTATTCCAGGCATCGCGATCACGACAGGAAATACCGGCCCAACCCTCACTACAAACGCGATACGAAACGGGACCATGAAGAACGCCGTCACAACCAGCAGCAGCACGAGCGTTATCTGAAAAAGTAGACAATGGCCGGGTAAAGGACTGAAACCCGGCAAGGTCCGTGCGTTATAAAGGGTCCATTTTGCAGCTGGCGACAGCACCCTTTGCTGTCCCTGTAATCGCTTCCCGCAACGCATTATGCTCGGCCAGCACTTCCGCTTCGGTTACCGGCTGGATCTTCGGGTCACTGAATATTTTCCTGATCCCGGCCTGTAATCGTGGACACGCGAGACTTGCATTAACACGCATCAATCTATCGATGGCATAGCTGCGTATTGTTTGGCCGTCGGGCAATTTATGGTTCCAGTACCCAGCCATACTCATCAAGGCATGACGCGCGCCCTCTTCTTCCGGCCGGCTTGCGGACGAATTAATCCTGCCCGGATACAACAGCTGTAATTCATTCCAGATTCGATCGCGCGCATACTCGAACGCCGGGATTGTTTCCCGGCGTGGACGCGGTGGCCTGATCACATGACCCGATGCATTTACCTTGTCAAAACGCGGCGTTTCTCTTTCCGTTGCATAACCCGGGCGACTGATGAGCAATAAAAACCCGCGATTATATTGACAGCCTCCCATGAAACCGCGCCTCCCCCTGCCGATGCCTGCATAGGGCGGAACCGGTGCAATGCCTTCATCGTCTGTAAAATGCGAACTGATGGAATCAATGGCAAGCAGTGTTCCATTCGCCGATCCTGTCTTGTTTTTATAGGCGGAATGGCCCCAGCCACAACGCTCCATACCGGCACCGGTTATGCGAACCACCAGCGTGCCTGCCAGGGATGAATCCATAGACCTGCCATTGGCGTCGTTTATGCGAACCTTGATCTGGTCATTTTCGTAACGATAGCTCTCCCACCAGAACGGCCAGATGTAATACAGAAGGCCCGGCACAAGTATTGCGATAATACTGATCAACAGGGTCAAACGTTTTTTTCTGCGCGCAGCTGACATCATTACCCGGTTTCGACAGGTGGTTTCAGTAACAACAATAAATGCAGCGCTGACGGATCGCAATTATTCTCATAAATTCTCGACCGCTTTTAAGCCAGTCAGTGCATATTCAGAAAAAAATCCGCCCGTTCAACCCGTGAGGAAACATCCTGGCGCATGCTATTCATCAGCCCGGCCATCCAGCGGGTTTTATCTCCATCTGCAGGAATAGCGTGGCACACGCCTGGAGCACTACATTGGCGATCAGGGATGGCAGGCGTTCGCTGCATTGCAATGAAATATCCGCGTGCTGATCGACGGACCGCGTTTTCCTGAACTTTCCCGTCAACCAGCCAGTCTGATAGCGGTAATGCGGCCTGTAACCTGCCATGCGGTCGACTGAAAACCACAATGCCCTTCTATACTTACCGGCCGTATATTCACCTCCAGCAGGTACAATTGTGTACTTGCCCCGGTTCATACCATAATCCGGCACAAGCGTGAAACCAGACACTTCGGAGAAAAACCCGGGCGACCAGGGCCATACAGTATGACAGGAAAAATATACCTGAATCTGCCGGTCAAGAATCTCGGTCTGTCCATACGGTTTTTCTCCGCCCCGGGCTTTTGTTTCAACGCGGAATTCACCGACGAAACCGCAACCTGTATGATCGTAAGCGAGGCCATCAACGTGATGCTGCTGACCCACGAAAAATTCAGTGTCTTCTCGCCCAATCCAGTCTGTAACGCACGGCAGCACACCGAAGTACTGATCTGCCTGACCAGCGACAGCCGGGCGGCGGTCAACGAGCTGGTGGAACTGGCCGTCAATGCCGATGGCAACACGTATAAAGCACCACAGGACCATGGTTTTATGTACGGGCACGGCTTCCAGGACCTGAATGGACATGTCCGGGAACGGCTATGGATCAACCCGGACAAGGAGCAGCAGCATGATAATGACACGGTGTAAGCCCGGGGTTTGCACGAGCCTGGCACTCGGCCTGCTCACACTGCAGCTCGCCGGCTGCGGCAAGGGTGAATCGCAATCCGCAGGGGGCATGCCTCCCCCGCCACAGGTCAGTGTCGTCGAACTGCAGCCACAGCAACTACCGGTACATTTCGAGTACGTCGGCCGGCTGGAGGCCTCGCGCGAGATCGAAATCCGGCCCCGGATCTCAGGCCTGATCGAGCAACGGCTGTTCGAGGAAGGTGGACAGGTGTATGCCGGCCAGACCCTGTTCCGGATCGATCCCGCACCGTTCGCCGCACGCAAACAGGCGGCGCAAGCAGCGCTCGCGGAGGCATCTGCGCGGCTCACCCAGTCCGAGCGCGAGGCGAAACGCCTCGCACCGCTCGCCGAAGCGCAGGCAATCAGCCAGCGTGAACACGACGATGCCGTCTCCAACCGTGACCTGGCGCGTGCCACCGTGGCCGTTGCAGAGGCGGAACTTGCACAGGCACAGCTTGAGCTCGACTACACCAACGTGGTCGCTCCGATCGCCGGACGCATCGGACGCGCCCTGCAGGTCGAAGGGTCACTGGTATCACCGACTTCCGGGGCACTCGCCTTTATTGCCCAGGTCGATCCATTGCACGTGCGGTTTTCGGTCTCCGAGAACGAACGGCTGGCAATCGACCGGCAACTCGCGGACGGCAGCCTGGAAATGCCGCTACCCGGCCAGGCACCGGTTGAGGTCCGGCTTGCAGACGGCTCGCTCTACCCGATCACCGGCTATTTCGATTACAGCGATTACCGCACCGACCCGCAGACCGGGGCTTACGATACGCGCGCAACGCTGGCAAACCCCGATACAAGGCTCAACCCCGGGCAGTTTGTACGGGTGCTGGTCAACGGCGGCATACTGCCCAACGCCCTGGCAGTGCCGCAGCGCGCCGTCCAGGAAGATGCCCGCGGTAAATTTGTCTACGTCGCTGGCCAGGGCGACAATGGCGCAACAGTCGCACTGCCAAAACCGATCGAAGTCGGTCAGTGGGTGGAAAAAACCACCGCAGGGAAAACCGAGCGACTCTGGGTGATCGAATCCGGCCTCAGCGCGGGCGACCAGGTGGTGATCGATGGCACTGCGCGCATCTTTTTCCCGGGCATGCCGATCGAGCCACAGCCACCCGGCGCAGAAACCGGCACACCGCCCGCCAGCGCAGCAGCACCGCCCGCCGGGGGCGGCTGAGCATGCTGTCGCGTTTCTTTATCGACCGCCCGATTTTCGCCGCGGTGTTGTCGATCTTCCTGGTACTGGCCGGGCTGTTATCGATGCGCATCCTGCCGATCGCCCAGTATCCGGAAATCGCGCCGCCGGTGGTCACCGTGCGGGCGATCTATCCCGGCGCTTCGGCACTGACCATCGAACAGACCGTCGCGGCACCGCTGGAGAATGCCATCAACGGCGTCGAAGACCTCATGTATATGAGTTCGACCTCGTCCTCCAACGGGGTACTGGAGATCCAGGTCACTTTCGAGATCGGCGCCGACGTCGACCAGGCATCGCTTAACGTCAACAACCGGGTCAAGCAGGCCGAGCCACGCCTGCCGGAAGAAGTCCGGCGCCAGGGAGTCACCGTCGAAAAGGGGTCCTCGGCCTTTCTCCAGGTGCTTGCCTTCCTCTCGCCGGACGGCAGTTTCGACGATATCTACACCAGCAACTACGTCACGCTGAATGTGCTGGACCGCCTGAAGCGCATGCCCGGCACGACCAACGTGCAGATCTTCGGCGCCAAGGATTACGCCATGCGGATCTGGCTGAAACCGGACCGGATGGCCGAACTGGGCGTCACCGCGGCCGAGATCGCAGGCGCCGTGCAGGAACAGAACGCACAGTTCGCCGCCGGCAAGATCGGCCAGCCGCCGATTGGCGAAGGCCATGAGCTGGTCTACACCATCAATACCCAGGGCCGCCTGTCGACCCCGGAAGAATTCGACGACATTATCGTGCGCGCCGGCGCGAGGCACGGCATTGCTGAAACTCAAGGATGTCGCGCGCATCGAGCTGGGCTCGAAGGACTATGACTTTATCGGCCTCTATAACGGCAAACCGGCCACCCTGGTCGGCATCTTCCTGCAACCGGGAGCGAATGCGCTGGCAGTCGGCGATGAGGTCAAGGCAACGGTAGCCGAACTCGCAGAGGACTTCCCTGCAGGGCTGACTTACTCGATTCCCTACGACACGACGCGCTTCGTCGAGGTATCGATTCGCGAGGTGGTCAAGACGCTCGGCGAGGCAATCCTGCTGGTATTGCTGGTGGTTTATATCTTTTTGCAGAACTGGCGGGCAACTCTGATACCGGTGATCGCGGTCCCGGTATCGCTGCTCGGCACCTTCATCGGCCTGCACCTGCTCGGTTACACGATCAACACGCTTACCCTGTTCGGCATGGTGCTGTCCATCGGCATTGTCGTCGACGATGCGATCGTGGTGCTGGAAAATATCGAGCGCATCATGCACGAGGAGAAGCGCGGCGCGCGCGAGGCGGCACTGAAAGCGATGCGCGAGGTCACCGGCCCGGTGATTGCGATCGTGCTGGTGCTGTGCGCGGTGTTTGTCCCGATCGCCTTCCTCGGCGGTCTGACCGGTGAGCTGTACCGGCAGTTCGCGGTCACCATCGCAATCGCGGTGGTTCTCTCCGGCTTCGTCGCACTGACCCTGACACCGGCGCTGTCGGTCCTCATTCTCAACAACCAGGGCCGTCAACCCGGGCGTTTCTTTGCCGCCTTCAACCGTGGGTTCGCGACCGTCACCAATGGCTACCTGTCCGGGGTCGGCTTCCTGTTGCGACGGGCAAAACTGGCGATCGTGCTGTACCTGGTGATGGTTGCCGCAACCGTGCTGCTCTGGCAAATCACGCCGGGTTCGCTGGTCCCTGACGAGGACCAGGGCTATTACATCGGCGCGGCTTACCTGCCGGACGGTTCCAGCCTGGCGCGCACCGAAGCGGTGGTACAGGAGGTCATCGAAACCATGCAGGCCGATCCCGACGTCGAGCATGTCGTGGCCTTCGCCGGGCTGGATTTTCTCGGCGGTGGTTTTCGCAACAGCGCGGCAACCATCTTTGTCGTGGCCAGGCACTGGGACCTGCGAGAGCGCTCGATCAATGACATGGTCAGCCGCTTGACGGCGAACACCGCCGGGATCCGCGAGGCGCTGGTGCTGGCATTCGCACCCCCGCCGATCTTCGGTCTCGGTAATGCCGGCGGGTTCGAGTTGTATGTCCAGAATCGTAGCGACGAGGGACCGAAACGGCTGGCCGAGGTCAGTGAACAACTGCTGGCCGAACTGCGCAAGGACGCACGCATTGTCCAGCCATTGTCGCTGTGGCGCTCACGGGTGCCGCAACTGTTTGTCGACGTCGATCGGGAAAAGGCGAAATTGCTCGGTGTCGACATCGATGCCCTGTTCACTACCATCGCCGCGAACCTGGGCACCGTTTACGTAAACGATTTCAACAAATACGGCCGCACATGGCAGGTACAGATGTCTGCCGAACCCGACTATCGCGCGCAGCCGGAGGACATAGGCGCGCTGTTTGTGCAGGCAAACAACGGCGCGCAGATTCCGCTTTCAGCCCTGGCCAGTGTCGAGTACACCTCGGGCCCGGAAACGCTGGACCGCTACAACAACGTGCAGGCGGTAAAGATTTTCGGCAACTCGGCACCCGGCATCAGTTCCGGCCAGGCACTTGCCATCGTCGAGGAAATCGCCAACCGCACACTGCCCAGGGACTTCAGCTACGAATGGACCTCCGCCTCGTTCCAGGAGAAGCGTTCCAGCGGCACCTCCGGCCTTGCACTGGGTCTCGCGGTGCTGATGGTGTTCCTGATTCTTGCCGCGCAGTACGAGAAGTGGTCACTGCCGATCGCGGTACAACTGGCGCTGCCGTTTGGCACCTTCGGCGCGCTTGCGGCCGTCTGGTTGCGCGGCCTGAGCAACGACGTCTACTTCCAGATCGGCCTGGTTACCCTGCTTGGACTGGCCGCAAAAAATGCGATCCTGATTGTCGAATACGCGGTACTCAAGAAAGGTGAAGGCTATTCCGCCTGCGCCGCCGCAACGGAAGCGGCACGCCTGCGGTTCCGGCCGATCCTGATGACCTCGCTGGCATTCATTCTCGGCGTACTGCCGCTGGCGGTCTCGACCGGCGCCGGCGCCGGCGCGCGCCACGCCGTCGGCACCGGTGTTGCCGGCGGCATGCTGGCGGCAACGTTCCTCGCGATCTTCTTCATCCCGCTGTTCTACCGGCTGGTAACGGACCGACGCTTGCACATCGATCCGGACGAATTCGACCAGATGCCGCACCGGCCGCCGACGACATCGCCGCATACACCCAGCCATCACACCGGCGGTCAGCCATGATCCGGCGTTTGCCATCCCTGGCGTTAGCCGTGTTGCTGACCGGTTGCGCCACCCTGGACCCGCCTGCACCACCCCAGGCTGATCCCGCCAGCCTGCCGCTTATGACCTCGCGAGCCGCCGCAGGGCATCGACCGCTGGTGGACGCATTTCGACGATGAACAACTCGATGCCCTGATCGACGAAGCACTCGCCCACAACCTCGACTTGCAACAGGCCATGGCGCGTCTCGAGGAGTCGCGCGCACGCTTCGGGCTGGCGCGCGCGTCGCGCTATCCCGGCCTCGACCTCGCCGCCTCCGCGGCCCGCAACCGTGCAACCGAGGTCGGCTCCAATCCCTTGCCGCCCGGCTTCAAGGCATCGACCACCGACTACGGGCTGACACTCGACCTGTCCTGGGAAATTGACCTGTGGGGCCGGGTGGCAGCCGCCAGCCGCAGTGCCGGGGAAGCCTGGCGCGCCAGCCAGGCGGATACTGCCGGGGCACAAGCCAGTGTTGCCGCCACCGTGGCACGCAGCTGGTTTCAGTTGCGTGCGATCGACGCCGAACTCGCACTGGTCCAGCGTATCCTGGACGGCCGCGAGGGGAACCTCCGCCTGATCGAGGCGCGCAATCGCGAAGGCAGCAGTGGCAAGCTGGAACTGACCCAGGCGCGCGCCGAACGCGACGCGGCAAAAACCGCATTACCCCCGCTGCGCCAGGCACGTTCCCGGGCTGAATCGGCCATTGCCGTGCTGCTCGGCCGCACGCCGAAGGAAATCTTCACGCCGGTCGTCAGCCGCGACAGTACGCTGGACGGGCTCGCGCGGACGCCGGCGATTCCGGCCGGACTCGACGCGGACCTGCTCGCCCGCCGGCCCGACGTGATTGCCGCCGAGGCCCGCCTGCTGGCCGGTGAATGGCAGTTGCGCGAGGCACGTGCCGCGTTCTTCCCGCGCATCAGCCTGACCGGCCTGCTGGGTTACGAATCCGGTGAACTCAGCGACCTGGTCTCGACGCCGGCACGGGTCAGCCAGGTCGCGGTCGGCGCAGTGCAGCCATTGGTCGGCCTCGCCTCGCTGCGGTCGGCGCGCGATGTTGCGGCGGCACAGCGTGACGAGAGCGCACTGCTATACCAGGGTGCGATCAATAACGCCTTTCGCGAAATCCACGACGCACTGGTCGCCATCCGTGAAATCAGTTTACTGGAGACGCTGCAACAGGAACGGCTCTGCCAATCTTGATGAAACCGTGCAACTCGCCCGCTTGCGTTTCGATGCCGGTTATTCCGGCTACCTGGAAGTGCTCGACAGTGAACGCAGTCGCGACACGGCGGCGAGCGACGTGGTCGAGGCACGCCGCGACCGGTTACTGGCGGTTATCGATCTGTACCTGGCGCTGGGCGGCGGCTGGCCGACGTCGCCGGAGAAAATTTAAAGCGAATTAAAGGGGTCGGTAAAAAAAACGCAGTCGTTCTGAATTGACACCATCTCCATTACGGTACCGCGTCATCGGACCACCCGGTTTCCTTGCTCCATTGTTTCCACCTCGCTTCAGCCGCACTCCGCCTGTCCTCTCGCGAGGACTCCTTGCGCAACAGTTGGGATTCCTGCTCCCAGAGCTTCCCCAGCTCTCTCAGTTCAAGCTCGGCCTGCCGGCGCTCCTGCGCCATGCGTTCCGCTGCACGTTGTCGCGCCAGTTTGCGCTCGGCCTGCCGGCGTTCCTGTTCCACGCGTTCCGCTGCGCGCTGCTCCGCCAGTTCGCGTTCGGCCTCCCGGCGTTCCTGTTCCACCCGTTCCGCTGCGCGCTGCTCCGCCAGTTCCTGCTCGGCCTGCCGGCGCTCCTGTTCCACGCGTTCCGCGGCACGCTGCTCTGCCAGTTCCCGTTCCGCCTGCCGGCGCGCCTGTTCCATGCGATCCGCCCCGGGTTGCGCCTGAATTACAGCACCCGCACTCTCCGGTACCGCCGGCGGCTTACCACGTCTTGCTATCGGTGGAGGCTGAATGGATGGCTTGACAGGTACAGCATCAACAACCTGCATTGCGTTCTGGTAGTCTTGATAGAACCAGCCAGCCGCTCCAGCCACAATAACAACACCCCGCCAGCACCCATGAGGCGCCGCGCAGCTTACCCCGGCTGCCGCTATTTTTTTCCCGCTCCGCAACCAGCGCGTCTACAGCGGGGAACTCCGGTGAATGACTGTCCGGGACAGTTCGTCCGCCCGCGCCGCTTGCACCGGTATGAAAACCATGCCGTGGAAGATCCGGGTTTCGGTTAGCCACCGTTGTTGCCGCCACCGGGCCAGCCGGTTTCCGGCCAGTGCCCGCAGCGGCCAGGGCTTCATCATTACCGACAGCAGCTTCCTTCTGCGGGGCGGGCATTCTTTCGGGGCAGGTATTTCTTCCGGGACAGTTGTTTCTTCCCGGGCGATTATTTCTTGCGGGGCAGGCATTGCATTCGGGGCAAGTATTTCAATTTCATTCGTTGTGCTTGCCTCAGGCACCGGATTCGCTTCCAGGGCCGCATTGTTGCCATTGTCTACAGGCCCTGTCTCGTCGCCGGTATTCGGCCTGACCACCTTCGTAAATGCAGCAGCGCCGCGCTTCGACAGGCCGCCCGGGACCTTCTGCAAATTGCCGATATGCTGGTCCCTGGCCACTGCCGTTACAAGCTCCGGGGTAATTACATGACTTTGCTCTGCATACCCGTATACCAGGCTGAGTCCGCAGATCCTGTTAATCAGGCGGGGAATACCTTCGCTTAAGTGAAAAACCGTACTGCAGGCATCCTCGCAAAACAGGTCCGGTGAACCACCCGCATGACTCACCCGGTAGCGGATGTATGCACCGGTTTCCTGCTCGTCCAGACCTGTCAGGTGGTAATCAATGGCGATGCGTTGTGCGAACTGCGCCAGCTCGGGCCTGGTCAGCTTGTCGTGCAACTCTTTCTGTCCCACCAGGATTACCTGCAGCAACAGGTCCTTGTCGGCATTGATATTGGACAACATGCGCAGCTCTTCCAGCGCCGGTACGGATAAATGCTGTGCCTCGTCGATAATCAGTAATGTATGTTTCCGTTCTGCATATTGCCCGATAGTGAAATCGATAAAACGTTTGTGCAATTCAGATTTATCATCGGCGTCGTATTCCAGTCCGAAGGAACGCCATTATCAACTGCAACAACTCATCAAATGACGGGCGGGTATTGGTGACCATCCCGACACGGATATTATCGTCCAGGCGGTTGAGCAGCTCGCGAACAAGCGTCGTCTTGCCAACGCCGATATCACCGCTGATGACGCAAAACCCGGATTGATTAATAACCGACAGCTCGAGCAAATCGAGCGCCGTCCTGTGTTTTTCGCTCATATACAGGAAGCCGGGATCGGGCAGCAGAAAGAACGGACGCTCCCTGAACCCGTAGAATTGTTCATGCCGGCGAGGCTGGTTACTGTCAATCACTTTATTATTTTCCTGGTCGGTTACGTCGAGCCTAGCAGATTTTTTACCGTAATTCAGGCGGCAGTATTGCCGGTCAGGCCGCCATACCCTGCCGCCCGGCCTCCCCGCCGGGCCAGACCGAATAAGCGTTATTGACGGGGCCGGTGACAAAATTGAAAAATTTTCGAACAGGCCAGACCCCCATTTATCCCTGCTGTTCGTGCACCGGGTTCTTAACCTGCAACAGGGCGCAGTGTTATCCTGCCCGCCATACGTCGCTACAGTCATTGCCGTGATCAGGGTATCAGGATGAAGCAGGACCGAAGACGACTCACGCGCCGGATTGCGATGATCTGCGGCGCCGCGCTGTCCGGTATATTGATAACCTGGCTGCTGATGCTTGTCCTCGGTATCTCTATACCGGTGAACGGCCTGCGGCAGCCGATCGAGACAGCCGCCACCCGGGCACTTGGCCAGGAAGTTTCCATTGACGGTGTGCTGCACATCAAGCCCACCCTGCCCCCTGCCCTCATAATGCACGACGTCCGTATCACGAACCCGAACATACCGGGTGGCCTGCTGCGCGCCGCACGGGTTGTTGCGCATCTGGCGCCGTTTACCCTGCTGCGGGGCGAACAACCGCACAGTAGCCGCTTGCTGATCGAGGACGCCCGCATCAACCTGGAGCCCCCGGCAGTTGCTGCGCACAGCACGGGGAAGACGGATGCCGGCATACATCACCAATTGCTGTCGGCAGGCGCAGACCTGCTGGCAAAGCAACCCGGCCTGCAGGAACTGGTGCTGCGCAGGGTCGTGTTGAATGTCCGTGATGAAAATACCGGGCAACCCTGGCCGGTCGAACTCGACGAGCTCAGCGTGCAAACACGGTCCGGACAAGCACTCAAGCTGCAACTACGTGGTCGTATTCAACAACAGCCGTACACCGTTAACGTGACCGGCGGCCGGTTGGCGGACCTGCTGACACCCGCCGCCTCCTGGCCGTTGCAGGCCGCGGTAAGTTTTGCGGACACCCGGCTGTTGCTCGACGGCAGCCTGGAATCGTCCCGCCAGGCGCTTGCCATGACATTTGAACTGCAGGCTGACTGGCCAGCCGGATTCGAACGTTTTGCTGTGCACCTTGGACAAGCACCACTGCCCGGGAGGCTGTCACTGCGAACTGACCAGGGCCGGACGGTGCTTGCCGGGGAACTGCAGTTACCGGCGCTCGATGCCGTGTTGCACCTGGGCGGAGGTGCGGGACCTGCGAGTGACGCCATCGCCCGACCGGTCGACGGTGGACAAATACAGGCCGATGGACCCGTCAGTGTGCCGCTTACTGTCAGCATTGCCGAGGTGCCGTTCCACGGTCAGCTGCGCGTGGCCGGACATGATACAGAAGCCGTACTCGAACTGGCGCTCGCTGCCAGCGATGCCGAGGCCGACCGGCTGCTGACAACACTGACCGGGATAACCGGTATCCGCGGCCGCGTCCGGCGAATCGGGGTCCAGGCCAGTGCCCGTGGCGGTAACACGAAGGGTATGGCGAACAGGGTGGCACTGGCACTGCAGGTGGACGGCGCCAAACTGTCCTACGGCAATGCCGCCGGCAAACGACCGGTGGCTGTCGCCGTTGATGAACTGGCACTGTCCCTGCCCGCGGGCGAGACAGTAACGATACAGGCACGGGGAACCTTGCTTGACGAGCCCTTTACCGTCGAACTTGAAACGGGCGGCCTGGCGGAATTGCTGATGGAGGATACCTGGCCGATCACACTGCATGCCACGGGTAGCGGCGCCGTACTGGATGCCAGCGGCCCGCTTGCAGTCCACGGTATTTTGCCCACGCGCCTGCACGTTGGCCTGTATGGCGAGCGAATCGGCGACCTGGCTGCCTGGCTGGGCGTATCGCCCTGCACCGCCGCGCCCTACACACTGCGGGGCGAACTGGTGCTTGCCAGGAATATCGGGCGTTTGCAGTTTCTGCAGGTGCAGACAGAAACGACACGGCTCAACGGTGAACTGGACTGGTCAGGCGATGACCGGATAGCCCTGTTGCACGCGGTGTTGCAGTTCGAAACACTGGACCCTGAGGACATCGAGGCACTCATTCCGCTGGTAAGCCAGGCTGCTACTGCCGGGAGCGCTGGCCGGGGTATCGCCTTTGACATGCCGCTTCTCCCCGGGCATATCGAAATCATCAATGCCGATATTGACCTGGACATTGCGCAAATCCTGCTGAAGCTGGTCGACATTAGCGGGGTCTCGCTGGCCGCGAAGATAAGGGACGGGAAGCTGCAGCGCTCGCCGTTTGAGACACGGATCGGCAGCGCCGGTTATCGGGGTTACCTGGACCCGGCGACTGCCGAGACCGGCGTAGTGTTCGAATACGCGGACGATGACGACACGGCCGGTGGAGTGATGGACAAACTGCTCAGCAGCGCAGTGCGCTGGGTCGGCAGCAACGCCGTTGTTCCCTTGCGCTGGTTCTTCAGGAAAAAGCTGGCGGCGGCGGCAGACTGCGTGGCTGAAGGTGCCGAAGCTGCCAACTGACGACAATCCGCCCCGTCATCATGGACTTATCATATTGATTGTCAAACACTTATTACTCATTACCTGTTAATGTACGACCTCCGGACAATAGACGGCCGTAGCCGCTTTCAGCATGCTTTCAGGCATGATGAAAAAAGCCCGCCTGCATACGTTTCTTGCCCTTGCTGCCGTTGCGTGCCTGCTCGCTGCCGGCCCGGTGAATGCCGGGTATATGGATTTCACGGCGGACTCGCTTCGGGTTGAAGATTCTGGCGGTTGTTAAAAACGCCGGCTGATATGATCAAGCGTCACGTGCGGTGACAGTTACCCGGAACTCCGCGCCGGGCTCGCGGTTGACCACGTCCACCTGCCCACCCATGGAGCGCGCAAGCTGGTGCACCAGCGCCAGGCCGATCCCGGTGCCGACGGTCTCGCGGGTGAGTTCGTTTTCCGATCGATAAAATAATCTGAAAATCTTTTTCATCTGGTCGGCGGGTACGCCGGGGCCGTAATCCCGCACGCTGAACTGCACACTGCCGTCACGCAGTCGCTGGCAACCGATGTCGATGACTCTTTTCTCCGCGTCGGCGGAGAACTTGATGGCGTTGTCCACCAGGTTGATGAAGACCTGGTTGAACCCGTCCGGATCGGCCTGGACGACAGCCCGACCGTCGTCCGGTTCGCAATGCATGTTCAGCTCAAACCCTGCCCGCTCGACTTGTGAAGACACCTTGGAGCGGACGCCATCCATTAATTCAATCACGCTCACCGGTTTGGTTTCCGACGGCAGGTTGTTGCGGGTCATGCGGGCGAGTTGCAGGACATTGGCGATCAGGCGTGACAGGCGCTCGCTTTCATCGAAAATATAATCGTAGTAGACCTGCTTCTTTTCGTCGGCGGCCCATCCCTCGCGCAGCATCTCGCCATACATGCGGATGGAAGTAAGCGGGGTTTTCAGTTCGTGGCTGACGGCGGAGACGAAATCCTGCTGCTGCCGCGTGAGATCGATCTGTCGCGTGCCCAGCCGGTACATCAGGTAAAAACCGCCGCACAGCACCAGCATGAGAATCGCCGCCAGCCAGCTGATTACGCGGGCACCGGGTCCCGCCGGCAAGCGGTTGATGCTCAAGATCAGTTCCACATCGCCCAGTGGGGCCGACAGGCGCGTCTGGTAGAGCAGCGTACCGCGCAGCGCCTCGGTACTGGACAGATAGTCCCGCGCCGCCCGCCCGCTGAAGGCCGCGAACACGTCACCCCGGTATGCCACCAGCAGGTCGCTCATGTTCGACAGCGACGTTTCAAGGAACATCGTTTCGATCAGGCGCTGCACAAACGGCTGCTGTTCGATCAAGGCGCCCTGTATGTAACGTTGCCCGTCACGCCACACCTTGCGGAACAACACAAAATGACCGCTGTCCAGCAGGCTGAATTCGAATGGATCGATCTCGCTCTCGAAGGTACGGATGCGGATTTCGCGCGCAAGGCGTGACGGCGCAGGCGCATCGGCCCCGGGCGTGGCTGCAAACGAACCGGCAGCGGCCGCATCCGCCGGTTCCGGCAATGCGCTGCGCTCCTTGCGCGCGCGTTTGCCGGTGACGGTCACTTCGCTCGCAACCTGGCGCCCGGCCGCATCCGCCGATTCAAGCCGGTAACGGGAATCCAGTTTCAGGTCCTCGACCCGCCCGAGGGTGCCGGCCTGTGATTTCTTCTCCTGCTCACGCGGGGCAATGGCCTTGTTTAGCCGGTCGAACGCGGCCTGGCCGGGCGCCTGTTCTTCCGCGAGTACCCTGCTTGCCGGCACGCTACTGTCATCCAGCGCCGGTTGTTCCGCAGCGTCCTTGTCCGTGCGTGTTTCATTTGCGTGCAGTGAGTCCGCGATTGCCACGCGGTCCTGAACCAGCCGGTTCTGGCTGAGTATCTGTTCGATCTGTTGTGCCAATGCCCGCCGCTGTTCCAGTTCGTCTAATGAAATGCCGTAGCCCGACGCCACCGTTCCCGACGGCGGCACCAACGGTGTAGTGAAAGCGCCGTCGGCGTCGACCTGGAAGTAACCGAGCAAGCCGGGCAGCGACGCGGCAAGCGGCCAGGCCGACAACGGCGAACGCTGCAGGAAATTCGCCGCCGGGTCGCCCGCCACATTCAGGAAGGCATAATCGGCAAACGAGCGCGCTTCCTCCGCATTGATCAACTGCACGATACGGGCATCGATGCGCGCGGCCAGCTCTTCGGCCAGTACCCGGTGCTGGTGAAACGCCTCCCACTTCAACTGGCTATAGGCCTGGTAAACAAGGATCCCGGTCGGGATGGCCAGCGCAAGAAAAAATACCGTCAACCACCAGCGCAGCCTGTTCCGGTCAAGTCCTGTGAGCGAAGTGTCAAACATGGACAGTTACACTATTCCGCCACGAGTCGATAGCCCGCACCGCGCACCGTGAGGAGATAACGCGGTTTTGCCGGGTCCGGTTCGATCTTGCGCCGCAGCTTGGCGATATGAATATCGACCGTGCGCGTCTCGATATCGAGATTTTTTGCATAGCCCCAGACCTTCGCCAGCAACTCGTCCCGGGATACCGGCCGGTCCGAATTCAGCTGCAGGTACTGCAGCATATCGACCTCGCGGCGGGTAAATGACAATGCCGCTTCGCCGCACCGGCCCTGCAGGTTGCGGCAATCGATCGTGACGTCCTCACCCAGCCGCAGCGTGGCATCCATTTCCGCGCCGATGCGCGAACGGCGCAGCACGGCCTGCACCCGCAACACCAGTTGCGCCACCGAGAACGGCTTGGCAACGTAATCGTCTGCGCCCAGCGACAAACCCTGGATAATATCCTCATCCGTGCTCTTGGCCGTCAGCATGATGACCGGCTGGTCGCGGTCTTGCGCACGGATACGGTTGCAGATTTCGAAGCCGTCCATCCCCGGCAGCATGACATCCAGCAATATGAGATCGAAGCGTCCGCTCAACGCCATGTCCAGGCCCGCCGGTCCGTCAGCCGCGAACTCCACGTCGTAACCGTGGTAGACAAGCACATCCATCAGCCCGGCGCGGATGGCGGCTTCGTCTTCAACTACCAGCAGGCGGATCTTGCGTTGCATATATTGTTTGTCCCGGTTGGTCCTTGCCTGGCAGTCAATGTTCAACACATCCCGGCCTTCATACCGGTTCGAGCATTACCAGGGAAGCGCCGATTTATTCAATGACCCTGTGCAGGGTGCGCGATGCGCACCGAAAATAACATACCAGCTATTGGTACAGGATGCGCATGGCACGCCCTGCACTTTTACAAGCCTATCAGTTCGCCCGTTTCCCGGCATGTAAATCTTTTGTAAATAACCCGCCGCAGGTTTTACCAAAGCCTGTCTACCACTACGCCACCCGCTCGCCCAGACTGGATTCACATTCCGATCAACCCGCAGGAGGTTACAATCATGGCACTTATTACACGCGTTTCGCGACTGTTCCAGGCGGATTTCCACGCCGTGCTCGATCGTATCGAGGAACCCGGGGTACTGCTCCGGCAGGCTGTCCGCGAGATGGAAGAGGAACTGGCCCGCGACGAACAACGCAGCAAGGTGCTGCAGCACGAACAACGGCGGCTCGTTTCCCGCGAAACCGACCTTGAACAATCACTGCACGAAATCGAAACGGAACTCGACGCCTGTTTCGAAGCCGGTAATGACGACCTGGCCCGCGCATGCATCAAGCGCAGGCTGGAGACGCAACGCCTTGGCAAAAATGTTTCCCGCAAACGCACAGTGCTCGGGGAAACCCTCGATGAACTCAACGCCCGGCTCCGGGAAAACAGGGCGCGCCTGGAAAGCATGCGGCAAAAGGCCGAACTGCTGGCAGAAGAAAACGCCCGCCCTGTGGACGACTGGAGTATCCCGGACATCACCGTGCGCGACGAGGACGTGGAAGTGGCCTTCCTGCGGGAAAAACAGCACAGGAGCCGGTCATGAAACAGCCGACATTCCTCGAAGGCGTCGCCGTCGCGCTTGCCGTCAGCATTACCGGCAGCGTGTTGTATACCGCCATTGACACGGTGTTTCCCGGCGTCCCGGTATTACGCCTGCTGATCGCCGGCATTGGCCTCGCGTATGTCGTCTACCTGCTAAGCCGCAGCCCCGAGCGTGTAGGCCGGGTCACAGCCACTGCTGCCTGGCTGCTCATCGCGGGCGTGCTCTGGTTCACGCACCCGCCGCTGCTGCTGTACGTGTGTATGCACCTGGCCGCCATCTGGCTGATTCGCTCACTGTACTTTTATTCCAGCGCGCTGTCGGCGCTTGCCGACCTGGGACTGAACGGGCTGGGCCTGGCAGCATGCATCTGGGCGATCACGCACACCGGCAGCGTGTTGCTGGCTATCTGGTGCTTTTTCCTGGTGCAGGCACTGTTCGTCGCCATTCCGAAAAGCCTTCAGCGAAAACCTGTCACTGCACTTGCCGGTCACGATCATGCAGACCGCTTTCAACACGCGTACCACGCCGCAGAAAACGCGGTGCGCAAACTTTCATCCAGCCACTGAAACCTCAAGGAGAGACTCACATGAAATCGAAACTCATCGCACTGGCATTATTTGCCGTTACCACGGCCACGGTTGCCCTGTTGCCGGCCTACCAGACCATCGGTGGCATCAACCCCGGCAACCCGCCCGATATCGACCCCGTCATCGACCCGATCACCAATGACCGCGCCCGCATCGACGTGGTATTCGTGCTGGATACCACCGGCAGCATGGGCGGCCTGATCCAGGCCGCGAAGGAAAAAATCTGGTCCATCGCCACCACCCTGGCATCGGCGCAGTCCGCGCCCGAGATTCGAATGGGGCTGGTCGCCTACCGCGACCGTGGTGACGCCTATGTCACGAAGGTGGTGGACCTGTCCAGCGACCTGGATTCCGTGTACGCCACGCTGATGGATTACCAGGCCGACGGCGGCGGTGACGGGCCGGAAAGCGTCAACCAGGCCCTGCATGACGCCGTTCACAAGGTTTCCTGGAGCCAGCAGGACGGCACCTACAAAGTCGTGTTCCTCGTCGGTGACGCTCCGCCGCACATGGATTACCCGGACGACGTCAAGTACCCGGTGACGCTCAGTGCGGCAAAGAAGAAAGGCATCGTGGTCAACGCTATCCAGAGCGGCCAGGTGAGCAGCACCACACCGGCATGGCAACAGATCGCCAGAATGGGCAACGGCAATTACTTCCAGGTCGAACAGAATGGCAATGCCGTGGCGATCGCCACCCCCTTTGACGAGAAGATCGCAACCTTGTCGGCAAAGATGGATGACACGCGCCTTTACTACGGCACCCGGGAGGAAAAAGAAAAACAACGACGCAAGATCGAAGCGGCCGACAAGTTGCATGCAGCCTCATCGGTCGAGTCACGCGCACGACGGGCGACGTTCAATGCCTCGAGCAGCGGTGCTGCCAACTTTCTCGGTGAGGGTGAACTGGTGGAGGAAGTGACCAGCGGCCGCGTCGACCTCTCCAGCATCGACCGGGACAAGTTACCTGCAGCGATGCAGGTCTTGGCCCCGGCAGAGCAGGCAAAGGTCATCAGCGAGACGGCCGAGCGGCGTAACGAACTCAAGCATCAGATCAGTGAGCTCACAAAGGAACGCGCGGATTATCTCGAAAAGAAAGTCGAGGAAGCCGGCGGCGCCAAAGACTCCCTGGACGACAGGATCTACCGTGCCGTGCGCGAACAGGCCGGTAAACTGGGCATGTCCTACGAAGCCGACGCACCGGCCTATTGAGTTGCCATGTTCACGGCCCGGTACCAATGCCGGGCCGTGTCTTTCAAAAAAAGGGACGGGGGGATTAATGTTTGTCTCCTCTGTCCCTTTCATGCCCTCCGACCCACCTTTTTAACTTTTACTTTTCCATGCTTCAGCGAGGCTGCGCGGTTGCTTGACCTGTATCAACGATTTTCAGGAATATTCAGTATAAGTTCAGGACATTATATGGATATTTAAAGGGGGCATAGTCATGGATACCACTATAGTTATTGCGCTGACCCTTCTGCTCCTGGGACTGTCTGCATTTGTACTGATCACCTGGTCAAACACCAGGATTGCCCGCAAGCACACTGAAACCATTCTCCAGCAACAGAAACTGGCAAGAACCTCCCCTGATGCACACCGGTTGTCCCTGGCGGTGCATTTACTGTGCCCGACTGCACGCCCGGGCTTTGATTATGTCATCAAACAAGACGATGGAGAGCTACCCTATATCTCGGAATGGAATACCGGCGGGTGTATGCCGTCGAAGGAAGAACTTGAAAAAGCCCTGAAGAAAGTGACCGCCATCGACTCTACCGGCTATGCCGCCATGCGCAGATCGGAGTACCCGAGCACCGAGGATCAACTGGATGCGGCATACAAAGCCCGCCATGGCGATACTACCGAACAGGAGGAACTGGACAGGCGAATAATGGAAATAAAGAACAAGTACCCCCGGTCAGACGATGCTCTTTGACAGGCTACAGGGCTGTAACCGGATGACCGGCAGTAAACGGGATGGCACCCCATGGTTTATGTAAATTGGTCACAACTCCAAATGATACAGGAGAGGAATACATGCAAACTCGCATACTCAGTATTGTACTTGTTACGGCTATTCCTTTAGTCGGTACGGGCTGTACAAACAGGTCAGTTTTCAGGATGATGTTCAACCGATCATGGCTTCCAGCTGTGTGATGTGCCATGAAAGTGGCGGCGAGGGAATTGAAAAAAGCGGATTTGGTGTACAGAACTACAATAGTATTATGGAAGGAACCAAGTACGGTCCGCTTGTTGTACCCGGAGACAGTGCATCCAGCTCGCTGTACCTCGTGGTTGCCCACAAGACTGACACCAGGATTCATATGCCGCCACACCACGAGACATCGCTGGCCGAGGGGGAAGGGGCCGCGCTCACACCGGCACAGATAGAAACCATCAAGTTGTGGATTGACCAGGGCGCAAAAAATAACTGAGCATCAGGATTACAGGGGGCGATGACAACCAAATCCATTTCTCGTTAGTCTACATCCTTCTTAATGCCGGGAAATAAAGGGGTCAGATCCCGTTGATTTGTTTTCAACAAATCATGGAAACGGCAACATCTTGGCCGGTGCGGCCATGCGATTTACGTTATAGCCCATGGCGCCGACACTGCCATTCAGATTACCCATCTGGTGGTTCATACCGGCGACACTCTGGTTCATGTAACTGACATCCTGTCGAAGCCCGCTCATGTCTGCACTCATGACGCGCAGAAAGTCCATTTGCAGGTCCATGTTGCGCAGGTGGTCCATTTGCCGGTCCATGCTGCTGACGCTGGTATTCATGCCGTTCACGTCCTGCCGCAAGGCTGCCATGCTTGTGTTCATACTGTGCATGGATTCGGCCATGCCCGGGATATGCACGATGGCGGTCGACATCGTCTGCATCAGGCCGGTCATCTCTTCCATGTACAGGCTCATTCTGTTCATGTCTTCTTTCAGGGCGCTGGTCAGGTAGACCACGGCGAAGCTCAGCAATGAAACAGTGATGGCGCCTACCCGGATAATCGAGGTTGTGCGCCTGCCGATGCGAATACTGAGATCATCGCGACGCTGCATGGCCTCGTTGAACTGCGTCAGGGAATTCTCGACGATCTCGAGCACTTCCCGGTTATCAGGTTGTTGTTCCATATGACCTCTCCAGCATTATTATTCTAGTATGGATATTGCGGAAATCAGCCAGCCGGGTCGCGAATATTCGCCACACCCTGCCCTGCATTTTTACCGTACCGGCAGGCGGCCCTGACTATAAAAAAGATGTCCTGAAAACCACAATACATCAGTTTGGTGCCGAATCGACACAGATAAAAAGGGAAAATGACATTTTTTCAACTACCCCGTACATTCGGTAGCCCCGGGGAAAACCGCCAGGTGTAGCCGTTTATTGCGCGCGATCAGGCACTTCTAGCAGTAAAGATCCTCACGGGTATAGGGCAGACCGGAAGGACCGGTTCTGCGCTTTGATGCGAGGGTCTGGAATACGCTGACGGTATTGCGCTGGAAAGAAATCGCAAACAGGGAGAAATACAGGAGCCACAGCCGGGTCTTCGGCCAGCCGATCTCTTTACGGGCCGCCTCCCGGTTTTCCCACAGGCGGTTTGTCCAGTTTTCCAGCGTCAACTGGAAATGTTCGCGCCAGGACTCAACATCGTGCACCTCGAACCGGTGCCGCTCCAGGTTTGTTACCGTCAGTCCGATATAGTCCAGCTCGCCGCCCGGGAAAATGAACCGTGTAATCACATCCTGGTACGGGGTTTTCTTGCGGAAGTTTTTTATATCGGGCGTTGCCATTCGCGTGCTGGCCTGGTGCAGGTACAGACCGCGGGGACGCAACAGCTTGTGCATCTGGCTGAAATGCAGGTCATGATTGTCAAATCCCACGTGTTCGAACATCTCGATCTGGGCAATCTTGTCAAAGCTCTCCGGCTCATCCACGGTCCGGTAATCACGCAGTTCAACCCTGACCTTGTCTTCAAGACCAAGCCGTTCGATCTTTGCCCGGGCATAATCGTACTGCGCCTGCGACAGCGTGACGCCGTAGGCCTGCACGCCGTAATGTTGTGCTGCATGGCAAACCAGCCCGCCCCAGCCGCAACCCACATCGAAAAACCGGTCACCGGGTTGCAGGCGCAAGCGCTTGCAGATCATATCCAGCTTTGCCAGCTGGGCCTCTTCCAGCGAGGTTTGGGCATCATGAAAATACGCTGAGGAATAGATCATCTCGGGATCGAGAAACAGCGCATAAAATTCATTGGAGACATCGTAGTGAAACCGGATCAGGTCCTGGTCGTTACGACCGCCGGAAATGCTTTCGGCAACCGCCTTGTCATAGCCCAGATCATTCCGGCCAGGATTACCCTTTGCCCTGAATACAAACGGCCATAACATTCCGGCAAGCTGGAGCTTGCTCATCGAGCGGGCGTAATTGAGGACACGGATATGGTCCCACCGCCGCGCAGCCTGCAGCGGCGTGCCACCCTCGATATCGATCAGGCTTTCCGCGTAAAGCTCGAACACCGTCATCAATTTTGGCGAGAACAGCAGCCGCCGGACAACCTCGGGCGAATTGATCGACAACAGGATATCGTCCTTTGCATCCTGCCCGAGCGGCACCACCTCGCCATTCCACAGCCGCACCGAGATTTCGGAATTAATTTGCTCACCTGCCGCCACCAGCCACTTGCGCAGCACATCCAGCTGTTTGCTCTCACGACTCATTCAAGCCACACCTTGTTAAACCGTATCCAGGGACAAAATCGGCTGACAGTATAACCAATCAAGTCGGCCCGACCCTCATATGCATGGTCCCCTTTGTTCACCAGCATGAAAAAAGGCCCGCTCCTGTTGGAGCGGGCCAGATTTTACTGCAACGCCGGATAGCCGTAATCCGGCACTTCACAGGCTATCAGGGTCGTCCCCGACTAGGACTGATGTGGCCAGAGAAGAATTCCGGTCCCGCTCCCTGGGGCGGTTGCACGAAGGTGGGATCGGGCGCCGGCACGGGTGCCGGCACCGCCGGGTATTCACCCGTAACCTGTTTCCTCGAGTCCACCGTCGTGATGCGCCCGACGCCATAGTCCGCTTCCGTCACCGTACCGATGGTGTCGAGGTGACGCCGCAGAAGGTGCACCGGGTGCACGTATTTGAAGGGAGCGACCCGCTTCACCGGGCTGCCGGGCGGGAACGGGGCCGGCGGATTCGACCGGGTCGACGATACTGATCGCGCTGGTGTAGTCCGTCGCATCGTCCAGTTCGAAGAAGCGGTGCTCCGAACCACCGCCGCGTGCGGCAGACACGGTCGATGGCATCGCCGTGCGCATAGCAGGAGGCGAACACGTAACGCTTGCTGGTGTCGAGCGGTGCGCCACCGATCTGTGTCTCGACGATCCTGCCGCTGGAACTGCTGAACGGGCGGTTGTCCAGGTCGATCTCCTGGGTCATGTTGGCCAGGCCCAGGTACCAGCCGCCGCGCTGCAGGAAGGGATTGCGGTTGAACACGGCTGCCAGGATCTCCTCCAGGCTGGCCTCGATGGCCTGCCCGGCAAACTCGCCGACATTCACCGCCGGTCCGACCGGGAACCAGGTGTACAGGTCGCGCAGCGTGATATCGCTATCCGGCAGCACGGCGTTGCCGAAGCGGAAACCGTTGCTCATGGAGATGTCCACGCCGTTCCACGGATCGACGCCGCTGTTGACTACCACCACGTCGGTTTCCGTCGCGAATGGCATCCGCCAGCCAGTTGTTGAGCGTGTCCTCCAGTACATGGTGGCGCAGCAGCAGGGTGTCGGTTTCACCGACCACCGTGTATCCAGGTCCTCGGTCAGGTAGTGACCGCGTTCACCCGGAGCACCGCAGCCGGGGTTGCAGAATGCGCCCGGCAGGAAGACATGCGGCATCGACGATACCGTCTTCACCGGCAACGAAGTCTTCCTCGATCTCTGCAACCAGTTCCGCCATGGCCGGGTCTTCGGCGATACGTGTCATCGACCGGGATGGCCTCCCAGTCAAAGTCGATGACCTTGCCGCCGGCGACCTGCACGTCGAGCCGGCCCACGTACATGTCGCGGTTGGTTTCCACAACGATCGCCGCACCCCGCGCGAGGCGGCTCTTCTCGTCCCGCTCAGTCGCTCACCCGGTGTGGTCGCTGATCACGCCGCAGCTTGTCGGCCAGCAGAGCACCCAGTCGTGATTTCATGGGTGTGGGCCGAGTACATGACATCGATGTCCTTGAAGTTGCGCGCGATTTCGATGTTCTGCGACATACCGAGTTCGGACTGCACCACGATCAGGTCGGCACCTGCCGCCTTGACCTCCTCGATGATGCCGGGCAGTTCCTCGACGCCCTGCGTGAAACGCAGGCCGATATTGAACACGTCGGCCTGCTGCGGGACGATGGACGCGGTGATCCCGATCACGGCGATCTTCACCCCGCCGCGCTCGAACGATCCTGTAGGCATCCAGCACCCGCTGGCCCTGCAGTGGCTCCGGTATGGGCGGTGCGTTATAGAGGTTGATCGCCACGGAGGGGAAGTCGGCCTTGATGATGCCTTTCTCTCCGTGCAGGTATCGTTGACGTCGCTGCAGTCGATATAGCCCGCCATCACCGCGATATTCGGCGGTACGGGCGGCTTCGGCCCGAAACTCGTAAAGCGGTTGCGGAACACGGCGGGGCCATAACCGAAATCCCAGTTACCCGGCGTGAACACGTCGATATCGAAGGCATTCATCGCCTTGATCATGGCATCACCGACCGTGAACAGGGTCTCCGCGCTGCCATGGGTCAGATCGCCGGCAGGACAGCAGCAAGGCTCTCGGGATTTTCGGCGCGGATGCCATCCACCACGGTCTTCAGCCTGGCGAGGCCGCCCGCGCTGGCGACCTGGCGTTCCGTCCCGTCGCTGTTCTTGAGCACCGCGGCATGCGGCACCAGGGTACCGTGCAGGTCACCCATCTCGATCAGCGTTACGGTCTTTGCCGGCATATGCCTGGGACGCGAATGCTCCCATGACCAGCACCAGTGGCCACAGCCGCCGCCGGCCATTAATCAATTTCTTGATATTCATATTGAACTCCTCGAGCACGTTATTATGAGACCTGCTATTTATTGCTGTTATTGACCAGGTAGCGTGTAGCACCGGAAGACCGCCGTTGATACGGCAGCGATTCGGAAAACATGGAAACCAGGACGAAAACTGTCCACGTATAACAAGACGACAGGCACGCCGTAATTATTCCCTCGATAGTGCAAATAGCAGGAAAACAGCAGGGGACAAAATATAGATATTGCTGCTATTAACTTGATCAGGGTCGGTTACAAACGAGAAATTGGTTCTTATTACACCGACTTGACTTGCCGGCGGTTAACGCTCCGGCAAACCGCCGGGTATCCGGTCACCCGCAAGAGGCCGGCTGTCGATATTCCATGCCAGCGTGATGCGCGGTGACTTTCCGGTATACGGCGTGACGCAATGCATCACCTCACTGGGAAACATAACCAGCGTACCGGGTTGCATATCCGGGACCAGCGGCGTGGTCATGCGCCCCTCCTCGTCCTGACAACACGCCGCCATGCGCGGGTCTACAAAGCAAAGCTGCCCGCTGCGCGCATGCCGCGGGTCCGGATCACCACAGGTGACACTGTACACCAGGCTTGCACGTGTACGGGTATGGCTGTGCGGCATGCAGTAATCGCCATCCCTGAAAATATTCGCCATGGATACATCCGCCACAGGCGTCTTGCACTTGAATACCTGGCTGAAGAACGCCAGGGCGCGCAGGTGAATCAGTTCCGCCTCGGCACACTGCCAGCGATCGAGGTGATAAATCTTGACGCCGCAGCCTCCCAGCTCAAAGTCGGCCTTGTACCTGGACTTCTTTTCCTGTTCCAGAATTTTCCGGACCAGCTCGGGGTGATATCGCGGCACGTCCGCGAAGCGCGTCATTAATACCAGCGAGTTCTTGAGATTGATGATTTTCTGCGCTTCCGGCCACACGGGTATCTCCTTGCCGCGGATGCGCACGGTGCGTCTGCTCCAGTCATCAGCAGACAACTCAGTCATAAGGCCGAATATGAAGGGGAGCGGTGAATGTGACTCCGGCTCTCATCTGTCATTGATCTCTGTTATTCCGCCCGACTCACGCTGGTCAGCAAATGGCATTCATTGATTGCGCCGTCTCTTTTTAAACCCAGGTCGATAACACCATGTTCCTCGCCGCGCTCCAGTACGCCGGTAACCGTGATCTCCTTCGTCCGTTTTACGGCGCAATTGATCGAGGCCGGCTTGAATCTCAATGCACCGATGTGCTCGCTGGCGGAATCGCTGATATGAAATACGCCGCGGGACAGGTCGCAACAGGACAGGGTAAATGTATAACCGAAATCCGGTGATGCCGGTTGGTCCGTGGGCGGATTTGCTTTTACCTTGACAGGTCCGAATGTATTATCAAAATCATTACTGACACTGTCGACATCAGACGCCTCGACATGCAGTGTTGTCCGGCCTTCAACACATGCATCGACCAGTGAACCGTTTATTCGAACACCGCTGTATTTCTCGTTAGCGGCAAACTGGCGATTTCCGGGGGATACCGCCGGAGGATCGGGATTGAAGTTGTTACCCCGGCTGTTGGACAGGGTATATCCTTGCTGGATAGTCAGATTATTTTTAACAGTAAACCCTGCTGTAAATTTACCATTGCATTGCAATATCCTGTAGTCCCGGCTGACTGACGGGTCCTGCAACTGCGCCCACGGTGAAAACCACCACCCCAGTACCGCCAGAGATACGACGACAATCGACAGTACAATCCTGTTCATAAGGCCCATGGCCTGCCCTCCGGTATATTTTCAGTCCGCCGTGCGCTTTCTGATGTATTCCCGTTCCAGTTCACTGATGCAGTGACCGAGAAGCCGTACCTGAACAGGGGTGAGGCCGGCAAAACGTGCACCGATCAGTTGCCGGTCCCGGGAAGTTATATTTTTCGAGTAACGCAACTCGACCCCGCAAAACAGCCAACCGGCATCGGGCAATTCGATCGCACATTCATGCAACAGGCCGGTTTTTACGACGGGATCGCCATCCGGAAAGATCATGCCCGCCCCGCCTTGTGACAAATCATGCAGCACTCCTTCGACCACTTTCCCTCTGCTGTTTTCGATAATGACGCGCAACCTCCGCGCCATCGGGATATGCGCCCGGTAGTCCATGCGGCGCTGCCGGTATTCGAGCAGCCCGGGCAGGTTTAAATAGCATGTAACCATGTCGTCCTGTTCATCCACACGTTCCAGCGTGGTGACGAAGCGGATATCGATACCTTCCAGTTTTCCGGTGACCTGGAGCGCACGTTCCGCAAGCAGTAACGGAGTGCCGCTGGCTGGCTGCAGTTCGTCCAGCAGTACATACGGCCTGTCGACGCCCACTATACAACTTGTATAGCGCTCCTCGTAGCCGGGTATCTCGATCGTGAGGGGTGTATAGCGCTTCGCCAGCCGCTCGAGCAGCCGCGCCATCCGTTCGGGGTCCGTGATCCGCTCACTGTCAGGCAGGGGCCTGGATACGCCGGCGCGTGCTTTACTGGTCATAATGGCAGGACATTTTACTATGATGTTTCCTGTTTCTCGATGCCTGTGGCTGACATATCGTTACCAGGGACAGTTACTTATACTGGAAATGGGCGTGCTTCGATACTCGCCCCCTATTCTCGCCTGTGACACTGGCTGCACAACTTGGCGGGACCACCCGGTTTTCCCGCTTTTTTCAGCTCCAGATGACAACCGATGCAGTGGTCGTGAAAGGAATCAGGACTTTTACGCGGCATGCGTGAATTTTCCATATGACACGAACGGCAGGGCCGCTTGATGCGTATCCCGGGCGAGGTGTGATGACACAGGTTGCACTGGATGTCCGCATGGCGCTGATGTGAGAACGACACATCACCCGCCTCCGACTCGATTACCAACGGCTCCACCGGGGCGGCCGTCACACTGCCCGCAAAGCTCACCAGGCATGCAAGCACCGCCACGCATGCCTTCATGAATTCTGCGACCACGCAAACAGCGCCGACAGCACCACCATCACCAGTCCTATTGCGATTGCCAGTAATCGCGCAAGCCATATTCGCATATCGATATCACGCCATGTCGAAGAGTTCGGTGTGGACCCGCCGCATCGGAACCCCGATGGCATTCAGACTGTGCTCAATACTTTCAGTCATCGGCGTGGGCCCGCACAGGAAGAATTCCAGTGCGGCAAGGTCCGCGGGCAGGTTACGCTGCAATAGCTCCCGGGTAACGAAACCGGTCTCTCCCGACCAGTCCGGCGGAGGCTCATTCAGTACAATGATCATGTTCAGCTGCAGTTGCGCCTGCAGCACCTGCAGCTCCTCGTATGCCGTCAGTCGTTCGAGGCTGCGGTAGGCATAGAATAGCCACAATGGCCGCCGGTCGCCGCGGTCAGCCAATGACCTCAGCATACTCAGGATCGGCGCAATACCTATGCCACCGGCCACGAATACGTAACCCCGTGCATGCGGATACCGGTCAATGGAAAATGCACCGAACGGTCCATCCAGGTACAGTTGCTGACCCGGCTGGACGGTGTTGATTTGCGAGGTGAAATCACCAAGGCTCTTGATGGTGAACTGCAGGCGCAGCGGCTCATGCGCGCTGGACGCGATGGAAAACGGGTGCTCGCGCATGGCCAGTGGCGTATGCCAGAGGTGCAGCCAGGCAAACTGCCCCGGCATGAATGCCAGCCCGGGATGACCATCCGCCGTGATGGTAAGCGTACAGGCATCGCCGCGTTCCTCGCGGACGTCAACCACGCTGTAGGGATGGCGCATGATCAGTAGCGGTCGGACAATGCGCACGTGCAGCAGTATCAGGACGACTGACACGGACAGCAACAGCCACAGTTCGCGTTTACCGGGCGACTCGACATAGTAGTTCACGCCGGCGATGTGGACCATGGCCAGGCCGACCGCAGTCACTGCAAATACCGCGTGCAGGAAACGCCAGGCGTCATAGTGCAGGCGCAGCGACTTGCGCCAGATCGAGGTAATGACCAGCAGGACCACCATAACAAGCGCCACGTTCCCGGCCACCATGTGCCAGGGTGCATCGGGCTTGAGGTATTCAAGCAACAGCGGCTCCATGCCAATCAGGATAACCGGATGCGCCAGCAGCAGGACAAAGGCGACCAGTGCAATCCAGCGGTGAAAATAATAGATGATATCGATACCGTAGGCGCGCGTGGTCCACCTGAAACGGGCGGTCAACAGAAACATGGTAAACATGATGGCCAACGCGGAGAACCCCAGCGCGACCGCGAAGTCCCAGCCGAATTCCGTGCCGGGTGGCACTCGCCCATGCAACAACATGACCAACGGCAGTATGACCAGCAACAGGTAAATGCCTGTCCACAGCACACCGTGGACAAGGTAATGACGTTTCGCGACTGCGCCATTCACTTTGAATCACCTGCTGGCGATTTGCCCGTAAGGTCGAACTTCATACCGGCATTATACGGAAACATGAGACAGAAAAAGGGGGCGCCAGACTTTCTTTCCTTGCGGGCGAAACAGACGACTGGTAAACACGGCACTCACCCCTTTCACCCTGTATGCTTGGATTATTCCACGAAAAATCAGTATGCTCTTTGCTACGGAAAAGGCGTCAGCCGGTAACCGTCTACAAGGGGGAAATATCATGAAAAAACTTTCGCTGGTGTTGTTCTGGTTCGGCCTCGTTTCCATCCCGATCTCCTGGCTGGCGTGGTTCGTTGCCCCGGAAATCGGCAGGGAAGTCATGTCAGGAATTGCCGATCCCGCGCTGCGGGCGGTCATGGAGGAGGCGCATCGCGAGCGCTGGGGCATCTACGTGGGCCACTGGCCGCCGACGCTGCTCATCCTGAGTTACATCCTGGAGAAAAAGGCGGGCTGACGATAACGGGGACGGCAGGGAAACATTCAGTCCCTTCATCCCCTTTAATTGATTACATCGAATCCAGGGCCTGCGTGGCGCCCTTGTGCCCGCGCTCCGCCGCCCGGCTGAACCACTTTTTCGCCTCAGCACGGTCCTGCGTTACACCCTGCCCCTTCAGGTACATGTTACCCAGGTTAAACTGTGCCTGAATATGCCCGCGTTCCGCGGCCATGCGAAACCACTTGAGTGCCTCGCCGTAATCCTGGCCGACACCCTGGCCCTTGCGGTACATGAGACCAAGATTGTTTTGCGCGCTCAAGTGGCCATGTTTGGCTGCCTTCTCATACCACTTCGCCGCTTCACTGTGATCCTGACTTGTGCCGTTACCCTTCGCATAGCGCAGGCCCATGCTGTACTCGGCGGGCGGGTAGCCTTTATTTGCCGACTTGCGGTGCCATTTGACGGACTCCGCATAGTCCTTCTTCGTTCCCTGGCCTTTGAAACTGGCGAGACCCAGTTGATGCTCGGCAATCCTGTCCCCTTTGGCCGCGGCGAGGCGAAACCACAGGGTGGATTCCGCATAATTTTTCTCGACGCCGCGACCGGTCCTGTACAGGGTCCCGAGATTGACCATCGCCTGCGCGTCGCCCTCGCCGGCGGCCTCCTCGAGCCACTTCAGACCTTCAGCCTCGTCCTTGTCGACGCCCTGTCCAGCGGCATACATCATGGCGATATTGATCTTGGCCCTGGTGTCGCCCTGCCCGGCCGCCTTGCGGTACCAGCGCATGGCCTCGTCATAGTCCTTGTCGACGCCCCTGCCCGAGCGATAGAGATTGCCCAGGTTCGTCTGCGCTTTTTGATGCCCCTGGTCGGCGGCCTTGCGGTACCACTCCGCGGCCTGCTCGAGGTCGCGCTTGACGCCGCCCTTTCCCGCCTCGTAGCGCTGCGCGAGGCTGAACTGGCTGGCCTTGTCTCCCTGCCCGGCGGATTTCCTGACCTCTTCGAGGGTATCGGCGTGCAGGACCGGCACAACGGTAAACAGGAAAAACAGCAATGTTGCGAACAGCTTTCTCATCGTGGACTCACCGGTATTCTGCGTGTTAACGACTCTTCAAAAAATACTACTCATGCCTTCCCAGCACCCAGATGACGGTCATGATAATAATGACGCCGCCGAGAATAAAACTGATCAGCAAATAATCGAAGCTGTCCATCATTTCTTTCACCGGCATGCGCATGGGCATGGATATTTCCAGCACGCCCACCAGGTCACCGACCTTCCAGTCTTTCTTCGGGCTTTGCGGGTGCGAGTTATGACAGGCCACGCATGCAGGCTGCATGATGTCCGCTGCCGCATAGCGCAGATATTTGCCGACCCGGGACTGTTCGATCTCGTAGTAAGGTTCGCCGGGCGTGACGGCCAACTGTTCAATCGCCCGTCGCTCGAACCCGTCCTGCTGGCTTGTCTTGCTTCGCCATGGCCAGGGATGATTGCTGTAGAGCCTTGCAGAAAAACCCTCTGACATTTGTCCGATCTCTTCCGCCAGCTGGATTGTCAGCGTCGCCGGCAAGGGTATCGCATGCTTGATATTCCTGTAGTCATGACTGACCGTAACGCTATCCGCGGGTACGCGGGAAACGACTTCCCGGGTGTAATAGGCGCGCAGGCTAATGAAGGTATTCGCATAACTCCTGGCGGAAACCAGTGCGTTACTCTCGAGCACCTGCTGGCGCGAGTCTTCCATGTGCCACCACGACACCCCGAGCATGGCGAGGATGACCATGGCGCAAACGACAACTGTCGTAACCTTGGCTTGCAATAGAGTCATTAAACTATCCTTCCTGCAGTTGAATGACATATCACATGTCGATTTTCATATCCTATCTCTCCATGGACCCGATACGCTTGATTCAGATCAATGGAAGCTGACTCGAATGATTCGACGACAGTTTGACCTATAAATGGCGACTGACCTCGTGGATAAACCGGGTTGGTGACAAATGACAATCAGATTCAATTGTCACTGACCCCTTTAACACTGATACTGGCATAACATGACTGAAACAGATTATCTCGCCGACATACTGATCCTGCTGGCGGCAGCAATCATCGCCGTGCCTGTCTTTCGGCGGCTCGGCTTCGGTTCGGTGCTGGGTTATCTGGCTGCCGGCGTCATTGTCGGACCCTGGGGGCTCGGTTTCATCGACCGGATCGAGGAGATCAGGCATATCGCCGAGTTCGGCGTAATCTTCCTGCTGTTTATTATCGGCATCGAGCTGGCACCCGCACGCCTGTGGACCATGCGGCGCATGGTGTTCGGGCTGGGCACCGCACAGGTGATGGTGACGGGACTGGCCATCGCTGGCCTGGCCTTACTGTTCGGCTTGTCACCCAGGACTGCCATCATCACAGGTTTCGGCCTGGCACTCTCCTCGACGGCATTTGGCCTCCAGATCCTGACCGAGCGCGGTGAAATGGGAACAAAATACGGACACACGGCGTTTTCCGTTCTCTTGCTGCAGGACCTGGCGGTGGTGCCACTGCTCACACTGGTGTCACTGCTCGCGGCGGATACCACACTGCTGGAAGGGCTCGAGTTCGCGATACTGGAAGCTGTCATCGTTATCGTTGCCGTTATCCTCACGGGCCGCTTTTTCCTGTCGCCAGTCCTGCGACTGGTAGCGACCAGCCGGACATCCGAGGTGTTTACCGCCGCCGCCCTGTTCGCAGTGCTGGGCACGGCCTGGCTGATGGAAGCGGCAGGCCTGTCGCTGGCGCTGGGTGCATTCCTGGCCGGACTGATGATGGCGGACTCCCACTATCGGCACCAGGTGATTGCCGATATCGAGCCGTTTCGCGGCATCCTGCTCGGGCTGTTTTTCATGGGTGTCGGCATGTCGATCGATTTTGGCCTGCTGCGCGAACAGGGTGTCCTGTTTGCCGGACTGTTGCTGGGCCTGCTGCTGATGAAGACGGTCATTCTCTGGGTCCTTTGCCGACTCATGGGTGTCGGCACACCGGATGCCACGCGGGTATCGCTCATTGCTGTCGCAGAGCGGGGAGTTTGGCTTCGTCCTGTTCGGGCTGGCCGCCTTCAGCGGCGTTCTGCCGGCGTATCTTTTCCATTTCCTGACGCTGCTGGTGGCGCTGACCATGATCACCACGCCGTTGATGGCAAAACTTGGCGAGTACCTCAACAGGCATCTGACCGGAACTGCAGGCACACATACTGTCAGCACCAACCACATCGATGAGGGGCAACCGCATGTCATTATCGCCGGCTTCGGTCGCGTAGGAAAGCGGGTAGCGAGGATACTACAGGCTGCAAAGGTGCCCTACCTTGCCATCGACAGTAACGCGGACCTTGTAGCGGAAGGCAGGCGCGACGGCTTCCCGGTTTTCTACGGCAATGCCAGCCAGCTGGATGTAATGAAAGCGGCGGGTGCCGGGCAGGCTGACGTGCTGGTGTGCACGCTCGACAAGGTGGCACCTGCGGTGCGGCTGGTCAGTATCCTGCGACAGCATTACCCGGACATCGCCATTTACGCCCGCGGACGTAACCGGAAACACTGTGACCAACTGCTGAAAGCGGGTGCAACTACCGCAATCTCTGAAACGCTGGAAACAAGCCTGCAGATCAGCGCGGCAACACTGGATACCATGGGAATTTTTGAAGAGGATGCCGCAGAACTGATCGAGGTGTTTCGCAAGGAATATTATGTTTAGCCCGGTGTTGGCCACTGCCCTGCTCCGGCTATTCGAATGCGGCACCCTGCAGGAATAATTATTAACAGGAACCGGTTTCAGACATGCAGGT
>CAVYIJ010000004.1:0-89127 GCA_963768575.1 uncultured Halobacteria archaeon
GTAACAGTGCCCCCCGCGGCGACAGCCCGAGTTTCTGAAATGCGATGGACAGCACTTCCAGCTGGATAATCGTCACCAGGAAGACCACGACGAAGAGTAACAGCAACAGGTAACGTGGCGGCATACGCCGCTATTCTACGTGAATACCTGTTCAGGTTTTTTTGTAGATTCCCCGGTTGTATGACAGGGGAACAAATCCCGGCACATCGCCGGGCAATGTCTCGTGGCTGCCAACGACCAGCAGGCCGCCGGGCTGCAGGGCATCAGCCAGACGTTGCGTGATCTCGCGCTGCAGGTCTTCGCTATAATAGGTATACACGAGGTTCCGGCACAGGATCAGCTGCAAGTTGACAGACGGTAACGGACTGCGGACATCGTGTTCGACGAACAATACCGGACGTTTGAATTGAGACTGCAGGCAATAGCGGCCGGCGGATTCCGTAAAGGTTGACGCCCGCAAAGATGCCGGCAGTTCTTTCAAACTGCTGAACGGGTAACAGGCCGTCCGTGCGCGATTGAGGAGCTGCGGATCGACATCCGTTGCCAGGATCCGCAGCGTGATGTCCGGAAAACGTTGCTGTAACTGCAGCGCCCACAGGATTGCAAGTGAATAAGGCTCTTCACCGGAACCACAACCGGCACTCCAGATATCCAGCCGGCTGTGCCCTTCCCGCCTGACCTGTTCCGCGAGACCGGGAATGATCCGCTCGGCCAGCAGCCTGAAGACCCCCTGGTCGCGGTAGAAACGGGAAATGGTGATCCGGCAGAGCGTATCGAGCACCCGCAACTCCTCCGGATGGTGT
The DNA here is from genome assembly GCA_963768575.1 of uncultured Halobacteria archaeon. Taxonomy (GTDB): domain Bacteria; phylum Pseudomonadota; class Gammaproteobacteria; order UBA9214; family UBA9214; genus UBA9214. Next base: position 804 of record CAVYIJ010000004.1, read on the forward strand.
TGCAGGTAGTCACGGTAGTCATCCAGACCTGCCAGTTGCAGTGACTGCAGGCGCCTGTGTACCCGTTTGCACACCTGCGTGCGGACCTTGCGAAAACCTGACCAGCGCATATGCAGCTGCGGCAGTGCCCACTGCAGGAAGGTGGTCCATTGAAGGTCTTCTGTCATGGTTACTGCACGGAAAACAACATTCAATAGTATTAACTGATTATTCTTACCATCAATTAATCAACAGGTCAGCCAACCCTTATCTCTACATCTCGCCAACTCTGACAGAAAGATTAATGCATGTGTTGTGTCGATTGGTTGAACTGGCAACCCAAGTCGGACGTTTAGTCGCAGCTAATATAAACAATCGCTTAACGACCTAGAACGACCCACCTCGGTCGTTTAGTCGCTGCCAATATTAGGTGTCACTAATACAAAAGTACAAATTAATATCAACGGCGAACCTACTAAGACCTTAGTCGCATACAATCCAACGAGTGATGGTTATATCATTATGCATTCTTCGTCATGAGAAATAATTACATGCACACAGTATCGAAAAAGGCGAGCCTATTCTGTGCCCTTTGCTTATGTCTCATCTTTGCATTCGAGGCCCAGGCAACTCTAATCGTAGACACGGGTGCGGCCGCAACTGATACATCCGGCGTGGCTTTAGGTCAAATTCAGTCGCTCGCCGGACAATTTACTATATCGAACTCGTACACTGTATCCGCCGTGGAAGGCTGGTTTGGAGCATCTTACGACGGAACTCTCACAGCAGCCATATATTCTGACGTCGGTACTGGAATTCCGGATAGTGAACTTTTCTCTCAACAGTTCCTGCTTGACACTCCTTCTTCTAGTCCACCATTACAAAATATTATGAATGATTGGGATGGGGCATATGGACTTAATTGGTCACTATCAGCAGGAACATACTGGCTGGTGTTCAAAGCTACCTCTGTAGATACTGGTGAGGGGTGGATGCCCGGTAGTGCTGGTACGCTTGATGGCATTGGAGCCCCCAACCCGCTAGCAACATATGCATTCCTAGTTGCTAGTCCTTTTGGTACTGGTGCCTGGAAATCGCATCCCGGGATGGGGCTAGGGATGAGAATTAGTGCCGTTCCCATCCCCGCAACCGTTTGGCTCTTTGGGTCTGGCCTGCTGGGGCTAGTCGGAATGGCAAGATATAAGAAGACAGCGTAACCAATGCAGCAATACCAAAAGCGGCTCCTTCGGGAGCCGTTTTCAATTGTGCTGTATGTCCGAGTTTGGCCGATCTGAGACATACACCCCCTGCAAACGGCGGATTTTTAGTTATATATCCGACTTTTTGGTCTAATCGAATGTTCTGCTGGCTCATGAACAGCAGAGGCGGCTCTCTCCGATACCGCCTCTGCCGGTGACTCAGAGTTCTACCTGTTCAGATATCTGCAAGGCATCATCCACCTCAATCCCCAGGTAACGGACTGTGCTTTCCAGCTTGGTATGCCCAAGCAGCAGCTGCACCGCCCGGAGGTTGCCGGTCTTTTTGTAGATTAGTGAAGCCTTCGTACGTCGCAGGGAATGTGTACCATATTTGTGCGGATCCAGGCCGATGCTGGAGACCCACTGGTCAAGGATGCGTGCATATTGCCGGGTCGATAGATGCGGACACCCTCGGATACGACTGGGAAACAGGTAATCCTTCTCGCCCAGTGCCTGCTGTGTAATCCATAACAGGACAGACTCTCGTGTTAGTTCCGTCAGTTCAAACTGAACCGGGCGGCCAGTTTTCTGCTGCACGACCACAGTACGCTCCCTCACACTGCCACCGGTAACCACATCAGTGATGCGCAATGCCACCAGATCACAGCTACGCAGTTTGCTATCGATGGCCAGGTTGAATAGTACCAAGTCGCGGAGCTTATGCTGGAGCTGGAGCTGGAGCCGGATGCGTATAGCCCAGACCTCTTTGGGTTTTAAGGGAGGCTTCTGTCCGAGCAGTTTCCGCTGACGGCGGGGGGTAGGTTTACGGGTCTCATCATCGGGGAGCAAATAAAAATCAGACATGGCGATCTCCTGCCCATACCCGCCAGCCCCATCAAAATAGCATTCAGGCGGACTTCACAGCCACCTGGGTAAATATTAGCCCAAATCGAAGGACTGGAAGCGGCCTGATTCCGGACATTCAGAGCGTAAGCCGCTAAAATTCCGATTAAACGGCAAGGAACGACCCAACCCGGTCGTACAGCGTTTCAGCCTGGACGGCAGCCTTGTACTGTAAGCGGTCATTTACAGCGCGGAATCTAGTCGGCAACCCGTGCGAGACATTCCAGCAACATTCAATGAGTTACTCTCAGAAGTGCAAAGCAACCTGTTATGGCGGCCTCTGCTGCACCCTCTCCCTCATGCCCAGATCGCTAACGTGAAGTAGCTCGGTGCAATAACATTACACCAAACACGCTGCTGGTGTATGTAGGACAATACCAATCGTCGTTGTAAAATAATTATGTGACGCTTAGCGACAGACAGGTAGAAAACGACTGCCATACAGTTACACCCACAAATAGAGGAGCGGAAAATGAAGATTACCGGGTGGGTATTATTATTCCTTTTTGCGTTATCGGGCTGTGCCGTTTGGCCACCCGAAGATGATTGCCCAGCCGGTAATGCATTGCCTCCTTTATGCCTTAAAGGCGCAGTAGTAGACCCCACCTGTGTTGAAAAAGGCGATGTTAATGGTGACGGCCAGGTAAATCTTGGTGATCTGGTGATACTCGAACAGTATGTCCTTGGCATGAAATGCCCGGACAACTGGATATATGTTGATATGAATAGCGATGGACAGTTAAATGCTGCGGATATTCTGCTGCTTCAGGCAGTAGTACTGTAACTATCGACTGGTTTTATACAGCATAAAAACAGATTGTCAGACTGGTATGGTGCGCTTCTAATGTGCATATAAGAAAAATTCTACAGGACCGGGTTCGAACCCTTACCGGAAGTTTATTGAATTGCTATAAATTACCAGAAAGTACTGAACGCAGACGTTACGAATGACAGGAGTTGCTGCATCTCGGAAGTTCACGTGAATCCAGGGAAGGGCAAGTTCTGGCCGAAATGCGACCTTCCTGGCGTGAGTAGCTGAGATACCATCTAAACGGCAACTTCCGACCCAACCCGGTCGTTTAGCCGCGACTTATATAATCAACGACTTAACGACGGTAGACGACCCAAAGCAGACTTTCGTCAGCTTCAAAATCATATCAAACCACTAGAACTTCTCCGTCCGTATATCATTCCGCATACTATACGGACAGGATTTCAGTAACGTCCTGATAAGGCCGATAAATATCCATGAATATCAGAAAAGTCTTAAATCTACTTAGACTGACCGATGGGTCTGTCTAATACCTGTTATGCCCTATGGCGCGAGTGAAGCTCACCAGACTTCTGAAATGGATCGGCGGCGTCTTTGCCGCGATTGTCCTGCTTGTCGCGGTCACAGCATGGTATTTCCTGCCGCTTGGGCCGTTGTTCGACGACGGGCCTTTCAACGGTACGCCGACTGCCGCGATCAACGGGCGGCAGCCCGATCAATCAACGCCGATTTGGGGCGGAAGGACGCTGGAGGTCTTTGACTCGACTTCGGAAGGCGTTTCCGCGACCGTGCAACTCCGTCGCGCCGACGGCTCGGTTCAATGGGCGATCATCGCTGATGGACACAGGCCTGGCGACGTGCGTTCGGTTCGATTTACAGACGCCGATAGCGGCCTCGCTCGTTCGGGAACCGTGCACGGAAGTGTTAAGTGGACCTACGGACACGAAGCGTGCTACTGGTACATCACGGGCGGCGGCAAGCTCCGTGACTACTACTATTCGTGGTGACGGGGCATAACCAGGCGATCAAGCCGAGCGGGAATGGCGGTTGGGTCCAGAAATCAAAGCAAGGACACTCGGCGCCATTCCCGCCGGGTTATCGCAACCGTTAAGTGAAAAAAATGAGGAAATTTATTTGTAGCATATTTTTGCTGATACCATTTATCTCTGCTGCCGGGGAATGCAGAATCAGTGGAAAAGCGATTCTTTGGGCATATGACTCTTGTTTTTGGGAGTACGAGACAGACGATTCGATTCATCCAGGTGTGATTGAATGCGTCAATGAAGGGGAAAAATTGATAAAGAAGGTTGGCGCATGTGAGGCTAAGCATAAATTTAAGTCGCGCATCTGCGCTATGGCAAAGGAGTGGAAAATAGAAGGCATTGACCCAAAAACATGTATGTCATCTGACAAGCCTCTCGGCTCGGCAGTTAAAGATGGCGGAATTTGAAAACGCTTAACAAATCGCTGGAAAACGTCGCGCTGGAACAGCGCGTGTCTCAGATTAAAAGTTCTGAATGACCGGTTCTGGCCGATAGCTGACTAACAGGAACCCGGCAATAGCTGGGTTTTCTTTATTCCGGGGACGGCAACTATTGGCCGGAAGCTGCCCTTCTGCTTGATTCCACTCAAGGTATCCTTTTGCACTCTGGAGTAATATCTCTACGAGCTATGCAGGAGTGTAACCGTGGAAAAGTCACAGATTTCCAGGCTGTTCCGAATGAGGCGTCTTGCTGCCGTTCTCGGGTTGGCGGGTTTTCTCTACAGTAGTAGTGATGTGCTTGCCTCAGAGGATTTACTTGAGCATGGCCGGTATGTCTTTTATGCCGCTGGCTGTATTTCATGTCACACCAGCGATCAAGTAATGGCCGGAGGTCGGCCAATAGTTACGCCCTTTGGGACGTTCCATCCACCAAATGTTACACCGCACAAGGAATACGGTATTGGTGCCTGGACCGAGGAGAATTTTGTGCGCGCATTGCGTGAAGGACTGAATCCGCATGGCGAACACTATTACCCTGCATTTCCTTACCCCTCTTACACCAGGATGACGCGCCTGGATATGCAGTCGCTGTATGCCTACCTGATGTCGTTACCGGCATCTTCCGGAGAACTTCGACCGCATAATATTTACTGGCCCTTCTCCTTCCGGTCAATGATTTCGCTTTGGAAGTCGGGACGGTTTTCACCGGGAGAGTATTCGGCTAATCCGGGGAAAACACCGCAGTGGAATCGGGGTGCATATCTTGTCGATGCCCTTGGACATTGCAGTGAATGTCATACACCACGGAATTATATGGGTGCCCCCCGTCGCGACCACTACCTGGCCGGTACCTGTGAGGGTCCGAACGGAAAGCGTGTGCCCAATATCACACCGGACAGAGAGACGGGAATCGGTCGCTGGACATACGAGGAACTGAGTACATTCCTCGCAACAGGCAAGAGGCCCGATGGCCGTTACACCGACAGCCTTATGGCTGAGGTACTGGGCAACAGTTGCATGCAGTTGACCGCGTATGATCTGCAGTCAATGGCCACCTATCTGCAGTCAGTGCCACCGATTCAATATGATCTGGATACCCTGTGTGCACAGTTTGATGACTCTTTTGTTTACGAGTGATAAACCAGGCACCTGTCGTTATGTATCCTGGTGGCCCCGACCACGAATTACCCGATCACTTTCGTCGGGACAAGGAGTTCGGCCATGGTGAATTCATTGCGAGGCTTAAATGTACCGAATGGCAACTTCTGGTCGTAATCGGAAGTTCCAGTGGAAATACCTGAGTAATTTACTCGGATGTCCGGCAACCCAAGTCGGACATTTAGTCGCGGCTAATATAAACAATCGCTTAACGGCAGAGAACGACCCTAATCGGAAGTTTAGAATTTCAGCCTGGACGGCAGGAAAGTACTGTAGTCGGACATTCAGGAAGCCCGACATGAACGATATGTTTCTGCCTATTGTGTTAATTGACACGATAGGCCGCGTCGGTACTATTACCAATACTACGTAATCAGTCGAATACACTGTTAGGTGCTAGAAGGGCGATGAAAGAAAAAGGAACGTTAACTCGCGACAAAGCACGGTTCATCTTTCAAGTTCCAAAGAACGAGATTGCGCTTGAAATTGATCTCAAGGGAAACGAATCTGTTTTTCTGAACGGTGCGATTGTTGACTCCAGAAGGTCTTTCAGGCTGTCGGGCTGTTATTCAATTCCGATCGCAGGAAGCGAATACCGCCTTCACATCAGAGTTCGGAACCCGATTACGGGTGTCATCGATGCTAAATTATTGGAACATGAAAACGTTCTTTCGCATCAGCGTGCGAAAGTCAAACTCGGAGAGAAGTACAAAATTCTGAGCTTTCTTCTTCTCGCTGCGGGCTGTGCTGGCTTGGGCGTAGCAGTAGCGAGAGGGCTGTTACCAATTTGGCTAACTATCGTGCTCTATGTGGTCGTAGTCGTAAGCACAATGAGTATCAGGGGCAAGAACTATGTCATTCGACAAGTTCGCACCTAACAAGGCAATTCGAGGAGGACGCCGCAAAAAGCGCGGCGCCTCTCAATTGCGACGTTAGCGCTCAAAATGGAAAGACCAGAGAAATTACTATTGGATATGTCAGGCATCATTGATGATGAGACCCTGCATGAATATCTATCAAAAAAACTAAATTTCCCCGGGTACTATGGCTTTAATTTTGATGCGTTTTGGGACTGCATCACGGTTGAAGGACAATCATCCATGCCAAACGTTTTGGTAGTAGAAGGGCTGGCCGCGTTAAAAGAATACCTGCCAGAAGAACACGAAAAACTAATTGGGTGTCTAAAGGACTATGAAAATGAATTTCCAGATAGAAAGGTTATTTACGAACAAAGCAGCCCTTCTGGTGAAGGTATCGAGTTTGAGAAATAGAGAGTTTGGCAGTCAGCTAAGCGCTAACAAGGCGCTCGTGTGGACGCTTGCTTCGCTGCGCGCCCCACAGCTTAAACGTTATGTGGATTTTGACATGAGATGCTCAAATGGTACGTAACATTCGTTTGTTGCTAATGTTTCCGGTATTCATGGCGCTTGTGGCGTGTGCTGCTATGCCTACCCCTGAACAATCTAAATACTTTAAGTCAAATTTCGCCGGACATTCATGGTCTAGAGATGGTGATGCTTCCGCTATATTTTCACTGTCTATATTGTCTACGGCACCTAGTGAAATGTATGTAGAAGCCGTATTAGAAAACCCCGCAACACCTTCTGAGGACCAACTAGAATTCGGAAGCATATCAGCAAATTAGATACGAGAATTTCATTTGAAGGACCTAAAGCCACGGGGTCGAAGGCTGGGTCTCGCTATACCTATAGTGTGCTTATTTATTCAGATCCACAATATACGAAGGTTATTGGTCAGATCATGATAAGATTTAATCTGCCAACTGCTCATCCTCCAGAGTACATACTTTAAATTTACGGAAACGTTTCATAAATGATAATCCACATCAACAAACGCCTCCAGGAATGTGACGCGGCTCCTGTCACGCCGCCGAAGTGGAGCGCGGAGACCGTCAGGTGATTTAGGAATGAGTTGAGTGGTATACCTCACAATGATTATATTAATGTCTCGTTATGTCCGGAAGTGTTGGTTGCGATTTACCTGCCGACAAGTCGGAAATTCTCACCAGATGGTCAGTAATAGACCAACTCGCAAAGGCTGGCTCTGGCTTATCTAAGGAGCATCCATTGAGTCTTCATATATGCTTCTACCATAGACGCAGCGGAAAGGTGGCTAGTCACCTGGCGGAAATGACGGATATGAAACTAATGGGAAGGGCGGTCAGAAGGGGAGTGTGGCTGGTCTTTTCTACCAAGATATCGTACCGACCGAACAGACAATGGTAAAAATTAGGGCAAAGCTGGAAGCTGTTGCTTCTTCTGTGGGCGGAGAGTATGACGGCCGGGGTACGCCAATTGTTAAATAAGCAGAAATCACCTAACAAATATCGCCGCCAGTCGGACGCGCTCCGCCGCCGGTGAGTTCAAACGTTATGCGTTTAAAAAATGAGAACACACACAGTTGATTCGTCTTATAGACAAATTTATGTGGCAGATGCTGGGCTTGACCCGGATGCACCTGAAGAATGGAATGACGAACATGTGCAGCAACGCTTTAATGCTTTAAAAAATATCGTCGCACTTTGTCCAGAAGGGGATATAACGGCTAGAGTGATCTGCGTTCCTCCGAATGAAAAATATAAAAGCAATATAAAACCAGAGTTTGAGGTTAAGACTCAAATAGATATTGAGTCCGGAAAATTAGGTATTTTTGGTTGGCCTCGTGAATTACTTGAAGAGTTTTCTGTGACACCAGGTATCTATAGAATCGTTTTCTCTGGCTATAATTTGGCGGCGATAGAAAACGAAGGTGATTATTATGTCGTTGAATTGCAAAACGCATAACAAGGCGGCCCAGTCGGGCGCTTCGCGCCGCTGGGCTTAGTCGTTAGGTTTACTCATTAGGAATGTACACACAAAAGATAATATGGAGCTGGGTATTATTTATAGCAGCACTACTCGTGCATGGTTATTTTCAGACTTATGAATCTAAGATGATGAGTCTTTTCTTGTTCGGGGGAATTATTGGGATTCTTCGAAGAGATATCGAACGAGGTCGAATGGTAGAGCAATCATTTAGTTATTTATGGGATCTTTCGACATTAGCGCGAGCGTTAATTGTTGCATACTTGTTGATTATGTCGGTATTACTACTCTGGCTAGGATTTAACCAGCCTGGAACACTGGATACATTATTTTACGGAGAGAATGGACTCTTTATGCTGTTCATGGTTCTTTCGCCGTTAATAATTCCATTATTCTGGAAAGTAATTAAGTTAGATCTACAAGTAATCAGCAATGAGCGGACGTAAACTTAATTCCAACGTTCTCAAGGTCTTCTTTTGAGTAAAGATCGGACATTGCAACTACCGCAAGTTAAGCTCTCTTCAATGACCGATACTGGCCGATCTAGGAAGTACAGGAACCTCGCAGCAGCGGGGTTTTCTGTTTCTGGGCATGACCGGTTGTGGCCGGAATCGGAAGTTCCAGGAGTAATACCTGAGTAATTTTGTCAGATGACCGGGTACGACCTTTTCCTGTCATTCAGAAATATTCTCTGAACGGCAACGATGCAGCGAAGCCAGACGTTTACATAATGCACTCTGGCCTGCTTTTTCGGTTGTTTAAATACACTCAACAGACAATCAAGGTCCACACAGAAAGACTGCAACCTGCCATTGCGCGACGTGCTCACCGCGACACTGAAGGCAAGCGGCTATGCGGAGAAATAATGATGGCTCAGTCTGCCGGACTGCCGGATCCATTGCTTGCCGCCAGCCGCCGCCGGAGCGCCTTGTGCAGTTCCATGACGACCAGCACGGTCAGCGCCAGGCCCAGCAACTCCAGCCATTGTTGCGGCGAGATCGGCTTGATATGCAGGACGTCTCTGATCCACGGGGTGTACATGGCGCCGATGTGGATCAGCTGTGCCGCCGCCGTCCCGAACAGCAGCAGCGGATTGCGCATCGGGTTGTGCCGGAATGTCGAGAGGGTCTCCGACCGGCTGTTGAAGACATGGATGTTCTCGAACAGCACCATCAGCATCAAGGTCCCGTTGCGTGCCTCGTCCAGCGAGAAGCCGCGTTCCAGCAGCAACTGGAACATCAGAAAGGCAACACTGCCGATCACCAGCGCCGACAGTACAACGCGTTCGATCATCAGCCGGTTGAAAATCGATTCCCGCGGCGGTCGCGGCGGATAACGCAGTTCGTCACCCTCGCCCGGCTCGAACGCCAGCGCCACGTCCTGGATGCCGTTGGTCACCAGGTTCAGCCAAAGCAGTTGTACCGCCAGCAGCGGCAGCGGCAGGCCGGTCAGCAGCGCCAGGGTAAACAACACCAGCTCCGCGGCGCCGGTGGAGATCAGCAGGAAAATCACCTTGCGCACGTTGGCGTAGGCAATGCGTCCCTCCTCGACGCCGGCCACAATCGAGGCAAAGTTGTCATCGGTGATGATCAGGTCTGCGGTTTCACGCGCCACGTCGGTGCCGCTCCGGCCCATGGCCACGCCGACCTGGGCCGCGCGCAATGCCGGCGCATCGTTGGCGCCGTCGCCGCTGACAGCAACGAAGTGCCCGTTGCGCTGCAGGGACTGGACGATGTCGAGCTTCTGTTGCGGCTCCACACGGGCAAATACCTGTGCCCGCCCGGTCAACCGGTCCATGGCGGCGGTATCTTCCGCCTGCTTCAGTTCCGGCCCGGTGACAACCTCCTCCGGGCTGGTCACCAGCTCCAGTTCTCTGGCAATGGCAAAGGCCGTTGCCGGGTGGTCGCCGGTCAGCATCGCCACCCGGATACCGGCCGCCCGGCAAGCCGTCACGGCCGCTTTCGCCTCGGGTCGTAGCGGGTCGATCATTCCGACCAGCCCGATCAGTGTCAGCTGCTCGAGGTGCTCCTCGGAGAACACCTCCTGCGGCCCCAGTTCTATACCACCGGCTGCCAGGGCGATGACACGGTAGCCCTGGATGGCCAGCGCCTGCGCCTGCCGTTCCACCACGGAACGGTCCAGCGCCACCGGGCCTCCGGGTGCGGCCATGGTGCTGCACATCGGCAGCAGGCGTTCCAGCGCGCCCTTGGCAAAGGCATGCTGCCCGCCATCCTTCTGATTCAGGCTCGCCGAGAACAGGCGCTCCGATTCAAACGGGATTGTCGCAATCTCCGGCATGGCATTGACGGCCTCCGCCTGTGTCACGCCGGCCTTGTGCGCCATCACCAGCAAGGCAACATCGACGGCATCGCCGTGCTGTACCCAACCGTGATCACGATGCGCCAGAAACCCCTCGTTGGCCAGCACCGCCGCCTGGCACAGCCAGCTCAGCAAGACATCCTCCTCCGGCAACGGGGTGCCCCGTTGGGCGAGGATGCCGCCTTCCGGTTCCAGACTCTCGCCGGTGACCTCCCACGGCTCATGGCCGGGAAAGACAATGCGGCGCGCCGTGAGCTGGTTGACGGTCAGGGTGCCGGTCTTGTCGGTGGCGATAAAGGTGCAGGAACCGAGCGCTTCCACCGCCAGCAGTCGCCGGACAATGACATGGCGCCGGGCCATGCGCCGCATGCTGATGGCCAGCGCCACCGTGAGCGCGACCGGCAACCCCTCCGGAATGGCCGACACGGCCAGCGCCACGGCAAGCAGGAAGATTTCGTCCAGCGGCATGCCGCGACCCAGTGCGACACCGGCCATCAGCAAGGCGGCCACCCCGATCAGAATGGCCACGCGGCGGGTAAACCGTTCCATCCGCACCAGCAGCGGCGCCTTGGTGGGCGGCTTGCCGAGCACGGCGGAGGCGATATGTCCAAGTTCCGTGTTTAGCGCCGTGCCCGTCACGACACCGCGGGCGCGTCCCCGGCTGACGAGCGTACCGGCAAAGGCCATGTTGACCCGGTCGCCGAGCGGGCTGTCCACCGGCTGCAACCCGTCTGCACGCTTGAACACCGCGATGGATTCGCCGGTCAGCAGGGACTCGTCCACTTCCAGGTCATGGCTGGCAAGCAGGCGCATGTCGGCCGGGACGCGCTCACCCGATTCCAGCAGCACGATATCCCCGGGCACCAGCTCTTCCGCATCGCGCACATGGGTGTCGCCCTCGCGCAAGACCCGGCTCCGCGTGGTGACCAGTTGCTGCAGGGCCGTCGCGGCACGCTGGGCCGAGTATTCCTGGGCGGTGCCGATAATGGCATTCAGCAACAGGACCGCGCAGATGAACCCGGCGTCGGACCATTCCCGAATTGCCAGCGACACCAGTGCAGCCGCCACCAGCACGTAGATCAACGGGCTGGTGAATTGATGCAGGAAGACGCGGGCAATGCCCGGCGGTTCAACCGCCGGCAGGGCGTTGCGTCCGTAGTGTTGCAGGCGGGCGGCCGCTTCGACATGGCTCAGGCCGTTCGGCGAACCGTGCAAACCGGCCAGTATCTCCTCGGCCGGCCTGGCGTGGGGCGCCGGCAAGGGAGATGGCACGGCAGCAGCGGGTGATAATTTCCCGTTCAAGCGGTACGCTCCCCGCGGTCGCACCCTGCACCCCGAAACCGGGCGATGGCCGTTGCCAGCAGGACCAGTAAGTCTGTGAGGTAATGGGCTTCCGTCATGACACTACCAGTATCAGCGCGATGCGATCACTGTCAATCACCTTTCTGTATCTGAATGACGCTTCTCGGCTATTTACCGGATATTCACAGGAACTTAGCGAATAATGTGTATTGGCCGATAGTCGCCGAACAGTATTCCGTCGAAGCGGGATCATCTGTATGTCGGGAATGTCTGGTCCTGGTCGGTCCCGGACTCCAGTTTCGCGGACCAACGGAATGCGCCGGGGAAGCATACCCCAAATGCAGGCCGCCTCTGCGGGATCGGGCGCAACCTGGAACAACACTGATCAAACCAACTTTTTTTCATCGAGCTGATGTCCATACTTCCGTCTGGCTTTGTGTACACTACACTTATGATTGAATCAGAAATGCTGTTAAATTTCGCATCAGGAGATACACGATGGCAGTCGCAGAAACCGTTCAACGTTTTCTTGAGAAACATTCAGTTAAATACGACCTGGTTCCGCATCCCCACACGGGGTCCAGTCACGAAACAGCCGAAGCCGCTCATGTGAATGAAGACCATATCGCCAAGGCAGTCATTGTTAAGGATACGGCCGGCTATGCCATGGTCGTGGTGCCGGCCAGCAACTGGGTTGACGTGGAGCATCTGCGCAAGGAACTCAACCGGGACATTCACCTCGTAACCGAGGACGAACTCGCAAAACTGTTCAGCGATTGCGAGGCCGGGGCAGTCCCGCCGCTTGGCCCGGCATACGGCATCGAGACGGTCCTCGACCAGGCGCTGACCAGTCTTGCCAATGTCTATTTCGAGGCGGGCGACCATGAGCAACTGGTGCACACGGCGGGGGATGATTTTCGAACATTGCTGGGTGGCGTGCGACACGGCTACTACAGCCATGATAATTGAGATCAATATTGCGATATTGTGGTCAGAGCACAATAGTATAAAAAGCATCTCTCATGGCATTGGACTCTCCAGCGCCAGGTCCGGTTCGGCTACGTGATGCAGAATCGCCGCACGGGCCGTGTCACGCAACTTGACCGCGGCGGCCCAATCCGTGCCCGCCGGCATGACCGGCTCACCGACAATAACGCTCACTGTCCCTGCGCGCGGAAACCAGGACTGGTCGCGCAAAATGGACCGCGTGCCCCGAATGGTGACCGGTACCACGGGCACACCGGCCTCGGCGGCGGCCACAAAGGCCCCCATGTGGAACGGCAGCAGACCCGGCATACGCGAGAAGGTACCCTCCGGGAAGAACAGCAGGGAATGACCGGACCTGGACCTGCTGTGCGATGCGCCGTGCATCCGCCACACCCCGCTGCTTGTCGAAGCGTTCCACAAAGCCGGCCCCGATGCGCCGCAGGAAAATACGCGGGATGAAGCGCTGCTCAAGCTCCGCCTTGGCCACGAAACCGAAGCTGACGGGTAATGCGGCGATCAGGACCATGCCGTCCAGATAGCTGGCGTGATTGGCAACCACAACACAGGCCCGCTCGCCGTGCAACTGCTCCAGCCCCCGAACATGCAGCGGTATGCGGGCAAGGCGAAACAGCAAGCGCGCCCCGCTGCGCATTGCCGACCAACGCCAGTGAAGGCGCGGTAATAAAACGACCAGCAGCCACACAACGGGGGCCAGCAACCAGAAGATCATATGCGCATAAGCGGCATATCCCGTATCGGAAAACCTTTGCCATGCATTGCGCAAGCGCGGCCGTATTGTGGCCAGGGCGAGACGGGCGAATTGCCGCCATACAGCCTTGGGTACCTGGCCGATCCGGCCCCGCTCATGCAACTCGCGGACAGCGGCGCGGCGAATCTTGCCGCTGGAGGTTTTTAACAGGGTATGGGGCGGCGCCAGCACCACTTCATCGGGCGGCATGCCCAGCAGGTCCGTGACCAGGACGTGAATCCGGTCCCGCATCGCTTCCAGTACCGCCGTTTCCGTCTCCCGCGACTCGGCCAGGACGATGATCCGCTCGGTGCCGGAGTCCGGGTCGGTGCTGCCGAACACCGCAACACAGCCCTTGCGGACGCCGGGCATATCGCCCACCGCCTCTTCCACCTCGTAGGGATAGATGTTGCGCCCGGCGCGGATGATGATGTCCTTGGAGCGGCTGGTCAGGTAGACGTCGCCGCTGGCAATATAGGCAAGATCACCGGAATCCAGCCAGTCCCCGTCAAACAGGCGCCGCGTGGCATCCGGGTTGCGAAAATAACCGCTGGTGGCCGACGGACCCCGGAACTCGAGTCGGCCTTCCTCGCGCTCCGGCAACTCGCGGCCTGCCGGATCGACAATGCGTATCTGATAACCGGACAGCGGCTGACCACAGGCAACGAACTCCAGCGCGCGCGTATCGGCCTCATCCGCCGGGAGCGCCTTATTCGACGATACAAACGGCTCCCGCTGGATGCGGTCGATCAGGGGTCCACGGCCATAGGGTGGAAAGGCCAGGCCCACAGCGGCCTCGGCCAGACCATACACCGGCGCCATGGCTTCCGGGTGGAATCCGTAGCGGGCGAAGCGTGCGCTGAAATGTCGCACGGTCTGCGGACTCACCGGCTCGGCACCGTTGAAGGCCCGCCGCCAGGAACCCAGGTCCAGGCCGTCGATGTCGCTGTCTTCCACTTTGCTCAGGCACAGTTCATAGGCAAAGTTCGGCGCCGCGGACAGCGTGCCGCGGTGGTTGTGGATCGCCCACAACCAGCGGCGCGGACTGGTCAGAAATGCCAGCGGCGACATCAACACCAGGGGGCACGCGTAGTACAGGCTGCCCAGCCAGGCGCCGATCAGCCCCATGTCGTGATACAGGGGCAGCCAGCTGACAAACACATCCGTGGAGTCCGCCCGCACCGCCTCGCCCATGGCGCGGATATTGGCCAGCAGATCGGCATGGGTCAGTATCACACCCTTGGGCTGGCCGGTGCTCCCGGAGGTGTACTGCAGGAAGGCGACATCCCGGGCGCGGACGTCATGCCGGCTATACGCCTTGCCAGTGGCAAGTTCCTGCGGCGTGACGATGCTGCGCAGTTGTTCCACCTGCGCCTTGAGCAGGCGCGCCACCGGTTGGGCTTCAGGCACCGTGATCAACAGGACCACCCGGGCATTACCCAGGATGCCCGCATGGCGGCGCAGGTGGTCCTCGATCTGTGAGGGTCGTGCCGGCGGGTAGATGGGCACGGGAATCCCGCCGGCCAGCAGAATGCCGAAAAATATAAACAGGTAGTCACGGCCGGTGGGGAGCATGATGGCGACATGCTGTCCGGGTTGCACGGCGTGTTCCCGGAGACCCGCCGCGATCCCCTGTGCGCCCTCGAGCAAGGCGGCGTAGCTGATCTCTTCCGGCTCGTCCGCCTCGCCATAGAGGTACACGTGCGGACGCTGCGGATGGGTGAGCACATGCCAGTCGAGTGCCTCCAGCAGCGTTACCGCCGCCCGGGGCGTGCCCTGCGCCTCGCCGGGGGCCATTACCGCCGCCCTCACCTTTGCCTGCGCACCCGGCCGCCCGGTGACATGTGCGGAAGACACCGCCCGCAGCAGATCACGGGGCGTTTCGGCGCTTGCCAGCACCTGTTCCGGCAAGCTGACCGCAAAGGCGCGCTCGATGCGCCGCAACAACTCCACGCGCGACAGGCTGTCGAAGCCGAGGTCACGATCGAGCGTGCTGTCGAGCATCACCCGGAGGGTGCGTTTCCGCTGCGGGTGCAACTCCAGCGCCAGCTGCCGGACCAGTTCCAGCAACGCTTCGTCGCGGTTGTCCGGCTGTTCAGCTCGCTCTGTCATTTTCGGTCCCGCTCCGCCAGCAGGGCACCGATCGCGGATCGCATGGCGTGGCGGTCGATGCCGAAGGGGCGCACATCGACGTGTGCCAGGCCGTCGATGATGAACAGACTGGACTGGCCTTCTGGCACAGCCGCAGCCAGGGCGATGCTCTCGGTGTAAGGGATGATGGTATCGTCTGTACCGTGCAGGAGGATCAGCCGCGCGTGCAATCTGGAAAGGTCCTTGTTAACAAGATTGAGCGCGCCCAGATCGGCGCGGATCGCTGCCGGCAGGCCGGCGATCAGGGCAGGCGTGTGCTGCGGATCGCGGTTTTCGAGCAAAGCGAGCACTGCCCGCCCCTCGGGTGTGAGATGCCCGCTCAGGTGATCGACGGCAGCCGCGGGATCGGCCTGCTTGTGTTCACCCATGATGCGGAATGTCTCCCGATCAAGTGGTTCGGCCAGGCGTTCTACATTGCCCAGCGCAAACACCCATTTGCCGTAACGGTTGGGCTCCAGGTATTGCCACTGTCCATCCTTGCGGAAGTAGCCGGTGGTGAAAAATGTCACCACGCTGTGCAGGTCATGATAACCGCCCACCCCCAGCACGAAGTTCACCCGTTCACGAATCACGGGCTCGAGCGCCGCCAGCACGGCCGGACCGACCGCATAGCTGATGGCGCCGATACCGGCCCGGCCGCCGTCCGGGAACTCTGGCCTGGACACCAGATGCAAGAAGGCATCCGCCACGCCGCGGGCGTCCCCGGCCCGCACCTTGAGTGCGCGCAGGTTGGGGAGATCCGGCACCATGACCAGAAAGCGGGCGCGGGCCAGGGTGGTGGCGAACGCCACCAGCCGGGGATCATCCTTGCCTTGCCGCGCCACCCCTGGCACCAGCACGATCCCGGCACGTGCCGGCTCCCCGGGACGGTACAGGTCACCCTGATAGTCACGCCCATGAATCTCGTAGCTGATCGAGGCGCGATCGGGAGCAGGGACACGTCCCTTGAGTCGGCTCTGATGTTCCCCGGCAGCCAGGTCCTCCAGCACGAGTGAAATCTCGTCCTCCCCTGGTGGCGCGCACCCCGAAAACATCAGCATCAATGCAAACAGCGCGAACACAGGCACATGTTGTTTATCCAGTATCACTGCAGCTAATCAATCCTTGCCGACAGCACCCTGGCTGTTTGGAGAGAACCTTAGCTCGGCGATCAAGGGCAAGTGATCGGAGGCCACACGTACAAGTTCCGTATCCGGGACCTCGATATCCAGCACCTCGATTGCCGGATCCACATAGACATGATCGATACGGGCCGTGGGGAAACGCCCGAAGAACGTGCGCCTGGGTCGGTGGCTCTCCAGTTCGATCTGCGCATCATGGAGACGCGTACGCAACTGTCGGCAAACCGCTGAGGATGGCAGGGCATTGAAATCGCCGCATAGCACGACCGGTGCGCGACAATCCGCATGTCCCAGCCAGTCAGGCCCGAGCAGCGCCGCTGTCTGCAAGCGGCGCTCGCGCGGCAGCAGTCCCAGGTGGGTATTCAGTACCTGATACTCGACACCGTCCAGTTCGATTGCGACCCACAGGACACCGCGTGGTTCAAGGCGGGGCTTGTCGGACAGGCCCGGCAACGTCCCGGCCCTGACCAGGCGCAAGGGCAGATGGGTCAGGATCGCATCGCCGTAGCTTTCCTCCTCGATGTGCATGGCCGGGTGGAAGTGAAAGTCCATCTCCAGGTAACGCGCGATGAGGTGCGCCTGGTCCTTGCCTTCGGTACGCGCCCGCCCCACGTCCAGCTCCTGCAATGCAACCACGTCCGGGGCGTAGCTCGCAATGACCCGCGCAATGCGCTCCGGGGCCAGCTTACCGTCCATACCGATACAACTGTGCACATTGTAAGTCATGACCCGCAGGGCGCCGCCTTTGACGGCACGCTGTTGCAACCCGGGTGCCTTGCGCTCGGCACGGCCCAGAAAGTGTAGCGCAGCATGACGCAGATCAGTCGCACGCAGACTGGTGTTGCCGGCTTCCGGCAAGGGTACGTCGCCCGGCAGCAGTGCAAACGCACTGGTTTCCTCGGGACCGGCGCCGCCGTGCCCGCCATTCTCGGTGACGAAGCTGCAGGGTGTCGCACCGGCCCGCCAGCCGGAGATGATGAAATCCCCCGCATCCGGGTGATGACACAGCATAATCAGTTCCCGAGTGGCTTCCTCCAGGAAGGGATGATCGGCGCCCAGGACCTCGGCATTCTGCCGCGGCAGGCTGTAGGTACCGGTGTCGGTCCATGCCGTCGCGCGTTCCTGTCCATCTGTTGTCAGCACCAGCGGTATACGTGCAGTTGTTGCCAGAGAACGGGCAATAGAATCACGTGCGGATGCGTCCAGCTCCCCATCGTAATAGACGAAGCCGAGCGGTCCCATTCCTGTCACAGTCACCTGCCCCCTGCCCTGCTCAATCGGTACAGGGCTGCTGACCGGGAACAGGCGCTGGATCCAGTTACCGCCAAGCTGTCGTACGCGTTGTGTCTGAATACCGTGAGGCACCGACACCGATTTCAGATCGACATTGATACCAAGATCGGCGAACACCCCGTACACCGCGTCCTCGATACTGCGTCCGTACAAAGTGTGATAGGGCTTCACCGCTTCCTGTCCATGATCGGAATAGACCCAGACATCATAGTGACGGCGGGCCGAGCGCTGTGCGGCCCGCCAGATACGGGCGATGGCATCATCGATGCCCTTGAGCGTCCAGTGGGCGAATAGCGAGGACGGGCCACGGCGATGGGCCTGTTCGTCGTAACCAAGTAAATTAAGGTGAATGACAGGCACACCCCGGGCAACATCGATTTTTGTACCGATGGTGACCAGTTCACGCAGCAAAATGGAAATTGCCACGCGAGTCGGTACAAATTTCAGTTCCTTGACAAGATCATACCCACCGAACAATCCTCGCACCAAATCC
The DNA here is from genome assembly GCA_963768575.1 of uncultured Halobacteria archaeon. GTDB lineage: Bacteria > Pseudomonadota > Gammaproteobacteria > UBA9214 > UBA9214 > UBA9214. The sequence goes on from CAVYIJ010000004.1 coordinate 19,537, forward strand.
TGGATGGCAAGAATTAATTCGAGCAACAAAAGCACGGTGATGCGCACGAAGCTCCAGGCATTGCTCAGGATCAGCAACCCCACCAGCAGCGGGTTGGCGCGGCGCAGCGAGGGTCCCCAGCCCATGGATGCCGGGCAGAAGTGGGGTTCAGCGGCGCCGCCCGTGTAGTTGTTTGCATAGCAACTGCCCTCCTTCAGGAGTGGTTCCTCCCCGTTCTCTTCCAGTTCGCGTTCCACTCCGGCCGCTACAGCAGGCTCGACCATGCGCACGATCCTGCCGGATGCGCTGTCCACAAAGTTGAAGCCCGGCACCACGGCTTTCACACCGTAAAACAGTTCGCCCTGAAACGCGGCGGTTGTCGCCGGCACACCGGCGTACATGCGGTGCAGCCGGTAGTGCTCGCGCTTCATAAGTCTGCGGAGAAACGGCATTTCGCCGCGTTCCAGCGCATGGCTCAACTGGGCATGGGAAAGACCGTCAATCTGCACCATGACCAGACCCGGCGAGGTTGGCGGTGCCGTCGACCTCGGCAGGCGCAGCAGGGTTGCCAGCCACTCGCTGCGACTTATCGCGCGGCGCAGTCGCCGCAGAAAGGCTTCGATGCGGCCAATCATTCTAGTGGTCTATCCATGTGGTAATTGCAGGTTCAGCCACTATCGTCATCCACGCCCAGTGCGGCATCGGTCGCACTGCCGATACCTTTCAGTATTTCCCATTCCACCTTGATGAGATCCAGCAGGTGACGCCAGTGTTCTTCCTGTTCCGACCTGTCCGCCGGTATGCGGTCAAGCAGGTTCGTATAACAGGCCAGCGCCTTGTCGGCCGAGTGCGACATGGAGAAGGCTTCAGCAGTGTCGTGCGCTGCCCGTTCGAGTTTCCGGACCTGTTCTGCCGGCAGCCCTGCCGTCCATTGCAGTGCCGATACAAAGGTCTCGATCGACGCCTCGTGCAACAGGCGGCCATTGCTGTAATCACTGACCACCTCTCTTACGCCGTTTGCGTCCAGCGCAATGACCGGCAGACCCGCCGCCATGGCCTCGGTCAGTACCATCCCCTGTGTTTCGCTCTTCGAGGCAAAGGCAAACAGGTTCATCGCATGCAGCGCGTCGGCCAGTTGCTCACGCCGAAGGATGCCGGCAATGTGCAAGCGCGCATCGAGCCCTTCCCTGTTAAATATCTCGCGGATCGTCTTTTCGGAGGGGCCCGTGCCGATCACCAGGAAATGTGCACGGCTTTCCGTCTGCAGAAATGCCGCGACAGCCTCGGCCAGAAATTCCAGGTTCTTTTCCGGTGCCAGGCGACCCAGGTGCCCCACCACGAAGGCATCTTCGGGGATACCCGTCGCTGCCCGGTAACGCCCGCCATTGCCTTGCATGAAGTGTTCTGTCTGCACGCCAGTGGGTACAACGGTGACGGGCGTAACCACACCGCGTTCACGCAGCAGCGTCATAATGCTCTCACTGGGTGCGAACACCTGGTCGGAGAGGTTGGCGTAACGGGTCGAGGCCTCGATGATGAAACGCCGGAGCTTCGGGGCATCGCCCGGCACATAATGGGTATATTCCTCGTACAGTGTATGGTGAGTAAACACCAGCGGCAGGTTATGAAAACGTGCAACGCGCAATGCCGTGACACCCAGGAGGTAGGGGTGATGGGCATGAATAATGTCGGGCGCAAACTCATCCAGGGTGCCGGTCAACAGGCCGGAGACCGGCAGGACGACCGAAAAGTCACTGCCGTTGAAGTTCTGAATCGCAGGGACGCGCAGCACATCGATCTCATCCCGCGGCATGTCGGGAAATTCCGGCGCAACCACCAGCACCCGGTGACCGCGGCGTCGATACTCGGCGGTAAAGGCCTCCACCGAGCGTGCCACACCACCGACGTGCGGGGTGAAGGTATTGGTCAGCATGACGATGTTCATGCGTTGTCGGGGACAGCATTCAATTCTGTCCCCTTTCTATATATATGGATGTCTCGCCTGGTTCGGGAATGACCGGGTCGAAGCCGGGTATACAGACTTCGATGGCCGGCGCGGTGGCGTGCCAGTCACCCTGCCAGCTGACCTGCACTCGATGGTCCCTTTCCGTTTCGATCGTCAGTGTCAGCGGCCCGAAGCTGGTCGGCGCCGGACCGAACGTCAGCGGAGAACCGGCAACCAGCCAGCGTTGCGCGACACCGGCACCCAGGATCAGCCGCTCACCCTCCTCGCGCACAAAGCAATTGCGAACCATCAGGACCCATTCGGCGGCTGCCCACACATGCTGGCCGTCACCCATGCAGCCGCCACCGGTGCGGGGATGAATGGCCTCCGGCCACTGGCCGGTGGGCGAGGCCAGTGCCGCAACCGTGTCCATCAATTCCAGATAGCGGGGATCGCCGGCACGCAGCAGTACCTGCGCCATATGCAGCGTCAGGTAGGGATTGATGCCGGCGTGAATCATGTCCTGGAAAAACCCGCCTTTGACGCGGCAGTTCTCCATCAGAAACCCGATCGTCCCGAGCAACTGCGGATCATCCGGCGGACACAGTTGCAGGGGGTAGCCCACGGCCAGTGAACCGATGGCGCCGGCATCGAGACGGCGGTAAGGCGAGGCCGGTATGGCGGGTCGATCGAGACGCCTGGCGTCACGGGCGAGGCTGCGGTCCACGGCCTTGCGGAATGACTCTGCTGCTTGCTGAAATTCCGCCTGTGCCGCCTCATCGCCCATCAGCCCGCCCAGGGCGACTGCCGAGTGCAGTCCGGCGACACTCCAGAAGTCGTCCCAGTAATAATAGTCGTTAGGGCCGAGGTGCTCGGCGCTGAATCCCGCGGGCAACAGGCCGGCATGAGGAAGACCCCCGTCATCGGCCACACGCTTCCTGGTAATCCAGCGGGCACCACGTACGATCGCCTGCTGCCAGGCAGGCGTTGGTGACTGGCCGGTCAATGCGCAATAGCGCTGCATGATCCACAGTGCCTGGCCGTTGGAATCCCATTCGCCTTCCTGGGAATGGAAATAACCCCGCCGCGTCTGCCGCGCAGGAAAGCGGTCCAGCGCCCGCTCCGGCGCGCGCGGTCAGGCCGGCGCATAACAGGGCATGAATGATAAATGCCGCATCGCGGAACCAGAACCGCTTATAGGTATAGGGTCCGGGATAGACATCTCCCGGTGAGTGCAGGATGAGAGTCCGCAAGGCAGCCTCATACAGGAACTGCACGTGCTCGTCCGGCATCTGCAACTGGCAACTCCCGTGCAAGGCATCATCCCACGCGGTACTGCTGCCCGTTGGTGCGCGACGGGCGTCCGGCAGAGCAATATCAATTTCTATTTCACGGGCCTGGCCAGGTTCCAGTCGAAACAGTGCCGCCGCTGTGGCCATGCCCACTTCACAAACACCCTCGTGCTGGTCTTCCAGGTCGTGCAGATGAATCGCCACATCGCCGGCGCGATAATCGGAGACATGATGCCGCTCGACCGGCACGCTGAATGTGAGGGCATGTTTCCCGTCGATGCTCCAGGCCCTGCGTTCCGGCGAGAGTGCTATATCGTGAATAAAACTGACCCCTTCCGGATTACAGGGGCGCAATGCCAGCACCAACCACCCGCCGGCGTCACTGCGGCCATCAAGTTTGAGGTGGCAGACCGGCATGCCTGAATCAAGCTGAACCGTGGCATGATTACGCAAGGTCATGCCGTCTTGCCGTGTTTCAGTGATCACTGCCAGGCCGTTGCGCATGTCCAGTCGTTGACTGCACGACGGTGCCCGTGACGGCAGCAGGCGCTGGCCATCATCCGTCACCAGCCAGCCGTCCACGGACCAGCCATCGAACCAGGGCGTCAACATTCCCCGGGGATCGACCAGCGGGTATTCCTCGCAATCCGGCCAGCCGACGGCCGTCCAGTTGCGATGGCTGAGATTGACATGGGTAATGGAAAAGGCCCGCGGGACAAAGGCATCATCTTCGGGATCGAACTGGCGTTCGATCCAGTATGGCCAGACCCAGTCCAGGTTGTGCTGAATCACGCGGCTGTTAATCAGCCCGCGAGCATGAAACACCATCCCGGCACGCAGCAGTTCGACCGGCTCACCCACTTCCGAAGGCTGGGCAAAGCGATGCAGTCGGGCCAGCAGTGCGACCGGATCGAGGAATCCGTGCGCGCGGGCGATACGTCGAATGAAGAACCGCCAGGGTAACCATTTAAGCCAGGGCATCACGCCTCCTCTGCTGCGTCGTCTTCCGTATAATCGGCCAGTGCCCGGCGCGCCAGGCGGTTGAGATAGACAACCAGGCCTACGATCGCGAGAAATCCGGCGCCATACAGGCCCCATTCAACGGGGCTTCGGTCCGCGCTACGCGCGCCTTCGAGGCTGATATCGGCGGCGATTGAACCGAGCCAGACATTGTGCAACGAGAGTGGAATGATGCCGATGAAGGTGCCGCCCGCAAAATCTTTTAGCGTAAAGCGTGTCAGCCCGAAAAAGTAGTTGGACAGCTTGAAAGGAAAGAACGGCACCAACCGCGTCAGCAGTACGATCTTCCAGCCATGGGGTGTAAGCTCCTCGCTGACCAGTCTGAGTCTTGCGTGACGTAGCACAAACTGCGAGGCCCGGGCACCGAACAGATAACGCGCGATCAGGAAGGCGAGCATGGCGCCCAGTGTCGTTCCAACCACCACACAGACCGTGCCCTCCACCACGCCGAACGCAAAGCCGGCACCGGTGGTAAACAGCACGCCCGGAAGCAGAAATACCACCACCACCATCATGACCATGATAAACAGCAATGGCCCGCGGATACCCTGCGCATCCAGCCAGTCGAACAAGCGCAGCACCTCTTCATCGACGTCGAGATACACCAGCACGGCGGTCACCAGCGCAACAAACAGGATACTGATGACAATGACATGAAAAATTGATGGTTGCCGGGACATGTTTATCCTTATGCTTTCACCACACCATCACATGATGCGACCTTTACGTGTGTAACACGACAGGGTTCATACAGCAATGACCCACCGCAATCCACAATCAGTTGCGCTACAGGGGGCATCAATTCGCGCCATCGTCTGAATAATTTCGGGGCAAAAACGACTCATACCAGACCGGACGCAAGCCGGTGCGCCGTGCGGGTCGTTTCGGGCAATCGGAAACGGGTGGTGCAACGCAAGACATAGTCAACCGCTGTCGCCAGACTGATACGATGGCCAATGGATACATACAGCGGGCTGACGTTCGTTCGCGTACGCACCACGGCGCCGATGGTCTCGCCGTTATCCTTCAACGGCACCCACTGCCCTTTTTCTGCCGGCAACTCTTCGTGTGTACCGATCAGCCGCGACTTGGCTACGCCAATGCTTGGCATATCAGTCAGCACGCCGAGATGACATGCCAGGCCGAAGCGGCGCGGGTGGGCCAGCCCCTGTCCGTCGCACAATAACAGGTCCGGCTTGCAGGCAAGCTGCTCCAGTGCCTGCAACACCGCGGGCAATTCCCTGAAAGACAGGTAGCCGGGTACATAGGGAAACCGGGTAGAGATACGGCTGATCGCCTGCTCGTGCAACTGCAGGCCGGGAAATGCGAGCACCACCACTGCCGCGCGCGTAATCCGCCCCTTGTCTTCAAAGCCGACGTCAACGCCGGCAATGTGGCGGACGGGTTCAAGGTTATCCTCGCGAATGACCCGACTGCGCAAGGATTCCTGTATATCCCTTGCAGTTGCAACATCCGTCGGCCATGCATGTACAGTTTCCATTGTTTGAGAAATACGTCATCCTGCACATTGCATATCAATGCTCCCGGTGCCAGATCAACTCCTTGTCCCTGTAGACTTCTTTTATCCGGTGTAACGGGATACTGTGAAGTTCCCCTACGTGATTGTAGAGATCGAACGAGAAATGATCGCCGGACTCGAAAAACAGCTCGCGCAGCGGAACTCGAACAATACAATCCGCAACCCTGTCATAGTAACCAATGACGAAATCTCCCTGGCCAAATTCCTTGTCCCAGCGGATGCGGTTGAGCAATTCGTGGATCGGTATCATGGGAGTCAATCAACACCGCCACAGTGCAAGCCGTTCTTCAGCATTTCTGTCGGCAGGCATGTTGTCATGGACCGTACAGGGGTTTGCGGTCCGGGGCAGGCGCTCCTGCGATGTCAACGAAAAATACAAACCAATTGACCCATATCATGATCATACAGCCTGATTTCGATTATTTTTATAAAATAATTAGCCTTTATTTAGTGACCGACCGGGAGGAGCATCATCAAGGCCAAGAATAAAGCAACAGATATCGCCATCAAAAAGGAAGCGGCAAAACCTGCCAGGACATCGTACACCTGGCCGTTGTCCCCGTTTGAGGAAATGGAAAGTTTTTTTGAACAGTACTTCGGACGACCATGGTTTCGGCCATTCCGCCGGGATCTGCCGGCATGGGACGAGTTGTCGAAAGCATTTGAAGGCCGGGTCCCCAATGTGGATGTCATTGACCGGGAGAAGGAAGTGATCGTGCGCGCCGAAATCCCCGGCGTGAAGAAAGAAGACCTGGAAGTTTCACTGTGTGACAATCGCCTCACCGTCAAGGGCAGCACCCGTCATGAAGAGACAAAGGAAGAAGAAGGAGAATACTACCGCCGCGAACTGTCCCGGGGCAGTTTCAGCCGGATGATAACGCTTCCTTCGGATATCGATACTGAAAAAGCCAGGGCGGAATTCAAGGATGGCGTCCTTGAAATGACGCTACCCAAACAGAAACCGTCGAAACGACACAGGATCAGGGTACACTGAGCAAAGGGCCCGGGGCCTTCCGGGAACGGCTCTGGCTGCTGGCACCGGCCTGTGCATCAGTGCAAATGATGATCCGCCAGAGGTAATCATTGCAGATACCCGACAGGCATTAACCGTGATGCTGTCATCTGTGTCGACAGGCCAGCGACTCGGACACATCGTCAGTATCCAGGGTCAGGAAAAATGAAAATGACCGACCAACAACAAGGCAAGCTGAAGCGCAGGCTGGAACAGCGTTTCCATGAGCTGCGGGAACTGATACGCACTGAACTCCTGGCCTCCGATGAACAGCATTACATTGATCTGGCGGGACGGGTACATGACACAGGCGAGGCATCGGTGGCGGACCTGCTCGAAGATGTGAAGCTGGCGGCAGTAGACAGGCACATTGACGAGATCCGGGATATCGATGCGGCCTTGATGCGCATGGCACACGGTATGTACGGCACCTGCATCGACTGCGAGGAACCCATCGAATTCAGGAGGATGGAGGCACAACCCACCGCGCAGCGCTGTCACGCCTGCCAGACAAGGCTGGAAGAAAAACCGGTCAGCGAAAGCGGACGTGGACCTACCTTATGATCTTGCCGCATCGGCTACCCACATTCATACAACTGCATCAACCAGTCAGTAGTGAATTGAAACGACATGAAAGCCGCCGCCTTCGTGATGAGCGGTATGGAAATCGATTGAGGTCAATGCGAACTGGCACCCGTCATAATAATATAAATTGCAGACATATCCGTATGTTATGTCAAAGACTTGATCAGTTGCGGAGCTTGAAACACAGGGCCTGCACTGGAAGCAGACAAACACACCATCAAGAGGACTACCCAAGTGGCCACGACTGAAACTCATATACCGGTATTTGAATCGACCCTCCAGACTACGCATAAATGGCTTCGCGAACTCGAACTGATTGCTTCGTTGCGCAATGAGTCAGAGGCCTATTCCGTATTGCGGGCTGTATTACACAGCTTGCGCGACAGGTTATTGCCCGATGAGGCGGTAAATCTGGCGGCCGAACTGCCCATGCTCATCCGCGGCTTCTATTACGAGGGCTGGAAACCAGGCTCGACACCGAAAAAACTGCGCACGCTGGAGGATTTTCTGAGAGACATGCCACCACTGCCCAGCCCGGACGAAACATTTGACGCCGAAAAGGCAGTACGTAGCGTATTCCTGATGCTCGATCACCGTATCAGCGAAGGTGAAATCGAAGACATCCGTCAAATGCTGCCTGAAGAGGTGCGCTCATTGTGGCCGGAACACGAGCCTGCACAATAGCCGGGAACACCATGTTACCGACTTGCATGTCCTGTTTCCGGTATTACATACATCTGCCTCAATGAACGAGTTTCTATTCCGGGTCGGACCCTGGCTATGGATGATCGGAATCCCGGTGATATTCCTGCTCATTGTTGCCTGGGTGTTCCGTCCCGGTGCCAGGCAGAAGTACCGGCGCGATGCAAACATCCCGTTTGAAGAAAACGACAGCAACCACGACTGACTCCCGGATTACGGCAGGCTAGCATCCATGTTGTCACGGGAATACTGCTATGCCTGTTCACAACGCTGAAATTGCCGGGCTGTTTGACCGTCTCGCCGATCTGCTGGAGGTGGAAGACGCCAATCCGTTTCGCGTGCGCGCCTACCGCAATGCAGCGCGTACCGTCAGCGGCCACTCGAAAAGCATGGCGGACCTGCTTGCCGGGGGCCAGGACCTGTCAAAGCTGCCCGGCATCGGTAAGGACCTGGCGGATAAAATCAGGACCATAATAGAAACAGGCAAGCTGCCCCTGCTGGAAGAAGTACAGGCTCGCACGCCGGCCGCGCTCAGCGACCTGATGAAGATCGAGGGGCTCGGGCCCAAACGGGTCAAGGTCCTCTATAAAAAGTTGCACATCACCAGCCCGGAAGACCTGAAACGCGCAGCGCGCAGTGGCAAGATCCGCGAGCTCGAGGGGTTCGGCAGGAAGACCGAGGAGAAGATCCTGCACAGGGTCGAACATTTCAGTGGCGCGGAACAACGGACCAGGCTGGCGGATGCCGAAGAGATCGTCGAACCGCTGGTTGCCTGGCTGCAAGAGACCAAAGGCATCAAGGACGTTATCGTGGCAGGCAGTTTCCGGCGGCGCAAGGAGACCGTGGGCGACCTCGACATCCTCGCCACCGCAAACAGGGATTCGCCGGTAATGGACCGGTTCGTCAATTACGATGAGGTAGACGAGGTTGTCTCCAGCGGAAAAACCCGCTCCACCGTGGTCCTGCGATCGGGCATGCATGTCGACCTGCGAGTTGTACCGCAAGCAAGCTACGGGGCGGCCCTCTGCTACTTCACCGGTTCCAGGGCGCACAACATCGCTATACGCAAGATCGGTGTCAGCAAGGGCTGCAAGATCAATGAATACGGCGTTTTCAAAAAAGACAAGCGCATTGCAGGCAAGACAGAGAAAGACGTCTACCGGCAGGTCGGACTGCCGTACATTGAACCCGAGCTGCGCGAGAATCGCGGCGAGATCGAGGCCGCCAGAAAAAACCGGCTACCCGAACTGATCACGCTCGATGACATCCGCGGCGATCTGCATTGCCATACCCGGGCCACCGATGGTCATAACAGCCTGGCAGAGATGGCAACCGCAGCCAGGGCGAAAGGCTACGAATATCTTGCTATTACTGATCATTCCAGCCGCCTCACCGTCGCCCGTGGCCTGGACGGAAAAAGACTGCTCGGGGAAATAAAGCAGATCGACAGGCTCAATGACAAACTCGACGGCATCGTCATTCTCAAGGGTATCGAGGTCGACATCCTGGAAGACGGCACCCTTGATATGCACGACGATATACTCAGGCAACTCGATCTTGTTGTAGGTGCGGTACATTACAAGTTCAACCTCACCCGCAGGAAACAAACCGAACGTATCATACGTGCCATGGATAACCCGCATTTCAACATCCTCGCCCACCCCACCTCTCGACTCATCAATAAACGTGAGGCCTGTGAAGTGGATATGGAAAAGATCATATCGGCAGCAAGGGAACGCGGCTGCTTCCTGGAAGTGAATGCCCAGCCACTACGCCTGGATCTCACCGACAGCCACTGCAAGCTGGCAAAGGAGACAGGACTCAAGCTGGCAATCTCCACCGATGCGCACAGTGCTGGCACCCTTGATTACATGCGCTTCGGGATAGGGCAGGCGCGCCGCGGCTGGCTCGAGGCCGATGATGTACTGAACACACGCAAACTGGGTGCCCTGAGAAAACTGCTGAAACGGTAACGCGCCGCAGCAGAATCCTGAAAACGGCATACTGCCCGACTGATCACCGGCCTCCTCCTTGCTTGTCCCTTGTCAATGCAGATCCCGGATAAACACGATAGATTGTAATGATGATGTAAGATATTCAGCCATCTGCTACAGCAATATTCAGTCATAGCCGGGACGTATTTGTTACCGCATGCCTGTTTGAAGAGGTGTCCGGGAGATGCTCGAACTCGAGAAGAAAGGAAAAGCACTACTGAAAGAAAGGGGCAGCAGCACCCTGCCCTGGACGGGCTGACCCGGAATGTGGACCCACTTCCACCATGAAGCCGACATCGGGGTGCGCGGGGTCGGACAAACTCGTGAAGAAGCCTTCGAGGAGGCGGCCATTGCCCTGACAGCGGTCATCACCGACGCCGGACCTGGTGGGCTGTACCGAGTCGGTCACCGTGGACTGCGAGGCCCCTGACCCGGAACTGCTGTTCGTTGACTGGCTCAATGCCCTGGTCTTCGAAATGGCGACCCGCAAGATGCTGTTCAGCCGTTTTCATGTTGAACTCAACGGCACGCAGCTCCATGCCACCGCCTGCGGTGAACCCGTCGATGTTAACCGCCACCAGCCCGCGGCAGAGGTCAAGGGCGCAACCTATACTGAACTGGCAGTGCGCGAAGACGAGCCGGGGAAGTGGCGTGCCCAGTGCGTCGTGGACGTGTAGGCCGGATGGAGTGGGCATCCGGGATCTATGCGCTCAGTTTCCCGGATTCCGCTACGCTGCATCCGGGCTACACTGAGGTGAGTGAAGATGGACACCTCAACCCTGACACGCGTCTCTGAATTCGAATGGCGTATCGAGCCGCAGGGCGACATGCGCGTCCCGGGTATCATCTTTGCCAGCGAAGATCTCGTCCTGGACATGGATGACAAGGTGCGCGAACAGGTCACCAATGTCGCCACACTGCCCGGGATTATCAAGGCTTCCTATGCCATGCCCGATGCGCACTGGGGCTATGGTTTCCCGATTGGCGGGGTCGCCGCCTTCGACGCTGACGCGGACGGCGTGATTTCGGCCGGCGGTGTAGGCTTCGACATCTCCTGTGGCGTGCGCGCACTGCATACCGGGCTGCAACGTGCGGATATCGAGCCGGTCAAGGAACGTTTGGCCGATGCCCTTTATCACAGAATCCCGGTCGGCCTGGGCAGCCAGGGAAATATTCATCTCGACGAGCCCGGCATGGACGCCATGCTGACAGGCGGCGCCCGCTGGGCCATCGGGCGCGGCTGGGGTGAGGATGCCGACCTGGAGCGTATCGAGGAACATGGCTGCATGACGGGTGCGATGCCCGCAGCGGTATCCGCACACGCCAGGAAGCGTCAGCGTAACGAGATGGGCACGCTGGGTTCCGGCAATCACTACCTGGAGCTGCAGGAGGTCAGCGAGATTTTCGATGCGGAGACTGCAAAGACATTCGGCATTGCTGCCGGCGATATGATCGTCAGCATTCATTGCGGTTCGCGCGGACTGGGGCACCAGATCGGTACGGAATTTCTCAAGGCGATGGTGATCCGTGCGCCCGGGTACGGCATCACGCTCCCGGACCGTGAACTGGCCTGTGCCCCGATCAGGTCGGATACCGGGCAGGCCTATCTCGGCGCGATGCGTGCCGCAATCAACTGCGCACTGGCCAACCGGCAGATCATTACCCATCTCACGCGCGGCGTCTTTGCAGATATCCTTCCCGAGGCAACACTGACACTGCTCTATGATGTCTCGCACAACACCTGCAAGGTGGAGGAACATAACATCGATGGCCAGTCACGGCAGTTGTATGTACATCGCAAGGGGGCAACGCGTGCCTTCGGACCAGGACATCCCGACCTGCCAGCGGCCTTTCGCGAGTCCGGCCAGCCCGTGCTGATCGGCGGCTCGATGGGGACTGCCTCGCATGTACTGGCCGGCAATCCCGGCAATGATGCGCCTGTCATTCTCCTCTGCCTGTCATGGCGCCGGGCGCGCAATGAGCCGCCGCAAGGCGTACAAGCTCTGGAAAGGACGCCAGGTCATCGACAACCTGCACGAGCAAGGCATCATCATTCGCAGCCCCTCCTCCCGCGGTGTCGCCGAGGAGGCGCCCGGTGCCTACAAGGATGTCAATGCGGTCGTCGATGCGGCGGACAAGGCAGGACTGGCGCGCAGGGTCGCCTGCCTGAAACCCGTCGTCTGCATCAAGGGATAACATCAACTGTTCGATGTGCCCTGTTGTTTATCCATCTACTTATCCATGACAAAGGCGGCAGGACAGATTTATGTCGGCACCTCGGGATGGTCCTATGACTACTGGAAAGGCCCCTTCTATCCAAAGGCCCTGCGCGCAGGCAAAGAGCTGGAGTTTTATGCGCAGCATTTTCGCAGCGTGGAAATCAACAGTACTTTTTATCGTCTCCCGGAGAAGAAAACCTTGCAGCACTGGTACGCGTGCACACCGGATGACTTCCTGTTTACGGCCAAGGCCAGCCGCTATATCACCCACATGAAAAAACTCACGGACCCGCTGGAGACTGTGCCCGTCTTCCTGGAAAGAATCAGCACACTGCATGACAAGCTCGGTCCCATCCTGTTTCAGCTCCCGCCTCGCTGGCGTTTCAATGTATCGCGCCTGGACGACTTTCTCGAAAGCCTGAATAACGAGTTCCGTTACGCGTTCGAATTTCGGGACCAGAGCTGGCTGAACCGGGAAGCCACCGAAATGCTCAACCGGCATAATGCGGCATTCTGCATTTACGAACTGGAAGGTTTCCGGACGCCGGAGGTCATCACTGCCGACTTTATCTATGTTCGCCTGCACGGACCTGGTGGTGCCTACCAGGGCAGTTACAGCCACCAGGCTCTGTCAGCCCGGGCTGAAACCTTTATGGAGTGGGCATTGCAGGGAAAGACGGTGTATTGTTACTTCGACAATGACCAGCTCGGCTATGCGGCAAAAAATGCGGGGCAGTTGCGGAAAATCCTGTCGCAATCGTCTGCGTAACTACCTCTTTATTTGTTATGATTGTTTCCTGACTCTTCCATGTCAGTTGCTCCCCGGCTTTAAAAGAAACGTGAAAATTCCGGGACGATCCGTATTGACCGGGGTCAATGAAAACAGGACGCGTCACACACACAATAGGCCTGCACTCTGAATCAATAGAGTACGATACGACCATGAAAAACGGTGAACCGGATATCCCGCAGAGTCACAACAGGAAGTCTTTCAACGTCTGTTGGGGCTGGCAGGCACCCGTACTCGTCTAATAATTCCGATAAAACATCATGACTATTAACACACTTAAAACCGACTCCCTGTACCAGCGCTGCGATCCGGAGCAATTCGACTTCGGGACCACGGCCGAACTGGAGGAACTGACGGAAGTTATCGGCCAGCCGCGTGCGGTCGATGCAGTCAAATTCGGCATTAGTATCAGGCACAAGGGCTACAATATCTTTGCACTGGGTCCGACCGGCACGGGCAAACATGCAATGGTAGAACGTTACGCTGCCGAGCAGGCCAGAACCGAACCGGTTCCACCCGACTGGTGCTACGTCAACAATTTCCAGCAGCCCCATGAGCCGCGCATGCTGCGCATGCCGCCCGGACAGGGCGTGAAACTCGAAAAAGACATGGAACACCTCGTCGAGGACCTGCACGCCGTCATCCCCAAGGTATTCGAGAGCGATGAATACCGGACCCGCTCACAGGCCATCGAGGAAGAACTCGACGAAAAAAGGGAGCAGGCACTGAAAGAAATCCAGGCCGATGCGGAAAAAAAGAAGATCGCGCTTGTCCATACACCGACCGGTTTTACGCTGGCGCCGGTGCGCAAGGGTGAAGCCCTCAGCCAGGACGAGTTCGAGAAGCTTTCGAAAAAAGAACGTGACCGCATCGAAAAGGACACCGAAGAATTGCAGGAGCAGTTACGCCGAATGCTGCACCAGTCCCCGAAATGGGAAAAGGAAGTACGCGACCGAATGAGCGAACTCAATCGGGAAATGGCTGCCAGCGCCATCTCGCATCTTATCGATACGTTGCGCGAAACATACAGCGAGTTGCCTGATCTCATCAGGCATCTTGACGAGGTGGAAAAGGATGTCATCGGAAACTTCCGCCACTTTCTTCGACATGAAGAGGAAAAACGTGGCTTGCAGATTTTTGGCATGGAGCTTCCGCAGCATGACGAGGGAATGCAGATGGACAAGCGCTACCAGGTCAATGCATTCATTTCGCATGAAGATCACGATGGTGCGCCGGTTATTTACGAGGACTACCCCAGCTACAATAACCTGATCGGGCGGGTCGAACACCGTGCCGAGCTGGGCGCACTGATAACCGATTTCACCATGATACGCCCCGGCGCCCTGCACCGCGCAAACGGTGGTTACCTGATCCTGGATATCCTCAAGGTGCTGATGCAGCCATTTGCGTGGGAAGGCCTGAAGCGCACGTTGCAGGCGGGCGTAATTCGCATCGAATCGCTGGCCCAGTTGATGAGCGTGGTCAGTACCGTCTCGCTGGAACCGGAGCCGGTTCCACTGGACATCAAGGTTATCCTGCTGGGCGAGCCGCATATCTACTACCTGCTCTCGCTGTACGATCCCGAGTTTAACGAGCTGTTCAAGGTTGCGGTTGATTTCGACTACCGGATGGACCGCACCCCTGAAACACACCGGCTCTATTCACGACTGATCGGCACCCTGGTACAACAGGAAACACTGCGGCACCTGGACCGTTCAGCGGTAGCCCGTATCATTGAACACAGCGCCCGATTGATAGAGGACGGCGAGAAACTGCTGACTCATACGAGCAGCCTGGTCGACATACTGCGCGAAGCGGACTACTGGGCAACACAAAATAAACACGCGACAGTAACCAGCGAAGACGTGCAGCAGGCTATCGATGCACGCACCTACCGCGTGGACCGTATCCGCGAACACATGCAGGAGGAAATCCGGCGCGGGACGCTGCTGATCGACACGGCGGGAGAAAAAACGGGACAGGTGAACGGTCTGTCTGTGCTCGATATGGGCAACTTCATGTTTGGCCGGCCATCACGCATTACTGCCCGCGTACGCATGGGTGACAGCGAGGTGGTGGACATCGAACGGGAAGTCGAGCTGGGCGGCCCCATCCATTCCAAGGGCGTCTTCATCCTTTCGGCATTCATGGGGGCCCGCTATTCGCTTGACCGGCCGCTCGCACTTTCGGCAAGCCTGGTGTTTGAACAGTCTTACGGTGAAGTCGAGGGTGACAGCGCCTCGTCTGCAGAGCTCTACGCGCTACTTTCGGCGCTGGCCGACGTCCCTCTGCGTCAATCACTGGCCGTCACCGGGTCCGTGAACCAGCAGGGAGACATCCAGCCGATCGGCGGCGTGAATGAAAAGATCGAGGGCTTTTTCGATATCTGCAATATTCGCGGCCTGTCCGGAGACCAGGGCGTTATTATTCCTGCAACGAACGTCAAACACCTCATGCTGCGCAAGGATGTCCGCGACGCAGTCGAGGCCGGGAAGTTTGCCATCCATGCCATCGACAGTGTCGATGACGGCATCGAGTTACTCACAGGACTGCCGGCAGGACAGCGGGATGGCAAGGGGCTGTTTCCCGACGGAAGTATCAACCGTCGCGTGGAAGAAACACTTGTGCGTTACTCCGACGCGATGCAGGCCTACGCGTCGAAGGGCGGCAAAGGAAACTCCGCGCCGAACACTGCACTCGAATGACGCCCGCAATGAAACCGGCCGCAAACCTGCGCATCGTTGTCACACTGGACACTACCGAGTCCGGCCGCGCGGCACTGGAAACCACCGCACGCCTTGCCGCGCTTCTGGGCGCCGAGCTCGAGGGTATCTTCGTGGAAGATATCAACCTGATTCGCCTGGCAGGACTGCCGTTTCTGCGCGAAGTACGGCTCTGTTCACTCGGCGAGGAGTCAATCAGCCTGCAACGCATGCAACGTGAACTGCGGACGCTGGCACGGTACGCCGAACGGATGCTCGAACAGGCGGCAAGGGACATGGGTGTGCCCTGGTCATTCCAGGTGTGGCGTGGCCACGCCGGAGCGGAGACACTGACGCAGGCATTTGTTGCCGATATCTTCAGCCTCGGCCGGGTAAGCGCGCTGGCCCACTCAAGTGCGTGGACCACAACAAGGCCCCGCGCACGTCAATCCCGCGCAACGATCGCTTCCATCAATGTCCTGTTCAGCGATTCCGAGCGGGCGATGAGCGCCATGACGACCGCCTGCAACCTTGCAAATGATCTGGGCGCCCGCGTAACGGTCCTGTTGCCGAAAAAACAGAAGAAAGATATAACGGGCCTGATCGGGAAGGCGCGGGCAATTCTGGATACCCACGGGCAACCTGCCAGCTTTGTACAACTCACCGGCACCGGTGTGAAATCCCTGGTGCAGACAGCGGGAGCATCCGGGCAATGTATATTGATTGCGGAGGCCGAACATCCGTTACTACAACAGGCCGGTCTCGACCAGTGCCTGGAAGCCCTCTCCTGCCCCGTGCTGCTGGTGCGGTGATTGTGACGGCTTCGATTGGGCAGGGTGCGCCGGATTGCCAGCTCAGCAGGTATCATCAAGGGCACGATACGCTCTTGCCCGTGACGGGTTTTCATATTTCCTTGATATCTTCTTGATACCCCCCCAACACCCCACTCAATAGACTTCCTGTACTGCCGCGTGAAAAAGCGAGACCGGAAGAAGTCCTGCCTTCCAGATAATCATCATAATGCACCGGCAGTTGCGAAAAGTCCGATTCAAATGAGTAAAATAGTTTCATTACTGCCGGTTGTCCTGGTTTGTGCGGGCTGTGCCACACCGTTTCAGCACAGTCCCGAAAGCGTTTACTCGTCCCTCGAGAAACGTACCGGCTTCCTCGCAACACCCCGGACCGATCAATCCGTACCTGGTCTCCAGTAACAGGGACACCATCACCGCCGGAGAACCCAGGTCCCTGGCACGCCCGGCCAGGTCATGGTGCTCGCTGCCGACACGGTCCACCACGGCTTCGATGGCCGAGTTGAGCAGTTCCACGATCAGCACCAGCAACAGGCTGGCGATCAGCAGCGCGTACTCGACTGCCGTGTTACCCGCCCAGAACGCCGCAGGGACCAGCACGGCGAACAACAACAACTCCTGGCGAAAAGCGGACTCGTATTTGACGGCGGCCCGCAGTCCCTGCAAGGAACAGCCGGCCGCAGTGACAATGCGGCCCAGCCCTGTCGTCCCTGGTTTGTTCATCGCTTCACCCTGTACGTTTTGTCCGGCACTTGAGTAATTGCAGACCGGCAGCATGCCGGTTACGCGTCCGACGGAGTATCAATATAAGCTGTCGTTGACAGTTTCCCCGGCTGCCATGTCACAGCTACGGCCTCAGCCATGTACGTCCCCGCTCCCGGGGGTCGCATCCGCGGCGGGTGGTTTGAACCACAACCGGGTCACGCCACTCTCCGCCTGCACCCCCGACTCAAACAACCAGCCCAGCCGTTCGCAGGCAAGATTGACGATATAAAGCCCCATGCCGGCAGGATGCGCCTCCAGTGCTGCACTGTCATGGCCCGGCACATCATCTATCCGTGGTCCGCTGCCCGCATCGGCAATCTCGACATGCCCGGGGTAAACCGACACACTCACCTGTCCGCGCGTATGATTCAATGCGTTACTGATGATATTGTGCAGCACCATCCTGACAAGTACCTTGTCTGCGCGCACCTGTACGTCGCCATCCGCCTCTGCCAGGACCAGACGATCCAGGTCAAACAAACCCTCCAGTTCATAATCCTCGCGAATCTCCCGCAACAGCCCGGCAAGATCGAACAGCTCCTCGCTCACCACCTGTTTCGTCCTTCTGACCAGCTCCAGCGATGCCTGGATGTTGGCTGACATGTCCTGTGCTGCCTGTTTAATTCGCTGCAACGTTACTGCGTCTTCGGCTTCCAGTTTGCCGCGCTTCTCCATGATTGCCGCTGCGCCCAGCACCACCGACACCGGCGTCCTGAGTTCGTGACTGGCCATTGATATCAACGACCGCTCACGCTTGAAGGACGCCTCCACCTGGTTGAGGTTGGTATTGATTGCGCCTGCAATTTCGTTGAGTTCACGGTCGGGATAGCGGTCATCGAGCCGCCCTTCCATGCCGCCATCACGAAGTTCGTGGATATCGGTCGCCAGGCGCACAATGGGCCGTGACAGGATTCGACTGGTAAAACGGGCGATCAACAAACCCACGACAAGGATACCGGCAGCGAGCAGCTGGATATAGCGGGTCAGCTGCTCCTCGCGCTCTTCAAAAAGCTGCAGATTCTTCGCCAGGTAGAAATCACCCCCCGGAAAGGCATGTGTAATGACTGCGTATTCGGTACCCAGCGAATCGACCATACCTTCATAAGGAACCGGCAACCCCTGGAAGACAATGGGCAGTTCGATTGCATCAGCAACCGGGCGCGGACGGTATACACTCACCATCTGGCCGGTCTGGATCTTGCGGTATTGCTCCTTGTCCCCGTACTTCTCGAAGTGCTCCAGTTCGATAATGTGATCGGCCTTTAGCATGGCCCCCTCGAGTTCTTCCAGGGACCACCATGCAAACACAAGAATAACCAGCAGACTCGTCAACAGGCCAAGCAACACCGTGCGGAACGCCCGGCCGGATATGGAACCTGGTTTGTTGCTCATTCCTGACCGCTCTCCAGCTGGTAACCGCGGCCGTGAACGGTCCCGATCATCGAACGTCCGAAGGCCTGCTTCAGGAGTTTTCTCAACACGTAGATATGCGTTCTTATCGTGTGTTCCGAGCCGTCGGCGTCAGCACCCCACAACATTTCACCGAGTTGCGCATAACTGGCGAAATTGGGCCACGCCCTGACCAGGGCCTCGAACAGTGTGGCGCTGTATCCTGTCAGCAACAGCCTGTTTCCGCGTGCGTCCGTGACGGTCAGCGTGCCCGGGTTATATTCGATATCGCCCGCGCGCATGCACTCACCGGCCTTCGCATTGCGCCGGCCCAGCGCCTGGATACGTAAATCCAGTTCACGCATATCAAACGGCTTCACCAGGTAATCGTCCGCCCCGACACCGAAGCCGCCGATCTTGTCGTCGATGGAATCCAGCGCTGTCAGCAGCAGCACCGGCACGGATGACCCCAGGTCCTTTCTGATGCGCGCGCATATCTCCAGGCCGCTGATTCCCGGCAGCATGACGTCGAGGACCACCACGTCGTAGCGGTTCGTGGCCAGCAAATGTAGTGCAGTCAGGCCATCGGCCGCAAAATCCGCCTGGTGATCATCATCGCCGAAGTACTCGGACAGATTCTCCGCCAGCGCCTGGTGGTCTTCGACGAAGAGAACTTTCATTTTACTGTTCGCCATGGCTTATTGTGAAGCGCGCAGTATACCCGGACGCTGTCCGGGCAGCTTACTCTGGCAGGGTTGAAGAATGACCCCTGAAGAAAAGTAAATATCCGAGTAGTGAAACATACCAGCAAATCGTCAGCGTCCAGATATCATGGGAAAGAAAATGTGCGCCGCGTAACTGCTGCCCCAAACCGAACACCAGTCCCAGCACCAGCCCCGGGACCAAAGCCCGGTAGCGCAAACCGGGAAAATAGACCCGGGCGAAGAAGTATAGCGCGACCCACACGTATCCGCCGCTGGCATGTCCCGCCGGAAAGCAGCCATGCGCAAAGCTTAATCCGGACCAGACATCGCGGAACGGTTCATCGCCGCCATAGCGCAGCACGCTCCAGGGACAGGGAACGCCCGAAATTGCCTTGAGGACGTTAATCAGCGCGAATGCACATACTATAATACTAAACAGGTAAACCAGGCCCTTCCGGTAGACACGCAAACGCTGGACTCACGAATGACCCGGCCAGCGCCCCGACGAGTGTCACCAGCATCACGCCCGCCAGCAGCCGGCCACCGCCGTGGATAACCGTATCGAACAGCCAGTAATGCCGCATCCACGCCCCGCCTTCCCAGCGGAAAATGGCATCGGCCACGCGCAGGTCCACGTGCGTGCCATGCAGCGATAACACCACTGCCGCAAATACCATACCCGGCATCAGCAGGTGCCGGTAACGCACATCGCTGCCACTCGACGCCTGCGCGGCGGCAATTGCGGCAGACACCGCGGTTACGCCCCGCTCGCAAGGATGGGGTTATGGGTGCAGGACTGGAACAGATCGAGGTCCGGCTCGTAGATTCCGGTGTGGATATCGAGCAGGCCCAGCAGCGAATGGAACAGGTGGTCATGACTTAACTCACGTCCCGCGCTTGCCTGCAGACAGTCCCTGTCCACGCCGAACCGGCCGGCGAACGAATTCGACATCCAGAACAGTAACGGGATATGGGTCTGCTCCCTGGGGGCCATCATGTACGGCATTCCATGCAGGTAGGCGCCGCTCTCACCCAGCGACTCGCCATGGTCCGAGACATAAATCAGGGACGCATCGTATTCGGCTGCATGCTGCTTGAGAAATTCGATCAACCGCGACACGACATAGTCGGTGTAGAGGATGGAATTGTCGTAGGCATTCAGAATCTCGCTACGGCTGCATTCCTGCAACTGGTTGGTCTGGCAGATCGGGGTAAACTTGCGGAATTCCCGGGGCGCACGCTGAAAATACGCGGGTCCATGACTGCCCTTCTGGTGCAACACGATCACCACTCCCTTTTCACGGGCAGCAATCTTCTCTTCGAGACCGTGCATCAACACCATGTCGAAACACTCATCACCATGGCAATTGGCATCCCCGATCAGCCGGCTGAGGTCCTCGTGTTCGACCCGCTCGCACACCCCCTTGCACCCCGAATTATTGTCGCGCCACAGCACATCCAGGCCGGCATGCTGCACGACATCCAGGACGTTTTCCTCATAACGCGCTCCCGCGGGATCGAATTGCCGGCGCCCTTCCAGGGCGAACATGCAGGGAACGGAGGTTGCGGTGGCAGTCCCGCAGGAATCAACATTGCTGAAAAAAACCGCATTCTGCCCGGCCAGATAGGGATTGGTATCCCGCCCGTAACCGTTCAGCGAAAAATTCGTTGCACGCGCGGTTTCACCCAGCACCAGCAGCGTCACCACTTTTTTTCGTCCACTCGCCCAGTTGTTACCCAGCCGGGCATCGACACCGATGGCGCTGACTTCGCGAGGAGTCTGCGCCCGTTGATGTGAAAAGTAGGACCAGCTCGCATACACCGGCCCAACCGGCATAACCATAAAGCGGACATGCCGGTTATTGCGAAATACCGAAGCATAGTCCTGGTAAAAGGCCAATGCCACCACGCCGACAACCATGAGGGACACGATCAGCACGAGGCCCTTGTTGGCGAATTCCCGCAGCAGCGATCCATACCGAATCCGTGTCCGCGCCACCAGCAGGGAGGGTAAGACACCCAGTATAGCCACATACAACACCAGTTTTCCGCTGAACAGTTCAGCCACCTCGGCGGGGTCGGTCTCCAGCACATTGCGGACCATGTCGCGGTCCACGATGACACCGTAGGCGGTTTCGAAGTAGGCGGCACAGGCGCCGATCAATAACAGGCTGATCAGCCAGGCCTTGTACAAAAGCCGGAACCCGGCCAGGGAGACCACCAGGTTGACAACCACCAGCAGAAATACCGCTGCGGAAGCCGCGAACAGATAGTCATGCAGGCTGTGCAACCCGTGCGCACCGATGATGGTGGACAGCACGGGCCGGTTGAACATCAACACACAGAATACGGAAACCACGAAGCCGACTGTGAGCGTCGAGAATCCCTGTGGAGTTTCGCTGCCCGCCGCCGACGCGGGGTGAATGATTGCCATAAAGCAACGTCGCCATACTGTCATAACACCCCGCACCGCGGGGTTCAGGTGGCGTCACTCTAGCAACTGGCGGGTCAAGTCAGCCTCATACAAATATCAAGAAAGTATCAAGACAGGCAATCATCGCCCGTTGCGGACCGGACACGTAATCCCGTCGCATGCCCGCGCTGGCTGCGATGACCGTCGTCACCGGTAACCGCAGCCAGCCGGGTCCTGCTTGCCGTCAGGTATAGCGCCGCGTTCGGCGAATCTTCTTTTGTGTACCTGTGAAATGCAGGGCCCGCCCTATCCCCCACAAGCACACTACCGTGTAGACAGTGACAAGTACGATCATGTATCCCATGATCAGCCCGCGGCCGGTAAACACCGGAACGAGGGGCGGGACCACCAGGAACGCCAGTGTTCCCAGGCCATACATCAGGTGGGAGAGTGGCGAACCCGGTGTGTAGACGGCGGGACGCTCTTTTTCATGAGCCCCCCGGTCGAGTGCCGTGACAGACAACACCGCCCCGGCCTTTTCCGCGCTAGCGGGTTGTGGCTGTGTGCCGTCAGTGGTCACCTGGCCGACACTTTCTTCCGGCAGTTGCCGGCTTGCTGAGTGTTTCATATCCGGCACCTCATGCTTCGCGAAGCAGTTGTTTGATGCCATGCAACACCGTCACATAGCGCATGCGTATTTGTACTTTCATCGGTTTTTCACCTTGAAGATTGCGACCCACGCCTGTCGGCCACGATTACAGTCCGTGGACACGCGGGCGATGCACCCCGGCGCGGGATTCAAAAAAGGTTTAGCTGGTTTTAAGTTGCCGGGACCGGCGGGGCACGCGGATTGAAGGGGTGGTAAGCCAGCAGTTCCGGGACCGGCACGGCTGGTAGCACACTCGATTGACAGGCTTGATAAATATCCGGCAGGGCCTCGCCTGCGAAGCACACGGGGAGCTGCCTCCCGGAGCCGGCATCATCCTGAAGGGCCGGGGGTGACAACAGGATTGTGCCGCCATGAGCGACAGGGCAGTCATCGACACGCAGGCTGCTCTCGGACGCAAACAGGCCATCGCCAAGAATGACCAGGGCGGCAACAACAAATTTTGTCAACACTCGATACATCGGTATAGCCAGATCCATGATTCCGCAGTTAAACCTTCGTATCCATTACTGGTATTACGGCCACGCTACAGGGGAAAAGTTCAAGCCCTGGAACCGGCCCTGCCCCACGCCAGGTATCACCCTTGAGATACCGGCGTGCTGCCCGGCATGATGCAAGCGGCAGAAAAACAGGCCTTCGCACAAGGATATACGCAGTCGTGAGAATGAATATTTTTTTATTCATTACCATTATGGAACCAGGAACTGACGTTCCACACCCTGCTTCCACTGAATAACATGCTCCATCGCGGGGCTGGTATAAATGATGTCGTCTTTTGTAATCAACAGTATTCTATGGGCATCCATCCTGTCAGCGACCCGCTTCCAGTCCTCGATGCCGGCGCCGAGGAACGCCACGGCAGCCGCATTGGCAATCATTGCATTCTCATGCATCACGGTCACTGACCGTATATCCCTGACCGGAATACCGGAACGCGGATCGACAATATGCCGGTAAACGGGCCCATGCCTGCCGAAGGACCTGTCGAATGCCCGGACAGTGACGACCGATTGATCATCGATGTTTTCGATTGAACCGATTAATTGCCCGCCGGTGGCATCCGGTATACCAATCCACCAGTCATGCTTGCCCCGGGTACCCGTTGTTCGGGCATTCCCGCCGATATCGATCATTGCATTGGACACCCCGAGTCTTTCCAGGTGCTCGATACCCTTGTCGAGGGCGAGTCCGCGTACCACGTCGCCAAACCCCAGCTTGACCAACCGGTTGCGGCTTCCTACCTTGTTGCCCCGGATTATCAAATCATCCATGGACGGCTGCCGCCTGATTATTTTAGCCACCTGCTCGTCGACCAGTCGCTGTACTTCGTCCGGGTAGGGAGACTCGCTGCATTCGTCCCTGTCGCAAGTAAACTCCCAGAATGCGGTCAGCGCTTCCGCTGCAGGATTGAACAACCCGTCGCTGGCGGTGTACAGACTTATTGACTTGTTGATCAGGTCCAGCAGGCCATCACTGACCGTCATGGACCGTCCCTGCGCAATTGCCTCGTTCAGCTGATGCAGCTCACCCTCATCCTTCGAAGCGGAACCAATGAAATCCAGCGCCAGCAGATCTTTTTCCACGGCAAGCGCGGCCTCATTAGCCTGTTCCGGGGACAGGCCGACGATAGTTATCTGCGCGAATGTACCGAGTACGTTCAACTTGTCTTCGAATACACCCCCGGTGCGTTCACAGCTCGCGGCCAGGAACATTACGGCGGCAACCATCAATGAACCAATGGCGTATTTAAATCTCATGGCAAACTCCGGCGGCCATTCTCATGGCCTGATATACAACACGGTTCGAGTATATATTGTCAGTTAAAAATACGCGGCGTTAATCCACATATGTACCAGTATGCTGGCTATATAGCCCAGCGCAATCACCGGTGTCCAGCGCAAATGTCCGAAAAAGGTGTATATGCCGCGCGCCTGCCCCATCAGGGCGACGCCTGCGGCAGAGCCGATCGACAACAGGCTGCCACCAACACCGGCGGTCAGCGTCACCAGCAGCCACTGCCCCGTCGACATTTCCGGGTTCATCGTGAGCACGGCGAACATCACGGGAATGTTGTCTACGATGGAAGACAGTACACCGACGCTGACATTGGCGGTTGTCGGGCCCCACTGGTTGTACATAAGCTCCGAGGCCATGCCGAGATAACCGATGAATCCGAGCCCGCCCACGCACATGACTACACCATAGAAGAACAGCAGCGTGTCCCATTCGGCACGTGCCACGCGATTGAAGACGTCAAACGGCACGATATCACCCAGCTTGCCGGCATTGTCCGGTTCGCCGGTGGTGGCCGACAGGTGTTTCAGTTCCGAGCGCTTGAGTATAAAGCCGAATATCTGCAGGTACCCGAGCCCGGTCAGCATGCCCATAACCGGCGGCAGGGTCAGGAAGTTATGAAAGCATACGGCGGTAATGATCGTGAGCAGGAACAGCGCCATGATGCGAAGTGCACCGGGCTTCATCGCGATCACCTCGGAATTGTCCCGCGGTTTACCGTCCGGCACGGCGAAGTGCATGATGGCTGCCGGCACCAGGAAATTAACCGCCGACGGGATAAACAGGGCGAAGAAGGTCCAGAAGTCCACCACGCCTTTTTGCCAGACCATCAGGGTTGTTATGTCTCCAAACGGGCTGAAGGCGCCGCCGGCATTGGCACCAACCACGATGTTGATACAGGCCATGGTGACAAAACGCGTATTGCCTCCGCCAACGGCCAGTACGACAGCGCACATCAATAATGCCGTGGTGAGATTGTCCGCCACCGGCGATATAAGAAACGCCAGTGAGCCGGTCAACCAGAACAGGATGCGGTAGCCGAACCCCTTGCGTACCAGCCAGGAACGAAGCGCATCGAACACCCTGCGTTCCTCCATGGCGTTGATATAGGTCATCGCGACCAGCAGAAACAGCATCAGCTCCGCATATTCCAGCAGGTTGTGGCGTGCGGCAGCTTCGGCAACATGACCCAGCCCGGATTGCGTCGCAACCAGGGCGACCATCCCCCAGATCAATCCTGCTGCGATGATAACCGGTTTCGATTTTCTCAGGTGCGTGAACTCTTCCGCGCTTACCAACAGGTAGGCCAGCACAAATATAATCAATGACACATAACCTACCGGGTGCCCGGTCAGGTCGAGGCTTTCATTGCTGCCGCCTTCGGCTGCCAGCAGCAGCGCCGGCGACAGGCAGACTACAGCCGCCAGGGCGTTGATTGCCCGGCTCACTGTAGATTTCTTCATGAGGCATTGTGTGGTCAATTTTCTAGAACAGAAGATTCATCATGACGAGCATCACGACGAGAAACAGAACCGTCATGATGCCGCCCGCCCGCATGAAGTCGAGCACCCGGTAACCGCCGGGCCCCATCAACAGGGCGTTTACCTGGTGTGTCGGTATCAGGAATGAATTCGAGGTGGCAATGGCGACCGTCAGGGCAAACACCGCCGGATCAGCGCCGGAATGAAGGGCGAGGTTGACCGCAAGGGGCACCAGCAGCACCGTTGCTCCGACGTTGGACATCACCAGGGAGAAGAAAGTCGCCAGCACAGCGAGCGCCGCCTGCAACACCCAGACGGGCACATCGCCCAGGATATGCAGGGTCTGCTGCGCAATCCAGGCCGCCGTCCCGGTATTTTCGACCGCCATGCCCAGTGGAATCAGGCTGGCCAGCAGAAACACGGTTTTCCAGCTCACCGCCTTGTAGGCCTCGTCCATGCTCAACACACCGGACAGCACCATGCCGAGCGCACCGGTCAGCAGGGATATCGACAGGCGCAGGTCCGAGAACAGCACCAGGCCGAGCGCGACGAGGAAGAAGAACAGCGCATGCCAGACCTTTTGCGGGCGCATTTCTTCACGCGGGTATTCAGTGGTGACGACGACGAAGTCACGGTCGGATTCCAGCCGTGCGAGCGCATCCCAGGTGGTATGCACTACCAGCGTATCACCGGCCTCCAGCGGCAGGTTGCGGATGTCTTCGCCCTCGCGCAGAGTTTTGCCGCCACGATGCAGGCCGACCATTGCAATTCCATAGGTCTTGCGCATCCACACGTCCCGGGCGCTCTTGCCGATTAACTGCGAGCCGGGCGGAATGACCACTTCGGCGACACCGGAGCGCGTTGCCGCCAGTGCCTCACCAAAGCGCTCCAGTCGTGCGTGTCTCTCCAGCCCGTATTTTTCGACAAACGCGTCGACGTCCGCGGGTGATGCCAGGATACCCAGGACCATGCCCGCCTCGATGCCGAGGTCGCGTGCCAGGGCACCCGGCCCAACGCGGGTTTCCTGGTCCTTCCGATGGGTCGCAATAATCCGGATATGCGAGCTGCCCTCGACATCGTCCATTATGTGTCCAACCAGTTCGCTGTAGGGCGGCACCACTACTTCAAACAACTGGTAGTCGATTCCGTAAATTTCCCGGAAATAACTCATGGTGTTGGCAGCGACCGTACTGCCTTTCGTCTGTACGGCCGGCAGGAGAAATTTGCCCAGCAGGAGAAAATACAGGATGCCCACAGTGAGCAGGGCCAGCCCGATCGGGGTGACATCGAACATGTGGAAGGTGCTCATTTTCTGTGCCGGCGGCAACGCCTGGTTGGAGTTGAGAATCAGGTCATTGAGCAGGATCAGCGGACTGGAACCCACCATGGTGACGGTTCCGCCCAGGATGGCACAGAAGCCCATCGGCATTAACAGCCGTGACAGCGGCAGTCCGGAGCGGGCCGAGATACGGCTGACCACCGGCAGAAACAGTGCCGCGGCGCCCACGTTCTGCATGAAACTGGAGATGATACCGACGGTCCCGGAGATCAGCGGAATAATGCGCTTCTCGGTGCGGCCGCCGTACTTGAGGATGACAGCAGCCACCCGGCTCATGATCCCCGTCTTGTCGAGACCGGCGCCGATGATCATGACAGCAACAATCGATATGACCGCATTACTGGAGAAGCCGTCGAACAGGTGCTGCGAAGCAACGAACGGATGATCCAGGCCGAATAACGGGCCGAACAACGTCAAAAGGCCGAGCAGCACCATGATGCAGATTGCGGCAACGTCAACTTCAACGATTTCAAATACGAACAGGTAAATCGTCAGCAATAATATCGATGAAACCCAGGCAATCTCCAGTGTCGGGACTGCGCTGGTCAGTGAAAAGCCGGCGCCCAGAAAGATGAAAGCACCCAGGAGGCGTTTGATGAGGGCTTTTCTTGATGTTGTGCTCACGTATCACTCCGGGATAAATATCCTCAGTACAGCAATGCCGGATATCAGCAGTATAGCTATCGAACAAACAGGAAAAACGGTCATACTGACCGTAACGGATCAAACAGAATAATTCGGAAAGGGTGGACCATGAAGGATCATACCGGGATAGGCATCACTGCCGATGAGGGGCGACACTTTTCCATCCGGGCAGGGAGAGATATATTGGAGACCGGATACAACCCTGCCCGACGTGTAGTCGCCAGCCAATCCCTCGTCTTCAGATGAAACTGCGAAAGCTTCGGATTCCGGTTCGAATTCCTGCTGTTGACCTTCCACACAGCAAACCGGGTTGGTGATACCGGTACATAACACAAGGACCATGAGCAGCGGGAGCCACAGGGGTGGTACGGTCCTTGGTGTTGTCACTTGCATCGAGACTGGAGTCTTGCCGTTAAATGCCTGGATTGCCAGGCAATGCCAATGGAACTTCACAATATAACCAATTACTGAATCTTTGTCAAAAATCTTATCCTTTTTATAGGCATTGACGTAGCATTCTTTCATGCTGGAATCGATCCTGAATACCTATGGTTACCCGATCATCACCATCGGGACCTTCCTGGAAGGCGAAACGGTGCTGATTCTGGGAGGTGTATCCGCACATCTTGGTTATCTGTCACTTCACTGGGTGATCGCCTGCGGGTTTATCGGGACCCTGCTCGGGGACCAACTGTATTTTTTTCTTGGCCGACAGCATGGCAATACCATGCTGGCCCGGCGTCCGGCCTGGCAAGTACGCGCAGACCGGATATTGCGCAAACTGGAGCGGCACCAGAACCTGGTCTTCCTGGGCTTTCGGTTTCTGTATGGATTGCGCACCATCACGCCGTTCGTGATCGGTATGAGTGATGTGTCCTATGCCCGCTTTACCGTATTCAATGTAATCGGCGCCATCATCTGGGCAACGACCATCGGTCTCGCTGGCTATTTTTTCGGGCAGGCAATGGAATCGGTGCTGGGCGATATAAAACACTATGAACTCGAGGTAATGGGGGGGATTGCGCTATTCGCAACACTGGTCTGGGTTGCGCATTATTACCGACACCATCAGTCAGGCCGCAGCACCTCATGAGCATGGCCATGACATCACCTCAATGAGCACCGATAGCGCACAACAAATCACCTGTTTAATTGTCAGGCCAGTACATGATCTGTATTCTGATAAAGGCACAAACGGTTTGCTTTGCTGCCAACAATCGGCTCAAAGTGAACAATAAACGCTGACGCCAGTCACGTTTGAGAATTATCCCACATGACCAAAAAACCGGCTTATCGTCTGAAGAATGTCACGGTTATTCTTGGTCTGGCCCTGCTCGTAGTTACAGCCTGCAGCAAAAATGAACCGTTGGATGTCATGGGCCTGCTGGAATGGGACCGGCTGGAACTTGTCGCCGAGACCAATGAACCCATCGTTGAAATCAGCGCCCGGGAGGGTGAAACGCTCGCAGCCGACAGCATTATATTGCGGCAGGACTCACGCCGGATACAGGCGCAACTGGATGAGTCTGAAGCGTTGCTGGCGCAGACGCGCGCCAGGCTGGCAGAACTCAAACGGGGGCCGCGCGCGGAGCGCATCGATGAAGCCAAAGCCAAACTGCAGGGAATAACGAGCGAAGAAGAAAATGCCCGCGTAGAGCTGAACCGTCAGCAATCACTGGTAGCAAAAAAGCTGATCAGTTCGGAATCGGTCGATGATGCACGCACACGTTTGAACAAATATACGGCGGACAAGAACGCAGCGCGCGCATCCCTGGAAGAATTATTACACGGCACGACGGCAGAAGAATTACAACAGGCGGAAGCCGCGGTTTCCCAGGCAGAGGCCGGTGTGCGCGGACTGAAAGTCACGCTGGACAACCTGACACTGCGGGCCCCTCGCCCGGGCCGTCTTGACAACCTGCCGTATGAAGCCGGCGAACGCCCTTCCACAGGCGCAGTTATCGCAGTCATGCTGATTGGCATACCGTATGCACGTGTCTATGTGCCGGAACCTTTACGTGCAAATGTTGATCAGGGCACACAGGCGAGTATTTATATCGACGGCCTGGAAAAACCATTCCAGGGTCAAGTCCGCATGATCAGCAGCGAAGCCATGTTTACGCCTTACTACTCCCTGACAGAGCGTGATCGCTCGCGCCTGAGTTATCTGGCCGAAGTGGAGTTTACCGGTCCGGATAGACATGATCTTCCTTCAGGCATACCGGTTCGCGTTCAGTTTCAGTCTCAGCCTGCAGAATAATAATTTTCCTGAACCGGAAGATGAATCCCGACAATGCCATCGAGTCCCGCAATCTCACCAAGCAATTTGGTACGCTGACGGCGGTCGATCATATTAACCTGGCGATTCCGCGTAAACGTATTTATGGTTTCCTGGGGCCAAACGGGTCCGGCAAATCGACCACAATTCGTATGCTGTGCGGATTGCTGACGCCGACCGAGGGTACGGTTAGCGTGCTGAATCACAATCTCCCCAAAGAGGCGGAGCTGCTCAAGCAAAAAATCGGTTATATGACACAACGGTTCTCCCTGTATGAAGACCTGACGGTGCGCGAGAACCTCGATTTTATCGCCCGTATCTATTGCATGCCGAAATCGCAAAGGCACTCACGCATCGAAGAGGCCATGCAAACCTATCGGCTGACTGATCTGGCAAAACAGTTTGCCGGCACCCTGAGCGGTGGACAGAGACAACGACTGTCGCTGGCGGCAGCCACCTTACACCGCCCCGAACTCTTGCTGCTGGACGAGCCCACCAGTGCCGTTGACCCGCAAACACGCCGTGATTTCTGGGACAAGCTTTTTCAGCTGGTGGACGATGGCACGACGATCCTGGTATCCACGCATTACATGGATGAGGCCGAACGCTGTCACAAGCTTGCGATCCTCGATCATGGCCGCGTTGTTGCCGATGGCGAACCGGAAGCGCTGATGGAGCAAATGGACAGTTATGTGGTGGAAGTGGAGTCTACAGCTCCACGGAAGGTTGCACATACGCTCCAGGGACAGACCGATATTATCAGTGTGACCCAGCTAGGCGCTCGCCAGCGAGTGCTGGTAAACAAACGACAGACGAATGCCAAGGATTATGTCCAGCAGCTGTTAAATGCCGCCCATATACAAACGGCGTGTAACGCTACACATCCCAGTCTCGAAGATGTGTTCGTGACCGTAACCAACAAACAACCCGCTGAAGATGTGAAATGAATAAATGCTTTACACGATTATTCGCCATTCTCGGCAAGGAAATACAGCAACTGCGCAGAGACCGGCTGACGTTTGGCATGATCGTTGGCATTCCTATCATGCAAATCCTGCTGTTCGGCTATGCCATTAATACCGATGTCAGGCATTTATCTGCAGCCGTTGCAAACCAGGCGGGCACCCAGCTGTCACGACAGTTAATCGCGGACATGCAGGCGACGCAGGTGCTCGACGTGGTGCAACAGGTGACCACCGGCGCGGAACTCAAAACGCTGCTCGACCGCGGTGAAATCAGTATCGGCATCCTGATACCGGCAGACTTCGAGCGGCGACTGCAACAAAACAATCGCCATGCCGCACAGTTACTGATCGATGGCAGCGACCCCATTGTCCTCTCGACTGCGCGGTCACTGACAAATATGGAATTCCGGCAGCGCACCGGAACAAAGCAGATTAAGCAGCAGGAACTTTTTGAAGTGCGGAATTATTATAATCCCGAACGACGTTCTTCCGTGTTTGTCGTGCCGGGCCTGATCGGCGTTATCCTCACCATGACCATGGTGCTGTTTACTGCTGTTGCCATTGTAAGAGAACGCGAGCGCGGCAACCTGGAGTTATTGATCAACACGCCGGTCAGGACCTCGGAGCTGATGCTTGGAAAAATCATTCCCTACATAGTAATCGGACTGATACAGGTCACACTCATCCTGCTGCTGGGAATTTATTTATTTCATGTCCCCGTTAACGGCCAGGTGCTGGATGTCTATCTGGTGTCGATAATCTTTATTGCGGCCAACCTGAGCCTGGGGCTGTTGATTTCAACGGTTGCGCTAAGCCAGTTCCAGGCCATGCAGATGACTTTTTTCTTTTTTCTGCCATCGATATTGCTGTCCGGTTTCATGTTTCCGTTCGAAGGTATGCCCAGGGCGGCACAGTACATTGCCGAGGTTCTGCCCCTGACACACTTCGTACGCCTGATTCGCGGCATCATGCTGCGAGGCGCGGAGTTAGCCCAGCTGTCGATCGATATTTATGCGCTGCTCTTGTTTATGCTCATTACCATGAGTTTCGCAATTTTGCGTTTCAAAAAACGCCTCGATTGAATTGACCAGGCAGCTATTCGAATAACCCGTACCCTGATTATTTTCCACAACCCCCTGCTGCCGGTTAATCATCACATCCACTTTTTGCGCTTGAACAGCCAGACCTGAATGACAACAATTAACACCAGGAAAACGCAGAAAACCAAGAAGGATCCCGTGTAATCAGCCCCCGGGATGCCGCCAACATTAATACCCAGCAGGCCGGTCAAAAAACCCAGCGGCAGGAAGATCGCGGCGACGATAGACAGGACATACATGGTACGGTCCATTTTCTCGGACAAACGGCTTATCAACTCTTCCTGCACCACCACTGCCCGCTCCCTGATCAGGTCCAGGTCTTCGACCAGCCGGGTGGTGCGGTCTGCACTTTCCCGCAGGCGCTGCCGGTCCATGTCACTCAGCCACTCCAGCTTCTCGCTGAACAGCCGCGACACCGCCTCGCGTTGCGGCGCCAGGTAGCGGCGCAGGCCGATGGCATGGCGGCGCAATTCCGCAATCTTCGGGCGCAGTTCATAGGATTCCATGGTCAACACCGCTTCCTCCAGGTCATCCACCTCGTCGCTGATTCCGTCAACGACATCGGCCATGCGCTCCACCATCCTGTCGGTGAGGGACTCCGCAAACTCTCCGGCATTACGCGGCCCGACGCCTTTTTCGATGGCCTCACCCAGCTCGGCAGCAGCATGCAGACGCCGCCGCCGTGTTGTGATAATACGTTTGCCATCGCTCCACATGCGCACGGCCACCATGTCCTCGGGATCCGCTTCAGGATTAGGATTGATTCCCCGCAATGTCAGCAACATCCCGTTTGCACTCAGCATGCAGCGCGGCCTCGTCTCCTCCGCCAGCAGGGCCTCGGCCGTTATCTCATCCAGGCCGCTCTCCTGTGGCACCCACTGCTGCACAAACGGGTCGCTGTACTCCAGGTGCATCCACAACACCCCGTGGTCCGGCTGCCATTGTTTAACCTTGTCCCAGTCCAGCCTTGTACCGCCGCCCTGGCCGTCCAGTAGACAGGCAAAAAGTAATCCGCGGTCATCAGTCATGATTTGTATTCCCATGTCTATAGTTCGTAATTGCCTGCATTATCCAAAAATCCGGGGGACTCATCCGACATCCCCTTCAACGCTGGCCGAGAAAACGGTTGAGGATTTCCTGCCACTCGCTGTCAGCGGTATCCGCCAGCAGGGCACGGTTGAGGACCTCTTGTTGTACAAAGCCGGGCTTCAGGCCGAAAGCATAGTACTGCCGCTCGATGGATTGCGGCAGGACCTCGATCCCGGGTTCGGCATCCTTCAGCAGGTAGCGCAGTATTGGCTCGTCGTAGACCAGTGCATCCGCAGCACCCTGTTGCAACAGCGCCAGCCCCTCGGCGGCAGTCGCCACCGGCAGCGTGCGGATACCGCGCTTGCGCAGGAATTGTTCGCCGGTGGAGCCCTCCACAGCGACACAGCGTACCCGGTCCAGATCATTCACCCCACGCACGACGGTACTGAGCTGGTTGCAGGGTAATGGAGGAGGCGATAGCGGCGGTGAAGCCCGAAATCGTAATGATGCTGACGAACATCCAGATGGTGGCCAGTACGCGACCGGTCGCCGTAACCGGTGCCTTGTCGCCATAGCCCACCGTGGTCATGGTCACTGCCGACCACCAGAAACCGCTACCGATACCTTCCGGGACGGAACCGCCGAACTGCCCGGGGTTGCGCTTGCGTTCAACCAGCCACAGCAGGACACCCACCGCCAGCAACAGCAGCACCAGCACACCGACCGCGCCCAGAAAGGCCGGCGACAGCAGTTGCTTCGCCATCGCGACCCAGCTGCCCCGTTGCATCGGGGTGGCGATGGCAAGATCGGTGGAATAGAACGGGTGGCTGAAATCCATCAGCGCTTCCCGTTCCGGCGTCATCGACAACGCCCCCACCGCCACATCGATACTTCCTGTGGACAGGCCATCGATCTGGGCATGGGGGCTATCCATGACCACCCATTCCGTCTGCCAGCCAAGCTGCCCGGCGACCCGTTGCCACAACTCCACCGAGATACCCGTCCAGCCACCCTGCCCGTCCGACATGGCAAAGGGCGGCACCTCCCTGACGCCGACCCGCAGTGTTTCGGCCGGCGCCAGCACGGACCAGAGCGCCAGCAGCAGTGCAAGACAGGTGCATTTCCTCATGATCTTCTCCGGGTGTATGTCAGGCTTGCCGCCGGCTGTGCCACGTACGGCCCCGGTGCAGGCTCAGGGGGAAGTATCACTCGATAACAGTAACAGTGACAAACCAACACTACGAGCCTTCTTCTTCCCAGTGCAGATGATGGAGCAGCCGGTGTGCAAAAGGCGCGAACAAAATGCTCGCCGCGACAATAAACAGCAGTCCGGCATAAAGCGCGTAGGCGCCGGCAAATAATTTGCCGCCATTGGTTTGAGGCGACTCGACGGGACCCATGCCTCCCAGCAACATCGCCGCATTCAGAAACGCATCCCGCCAGGCCAGGCCTTCGAAGTATGCATACCCGGCCATTCCAATCAGCAGGGAAGCCAGGATCAATGTAGCTGCGACGATAAAGTGCGACAGAAAACGACGCGTAAAATCGCGCGGTGACAAGGGCTTTTGTTTCTTCGACTCGTACATGAGTGTTATACCTGTTCTGGTCAGGTGTACCTGGCGTTTTTCAGTCGCCATATAAACAGCCATGTGGCAATACTTCTGCAGATCAACAATAAAGATGGTAACCGAGAACTGCGGCCATCGGCATTTGACACAAAGTGAAAAGTACCACAGCTTTCAGGCACAGTTTATATCTTTTTCCCGCTGCAACATTCCGGTTTCACGGTCATTCGCGAGAACATGACAAACCCGCTATCGAATCCTGCGCCATGGATTATATTTCTGTCGGAAATCGCTGATATGCTAATATGCCACGTCGCCCTTGCCACCGCATGGCGCATCACAACACACTGCCTGATATTCAAAGGAAAGGGTCACTTTATGCGGCAGGGCCACTGCAGCCGCTTGCGGTCCAGCTGAACGCCACAGGGAGCATAACGAACTGAACAACGCCTGGATACTGCTTGCCTTGCACGCCGTCCTCGCCGTGACGAGTGCCGGGCATGCCTTGCTGTACAAGCGTGATCCGAGGGCGGCGCTGGGATGGATCGCCGTCTGCCTTGCCTACCCGATTGTCGGACCGCTGCTCTACTACCTGTTTGGCATAAACCGGCTGCGTACACGCGCACATCAACTCAAAGGTGAGCCGTTGAGGCGCCTTAAAACCGGCTACGAAAGGCCGGAAAATATCAACACAGCCGGTGAAAAATCACGCCTGCCGGAATTAACCGTGCAACCGGAACTGGCCGCGCTGGCACGCTCATCGGCCGCTGTCACGCATCGGCCGCTGGTGGACGGAAACGCATTGCAATCCTTCTTTGACGGCGAAGGCGCCTATGCCGCCATGCTCGATGCCATCGCGCAGGCCCGGCATTCAGTGTGCCTCGCATCCTACATCTTCGAGACAAACCACAGCGGACGCGCTTTCATCAGCGCCCTGGCGGCTGCCCGGGATCGCGGCGTTGAGGTCCGCGTGCTCCTCGACGGCATCGGCGAACTGTACAGCCTGCCGCGTGCAGGCAGCCTGTTAAAACGACAGGGGATCAAGGTTGCGCGCTTCGTCCCGCCCCGCATACTGCCTCCGTCGATTCACATCAACTTGCGCAATCATCGCAAGCTGGTCGTGGTGGACGGTCACACCGGCTTCACCGGCGGAATGAACATCGGCGACCGGCACCTGCGCAGCCGACCCAACGGACGGCCGGGGATCGCGGACATACACTTTCGAATAACAGGTCCCATCATCGAACAGCTGCAACAGGTATTCGACGAGGACTGGACTTTTGCTACCGGCGAACAGGCCGTAAAACGCACCACGAATATCCGCAGCGACGGAAGTGCAATCTGCCGGGCAATCACGGACGGCCCGAACGAAGATCTCGGCAAACTTGCCATGATCATTACCGGCGCGGTGGCACTTGCCCGCAAACGCGTGGCGATCATGACGCCTTACTTCCTGCCGCCGCCTGCCCTGATCAGCGCCCTGCAGGGGGCCGCCCTGCGCGGCGTGGAAATTGCCGTGATTTTACCGCGGAAATCGAACCAGCCACTCGCTCACTGGGCGACACGCAACATGTTATGGGAGCTGTTGCAATTCGGCGTGCGCATCTACTATCAGCCACCGCCTTTTGCACATAGCAAGTTTTTACTGATCGATGAGGAATACGCGCACATCGGCTCCGCCAACCTGGACCCGCGCAGCCTGCGCCTGAATTTCGAGCTCGTTGTCGAGGTCTTCGACCGCGCATTCGTTGCGGACCTCGCTGACCACTTCGAACACATCAGGAAAACATCCACCGAGGAGACACTGGCAGGTGTCGATGGTCGTTCGTTGCCGGTCCGGGTCCGCGATGCAACGGCCTGGCTGTTTTCTCCTTACCTTTGACGTTACCATCGAAGCCTGACAATGGCTGCTTCCAGGACATCGTCATTACAATAAACAGTTGCCTCACGCAGCCGGACACATGTTAAATGATGAATATGGAACTATTTTCGACTCGACAAACTGGGCACCACCGAGCGCATCGTGCTCGTCCTCGCAATTGCCGCCGCCACGCATCTCTGTGTGCGCGCCATTCGTCACGTTACGCGCCGGTTGTCCTCCACCAGCGCCGTTCAACGCTGGGCGAAACTGCGTACCCTGGCCGGCCTGGCGACCAGCATACTGGTATTTTCACTCTATTTCGGTGCACTGGGACTGGTGCTGCACGAGTTCGGCGTCTCACTGACCGCCTACCTGGCCAGCGCCTCGATCCTTGGACTGGCGATCGGTTTCGGCTCGCAGGGACTGGTGCAGGATGTGGTCACCGGGCTGACGGTAATCTTTTCCGATCTGTTTCAGGTCGACGACCTGGTGGAGATATCCGCCCAGACCGGCATAGTCCAGAGCATCGGTATGCGTTTTACCGTGCTGCTCAACCCGATGGGCGCGCAGGTATACATTCCGAACCGCACACTTGCCAATGTGATTGTCTACCCACGCGGCTATGTACGCTGCTTTGCCGACATCACACTGTCCACCCGGGAAGATATTGCACAGCAAATGCTGGCAAGGGTTGAAGCGATTACCCGCGGGTTCATTCAGCAATATCCCGGCATTCTGCGTGCCCAGCCGGAAATAGGGACGCATAGTGACGACACCTGCGGGACGCGTCTTTGTGCGCATAAAGTTCCGCATCTGGCCGGGTCGCAGCGGGCCCATCGAGAGCGCCTATAAACAGGAAATGATAGCCGCATTACAGGACCTCGACGCGGAATATTCTGACTGGATGGTGAGTATCAACACCGAAATCAGCGAGACGCCTGCAACGACCCGGCCATACCGGATGCCACGCGGCCGTGCCGGTACAAAGCGCTGATGAAAAACTGAACCGGTGAACCTGCCCGATGACGTCATCCCGCAGTGGTCGTACGTATTTGAATCAAGCGTTCAGATAGTCTTCCAGGCAGGGCCGGTCACGCATAATCCCATCCTCACGCCAGGCCTTGCCCCTGCCGAACATGTGCCCGACGCCCGCTGCATGTTATTGGCCTGACGAGTAATCTGCGATCTTTTCCGCAGCCATGGGTCCTTCGCAGTCTACTGTCCTGTTCGATACTGTCGCCAGCCCGAAGTGCAATAGCGCTGTTGACCGCCAGTTGTACTATGCTGGTAACAGCCAATTACACGTCATGATGCATTGCATCGGGAACTGCCATGGCCGCAATAATCGACTATCTTGCAAGACCAAGCCACGATTCACCGGAACGTATGGACCGGCACATCGAACTGACAGGCCGGGATCGTGATGATGCCAGGGATTCAGCCGCACGGGAGGGAATCGAGCTATCGGACGAACACTGGAAGGTCATCATTTTCCTGAGGCGCTATTACCTGGATCATGGCTGGCAGGCCCGTCCTCACCAGTTGTCACGCGAACTGGACAAGGCCTTCGCCGAACAGGGTGGCGCACGCTATCTTTACCGGCTGTTCCCGCATGGGCCGCTTGCCCAGGGCGCACGTATAGCCGGCCTGCCGGTGCCGGCCAATGTCACGAACGCCTCCTTCGGTTACATGCAATAACAGTACCCGGTTTCGGATTCCATCTCCCTCTCCAGGTCGAATAAATAAAAAAGCCTCCGACTTTCGTTAGAGGCTTTTTTTTCGATTTGGTCGGGGCTAGAGTATTTGAACCTCCGACCACCTGCACCCCATGCTGCCAGACGGATTATAACTTACTGTAATTGTTAACGTAAATCGGGGCGCCCGTTGCGCGATATGAGACAGGTTCCAGTAAATATACCGGACGCCCCGGGGACATAAACATTCATGAAGCAGGCCCATTAATTTTCGGCTGCTCGAACCCCATCCACTCGATGGCATACGGACAATAATGGGCAATACCTTCCAGCATACCGGCACTGTAATTGCCATTCATACCCATAAAGCCGCCACATGCAACAAAGAGCTGTGCGCTGTTTCCGTCTTCATCCGCCATTTCACGCGCCTGCTCCTTGATTTCAGGCAGGGCGTTCGCGACAAGCACGGCCTGCAGCGGGCTGACAAGCACCTCCAGGTCATTGCCGCTGTCGCCGCAAAAAACGGTTTCACGATAACCGTAACCCTGCTGTTCAATCAACGCATTGATCGCATGAAACTTGGATGCATGTTTCGGCACAATATCCAGCAATCCGTTTCCTTCAGGTTGATCAACACTCCAGATCAGCCGCACCCGCACATTGGCATGGTCCATGCGACGGATAATTTCCCTCTCGATACTGTCCTGGTCATGGCGTAGCGAGACGTAGTAACTCAGCTTGTAAAGATTCTGTCTGTCGGGCTCCTGCAATTGCAGTGCCGGCATACCGGCCAGCAGCACCTCGAGGTCTGCATGGCTTCTGTTGCCCCAGTCCCTGCCGATAATCGCTTCCCAGCGTGTCTGGGGCTTCCAGTCATGCTCGCAGCCGACATGGTAGATCGTCGTGCCAACATCGCCGATCACGAAATCCGGAGTCGGCAAATCGTTCTCGATGATGGCCTCCTCGACCAGGTTCTTGTGACGGCCGCTGACATAGGCAAGCTCCACCTGTGGTCGGGATACAAGCCGGGCGAAATGTTCCTGCGAGCCCGGTGATGCGGGCTCGGGACCATTGGGTATCAGTGTACGATCCAGGTCGGTGCAAATCAGCAGGCGTTCAAACACGATACGACTCTGCAGGATGACTGAATGATGATCCAGGGTGGCGACAATGTCTCTGTATCAGGATATTTTTTTACGTATTCGAGTATTCTTTTGCTTTCTGCGCATCTTGCGGTCGTAGTCCCGCTCCCAGTCCTTGAGGAACCTGGCCACAGCCGCCTGCCTTGCGGCCTCCTTTTTTTCAAGTGCTTTCAGAAGGGCGCGATGATCACGAACCATCAGCTTCAATTCACGGTATTCCAGCAACATATTGTCGCGTTGCTGCCGCAGATCCGATAACCTGTTCTTCGAAGCCTCAAGCCTGCGCTGGGTTTGTTTTGTGTTTTTTTCTTTGCTGTTATTACGCAGATCATTCAGGCGCAGTCTCGATTCATCGACCTGACCCTTTAATGCCAGTAGCCTCTTCTCCATGCGATGGAGATTGCGCTCCGCTGCGGCGAGTTCCTTGCACTGTGTATTGATCTCGTCTGATGTAACACTACTCGCTGTAATATTATTGATGTTTCTTTGTTTCAATGCCCGTTCAGGACACATAATATGGCTCTCCTGATAATGCTCCCAATTGTGTTGTCTGGGCTTGAAAGATATAGATCGTATTTTGTGTCAATCGCTGTTGCCGTTTGACAAGAGTGCAGAATATGGGTAGCGATCTGCAAAAAAAACACTGCGGCTGGAGTACTGGAACAATGACAGCCGACAATCCCTGTTAGCGGATGATAACATAGCTGTCACTGTACAAAAAAATAACCCTGTCCCTGGCGAATTGATATTTATCACTTGAATACCGACGACTTATTGGCTGCCCACGGATCGTACAGCAGATCGATAAAGCCTTTTGAAACCAACATCGATAAAGATGCGGTGCGGCGTGCTCTCGCCGCGCATTACCGGCCTGAGCACAGTGACAGCGGACCGTTTTTCGAGTATCACCGATGGCAGGCCAATCTCCGAATACTTGAGATTGGACCCATCAAAAGCGTCCCCTGTACACCCATCTCCCACCCATTCGTTGAGCGCCTGATCGGAACTATTCGTCGCGAGTATCTTGACCAAACGTTATTCTGCACCGCTGTTGACCTGGAAAAAAGCCTGGCGTGTTTCGAAAATATTACAACCACAGTCGAGTTCACACTTCGCTCGAAGGCAATACACCGGAGCCAGTCAGTGGTGAACCTAAAACCGGGCAAGCCGACCTGGAATGTTACCCATGGCAGACGCATTGCCGTGGACTGGTTCAGCTCCCACTCGCGGCGTAATCAAGAATTCGAGACCCCAAGGATCGATGCTGCAAACAGGGTGTCGGACGAAATTTCCCTCACTGATGTTTTTGAACAGGAAGACCGCCTGGAGAAAGAGACTCTGACCAACCGAGTGGTCTGGGGAATAATTGGTCGGGGCGAAAGATTTGA
This sequence comes from uncultured Halobacteria archaeon, assembly GCA_963768575.1. Lineage (GTDB taxonomy): Bacteria > Pseudomonadota > Gammaproteobacteria > UBA9214 > UBA9214 > UBA9214. Next base: position 60,345 of record CAVYIJ010000004.1, read on the forward strand.
ACCTCCGACCACCTGCACCCCATACCGTTGCCTTGGTTGTAACTATTTGTATCTATTAACGCTAACCGGGGCGCCCGTTGCAAGATTTGCAGGACAATGCATAACGCTGCATGACAGGTCCCGCAAAAGTCCCGCACGTCATCCGCTGTTCACTCCGCCAGCCTGCCTCTATAGCAATAACCGACAATAATCCCGAAAATAATTCCCGTTAGCGCCAGCATCCACACCACGGCCGGGCCTGCAGGCCAATCGAACCACAGCGAACACAGCAGACCGCTGGCGAAGGCTGTTACTCCCAACCCGTAGCCGGCGGCAATGGCGGCGACTCCCCGCAAGCGGCGTATCGCCACGGCCGGAATAATCAGGCTGGAAAATACCAGGTAGATACCGACCAGTTGCACAGACACAGTAACCGTCACAGCGAACAGGAGGTAGAAACGTAAACGTCCGGAGCCCAGCCAGTACCAGACTGCCAGAACCGGTATATATGCCGTTGCAGCAATGATCAACTGATCGACATTTACCCACAACAGCTGGCCAGCCAGCAGATCGGAAAGATGCTCCGCACCATGCGGGTTTCCGGCCAGCAGCAACAAGCCTGCAGCCGCGGCCAGTACGAAGGTAATGCCAATGAGCGCTTCCTGAATATCCGGCCAGTAGCGTTCGAAACTGCGAATCAGTGTCGCACCCAGCAGTGCGCTGATAACCGCGACAAGCTGGGTTCCCCAGCCACCCACATCCCAGCCCAGTGACATTGCCGTGATGACACCCAGACCGGCTATCTGCGCCACGGCCAGGTCGATAAAAATGATGCCGCGGCGCAGGACTTCCTGTCCCAGCGGCACATGGGTGGCAACCACCAGCAACCCGGCCAGCATGGGCAAGCCGATGATATCGAGTTCGACCCCGGCCGTTGTCATGGCAATGCCGTCAGCAGTCTGCTCAGGGTATCGTCAAACAGGCCAAACAGATCCGCAGCCGCCTCCGAGCCACCCACCGTGAAGGGCAGTACCACAACCGGGATACCCGTGCGATCGGATAACCACTGCGTACCCGCGTCTTCCTGGTATGCAGCCCGAATAATGACATCGGCCGGTTGCTGCTCCATTTGCCTGACCAGCCTGGCCAGGTCGCCACTGCCGGGGGGCACGCCGGGTTTCGGCTCGATGGTTGCCACCTGCTCCAGCCCCAGCCATTGATTCAGATAGACCCAGCTGCGGTGCTGCACCACCACGGTCTTGCCCCGTAACGGTATTGCGGCCTGCTCCCACCGCCCGATGGCGGCTTGCCAGCGGGTGAGAAAGTCATTCAGGTTGGCCTGGTAGCGTTGTGCGTGTTCCGGGTCGATCGTCGAGAGCCGGTCGGCCACCATCCTTGCAACCGTCGTCAGGTTATGCGGACTGGTCTGGATATGCGGATTACCCTGGGCATGGATATCGCCTTCGGCACGATCAAGCCGCTGCGGGCGATCCAGCAATGCGACAGTTGTTGCCGCTTCGAGGTAGCCAGCCTGGCCGGGCTGCACGCGCGGATTGTTTGCCCGGCGCAGCAGCAGCGGCAACCAACCGGCTTCGAGACCGGCACCCGTACAGATTACCAGGTCCGCCTTGCGCATTTGTGCGATCAGGCTCGGACGTGCCTGGATCCTGTGCGGGTCCTGCAGTGCTGTCGTAGCCGATGTCGCCACAATTCGATCCCCACCGACCTCCTGCGCCAGTGCGGCCCATTCCGGTTCACAGGCAAATACGGAAACGCCTGCTGCTGCAGGTACAGTGTTGACTACCATGATGCCGAGTAAAAGAATGAAACGAAACATCACACCCTCCTCAGAACTGATGTGCCCCATGAGCACCCAGGCTCATGAGGTATTGCAGGTACCAGCGGTCAACCGCGTTAATACCCGACTCATCCCGGCTGTATTGCAGGCGCAGCCGGCTGAATTCGCTGTGTGACCAGTCCAGCATCACAGAGTAGATTTCCGGCGACACCCCCAGTGTGTCCAGCGAAGTCCCGCTGAAGGCAGGCGCCCGGATCATCAGTATCCAGCCAGGCATAGCGCACGCCTGCCCGCCAGCGCGGTTTGAACTGATAAAGACCTTCGAGGTACCCACCATGTTGATCTTCGTCATAGGCCAGTGCACCGCCACCATCGGGCGTGAACATCCCGTCCTGGTTTTGCCAGAACAGTGCACCTTCCAGTTTCAGGTTGTTAGTGGCCGGGTTACCGTTCGGCGCCCATTTCCAGACACCGTCGAGCAGCGCCAGGTCGACATCCCCGTCAAAGCTGTCGCCATCACCGGAGTCACGTTCCTCGGCACGCGCCGACAACCAGGACAGACCTGCCTGCCAGCTGTGGCTGACGCCCACATCGCCACCCGCACGGCCGAACAGGCTCCAGGCCCCCTTGCCATCCCGGCCTGCGCCGCCCGCGGGAAATCCCGCACCTCGCAACCACTCCGCACCGAACTCAAGAAACAGGTCCGTCGGTGCCAGCCAGCGCGCCTGGACACCGTCATCGATATACTGACCGTTCAGAAATACCCGGTATGGCAGTGGCCGGCCGACAAAGTCATCGGCATGCCGGTGAAACTGGTTGCGGTAGCCGATACCGGAGAAAAACCGGCCGCCGCGCAACTGCAGGCCATACGGTAAAGTCAGCGTCTCGAACCAGGCTTCCTCCAGTTCGACTTCCGTCGCACCATCCTCGTCGGCTATTGCCAGCGTCAGATTGCCAAAAAACCGGTCATCAATATTCGCCCTGACATTGAGCTCGGACTCCCCGATCGAAAAGCCGTTCTCTCCCGGTCCCGCCTCTTCATCAACCATATAGCCCGGCACCGTGAAATCGTCATCTGGCGAAAAATCCGCGGCAGTACCCACCAGCACGACACCTATCGACGGATTGAAATCGTTCGGCTTTTCCTGTGTGACGGACGCCGCCGGACTGGCAGCGTCCGGGACAGCTGCCCGGGTCGAACTTTCCAGCGACCGGATGCGCGCTTCCAGTGCATCGATCCTGGACTCGTAGGCTTGCCTGATCTCCGACAGCTCCTGCCTTAGCAACTCGAGCTCGCTCAACTCGCTCGCAGAAACAGCCGGACCGGCGACTGCACAGAGCAACAGCACTGCAACTTTTCTGATCGTCATGATTATCTCCTGACAGAACCAACAACCGATGCGGCAGCGCCAATGACGCTGCCACATGCGTTCAAGTTCGGATTAACAGGAGATAAAAGGAGGTGCGCGGGAGTTAAAAGGTAAGACAGTTACCGCAGCGGGCTCTTGCAAGACCGAAGGGGTAATAGCGACATGGAATTTCTGTACCGATATTCCGGCAGCAGTCGATGGAATGACGTTATCAGACTGCTGCGCATACAGGCACAGCACACAGGTTCCCTCGGAACCCTGGTCGGCATCATGATCGTGACCCGGCGCGAGTGACTGCCCCAGCAGCAACGCCAGGACCAACACCCAGTGTGTCAGGGCGATACAGGGACCGCTTGTGTTGGCTCGATGTCATCATGCTGCAGAGAACTTAATTGCTCACAGGATATCAGTCAACCGGGAAATGGCGGGCGGGACAGGCAGCCATTAACCAAGGTGTCAGGAATGCGGAATCACCTTCCGACACTTTTCCAGAAAATATCTCGACCACCTGTATTTGCTCCCGCAAAAGTCCCGCACTGACGATTTTGAACAGCAAGACCGCCTGGAGAAAGAGACTCTAACCAACTGAGTGGTCTGGGGAAAAATTGGTCGGGGCGAGAGGATTTGAACCTCCGACCACCTGCACCCCATGCAGGTGCGCTACCAGGCTGCGCTACGCCCCGATGTAAATAGCGGTGCGCATGGCGCACCCTGCACGCCGGCAATCCTTTACCGCTTCAGCAACTGCATGACTTCCTCGAGCTCGATGCGGATCTGGTGGACGATCTGCTGGCTCTGGGTGACGTCTTCCCGGGCATCCTCGCCGGACATCTTCTGCCGCGCGCCGCCGATGGTGAAACCCTGCTCGTACAGCAGGCTCCGGATCTGGCGGATCATGAGAACATCCTGGCGCTGGTAATAGCGTCGGTTGCCCCGGCGCTTGACCGGCTTTAGCTGCGGAAATTCCTGTTCCCAGTAACGTAACACGTGCGGCTTGACACCGCAGAGGTCGCTGACTTCGCCAATTGTGAAATATCGTTTACCGGGAATTGCTGGAAGTTCGTCGTTATTGCTCGCTTCCAGCATACGCCTCTACCCTCGCCTTGAGTTTCTGACCGGAACGGAAGGTGACCACGCGACGTGCTGATATCGGTATTTCTTCCCCCGTTTTCGGATTTCGGCCCGGACGTTCGTTTTTCTCCCGCAGGTCAAAATTTCCAAAACCGGAAAGCTTTACCTGGCGACCGTTTTCCAGCGCAACACGAATTTCTTCAAAGAACAATTCAACGACTTCCTTGGCCTCACGTTTGTTCAGGCCAAGTTCTTCAAAAAGCTTTTCCGCCATGTCGGCTTTCGTCAATGCCATAGTCTTAGTCTCTTAAGGATGCTCCGAATTTTTCTTTCAACTGGTCGGTCACTCCAGTGACCACTCCCTCAATGTCCGATTCCGTAAGTGTGCGTGAATAATCCTGTAGAATCAAGCCAAAAGCTATGCTTTTTCGACCTGATTCTATGCCTTTTCCGCTGTAAACATCGAAAATAACCAGGTCCTGCAACAGCCCGGCGGCGGCGCTCCTGATCGCGGCGGCGAGCTCGGCTGCCGGCAGATCGGCGTCCACCACCACGGCGAGGTCGCGGCGAATCGACGGGTAACGCGAGATCGGCTTGAAGCGCGCCAATCGGCCCTGGCTAACGGCACTGACTTCCAGTTCGAACAGACAGGTGTCCGGGTCCAGGTCACAGTTCGCAGCAAGCAGCGGGTGAATACGCCCCAGCCAGCCGACCGCACCGTGGGCGTCGTTGATACTGGCCGCCTGCCCGGGATGCAGCGCCGGGTGCTCGCCGCGGGTAAACGCCAGCGATGTTGCATGACCGGAAAACTGCAACAGCGCCTGCACGTCCTGCTTGATATCGAAGAAATCGGCCGCGATGTTCTTCCCGTCCCAGTGTTCCGGCAGACGCGACCCGCCGACAATACCGGCAAGCATCATTTCCTGCCGTATGTCGCCATTGTCCGACCAGAAGCGCAGACCGTGCTCGAACAACCTGACACGTGACTTCTGGCGATTCACGTTATGCTGCATGGCACCGACCAGGCCGGGCCAGAGGCTGGTGCGCATTTCCGCCATCTCTGACGAGATCGGGTTCGCCAGCGTTACCGGTGCAAATCCGGGATTGACCCGGTGCTGCAACTCCGGATCGACGAAACTGTAAGTCACCGCTTCCTGGTAACCGCGCGCCACCAGGATGTCGCTGAACTGTTCGATGCTGCGCGCGGTTTCGGCCCGGGGCTGTATGTCAAGCGCGCCCTGCAGCGGCACACTCGGCAGCCGGTTATAACCATAGATGCGCCCGATCTCCTCGATCAGGTCGGCCTCGATGGCGACGTCGAACCGCCACGTCGGCGACAACACTCGCCAGCCGTCCGTGTCGAGTACCTCGACATGCATGCCGAGCCGTTCAAGAATACCCGTGATTTCGTCATCGTTCGGCAGCATACCAAGCACGCGCCGAATACGTTTTCTGCGCAGCTTGATGGTGTTTCGTGCCGGCAGGTGATCGGCAGATAAAACTTCAATGGCCGGTCCGGCCTCACCGCCGCAGATTTCCAGCAACAGGAACGTGGCACGCTCGACGGCACGTATTTGCAATTGCGGGTCAACACCGCGCTCGAAACGATGCGCCGAATCGGTATGCATGCCGTACTTGCGTGCGCAACCGGCAATTGCGTCAGGCGCAAAGAAGGCGCATTCCAGGAACAGGTCCGTGGTAGCGTCGGTCACGCCCGACTCGATGCCGCCCATGACACCGGCAATCGCCAGCACCTTGTCATGGTCGGCAATCACGAGGGTATCGTCGTCCAGCATCAGCTCGCGTTCATCCAGCAACGTCAGCTGCTCGCCCGTCTCTGCATAACGTACGCGGATACCGCCCGCCAGCCTGCCAAGATCGAAGGCATGCATCGGCTGGCCGAGTTCCAGCAGCACGTAGTTCGTGATATCGACCAGCGGGCCGAGACTGCGCAGACCGCTGCGCCGCAGGCGTTCCTGCATCCATAGCGGGGTGGCCGCCGTTGCACTTACACCGCGAATCACCCGGCCGAAGTAACGGGGACAGGCGGCAGGGGCCTGTACATCGATGGTGAATGTATCCTTTACCGCAGGCGCGACCTCCTCGATCGCCACACCGCTTACCGCACTGCGCGTCAGGGTGCCGACCTCGCGCGCGATACCCTCGATACCCAGGCAGTCGCCGCGGTTCGGCGTCAGGTCGATTTCGATCAGCGTATCATCGAGGCCCAGCAGGTCCACGATATGCTGGCCGGTGACGGCATCATTCGACAGCTCCATCAGCCCGGCATGCTCGTCGCTGAGACCCAGTTCGCGCGCCGAACACAGCATGCCGTAGGACTCCACGCCACGCAGCTTGCTCTTCTTTATCTTTACGTCGCCCGGCAGTACAGCGCCCACCGGCGCCAGCGGGTACTTGCCGCCCGCCCGTACGTTGGGAGCACCGCACACGATCTGCAGCGTTCCATCCTTGCCCGCATCGACGCGGCAGACGCGCAGCTTGTCGGCATTCGGGTGCGGCTCGACGGCAACGACCTCTGCAACCAGCAGGTCTTCAAGACCGGCGCCGGCCGGCTCTACCGAGTCGACCTCCAGTCCGGCCATGGTCAACCGCTCCACCAGCTCATCGGTAGAGACCGGCGGGTCGACCCATTCACGCAACCATTGTTCGCTGAATTTCATATATAAAAAATATTCTCGCGCAAAGACGCAAAGGCGCCAAAAAACATATTCTCACTACATAAAAAGCGTGTAAGAAACAAATTCCACACCAAATCCTGACCTGTGCCTTATATAATTTCCTGGAGAAACCAATCGCGCTTGCAAAGCGCTCCTACACCATTAATAAATACCGCGCGTTAAAAGCCATTATTTTTTCTTTGCGCCTTTGCGGCTTTGCGCGAGATTATTCAATTAAACTGCTCCAGGAACGCCAAATCGTTCTCGAAGAACAATCGCAAGTCATTCACGCCATATCGCAGCATGGCGAGGCGTTCTACGCCCATGCCGAAGGCGAAACCGGTATATTTTTCGTTGTCGATGCCGACGTTCTCGAATACGTTCGGGTGCACCATGCCGCAACCCAGCACTTCCAGCCAGCCGCTGTGGCTGCACACGCGACAGCCGTCGCCGTTGCACATCACGCACTGGATATCGACCTCTGCGGACGGCTCGGTGAACGGGAAATAGGACGGGCGGAAGCGTACGGCGAGATCGTCCCGCTCGAAGAACGCACGCAGGAATTCGTCCAGCAGCCCTTTCAGGTTGGCGAAGCTCACATTCTCGTCCACCAGCAGGCCTTCGACCTGGTGAAACATGGGCGTGTGCGTCAGGTCCGAGTCACAACGGTAAACCCGGCCGGGCGCGATGACGCGCAAGGGTGGCGCGGTCTTCTCCATCACCCGCACCTGCACCGGCGAGGTGTGAGTGCGCAGCAAGGTATGCGTGTCGAAATAGAAGGTATCGTGCATGGCGCGCGCCGGGTGATGGTCGGGGATATTCAGCGCACTGAAGTTATGCTCGTCGTCCTCGATCTCCGGGCCTTCCGCGACCGTGAAACCGAGCGGCCTGAACAGCGCCTCGATCCGACGCATGGTTATGGTGACCGGGTGCAGGCCGCCGTGTTCCTGGCCACGCCCGGTCAGGGTGACATCGATCGTCTCGCCGGCCAGTTGCTCGTTTAGTTTCGCTGCCTGTAATGCCGCATTCCGCGTTTCAATGCTCGCCTGCACGGCCTGCTTGATGCGGTTGATTTCCTGGCCGGCCGCCGGTCGCTCTGCCGCGGGCAGCTTGCCGAGCTGTTTGAGTTGTTCGGTCAACGAACCTTTCTTGCCGAGATAGCGCACGCGCACGGCATCGAGCGCCGCCGGGTCCGCGGCCGCCGCGACGTCCTGTAACGCCTGTTGTTCGATTTCCTTCAGGCTGCTCACCTGCGGACTCCTGAAATAAATTGTTTTCTCATTCTCCGTCTCCCCCATGGGGAGGGACGGAGAGAGGGGATCTAAATATAAAATATATCCCCTCTCCCTGGCCCTCTCCCGAAGGGAGAGGGGATGGCAGTTTCAATACTGTGTACAACCTAAAAGTATCGCTCGATCCCCCAACCAAACCTTCCTGACCACAGTACGGTTTATTCTGCGCTACTGCTCGAGCCCAAACTTCCTGGAGTTACACTCCCTCCCCCTCAGGGGGAGGGTTGGGGAGAGGGGATCTGAATAAGAAAGTTATCCCCTCTCCCTGCCCTCTCCCGGAGAAAGAGGGCAATATTGCAACCGGTCAAACAAAAAAGGGAAGGCTGTTACCCCTTCCCTTCCCTGGTTTTTGTCAGCTTGCGGGGCTATGCAGACAAACCGGCCTTGGCCTTTTCAGCCAGCGCACTAAAACCTGCTGCGTCGAACACGGCGAGGTCCGCAAGCATCTTGCGATCAACCTCGATATTCGCCTTGCCCAGGCCATCGATCATGCGGCTGTAGGACATGCCGTTCAGGCGGGCGGCGGCGTTGATACGCGCAATCCACAATGCACGAAACTGCCGCTTGCGTTGACGGCGGTCGCGATAAGCGTACTGGCCCGCCTTGGTGATGGCCTGCTTGGCAACACGGAAGACCTTGCGGCGCGCACCGTAATAACCCTTGGCCTTGCCCAGCACTTTCTTGTGCTTGGCATGTGCGGTTACACCGCGCTTTACTCTTGGCATCTCGAACTACCTCGTATTATAAATTCAGACAAACGGCAACAAGCGGCGCACCATGGCCACATCGGCCTCGTGCACTTCGGCCGGCGAACCCAGCTTGCGCTTGCGCTTGCTGCTCTTCTTCGTCAGGATATGGCGCAGGTGAGACTGCCCGCGCTTGAAACCGCCGGAACCGGTCTTTCTGAAACGCTTGGCCGCACCGCGGTTGGTCTTGAGTTTTGGCATTTCCGTACTACTCCAGTCAATAAATCCATAATTCGTCATCGCGCGAAACACAGCGACGAAGCAATTCACCTCAGGCGTCCCGGGCAATCCGAAGGGCCCCGGAGATCGCCACGGACACTTGCGGCGTCCTCGCGATATGCATTGCTTCGCCTTGCTCTCAGTGACGTGAAAACTGTTCAAGTCACTTGCCCCCTTTCGGGGCCAGCACCACATGTTTAAATCATCGCAGCTGCGTTACGAGATTCTTACGCCTTGCTCGCAACGACGTGAAAACTGTTCGCGTTACTTGCCCCGCCTCGGGGCGAGCACCATCACCATCAGGCGCCCTTCCATTTTCGGTTCCTGCTCAACCGTTCCGTATTCATCCAGGTCAGCCTTGACACGCATCAACAACTCCATGCCGAGTTCCTGGTGCGCCATCTCCCTGCCACGAAACCGCAGGGTTACCTTTGTCCTGTCACCCTCGCCGAGAAATTCGATCAGCTTGCGCAGCTTGATATTGTAATCACCAATATCCGTTCCCGGCCGAAACTTGATTTCCTTGACCTGGGTCTGCTTTTGCTTTTTCTTGGCAACCTGCAGCTTTTTGTTTTCCTCGAACCTGAACTTGCCGTAGTCCATGATCCGGCAAACCGGCGGGTCCGCGTTGGGCGAAATCTCGACCAGGTCCATGCTGACCTCGCTCGCCATGCTATTGGCTACCTCTATAGGAAAGATGCCAGCCTGTTCTCCTTCCTGATCAATGACGCGTACTTCAGGTGCAATGATCTTGTCATTGAGCCGATGTTGCGGTTTTTTCGCGGCGATTCTTTATCCCTCCAAAAGAGTACGGCCGTGGCTCGCGGACTCGGTTATCAGACTTTCGGTCAGCTGTTCAAGTGACAGACTACCGAGGTCCTTACCGGCTCGCGTGCGCACGGCCACAGTACCAGCTTCCACTTCCCGATCGCCGGTGACCAGCAGATAGGGAATGCGTTTAATCGTGTGCTCGCGGATTTTAAAGCCGATCTTCTCATTTCTCAAGTCCGATTTTACCCTCAGACCCTGATTTTTCAGGGATTCTTCAACTTTCCGCGCATAGTCGGCCTGATTGTCGGTGATATTCAGGACCACGGCCTGCACCGGGGCCAGCCACAGGGGCAGCAAACCGGCGTGGTGCTCGATGAGAATACCGATAAACCGCTCCAGCGAGCCGAGGATCGCCCGGTGCAGCATGACCGGCACCTGCTTGCTGCCGTCCTCGGCAATATAGTGGGCGCCGAGCCGGTCCGGCATGGAGAAATCCAGCTGGATGGTGCCCAGCTGCCAGACCCGCGACAGGCAGTCCTTCAGGTTGAACTCGATCTTCGGGCCGTAGAAGGCGCCCTCGCCCGGCTGCAATTCCCAGTCCAGCTGCTTGTGCTCCAGCACGGCCTGCAGGGCCGCCTCGGCCTTGTCCCACAGGGCGTCCTCGCCGACCCGCTGTTCCGGCCGAGTGGAGAACTTGACGCTGACTTCATCGAAGCCGAAGTCGGCATACACCTGGTAGAGCAGGTCGATGAAGTCGGACACCTCGCCGCTGATCTGCTCCTCGGTGCAGAAGATGTGCGCGTCGTCCTGCACGAAATTGCGCACCCGCATCAGGCCGTGCAGCGTGCCGGACGGCTCGTTGCGCGTGCAGGAGCCGAACTCGGCCAGCCGCAGCGGCAGGTCGCGATAACTCTTCAGGCCCTGGTTGTAGATCTGGATATGCGCCGGGCAGTTCATCGGCTTGATGGCATAGGTGCGGTTTTCCGACTCGGTGGTGAACATGTCGTCGGAAAACTTTTCCCAGTGCCCGGATTTCTCCCACAGCGAGCGGTCGAGGAGCTGCGGGGTGTGGACCTCCTGGTAACCGTGCCGGTTCAGCATGCCGCGGATATAGTCCTGTATCACCAGGTAGACCTGCCAGCCGCCTTCATGCCAGAACACCATGCCCGGCGCCTCTTCCTGGGTATGGAACAGGTCCATCACCTTGCCGAGCTTGCGGTGATCGCGCTTCTCCGCCTCTTCCAGGCGCGTCAGGTAGGCCTTCAGTTCCTTCTTGTCGCGCCAGGCGGTGCCGTAGATGCGCTGCAGCATTTCGTTGTTCGAGTCGCCGCGCCAGTAGGCGCCGGCCAGCTTCATCAACTTGAAACCCTTGCCGAGCTTGCCGGTGCTCGGCAGGTGCGGGCCGCGGCAGACATCGAACCAATCGCCCTGCCGGTAGACCGAGACCTCTTCGCCCTCGGGAATGATGTCTTCGATGATCTCGACCTTGTAGGTCTCGCCGATGTCACCGAACACTCGAATGGCCTCGTCCCGCTCCAGCACCTCGCGCTGGATCGGCAGGTCGCGCTTGACGATCTCGTGCATGCGCGCCTCGATCTTTTCCAGGTCGTCCGGGGTAAACGCCTCCTCACGCGCGAAGTCGTAATAGAAACCGTCCTCGATCGCCGGGCCGATGGTCACCTGGGTGCCGGGCCAGAGTTCCTGCACCGCCTGCGCCATGACATGCGCGGCATCGTGGCGCAGCAGTTCCAGCGCCTCGTCGTCGCGGCTGGTGACGATCGCCAGTTCCGCGTCGTTCTCGATCAGGAAACTGGTATCGACCATGTCGCCGTTGATCTTGCCGGCCAGCGCGGCCTTCGCCAGGCCGGGACCGATATCGGCGGCGACGTCGTGCACGGTGACGGATTTTTCAAACTCGCGGGTACTGCCATCGGGAAGGGTAACTACGGGCATGTCTTTCTCCAGTGGTGACCGATACGAGGGGCCACATGATCTTTTAAATGATGGGGACAGACCACGTTCTTTCTTATTAGGTCATTGAGAGCGCAGCGAAGCAATCTTTATAATCCGGGCAATGATGCCGGGATTGCTTCGTCCCGCCACGGCCTGCGGCCTCGCGGTCCTCGCAATGATGGGAATAATTGGTAGGCGCGATTGGATTACTCCGGGCATCGATCCACTCGGGCTTTCAGCCTCCGCCCTTCGGGCCGCGCTACGCACGTTCCAATTCGCTCCCGGCGAATTGGTCGAACACGTTCTCATCCAATCGCGGGGACTACCGTTCTATTTTTAATTTGGTAGGCGCGATTGGATTCGAACCAACGACCCCCACCATGTCAAGGTGGTGCTCTAACCAACTGAGCTACGCGCCTGCGAGGTGGAAAACGATACCGGGACAGCTCCGGGGTTGCAAGCAAATCAGCACCCTGAAAGAGCAGCTTGCTGGCGCAACGGGGCGGATTCGCGCCTGCAAGGCGCTCCTACAGGCGCATCCATTTAGTGTAGGAGCGCCTTGCAGGCGCGATCTCAGGAATCAAAGCAAGCAGAGAACCACCACGCTCGTCCGCCACCCCCAGGTTGCCCGCCTGCGCGGGGATGATAACAATGCGGATCAGTGGGGTCGGATCAGCGGGGTCAGACTCGGTTGATCCTGCGCTCCTGCTGCAATAGATATACCGGTAGGAGCGGACGCTGTCCGCGAATACCCGGGCCCGATATATTCGCGCATGCCTGCGCTCCTACAGGGCCGGAATTATTCCGCTACCTCCAGGTTGATTCATTTACCCCCTCTCCCCCAACCCTCTCCCGGAGGGAGAGGGAGTAAAACATCACGATCAATGGGGTCCGATCAATGGTGATCAAAGGGGTCAGGCGCGATTGATCCTGCGCTTGAGCAGGTAATCGTGCTGGACATGCAGTACCGGATAGGCTCCAACCAGCAGGTCGCCCGCGTCCAGGTTGACCCCGGGTGGTAAGCCGCTAATACCGGAAAGATGAAGAAAGCCGCTGCCGGCCATGGCATCGATAGTCGTCATGTACATCGGCAGGGTATCTGCCGTCGTTACGGACGACGGTCACCGGGTCAAAGTCCCCACTCGCTCCGAATGGAGATACCTGTTCGCTGTACAGCGTAAAACGGTGCAGCGACGCAGTGGGATCGAGTACGGCGGGAACATCCAGCCAGGCAAATCCCGAGTAGTCGGTATCAAAGATTGTGCCGGTATAATTATCAAAGCCGGATGTACCGGATGACGCATGCAGCTCGTACTGGATCAGCCAACGGTCGGCTTCTTCAGCGCTGGTCGCGGCGGGATTGGTGTAGTGATAGCCGAAAACCGACGAGGTGGTTGCCGTACCTTTGGCGGCCTCGTAGGGCAACGGGGCAGAGAGCGGACGCTAGTCCGAAGAATGAGAAATAAATGGGGAAGGGGTGTGATATTGTCAGTACGAGTCCTGCCAGGATTGTTTTTATTTTCATGCCGCACCCGCCGCAATGGTCTGCTGGAACAAGTAAAAGATACCACGAAAAAATACGGTTACTCGGCAAACCCGGCGATATGTGTGTGAATCGCACGAATTATCAACAGGTTGCCTCGAAGTGGTTAATGGAACCCGGGCGGCCGCGCGGCGTCAATCCAGAACACGATCCGGGCTCCTCTCCCTCCGGGGGAGGGTTGGGAAGAGGGGATCTGAATAGCTGCCTGAGCTAGCCCCTCTCCCTGGCCCTCTCCCTGAGGGAGAGGGAAGGCTGTATTCGATGCTGCGCACAACTGTATCGTTTCGCATAACTCAAAAGACCTACTGATTACACTCCCTCCCCCTCCGGGGGAGGGTTGGTGAAGAGGGGATCTGATTTGTCCTTTCGATACCCCCTCTCCCTGGCCCTCTCCCGGAGGGAGAGGGGAAGCATCGTGTAAATTCGTTGCTAACAATTAATGATCAACGGGCCCGCCCCACTCCATGAGATCAATTGGGTCAGCCTCGATTGATCCTGTAGGAGCGCCTTGCAGGCGCGATTCAAATCAGGAACCAAATCATGTTCGCGCCTGCAAGGCGCTCCTACAGAGACACGAATACCCAGGCCCGATATATTCGCGCATACCTGCGCTCCTACAGGGCCGGAATTATTCCGCCACCCCCAGGTTCCCCGCCTGCATGTGCTTGATCTGGTCGCGCAGGCGGGCGGCCTCCTCGAATTCGAGGTTGCGGGCGTGCGTGTACATCTGCTTCTCCAGCGCATCGACCTGCTTCGCCAGCTCCTTTGGACTCAGGTGGCCGTAAGTCGCCAATTCCTCGGCCACCTTCGCAAAACTGCGCGTGCTGCCGCCCTGCCCCAGCGCGCCCTCCATGATATCCATGACCGCCTTTTTCACGCTGCGCGGCGTGATGCCGTGCGCCTCGTTGTAGGCCACCTGTTTTTCGCGGCGGTGCATAGTCACATCCATCGCGCGCTGCATGGAGCCGGTCACCTTATCCGCGTACAGGATCGCCCTGCCTTCGAGGTTGCGCGCGGCGCGGCCGATGGTCTGGATCAGCGAGCGCTCGGAACGCAGGAAGCCCTCCTTGTCGGCATCGAGGATCGCGACCAGCGACACCTCCGGCATGTCGAGTCCTTCGCGCAGCAGGTTGATGCCGACCAGCACGTCGAACACGCCGAGGCGCAGGTCGCGGATGATCTCCACGCGTTCCACCGTTTCGATATCCGAGTGCAGGTAACGCACGCGCACGCCGTGTTCGGCGAGGTACTCGGTCAGGTCCTCGGCCATGCGCTTGGTCAGCGTCGTCACCAGCACGCGGTCACCGTTTGCGACGCGCAGGCGGATTTCCGATAACAGGTCGTCGACCTGCGTGCCCGCCGGGCGCACCTCGATCTCGGGATCGACCAGCCCGGTCGGACGGATCAGCTGTTCGACCACGGCGCCGGAGTGTTCCTCCTCGTAGGGACCGGGCGTCGCCGAGGTGAAGATGGCCTGCGGCGCCAGCCCCTCGAACTCGTCGAAGCGCAACGGCCGGTTGTCCAGCGCCGACGGCAGCCGAAAGCCGTACTCGACCAGGTTTTCCTTGCGCGAGCGGTCGCCGCGGTACATGCCGCCGAGCTGCGGAATGGTGACATGCGACTCGTCGATAATCAGCAGCGCGTTGGACGGCAGGTAATCGAACAGCGTGGGCGGCGGTTCGCCCGGCGTTGCGGCCGGACAGGTAGCGGGAATAATTCTCGATGCCGGAACAGTAGCCGAGTTCCTGCATCATCTCGAGGTCGAACAGCGTGCGCTGTTCCAGCCGCTGCGCCTCGACCAGCTTGTTGTTGTCGCGCAGTTGTTCCAGCCGTTCCTTCAGCTCAAGCTTGATGTGGTCGATGGCGCCGAGGATCACCTCGCGCGGCGTGGCGTAGTGCGTCTTCGGGATAAATGGTCAGGCGCGGGACCTTGCGCAACACCTCGCCGGTCAACGGGTCGAACACGGCCAGCGACTCGATGCTGTCATCGAACAGTTCCACCCGCACCGCCTCGCCGTCCGACTCCGCGGGAAAGATGTCGATCACGTCGCCGCGCACCCGGTAGGTGGCGCGGTGCAGGTCCAGCTCGTTGCGCTGGTACTGCAACTCCGCCAGGCGCTTGAGGATGGTGCGCTGGTCGGCCTTTTCGCCGCGCACCAGGTGCAGCACCATTCGGAGGTAGGCGCGCGGGTCACCCAGGCCGTAAATGGCGGACACGGTGGCCACGATGATGGCATCGGGGCGCTCCAGCAGCGCCTTGGTCGCGGACAGCCGCATCTGCTCGATGTGCTCGTTGACCGAGGCGTCCTTCTCTATATAGGTATCCGACGACGGGACATAGGCCTCCGGCTGGTAGTAATCGTAGTAGGACACGAAGTACTCGACCGCGTTGTCCGGGAACAGCTCGCGCATCTCCCCGTAGAGCTGTGCCGCCAGCGTCTTGTTCGGCGCCAGGATCAGCGTCGGCCGCTGCACGGCCTGGATGACATTGGCCACCGTGAAGGTCTTGCCGGAACCGGTCACCCCCAGCAGGGTCTGGTGCGCCAGCCCGTCCCCGAGCCCCTCGATCAGCGCGGCGATCGCCTTGGGCTGGTCGCCCGCCGGCTTCATCTTCGAATTTAAATTGAATAGTTTGCTCACAGACTGTTTTCTAATGGCCGGGATTGAGTATGATTGGCGGGATTAACCACCTCAGGACAGGACCTTGGAAAAAATTCACCTCGCCTCCCGCATAGCGCGCGTCAAACCCTCGCCGACGCTGGCGGTCACGGCCCGCGTGGCCGAGCTGCGCGCTGCCGGCAAGGACATCATCGGACTGGGCGCCGGGGAACCGGACTTCGGCACGCCCGACCACATCAAGGCCGCGGCCATACAGGCCATCAATGACGGCTTTACCCGTTATACCGCGGTCGACGGCACGCCGAGCCTGAAACAGGCGATTATAGCGAAATTCAGCAAGGACAACGGGCTGGTGTATACACCGGAGCAGATACTGGTGTCCTGCGGCGGCAAACAAAGCTTCTTCAACCTGTGCCAGGCGTTGTTGAACAGCGGTGACGAGGTCATCATTCCGGCGCCCTACTGGGTATCCTACCCGGACATGGTGCGACTGGCCGAGGGCGAACCGGTCATCCTCGCCACCGGCGTGGATACCCGCTTCAAGATCACGCCGGAACAGCTGAACGCAGCCATTACACCGCAGACCCGCCTGATGGTGCTTAACAGCCCGTCCAACCCGACCGGCGTGGCCTATACGATGGCCGAGCTTGCGGCGCTCGGCGAGGTCCTGATGCAGCACCCGCACGTGCTGGTGGCGACGGACGACATGTACGAACATATCCTGTGGACCGAGGAGCCGTTCTGCAACATCCTCAACGCCTGCCACAAATTATATGACCGCACCATCGTGCTGAACGGCGTTTCCAAGGCCTATGCCATGACCGGCTGGCGCATCGGCTATGCCGGCGGCCCGGCCGATCTCATCAAGGCGATGAAAAAAGTGCAGTCGCAAAGCACCTCGAACCCGGCCTCCATTTCGCAGGTTGCCGCGCAGGCCGCGCTGGAAGGCGACCAGTCCTGTATCCAGGTCATGCTCAAGGCCTTTCATGAACGCCACGATTTCGTGGTCGGCGCGCTGAACGACATACCGGGCATCGAGTGCCTGCCGGCCGACGGTACCTTTTACTGTTTCCCGCACGTGCAGGCGATCATCGACCGGCTGGACGGAGTGAATGATGACGTCGCATTGACCGCATACCTGCTGGATGCCGCGGGCGTCGCACTGGTGCCCGGTTCCGCCTTCGGCGCACCCGGTTACGTGCGCTTCTCGTTCGCGATCGGCATGGACGTACTGGAAGATGCCATTGACAGACTGCGGCGGGCACTGACAGCCTGACACCGGAAAATCCTGCCACACAAGTAGCCGCCTGCAACTGTCCGGCGCACTCCCTTGCGAACACACTGGTTTCGTCAACCCACATGACGGAACCCGATGTTCAATACACCGCATCACTGTTCACAACGCAACGGCAGACAACGCGGCCTGACCCTGCCCGAGCTGCTGGCCACCCTCACCATCATGCTGATCCTCGCCATCGGCATGGCGGAATTCCTGCCGCGCTTCATCCAGGAGTCACGCATGATCACCGCGGTGAACAGCTTCGTCTCCACCCTGTACCTGGCACGCAGCGAGGCCATCAAGCGCGGACGCCAGGTGGTGTTGTGTCCCAGCAAGGATAAGACGAACTGCGGCAACAGCCTCGACTGGCCCAGCGGCTGGCTGCTGTTTGCCAGCGACAACCGCCAGCGGGAACCGGGTGAGCCGTTGCTGCAGGCCGGCCAGCTGATGGCGGCCGGCATTCGCATGCATTCCGGCAACGGGCGCAAGCGCATCCTCTACCAGCCCGACGGCAGCAGTGGCGGCAGCAACAGCTCGTTTACCTTTTGCGGCAGGCACAACCACGCGAAACCGCGGGTCATCTGCCTGTCGAATACCGGCCGGCCGCGCCTCAGCCGCCTGCGGTGTGATGGAAAACCCGTGATTTGCCCCTGAAAATGCCGCCCCGGAGCGCAGAATAGACGCGTTGACCAAAAACCGGTAATGCCGGTATGATACGCGCCTCTTTCAGGTTCTCTGATCCCCGGTAGCTCAGTTGGTAGAGCGGGTGACTGTTAATCACTAGGTCGGCGGTTCGAGCCCGTCCCGGGGAGCCATTAATATTCTTCAGCTTACGATTCCATAGCCCGGCGCGGACGCTCGTCGAGGGCGATCATAAGACCGAGTAGTCACCGGGTTATACCGGTGATGTGCATGGAGACGTCGCGTGACAACGCCCGGCCAGGAAGCTCGATCGAGGGCGTTCCGGGTGGGCCATTTCCATCACATACCTCGACATCGATCCTCGCCCTGGATGGGGAAAGGGCACTCATAATCCCTTGGTCGAAGGTTCGAGTCCTTCCGGGCCCACCATCTCCATAAATTTCTTATAATTATGGCATCCGGGTCAAGGGATCATAGTCCCTTGGTGTCACCCATGGCGAGGGGCATGGATGGCTCATTCCGGTGTGACCGATGAGGGTCGGTTGAACGGCTACTTCCGGGGGCAAACAAGACCTTCCTGCATTTACAGAAAACAACCTGGAGCAGTGTTCCTGTTAGGCGACTATCGGCCACAATGCGACATTCCCCGGATTTCGTTGAAGGCCTCATATACAGGGCGAACTCGGAAATTCCGGGGGAAATAGCGTTAATTCAGCCTATACTCAAATCCCGTGATTACCATGCCCCCGACGATACCCGGCCTGGCTACCCTGCCCGTCCTGCCAATCAGTGAAGTACTGCCGAAACTGCAGCAATCATTGGCTCAACATCATGATCTAGTGCTCGAGGCTCCACCCGGCGCGGGTAAAACCACCCTGGTACCACTGGCACTTTTATCTGAATCCTGGCTGACCGGCCAACGCATTATTATGCTGGAACCGCGGCGCATGGCAGCCCGCGCTGCCGCCCAACGAATGGCATCACTTTTAAATGAAGAAGTAGGCCAGACTGTCGGCTATCGTATTCGGCAAGAAAGCCGCATTAGCCCGCGCACCCGTATCGAGGTCATCACCGAAGGTATCCTCACACGCATGCTGGTAGATGATCCCTCACTGAAAGGGGTCGCGCTGTTAATTTTTGATGAGTTCCATGAGCGCAGTTTGGACGCTGATTTTGGCCTCGCCCTTGCCCTGCAGAGCCGGGAGTTATTTCGCGACGCCAGTATGCCTTTGCGACTGCTGGTGATGTCGGCCACCCTGGATGGTGATGCCGTCGCCAGCTTGTTAGGCGATGCCCCGCTTATCCGCAGTGCCGGTAAAATGTACCCGGTCACTGTGCACTATGGCCAGGCCAAACGCCTGGATGACAACATTGTCGAGTGTGTGCTCAACGCACTACCGGGAATTATCCGCAAGCACAGCGGTAGCCTGCTGGTGTTCCTGCCCGGCCAGGGTGAAATCAATAAAGTCATGCAACATCTTGGCGGTCGACTGTCTGCAGAGGAATCACAGGAGATCGATATTCAACCTCTCTATGGCGCTCTGCCGCTGCGTGAGCAACAACGCGCCATTGAATCAATGACGGCCAGGCGAAAAGTTGTACTGGCCACCGACATCGCCGAAACCAGCCTCACCATTGAGGGCATTAATGTTGTGGTTGATGCCGGCCTCTGCCGTGTACCGCGCTTTGATCCCGCCACTGGCATGACCCGCCTGCAGACTCGGCGCATCAGTAAGGACTCAAGTGTCCAGCGCATGGGTCGCGCCGGGCGGCTGGCCGCTGGTCATTGCTACCGACTGTGGAGCGAACAGCAACAGGATCAATTAGCGCAGCAATCAATGCCGCAAATACTGCAGGCGGATCTCGCCCCGCTGGTATTGCAATTAATTGCCTGGGGCGTTGATGACATTAATGAATTGCGCTGGCTGGACCCACCACCATCTGGCCCCATGAGCCAGGCGCTGGACTTGCTGCTGCGACTGGGCGCCATCAAAAGTGAACACCCAGGCCTGTCGTCACCTACCCTGGGCAGCTGCTCACTCAGCCCCCACGGAGAATTAATGGCCAGGATGCCTGCCCACCCGCGCCTGGCACACATGTTAATTACCGGCGCCGCCCGGCAACAAAGTAAATACGCTGCCGCGCTTGCGGCTTTACTGGCAGACCGAAGCCCATTGGCACGCGACCATGGCACCGATCTGTCCGGACAGCTTGCTGTGCTCATGGGAGAGCAAGCCTGTCACAGCCAATACAAAGGCTGGCTTAAACGCACGCAGCAGCAGTCAAAAACCTTCGAACGATTAGTACAAACCATACAGACTGAACAGCGCACAACAGACAATCCGCTAAATCCGGGTAACGCAATCGGATTCCTGTTAGCCTGCGCCTACCCCGACCGCATTGCCCACCGTAAACCTGACCGCCAGAGCCACTACCTGCTAAGCAACGGACGTACCGCCACACTCGCTCAAGGCGATGCACTGGGTAATAGTGAGTGGCTGGCAGTGGCCGAACTTGGCGGTACAATAAACAGGGACGGCAAAGGGAATAACGACCGGATTTTTTCAGCCTGCGCACTGGATCCTGCACTGCTTGATAATCAACTCAGTGAATTAATCGAAGAAAAAGACACCCTGCACTGGGACGAACAAACTGATCGTTTCAATGCTGAACATATTCGCACTATCGGAAAACTGGTCATCCATCGACAGCGGATTGAAAAGATCCCGGTCGAGGCCAGGCGTGATGCATTGATTGAACTCCTTAAAAAACGTGGCTTGAACTTACTGCCCTGGAATCTCTCAATCCGCCAATGGCAGTCACGCGTTATGTTATTGAACAAGCTGGGGCTGGAGCTGTGGCCCGATGTCTCGGACAAATACTTGCTAGAGACTATTGAAACCTGGCTGGCCCCCTTCCTGGATTCCATCAGCAAGCTCAGTGACTTCCAGCGACTCGACCTGCAAAGCATACTGTCAGGCTTACTACCCTGGCCTTTGCCAAAGCAGTTAGATGAACTGGCACCCAACACAATGAAAGTACCATCGGGCTCCAACATCAAAATCGACTACACACAATCGCCCCCGGTACTTAGCGTCAAGCTACAGGAAATGTTTGGTTGCCTGGATACTCCCACCATCGCCAACGGCAAGATCAAACTCATGCTACACCTGCTCTCCCCCGCCCAACGCCCACTGCAAATCACCCAGGATTTAGCCGGGTTTTGGAAGAGCAGTTATAGTGAGGTTAAAAAAGAAATGAAGGGGCGCTATCCCAGGCATCCCTGGCCGGACAATCCGGAGCAGGCATTGCCGACGAAATATACCAAGCGGCGTTCGTGAGGAATCTCTGAAGCCCCACGCGCGCTGGGCCCCAAGAAAAAAACACATCGGCTTATGGGCGCCCCAACCGGTAGTTTCTTCCAGGCTTCGTGCGGGCGCCTTCGGATGCTTCATGCAATCTGAATCGGCTCTTTATGGCGCTGCAGTGACGAACTGGTGCTATGTGAGGAATTCCAATGACGCGTTGAGATGCCTTGGCCAGATGCCCTCAGGTTCGAGTCCTTCCGGGCCCACCATCCATGAAATTCTTATAGTTATGGCGCTGAGGCCGGGGGATCGGAATCCCTTGGTGCATCACATGGCGGCGTGCCACCATCTTCTGTTTCAGACAAGGGATCGGCTACTGTTAATCACCAGGTCGGCGGTTCGAGCCCGTCCCGGGGAGCCATTAATATTCTTCAGCTTACGATTCCATAGCCCGGCGCGGACGCTCGTCGAGGGCTATCATAAGACTAGTAGTCACCGGGTCGGTGAGTCGATATCATATTCTACAAGTTATTTAGTCGGAGCTTAGTCCGTTGCTCTTGCATCCTGGCCGCCACGATTACCCATTTCCCTTCTTCCATTGGACGTCCGCTTTTTCGCTGGAGCAGTGCGCAGCGCTTGAGCAGACATTTTCGGTAGCCAGGGAGTGGCAGCACCGGGATGGCGCGTTTTACCATTGTTCTCTCCGGGACGTGACCGAGGAGATTCCGGCAGATATGCGGCTCTGTGTGGTCGCCAGGATGCGAGAAATCACCTGTCTGCCACTCGTAGACAAGGTTGAAATCACGGCCCAGCGGATGATGCCCGGTCATCGCATCGGTGTGCACAGCGACCGGCCGCTGCCGGGATATGAGATCGCCCGATTGGTCGTGCAGCTCAATAGCCAGTGGCAACCCGACCACGGCGGTGTCCTGGAGCTGTTCGCACAGCCGGATGGCGCACCGGTTTATCGAGTGAATCCAGGATACAACGAAGCCTTTGGCTTTTTGCTTCACGCCGATTCGCACCATGGAGTCACCGAGGTCACTCGAGTGCGACGAACGATCGTTTTCAACTTCTGGCATGCCGCAAATACGGCCGAACTCGCGAGGCACGTGCAAACCTTGTTCACCGGTATGCACTTCTCTGAGTTGCCGGCTGCACTCAATCCCGTCGCCTCGGCGGCTGAATCGAGTCTGCCCGAGGACACGACTTATCTTGCAGGGGTAGCTGCAGTGGCGCTACATCGTTGGGGCTACGACGACGCGACGGTGGTGGCCGGATATCTGCACAGCGCCGGACTTCCTGCAGGCGATGAGACTGGTGCAGAGGGTCGTGCGGCCGTGTTGCTGGCGGATTGGGTTGCGCGTTTGTATCGGGATCCGTTCGATCTTGCCCGGTGGGAGACTCTGCAAAGTGATCTCGATGGGAAGGGAGGGTTTGCGCGTCTGATGGCTACGTGGAACCTTTGTCTGCCATCGCTGACCACGGGTGGTGCGTACCCGACTCCAGAATAGAGCTCAGCGTCCGTCAGGGAAGTGCGTTGGGATTGGAACGGCGCGGGGTACTACTTTAAGTACTTTCAGAGGGACGTCCGAGACCGGCCGCAAAAGCGACGTTCGATGAGCACATTGAACCGGGTAACAGTGTTCATACCTACGGCGACTATCGGCCAGAAAGCGACATTCCCAGGATTATAGGGAAGGTCTCAGTAGCAGCAGAACCGGTCATTCATCCCAAACAGAAACGGCTCCCAAAGGAGCCGTTCCGTGAGCATCAACCAAATTATTTAGCTACTTTTTCTCTTTCATCCTCTCATGCCAAACCGGCAAAGGCTAAAGATCATGCCGCAAGTAGCTGTTACTGCACCTCGAGAAACCTGTAGTTCGTGTCAGCTACTATCGTTCCATCCAGCTGCGTCATAACAATCGTTCTGATGGTGGTGCTGCTTGCCTGATCGTCTGCCAGGTTAAGTATGATTTCCTTGACTGTATCGCCATCCCAGTCAAGATTATTGAAAGAGACGGCATCTGAATTCCATACCTGTCTCCAGGAATCCCCACCAGCAACCGGTGACTGGGTAACATCGGCAGAATAGACGACCGTTTTGTAGACCTCTTTTTCTTCAAATGTGTCTTCGGTACACCACACATTAAATACAACAACAGCATTACTCCTGCCGCCCGTCTCGTTCGTGAACTTGATTGACAAGTCAATATCACCATCTATGGGGTTGGTACAAGGAAGTGCGGGCAGGTTCACGCCCCTCTGTCTTGTCCTGAACAGCAAGTTCCTCGTGCCAGCCTCCCAGACATCGAACGACACAAAGGCCTGGTCCACGACGCCGTCCGTATCCGAGTCTTTAAGAATCAGCCGTGGAATGATTGCTTCAAGAGCAGCACCAGGCACCGAGTTTTTGATTAACGGCTTCCAGTCAACGAATTCATCCGACTGGACAGGACATGCCACCACAATAGCAGCTAGGGAGATTATGGCGCTGATAATATTTTTCATGAGATTTGGTTCTCCTGAGTATCTGTGCTTTTGGTTTCAGTCAGCAATGTCTGCAGGCAAGTACTACTGAATATCAACTAACTTGTACGTCGTGTCAGCTTCTACCGTCCCATCTGACTGCTGGAGCATGATCGTTCTGATGGAAGTGTTGCCAGCCTGATCGTTTAACAGGTTAAGTATGATTTCCTTTTTTGTATCGTTATCCCAGTCAAGATTGTCGAAAGAGACAGCGTCTGCACTCCATGCCTGCCTCCAGGAAGTTCCACCGGCGGTCGGTGACTGGGTCACATCGGCAGAATAGACGACCGCTTTGAAGGTCTCTTTTTCTTCAAATGTGCCAGATTCGGCACATGACACATTGAATAAAACAACGGCATTACTCCTGGTACCTGTCTCGTTCGTGAATTTGATGTCGAAATCCACATCAGAATTGACGGGGCTGGTGCAGGGTAATGCAGGCAGGTTGACACCCCTTTGTTTTGTCCTGAACAGTAGGTTTCTCGTGCCACCCGCCCAGACATCGAATGATAGAAAGGCCTGATCTTCGACGCCGTCTGTGTTTGAGTCTTTGAGAACAATCCGCGGAACGATGGTCTCAAGCCCGGGACTGCCTGCTACAGAGTCTTTAATTAACGGGTTCCAGTCGATGAAATCACCGAACTCGGCCTCAGGAACAGCAGGAGTGGGAGTGCTTGTTATTAATGGCAAGCCAGACTCGAGTTGTGCTGTTACATTTCCAGATATAATGAGTTTGTAATTTAACGTATTAGAAAGGTCTGCAATTCCAGTCCCACTTGATTGTGCTTGAGAATGAACATGGAAACTAATAAAAGGAGCGGTGTTACTCTTAACTAGAATATCAGTCGAAATAGTATCGTTGAAAACAAATGGTTGAGAATGACTGGATTCAGTGAAGACTACGTTTCGAACTATGCCATTTAAACTGTAGACTAATGCCCCATTATTAGAAATAGGGCCAGATATATCACCTGAAAGATCTACCACTAATTGTACATTCACTAATTGATCAGTGCTGGTACCAAACAGCCTCAGCCGATCATTGTAAGTCACAACTGCTGCGCTAGTAATTATCCTAGGATCTGAGGATGATAATGCAGAGTCTGCATAGACCTTGATTGTTCCTTTTGTTAAATCGACATCGAGTAAACTTGATCCAATTGTATTATTTGCATCAACTAAGACTGCATTTTGAGTGACGGCAGGGTTGGTTATATTAGGACTCTGAGCAGCCAATGTATTGTCTTGGTCAATGTATGTAGTGCCATTGCTTTGAAATAACGATACATCGGTTAAGGTTGTGAGAGAGACAGCTACTACAGGTAGTGAAAATATGAGGCAGAGGCTGCACAAAGTCATGGTAATAATATGTACGCGTAATATTTTCACTGTCGGATTCCCCATATTGTTTTTCCAGACATATAAAACTATTTTTTAGTAGCTTGTGTTTATTGATTACATGCTTGCTTAATCTGTCAAAATCTGATCATTACGGTATGACTTTATATAAATACTATCACGATATTAACTACAGCCCTTTTTTGTGAAGGTTATAGCTCAGTACATTCCAGACATTTAGGCTAAAATCTTGAACGTCCGCTTTGGGTAGATAGTTGACATCCGTATTGTGGAATGTACTTACAAAAGCAACTACTAGTGAATGTCCGAGTAGGGTTGCCGGCTCAACCGATCGACGCAACACATGCATTAAATCGTTCTGCCGGTGTTTCATAGTCTAGCGTTTTTCTCGGTCGTTCGTTTAACTGTCGTGCGACTGCATTGAGTTTCGCCTGAGAGTGTACTGACAGGTCAGTTGCCTTTGGGAAAGTACTGTCTTAACAGACCATTGGTGTTCTCGTTGGAACCGCGTTGCCAGGGGCTCTGTGGATCACAGAAGTAGACCTTGATATCGGTGGCCAGGGTAAAGCGCTGATGATCGGCCATCTCGTTGCCGCGATCCCAGGTGAGTGACTTGTACAGCTCTCTCGGTAACTTGTGGGCTTGCTTGATCAGGGCATTGATCACGGTTTCAGTGTCCTTGCCGCTGACCTTGGCCAACATCACGTAGCGCGTGTGACGCTCAACGAGCGTTGCGATCTGGCTGTTGTGGGTGCCGAAGATCAGGTCGCCTTCCCAGTGACCGGCACTGCACGATCTTCGACAGAGGCCGGTCGCTCACGGATGGAGACGGTATTCGTGATCTTGCCAAGGCCATTCACCTTTCAGGCTGGCATGCCGGGATCGGCGGATCGCACGTTGGCTTCTAAGATGCTGGAGCAACTCTTTTTTCAGTGCGCCACGCGCCTGGATAAACAAGCTCTTGTAGATCGTCTCGTGTGACACCTGACGGTTCTCGTTCTCCGGATAGGTTCTCTTTAGCCAACCTGCGATTTGCTCGGGTGACCAGTGCGCCCTGAGCTTGTTCGCCGACCAGTCGGCTGAGTGCCGGCTCACTGACCAGTTTACAGGGCTTGGGACGATGCGCTCTATCCCAGGCGGCCTGATCGGCCTGGCTGGCCCGATAGTGCTTGAGGCCGCCGTTGCGACACACTTCCCGGCTAATCGTCGAGGGTGCACGACCCAACCGGGCGGCTATCGCCCGTAGCGACAAATCACGGGCAATGCCTCTGGAGAGCTCTTCTCGTTCAGCGAGGGTCAGCGCCAGCCGGGAGGACGGAAGTCGCGCTAAGTGACAGTTTATATAATCGCAGAAAGGGCAAACGATAGTCGCCGTTGAGCTGGTAATTCAGCCGCTTACCCAGGAACTTCCGCTTTCGGCCAACTCCGGACCTACACCTACCTACCCGCGAACGGCAGGTTCCAGCGATTCCCGCCTTTTAGTATTTCCTGATATCAAGCCGCTTTTATCCTGGCGATCCCAATCAACCCCGACAGACACTGACCGAAGAAAATCTACAGCATCACCAGATGGCGCTATATTTGCAATTGCTGGCGGACAAAATAGACTTCGGCCGAAGAAGTCAGTTACGAAAACATTCTAAATTTGTTTAACCTGTTTGGTAGTGAATAAAAATTCGCCTCAGTCAAGCTGTGTCCTTCTCGGGTAAAAAGCCACCCGCTTGCATATTCCACAGGTGTGCATAATGGCCATCTCTTTGTAGCAACTGTTGATGACTACCGTCTTCGATTATCTTGCCCTGATCAAATACCAGAATGCGATCCATATGCGAGATGGTCGACAGGCGGTGTGCAACTACCACCACGGTTCTGCCCTTCATCAGGTTCTCGAGAGCTAGCTGAATTTTTTTCTCCGTGACTGAATCCAGAGATGAGGTAGCTTCATCCAGAATCAGAATCGGTGAGTCCTTGAGTATTGCGCGGGCAATCGATATTCGTTGCCTTTGGCCACCAGACAGTTTCACGCCGCGCTCACCTACCAGCGAATCATATTGCTTTTCGGCCTGTAAAATAAATTCATGCGCATGTGCTTTCTTCGCAGCTTCGATGACCTCATCATCGGTTGCATCCAGCCGTCCATAACGGATATTTTCCATCAATGAGCGATGAAATAGCTGCGGGTCCTGCGGGATCATCGAGACGTTTTCGCGCAGACTATCCTGGGTGACATTAAGAATATTCTGGCCGTCAATGTTAATCTCGCCGCTTTGTGGTTCGAACAGGCGCAACATAATATTCACAAATGTCGATTTACCTGAACCGGAAAACCCCACGAGTCCGACCTGTTGTTTCGGTTCGATGGTGACATTCAAATGCTCAAAAACCTGCAAGCCTTCATGATAAGTAAAACAGACATCGTTAAACACGATTTCGCCCCTGTTTACTTTTAGCACAGGCGCATCGGTTTTATCGACGATTTCGTGCGGCTGGATAAATACTGCAACACCATCGCTGATATTGCCGAGATATTCGAAAAATTCGAGAAAACTACGACTCAAACCCCGCGCGGCTTCGATCAACATAATCGCCAGACCTGCGACCATAGAAAATTCGCCGACGCTCATGTCGCCTTCGGACCAGATCTTCAGGGCATAACCGACCATGCCGATCATTAACACCATCGCCGCGGTGTACTGAAACCAACGCAGTTTTTCCATATACCAATAAGTACGCAGAGCATGATCGACTTCGTGATTCAAATAATCGGTCAGATAATCTTCTTCATACTGACGGCGTGCGAACATCTTGGCATTCATCACGTTTGTCACTGAATCGACTACTTTACCAGTGACCAGAGAACGTGCAGCAGCAAAGTCCTGAGCATAAACCCGGCAGCGCTTTGCTAACAAATAAGACACAAAGACATAAACAGCCAGCCATAAGCTTAGCACCAGCGCGAGCTCACCACTGGCATTGAACAGTATAATCAGCGCCACTGCCGATTTGATGATTAGAGGATAAAAATCGAAGGTAATCGCCCACAGCGCATGCATGACACTCATCGATACTTCGGAGATGCGATTCGCCAATGAACCGGCAAAATGCGAAATGAAATAGCGATGCGAATGATGTTGCAGATAGCTGAACAGCGTCTTACGAATCTCTGCACGTAAATATGGCCCGGTCATTACCAACGCAGCACCACTGGCTCGACTGAAGAGGACTATGCCCAGGTTCAGAAAGGCAAATAGTATTAGTGCATCCGTCGCGGCATCAAAAATATCGGCGCCTGACTCGTTGGCTTGCGTCACCGCATCGATAATTACCTTTACCGCATAGGGTAGCAGAATTGTGCAAGCAGCCTGCGCGGCTTCGAAGATGAAAATCACCAGCAGGGTCAGACGCGCTTTCAGATAAAAATACAGCGCAAAGCGCCAGGGTGAACGGGAAAGCTGCGGTGCCTCCTTAGCTCTTATCAATGTCGTATCCATAAGACGAGTGTAACGGGGTCAAGTACAGGAAGTATAATCCACCTTTTCCCTGAAAATTATCCTGCTGTGGATCGATACAAGTTCGACATTCGCCCCGCATCATTACGACCATTTACCGGCCTGTGCTGACTACCAG
>CAVYIJ010000005.1:0-169610 GCA_963768575.1 uncultured Halobacteria archaeon
CCGAGGTCATCAGTGTAGCTCGCAATGACACGAATGGCGGCGCCGACATCGGCCTGCAATGTGGTGTAGCTGGCGCTGGTCGCACCGCCAATTGCAAAACTATCGCGGTACCACTGGTAACTGATGGTACCGGACAGCCCGTCGGCATCGGCCAGCGTGTTACTGGCCGTCAGCGTGTCGCCCTGCGCCGGTGATGTGTTGTCTATGGTGACGCTGCCGGTCGGCGCATCATTTATATTGGTCACCGCGGCGGTCGCTGCACTCGCCACGCTCTCCGCCGTGCCGAGGTCATCGGTGTAACTTGCGACCACGCGGATGACGCGCACCGACATCGGCCTGCGTGGTGGTGTAGCTCGCACCGGTCGCACCGCCGATATTGCTGCCATCGCGCTGCCACTGGTAACTGATCGCACCGGACAGCCCGTCGGCATCGGCCAGCGTGTTACTGGCGGTCAGCGTGTCGCCCTGCGCCGGCTGATGTTTGTCGATGGTGACGCTGCCGGTCGGCGCGTCATTCACATTGGTCACCGCGGCGGTCGCTGTACTGGCCACACTCTCCGCCGTGCCGAGGTCATCGGTGTAGCTTGCGATGACGGTGATCACTGCACCCACATCGGCCTGGGTGGTGGTGTAGCTCGCACCGGTCGCACCGCCGATATTACTGCCATCGCGCTGCCACTGGTAACTGATGGCACCGGACAGTCCGTCGGCGTCGGCCAGCGTGTTGGCGGCGGTCAGCGTGTCGCCCTGCGCCGGTGATGCATTGTCAATGGTGACGCTACCGGTCGGCGCACTATTGCCCCCGGTATAGGTAATCACCAGCGTGGGCGGCGTCGCTCCCTCGCTACTGTCATAGGTGACTACATCGCCACCGCCGTCAGGACTGCCGATGATAATTCCGTTGTTGACCGTACTACCGCCATACCAGGCGGTTACCAGCGAAGTGATGTCCCAGCTATGCTGTCCGATCAGGCTGGTATTAAGTGTAGCGATAATCGTGGGATCATAGGTGCCGCCGGGTGTGCTCCAGGCAACAGAGGGTTGCCGCGCGTCCCAGCTGGCAGCATCAGCGGTGCCATTGCCACTGCCCTCGACCCAGGCCTCTGTCACTTCGTAAACATTGATATCGAATGCGCCGGTATTTGACGTGGCTTCCAGTTGCAGGGTGGCGCTGGTAATCGTGGCGCCGGCCGGGATCGAGCCCAGGTCGAACTGCATCAACGCGCGCACGTTACCGATATCACCGCCGGAATGGTCAATGACCAGGCTGGTGGAGTCGCCGTAATTTATACCGCTGGCACCATCGTCGATGTATGTATCGGCAGAGGCAGTCAGGCTGGCCACTGCCAGTGTGTTCGACCAGCCCACCTGCGCCTGCTCACTGATCGCGATGCCGGACTCGATGTGGCCCGTGGTGTATTCCAGTGTCCAGTCACCGCCAAGCGCAGCGCTGCCGGTCAGGTCATTCGAAGCGGCTACATCGGCGCCGGTCAGGCCGGCCAGCGTGGTAACCAGCGACTGCCCGGCCTCGCTCGCCGCCAGGTTACAACCGTAGAGCAGCAGGTCGGCATCAAGCGACAACGCATTGCCCCAGTTATTGACGGACTGGCTGTTGGCGGCCAGCGCCGCCGCATCGAGCGCGCCGCTGCCGAGTTGCACCTGCCCGTCGCTGCCATGAGAGATAATGTGCACGGCATCGAGGCCGGTGTAACCGGCCAGCACTTCACTGATCTGTTCGATGCCGTCACGCTTGCCGTCCAGCACGTAGACCTCGACACGGCGTTCCGTGCCGTCGCCGGACAACAGGTCTGCCAGCAGCCGATCGCTGTCTTCCACGCCGGCATCGATGAATACCAGCTCGGTGGATGAGGTATCGATGGCGACGGTGTCACTGACACCGGGAGATCGGGTAGTCGACGTTTCGAGGATACTCGCCTCGATGGCGGCAGGCTGGTCCACGTTGATATCGGATAGACCGGCGCCAGGATTCATTATGACCGCAATATCGGCCGAGAACAGGACACGCGATTCAATGGACTCGAATTCAAACCCGGCGCGGGAAGCGGTCTCGGGACGCGCACTGGCGTTTGCGCGGTTTTTCCGCAGCCATTGCACTATTCGTTGAATCAAACCAATATCCATATCAGTAAGAACTCGTGGTTATGATCCCTTCACGACCTTCTCCGTCGAAATCCATGACGCGAGAAAACCCGGTCGATCGGGTTATCCTTAATAAAGGTAAGCGGCTAAAACCGTTGCCCCTTAAATCGTTACAGCCGGCATCGGACAGCCATACAAGCCGGCGTGCTTAACCGATCGGGAGCAGGCGGCGTAAGCTATTGAGCTGGCACGGCATTCTGTTTACGGCAATCAACATCCCAACAAAAAACTGGCTGTCATCACTGAAATCGGCTTCCAGCCGGCCCGTGGGACTGAATGTGCATGGCACTGACAGACTCGAAATCACCCGGTATCGCGGTAGTCTGTGTGATTCCGTTCCATACTGTCAGGCCGTGCGTAGGAGCTCCTTGCAGGCGCGAAAGAATTCGGCTCAGGATAAATCGCGCCTGCAAGGCGCTCCTACAGTGCTATGTGTGGTACAGCAGGGAGGTAACAGGAACGACGAATTATTGGGCGGCGCGGGCCGTGCTGATGGTTTTCTTTCCAGGCAGGTTGCCTGAATGCTTGCTGCCACCGGATTCGGCAAAACTCACCGTGCAGCGCAGGCCGCCCGGCAGCTTGTTGTCCGGGTTCGGCAACTCGAGACGCACGCCGAACATGCCGCTGGAGGCGTCCACCACACGATCGACAATCTTGACCTCGGCGCTATAGCGTCCATCGAGCGGTGACTCGGGCACCACCGTCGCCCGCATGCCCGGCTTGATCTGGCCAAAGCGGGAGGCCGGCAACAGGACTTCAACATTCAAGGGGTTCAGCTGGGCTAGTTCGACGATAGCGCCGTCGCCGGCGAATTCACCGGGTGACCGGTAACGATTAACCACGACACCATCGATGGGGCTGACCACGGTATGCTGGTCGAGCAGGGCCTGCGCACGCGCCAGCTCAAGCTTCGCCAGGTACCTGTTTTCCCGGGCCAGTTCGATCTGCAGCTCGGCCAGTGCGGCCTCGGTCTCTACCTCGTCCTTGGTCTGTGCGGCGACCACGCCTTCCTCCAGCAGACCGCCGAAGCGGCCCAGTTTGCGGACGGCGAATTTATGGCTGACCTTGCTGCTCCTCAGCTCGGCCCGCATATCCTTGCGCGCGTTGGCGAGTGCCACCGAGGCCTTTTCGACATCGGACTCGAATTCCACCAGCGGCTGACCCTGCCTGACGAAATCACTGCGCTCCACGCTGATCGTCTCAATGCGGTTTTTTACGGTACTTTTTACCTCGACGACCTGGTGCGGCTCCATCATGCAGTCGTATTCGAATGCAACGGCCGGCATCGCCGCCGGCAGGATGAGGCTACTGGCGAGCAGCTTTATTACCCGGCGCATGACGCCCGGCTTTTTCGCTTTTCTGCCCTGCTCAAGATTCATACGGTTATTCCTGTTCACCGGTAAATGCCATCATTCTGCCGAGATGTTCATCCATTTTCTCCAGGGCACGGCGCTGCATACGTTGCTGCTTTTCCGACTTGCGCTGGCAATGAAGGGTTATGTATTTACCCAGCCATCCCGGTACGGGACCGGGTTTCCTTGCATAACTAGCGGCAAGACCGCCGACAAATTTAGGCATAAAATCCCTGATAATCCGGTCTTCCAGCGACAGGATCGACTCGCAGCTGCCCGGCGCGCCCTGGCGGGCCGCGCGGCCGAACAACTGCCGGTCGATGCGCCGGGCGGTGTTGCGCTCGGCCGCGATGACATGCAGGCCGCCGGTTTCATCCACGCCCGGGGCCAGCGAAATATCGGTGCCGCGCCCGGCCATGTTGGTCGCAATGGTGATCATGCCCGCTTCACCGGCACGCGCCACCAGCTCCGCCTCGTCCGCATCCTGGCGTGCATTCAGCACCTGGTGGGCGAGCCCTGCCTGTGTCAGCAGGCCGCTCAGGTATTCACTGTCGCCGACACTGCGCGTGCCGACCAGTACCGGCCGTTGCTGCCGGTGGAGCTCCATCAGGCGCTCGACCAGCCTGCGCCACCGGGCATCGGCCGTGGCATACACGCTGTCGTTTAACTGGCTCAGCCTCGATGGACGGTGCGTCGGAATTTTCTGCACGCGCAATCCGTACACCGCGTCCAGCTCGCCCGCCGTTTCGCGCGCGGTACCCGTCATGCCGCACAGGTGCAGGTAGCGCCTGAAAAAACGCTGGTAACTGATTCGCGCCAGCACCTCGTTGGGCGGCGACGGTTCGCACCCCTCCTTGATCTCGATCATCTGGTGCAGACCGCGCTCCCACTTGCGGTCACCCATCACCCGGCCGGTGAGGTCGTCGATAATCATGACCTGGCCGTCATGCACCAGGTATTCGCGATCGCGCAGGAACAGGTAGCGCGCGGTCAGCGCCTGGACAACCAGTTCTTCGCGGCGTGCGCGCAACCGCCACTGCCCGCCATGTTCTTCCGCAGCGCCGGCGATCTTTTCCTTCCCCGTGCCGGTCAGGCTGACTTTGCGCAAGCGTTCCTCGACCTGGAAGTCGCTGCCGCGCTCCAGCGCATCGGCGATGGCGCAGGCCTGCCGGTACAGTTCTGCCTCGGCCTCGCAGGTCAGGCCGCTTTGCGTGAGTATCAGCGGCGTACCCGCCTCGTCGATGAGCACGCTGTCGGCCTCGTCCACGATGGCAAAGCACAGGCCGCGCATGACCACCTTGTCGAGACGGGAACCCTCGCCGTGCAGTTGTTCCGCCTGCAGGGACAGGCGTCCGCCGGCGTTGCGCATCTGCACGCGGTCACGCAGGTAATCGAACGCGACCTGCTTGTTGGTGCAGTAGGTGATGTCGGCGGCATACGCACGGCGCCGGGCATCGTCATCCATATCTTCGGTCACGGTATCGACCGACAGCCCGAGGAAATCATAAAGTGGCGACAGTTTTTCCGCGTCCCGGCCGGCGAGGTAATCGTTGACCGTAATGACATGCACCGGGATGCCGGCCAGCGCCGCCGTCGCCGCCGGCAATGTCGCCATCAGCGTCTTGCCCTCGCCGGTCTCCATCTCGGCCAGCATGCCGTCGATCAGCACGCGGCCGGCCATCAGCTGTACCGGGTGATGCCGCATACCGAGGGTACGCCCGCCGGCTTCTCGCACGATGGCAAACGCCATTTCAACATGGCGCTCGGCCAGGCCCTCGCTGCGCAACAATTGACTGTTCGCCCTCGCCTGGTATTGCAACTCCACGTCACTCATACCCGCCAGTCGCTCACCCGCCTGTTCAACACGCCGGACGAAGCGGGACAGCCCGCGCCGGCGGCCTTCCAGCAGTGCAGACACCCGGTTGAACACGCGCCCGCCGGCCACCTCCAGCCAGTTGGGTGGTGTAAACGTCTTTTCGGGGTACAGGCCCAGGCGCATGCCCGGACGCAATGCCATGTTTCTGGACGTTCTCATCTCAGTACTTCCTGTCGAATTTGCATAACATCATATGACTAACCTTTAGCCACCGTTACCCGGTTAACTCTCCCTTCCGGGTGAGATCGGGGCGTGAGGATCAAATAAAAAATAATTCTATTCCCTCTCCCTGGCCCTCTCCCAGAGGGAGAGGGGATGGCAGTTTCAATACCGTGCACAACCACCAGTTTCGCTCGATCGCCCAACTACCTGATTACACCCCCTCCCCCTCAGGGGGAGGGTTGGGGAGAGGGGATAAATAAAGCTGACTGCCTTTTTTATATCCCCTCTCCCTGGCCCTCTCCCTGTGGGAGAGGGGAATAAATCCTTCCGTCCTCGCGGTGAAAAAATTATTCACCAAATGCAACTTGCGCGATTCAGGTTATTGCCATATTTCTGATCGTGCTTTCACTCCCTCCCCCTCCGGGGGAGGGTTGGGGAGAGGGGATCTAATCAAACAGTCAATTCGGTCCCTCTCCCTGGCCTTCCCCCGAAGGGAGAGGGAACGCTCTTTTATATCCGTGCGAATAATTTCATGCCTGATCAATGAATCAAGCCTTTCGCTTTATCAATCAGGTCGTTTGGTGCCGCACCTCTAGACACCGAATTCCTGCATGAATAATTGCTTGAGCGAGCGCGTCCACTGCTGTGCCAGCGGTTCCGCACCGTGATCGAAGCGGACGTACACCCGCTGCCCGTAATAACGCGCGGGGAAATCGTCCGCCAGCTCCAGCTCCACCTGGAACAGCGACTCCAGGGTGCGCATTCCGGACTCATCAGTCGGGTCGACCGCGAGCTTTCCGCCGCCGCCGGTGCCGAGCGCCTTGCTCGGCAGGGTGTCCGATGCGGCCGGCACCTCGCGGCTGATCACCGCCGGAAAGACATCACCGAGGCTGCCTGCCATACGCAGTTCGACTTTTTTTGTGTTGCGCCTGACCAGTCCGAAATCGTCCTGCGCCACCACCGCCCGTGCACGCACCGCGGCAGTCGAACTTACATAGGCAACCGTCTCGCCGCGCTTGACGAAGCGGCCAACGAGGTCATCCACATACGGGATAATCAGGGTGCCGTTGCCCGGGCTGCGCAGCGTCAATTGCTGGAACTGTTGCTGCGCAACCTCCAGCTCTTTCTGTACCGCGGTCATGTCCTGCTTGAGGCTTTCGGCCTCGAGGGGGTCCCGAATACGCTCCTGGTTATATTGCGCGCGCAGTTCCTGCAGACGCGCTTCCTTCACCGCGACTTTTGCACCAAGCAGCGGATCGTCGCAGGTGATGACGGCTTCATCCCGGGTGACCGTGCTGTCCCCGCCAACCAGTACATCCGTTATGAAACAATCGGTGCCGGCGCGTATGCGTGACTGTTCCGGCAGCCATACGACGCCCTCCGCCATGGTCCACAACGGGGCGGGCATAAAAAACAACAGGCCGGCAAGCGCGGACAGGCCAAAACCGGTAACAGACAGTGCACGCCCGCGTTGTGGCTGCAACCGCGTGTCGCGCAACAGGAAGGCAATATGCTTGCTGACCGGCAGCACCACCTGCAGCACCACCGCCCAGGCCGCGAGCAACACGCCGACGACAAAGAACTTGCTGGCGACGAACAGCACGATGGCACACATGATCACCATGCGGTAGGCGAATGCCAGTATTCCGTATGCCGCAAACCAGGCAGCCTCGCCCGGCGCCGACACCGGCGATGCGGCCTCCTTCATGCCGTACAGGTAACGCATGGCGAGGTAGTTCAGGTAGCGTGTCGAGCGCACGCCCAGGTTCGGGATCTCGATCGCGTCCGCCAGCATGTAGTAGCCGTCGAAGCGCAGCAAAGGGTTACCGTTGAAAAACAGCGTGGAAATGCTGCCGATAATCATCACATTGTAGGCAATCGCGCTGACAATGCCGGTCTCGACATTGATCCAGACAAACAGTGCAATCGCGGCAAGGAACAGTTCGACCATCATGCCGGCGGCACTCACCACGATACGGTGGTACTTGTTCCTGAACCCGGCGGAGGACGTGGCGTCCACGTAGGGCACCGGCATCAGCACGAGAAAGATAATCCCCATCTCGTGTACCTCGCCACCCCTGATCCGGGTTGCGAAGGCGTGCCCCAGTTCGTGCAGTACCTTTACCACGGGATAGGTAAAGAACATGATCACCAGGTTCCAGGGATTGAGTACGCGGTCCAGCACGTTTTCGGTAATTGCGCCCCAGTGAACACCGGCCAGCACCACCGCGAGCAAAACCGTCAGCAGCCAGACCGTCAAACCGGTCCAGCCGAACAGCGGCCGCACGAGATGCGAGTAACGGCCAAGGAATTTTTCCGGGTCCAGCAGGGGAAGGCGGATGGACATGGGGTTCAGCAGGCGCCGTTTCCAGTCCTGGCGCCGTTGCTGGCTGAAGCGCCGGAACACCTCGAGGCTGTCGGGCGTTACGTCACACTGCAGCAGGTCCGCGCCGTGCAACTGGCCGAACAGTTGAATCACTTCATCCTGCGTCGGCGCATGATCGCCCAGCAGATCGACGGTAGATTCCCAGATTTGATTAATGGTGCGCCGGCCGTCTATCTGCCCGATCAGCGCATACACTTCCGGGCCGAAACGATGAAACGCGCCGGTCGACATATCCTGCAGCATGTAGGTACGGCTGCCGCGGTAAAAATGCCGGTGCAGTTCGACATGCTCGCGCAGCCGGGGTTTCAACTGCGCGATGCGGTACCAGTGCTGGCTGACGGTGGAACCGGCCATGTCATGGCCACCATGACCAGGTAGCCAGCCTGATCCAGTCAAGCATGCGGTGTGTCCAGATCCACAACAGGCGGCGCTCGGCGATTTCTATCTTGCCGACACCCTCCATTCCCGGCCGCAGGATATCCGGCGCCTCATCCAGCGTCGCCTCGATC
The DNA here is from genome assembly GCA_963768575.1 of uncultured Halobacteria archaeon. Classification (GTDB taxonomy): domain Bacteria; phylum Pseudomonadota; class Gammaproteobacteria; order UBA9214; family UBA9214; genus UBA9214. The sequence goes on from CAVYIJ010000005.1 coordinate 8,446, forward strand.
CTGAAATAGTTGCTGCCGTCCTCCGCCTCGGTGACGGGCGTTATCCTGGACACTTCGAATTCCAGGGTCGTACCCGGCATGCCGGCCAGTTTCAGACGCCCGCGCTGGCCGGTCTGCACATCCTGCATATCGTGCTCGTCCACTTCCAGGATCAACCGCCAGGTATCGAGTGGCGCCACTTCAAACAGGACATCACCGCGCCCCACCGGCGAGCCCAGCGACTGGCTCAGGTCGCCGCTGACCACCACGCCGGTAAACGGCGCCTGAATCTGCATACGTTCCAGCTGTTTCTCTATCAGCTGCAACTCGGCATCCGCCTGGGCAAGACGGGCATTGATAATCGACACCTGTGCGCGATCATGCTCTGCCATGGCGCCGCGGTACTCCCGTTCATAGCGTGCCTTTTCGCTGGACAGGCGGCGATGCTCCAGGTCCAGGTCGCGGTCGTCGAATGCGCCCATCACCTGGCCGGACTGCACGATATCGCCCGCCCGTACCGATGACTCCATGATGTAGCCGTCCACCGGCGCGACGATGGCGCGCTGAATACTCCCCTCCAGCGCCGCCTTTGCCGTGACGCGGTACTGGCCCTCGGCAACAGACAGGAATACCAGCACTGCCGTCAGCACAATCGCCGTCAGTTTCAGTGCCACGTGGCGCGGACCGAACAACTGGCGCAGTTTCCCGGCCAGCGACTGCGCCAACTGGACAATCAGCCAGCGGTCATTGCGATGCTTGAGTTCGAGCACCGGGCCGATCAGGGCGGCGACGTTCGAATACACTTCCACGGTGTCGGCATCGAAGGGACTCTTGTCCTGGCGCTCGAAGGTAATGGCACCGATGTAGCGGCCGTCGTTGACCAGCGGGATAGTGCACACGGCACTGTCGCCGTTGCGTTCGGCCAGCTTTCTGTGCGCATGGTTCACGCAGCTGTCACCCGGATAGACCAGCGCCGCATCCTGGTCGATCGCCTCCTCCATGGCGGTGGCGATATCGCGCAACAGGTTTGTCTTTACGCTGTGTTTTGCGCTGTGCGACAACGCGCGCACCGTGACATGGTTACCGCGTACAAAGCCGATACTTACGCGATTGCACGACAACTGGATGGCGAGTTGCGTTGCAACGGCAGTGGCGGCCCGCTGAAAACTGTCCTGGTCCAGTGCCAGCGAGACCAGTTCGAGCACAGTCTTCAATTCCGCACGGTTGGCCGCATTCTGTTGTTCCAGCAACATCTCGAACAGGACGCCGCCCAGCCGGAGCAGGCCCATGACGTCCTGCTGCTGCATCGCGGCCTGGTCACCGATTTCCACCGCGATGACCCCGATCGCCCGGTTGTTGCTGAGCAGCGGGTAGGCAATGGTACCGGTCGTTTGCCGCCCGCCGGGATCCACCTTCTGCCGGACATTGACCGGACGTCCGCTCGTTAGTGCCGCACGCGCCGCCGCGGCCAGTTGACTGGAGGGAGCGCTTCCCGCGGGCCAGCAGGCGACCGGGGATGACTCCTCGTTTTCACTGGTGGCCAGCAGCACCAGCCCGCCGGAGACACCCTTGATGCTCCGGCACTGCCGGTCCAGCCATGATTGGGCCAATACGTCCACGCAACCGCTCTCCTTGCTACGGGTGGGTAAATCCACCTCGACCAGATACCTGATTATTCTTTTAATAGCGGCATCTTGCGGCATTTCCACAGCCCGGCGCCCCACGGCCAGGCACGCGACCGGCGTACCGGCCCTGGCGCGGCGGCAGGATCGGCAGGCGCGGCAGGCGGCAACCCCTTACCTGTTGTTTTTAATGGTATTTATTGCTGGATGTTACAGCGGGGTGAAAGCGGCAGTCAGCGACTGGCTGCCGGCATGTTCGGCGACTAGCCGTAGACACCCTCGCGCCGGTCGAGGAACGCCTGGTAATCGATATAGTGGCTGCCGTCACAGGAAAAATTCAGGCCGACCATGCCGTTGATCACGTTGAGTGAGCCGGAACGCAGGTACATCGAGTCGTCCGTGTGTCGCAGGGTACAGATGATCCCGAGCACTTCGCGAATCCGCCCCGGCGGCACCGTTGCATTCACCGGGTAGTGATGCAAATCGAATTGCGCGGCAAACCCCCGGGCAAGAAACTCCTCCTTGAGATAAACCTGGTAGTTGTAGGGGTCCCGCATTGACCAGAGCGTGACCTGCCCGCTGGAGAAATGAATCTTCGCATGAAAGATGCCGCGTGTTTCCAGGAGTTCGGCAACAGTATTCAACACCGCCTCGAGGTGGTCATCGAACTCGTTGTTCACCCGTGACTGGGAAAACAGGAACTGGCGGATGGACGGGTCTCCGCGGATCTGCAACCATCGATTGGCCATCAGTGAATCCTCCGGAATGTATCGGAAAGTATGTTGCAATAAATGCGCCACATGCTTACACGCTGTTTATATAGCGTTTTATCTTGCGGCATCTACATTCGCCACGCACACACGCGGTGCAGCTTGCACCCGCTGCGTGCGTTCTCCCCTGATTACAGTCCGATCGTGCAAATGGATAACAAGCATGACGTGAATTTTTTCGTATCGGACAACAGGTACAGGAACAGCAGATTGAGCAGGAACAGGCTGATGCCCTTTCATACCAGTAGCGGGTTGCGCTCGAGTTACTCCCGGTGCGTGCTTTCTCAGGCTATTTAAATCCCGTTGTGCAGCCGGGACACAACCATGACATGCGTTTTTTATGAACCGGACAACAGGTACAGGAACAGCAGGTTCAGCAGGAACAAAAACAGGCTGATGCCCTTCCATACCAGCAGCGGGTTGCGCTCGATCAGCGGTTCGGCATGTTTCGATACGAAATCCGGGTTCGGGTGTGCCAGGTCGTGGGTAAACTCCGACAACAGTGGCATAGCGACGGCGCCGGTCGATGGCGGTCGCCTTCTCCAGCGCCTTGTCAATCCACAACGGGACGTCCGGATTCAGGCGCATGGCCGGATGGTAGCGCGCGCGGCGCAGGCGGCGCGCGGTCAACTCGTGTTTCCCGTAGGGCAGTTCGCCGGTCAGCATTTCATAGGTGATTACGCCGAGCGAATAGATGTCGGAAACATTATCGCCCTGCATGCCCTGCAGGTATTCTGGCGCGGTGTAGTTGCGCGTGCCGAGCAGGTTATTGCGCTCCAGCGGCGTGGAGATTTCCTCGATGCCCGCGATGCGCGTGGAGCCGAAGTCGATGATCTTTACCGTGCCGTTACGGTCGATCATGATGTTTTCCGGTTTCAGGTCCTGGTGCACCATTTCCTGGCGGTGAAAGGCGCGCAGCCCGGCGGCGATCTGGCCCACGATTTCGCGCACGTCCTCCAGTGCGGGATGCGGATTGTCATGCATCCACTGACGCAGCGTCCAGCCGTCGATGTACTCGGTCACATAGTAGAGGCATTGGCGCCGGCCATGCGGCTCGAACACCTTGAGTACATGCTGGTTACGTATACGCCGCCCGGCCCATTCCTCGTGCAGGAATCCGTCGATGTATTCGGCATCATCGACATAATTGACCGACGGTGTTTTCAGGATGACCCTGTTGTCGGTCTTGTTGTCGATCGCCAGGTAGACCTGGGTGCGCTTGCTGGCATGCAGTTCACGCACGATTTTGTAGCCGTCCAGCACCATGCCGGGTTCCAGCGGCGGCGGGAACGGCAGTTCGGAAAACTGCTGGTAGAACTCGTGTTCGTCCTGGTGCGGCAACTGCTCGACTTTCAGCAGCTGGCAGCTGACGTTGTCGAGGCTGTTGTTTTCCAGTGCGCGTTCGACGATCCGCCGGGGCACTGACTTCCACATCCAGGCTGCTGCCGTAAAGAAATCCGGCAAGCGCGGAATCGTCCATGTAGTCATGAATACCGTCGGTGGTCAGCAGGTAGATGTCGCCCTGCTTCCACCGGCTGCGTGCGGTAATCGATCTCCATGTGCAGCTCGATGCCCATTGCACGGCTCAGGTAGTTCTTGTCCTCGGATACATGGACCCGGTGGTCGCGGGTCAGGCATTCGAGTTTGCCGGCACGCATGCGATAGATGCGCGTGTCACCGACGTGGAACATGTGCGCCGTGGTCGACTTGATCACCAGCACGCTGAGCGTGGTCACCATGGCCTGCGCGGAACCGTATTCGCGGTGGCCCTGTCCGTACAGCCAGCGGTTCAGCGCGGTCAGCACCTTGGCGCCGGCGGTCTCGGTACTCCAGGATTCCGGCGTGGTGAAATAATCCGCGAGAAACCCGGATACACAGGCCTCGGCCGCCTGCTTGCCGGCCTCGCTGCCGCTCATGCCGTCGGCAATGACAGCGGCGATCCCCCGGGTGTTCAGCAAGGCGGCATCCGGCACGCGTATCCCGCAGGCATCGTCGTTGCCTTGCTTGATGCCGGCGTCGCTGTACTGGCCGGAGCTGATTTTCAGGGCGGTGGACATGTTCCTTATGTTAACTGCACAGGATGATAATTAACTAATTGTAGGAGCGCCTTGCAGGCGCGACATACGCTGGATTTATCGCGCCTGCAAGGCGCTCCTACAAGTGCAGCTATGCGCGCAGGAGCACACAACGTGCGCGAAAAGTCTGCCAATAATAATCCCGGTGTTCCCGCGCATGCGGATCCGAACGCAGGGTGCGCCGTACGCACCGTTATTTGCCAGTAACCGGTGCGCACGGCGCACCTTACGATATACCCATCAGGTCACCTCGATCATTTGCACCGTGCCGTCCGGCAACACTTCCGCCATGTGGCCCTCGGGCTCTTCCATGAAGAAGGCCACCGCCACCCAGGTAACCGAAGCGGCGCCGGCGATGACCATGAAGAACGCCTGTGGTGATACGAACGACAGTACCGTCAGGAAACTTACCGCGCCGACATTGCCGTAGGCACCGGCCATGCCGGCCACCTGCCCGGTCAGGCGACGCTTGACCAGCGGTACCATGGCAAATACCGCGCCCTCCCCGGACTGCACGAAGAACGAACAGACCATTGTCATCGCCACTGCCAGCAGCAACGGCCAGCTTGAATCGATCTGGCCCATCAGCAGGTAACCGCCGGTCAGACCGGCCAGCAATACCAGCAGGCTGCGCTTGCGGCCAAAGCGGTCACTGATCAGGCCGCCGCCAGGGCGCGCGACCAGGTTCATGAAGGCAAAGCCGGAAGCGAGCATGCCGGCCTGCACGATTGTCAGTTCGAAGGTGTCCATGAAAAACAGCGGCAGCATGGAAACCACCGCCAGTTCCGAGCCGAATGTCACCAGGTAGGCAAGATCGAGCACCGCCACCTGCTTGAACTTGTAGCGCTCGAACTCCGGTACTTCACCGGTAAACACGTGATGGTTGATCTGGTAGATACGCAGGCACTGGAAGGCATAGATACCGAGCAGCACCGCGTAGATCAGGTTGGCGGTACCCGCACTCAACATTTTCAGATTTTCCGGGCCCAGTTTCCAGGTCAGCACTGCCAGGGCTGCATATAAAGGTATGTTCATTACCAGGTAGAGGAAGAAATCACCCTTGCTGGTCACTTCCATGCCACCGTTCTTCTTCGGCTTGAAGTAGGTCGAGCCCTTGGGTGTATCGCTCACCGAGAAGAAGTAAATCACCGAGTAGACCAGCGTCAACACGCCGGTCATGGCAATGGCATAACGCCAGCCATCGTCGCCGCCGAGCCACAGTGCGATCGTCGGCAGGCTCAATGCGGCCGCGGCGGAACCGAAGTTGCCCCAGCCGCCGTAGATCCCCTCGGCCACACCGACCTGGCGCGCCGGGAACCACTCGCCGATCATGCGGATGCCGATGACGAAGCCGGCGCCGACAAAGCCGAGCAGGAAACGCATCATGGCAAGACGTTCGAAACTTTCCGCAAAGGCGAAGCCGAAACACAGGAAGCTGGAGATAAACAGCAGTAAGGAATAAATACGCCGGGGCCCGAAGGCATCGACCAGCATGCCGATGATGATGCGCGCGGGAATCGTCAGCGCCACGTTCAGGATCAGCAGCATCTTCACCTGCTGGTCGGACAAACCAAAGGTTTCACGCAGGGACGCCATCAGCGGCGCATGGTTGAACCAGACAAAGAAGCTCAGGAAAAACGCGAACCAGGTCAGGTGCAGGATGCGGGTCTTGCCCGAGAAGGAAAGCAGGTTGAGTTTCGAGTCCGACATGTGTGCTCCTTTGCAACAGTGCATCCGGCGCTGGATGCGTATCAATCGATACTGTGCTTGAGCAAGGAGCGTGCCAGACCAATGGCCGCGGCTGTAGAGCAGCGGCCCATGGCCGTCACACCGGCACAATATTAATACATATTATTATTAATAATCATTTGGTTATCTGTGAATAAAGGCCTGCGGCGACAGGCCCGTGGACGCTACAGGTCATGGGTGTATTACAACGTACTTGCAGCCGCCAGGCCGGGTGATAAAGGTGCAAGGCCGACGCACGCGCACCAGGCTGGTGCGGCCCCGTTCGTCAGCGCACAGCGGCCATCAGCACATCATGCCGCCGCCATACCGCTCACGATCTTCAGGCCGGTTTCTTCCTCGCCCTCTTTCGCGCCCGGCAAGGGCTCGACCGGCTCATCGCCGCTGTCTGCGTCCGGCCGGCGCTGGCGTTCGTAGAGGAATTTGAGCACTGCAGCGCGGTAGTGGTTGTACTCGCTGCTGTCCGCCAGTTCGACCCGGTCGCGCGGCCGGTCGAGCTCGATATCGAGTATCTCGCCGATAGTGGCCGCCGGGCCGTTGGTCATCATTACGATCCGGTCCGACAACAGCACCGCCTCGTCCACATCGTGCGTAATCATGATCACCGTGTTACCGAGTTCGGCATGAATCTCCATCAGGGAGTCCTGCATGTGCGCACGCGTCAGCGCATCCAGCGCACCGAATGGCTCGTCCATCAGCAGCACCTTGGGTTGCATGGCAAGCGCGCGCGCGATACCCACGCGCTGTTTCATGCCACCCGAGATTTCACCGGGCAGCTTGTCCATGGCATGTTCCATGTGCACCAGCGCCAGGTTGTGTTCGATCCATTCGTGCATTTCGGCCTTGCTCTTCTGTTTCCTGAACACCTGGCGGACCGCGAGCTCGACATTCCCGTAGGCCGTCAACCAGGGTAATAACGAGTGATGCTGGAACACCACGGCACGGTCCGGTCCCGGCTCATTCACCTCGGTGCCGTCCAGCACCACGCCACCGGTGCTGGCCTGCAACAGGCCGGCAACGACATTGAGCACCGTTGACTTGCCGCAACCGGAATGGCCGATGAGCGACACGTATTCACCCCTGTCAATCGTCAGTGCCACGTTATCCAGCGCCTTGAACGGGCCGTTCGGAGTGTCGAACACCATGGATACATGGTCGATATTGAGATGTTCACCTGACATTTAATGTCTCCTTCATTGTATTTGTAATCCGCATGAGCTAGCGGAGCATGGCTTCCTTGTCCCACGACACGCGACGCTGGATCATCAGCATGCCGCGGTCGAGCATAAAGCCGATGATGCCGATGGTGAACACCGCCACCATGATGCGTCCCAGCGAATTGGAACTGCCGTTCTGGAACTCGTCCCATACGAACTTGCCGAGCCCCGGGTTCTGCGCCAGCATCTCAGCGGCGATCAGCACCATCCAGCCGATACCCAGGCTCAGGCGCAGACCGGTAAAGATCATCGGAATCGCCGAGGGCAGCGCGATCTTCCACACCGTGGTCAGCCAGCTCAGGCGCAGCACCTTGCCGACATTGACCAGGTCGCGGTCCATGGAGGAAACACCGACCGCGGTATTGATCAGCGTCGGCCACAGGCAACAGAGCGTCACCGTTATGGCCGAGGTCAGGTATGACTTGGAGAACATCGGGTCATCGGTCACGTACAGGGCACTGACCAGCATGGTCACGATCGGCAGCCACGCCAGCGGCGAGACCGGCTTGAAAATCTGCACGATCGGGTTGATGGCGCGGTATACATTGGTGCTGAGTCCCGACAGCACACCGATCGGCACGGCAATCACCGACCCCAGCAGGAACCCGGTGAACACCGTCCACAAACTGGTGACGATCTGGTCCAGGAAGGTCGGCTTGCCGGTGTACGGCCGGATACGCACTTCCGCATTCGGGTCCTCCGCCAGTTTTGCCTGATTGCGTTTTTCCTGTCGTTCGTAAAACGCGACTTCCTTGGCACGCTCGGCACGGTGCTCATCCAGCAGGTTGACCGCCTGTCCCCAGACCTGCTATCGGCCCCGGCACCTGTCCAAGCGAGGTTTCGATACGTGCAGCGGAGGCGCTCCACAGCCCCAGGAACAGGACGAAGGCGATCAGCGGCAGCACGAATGCCCGGAGGGCTTCCTGGTAGTCCTGCAACTGGAATGTTTTCATTGTATTCGTCGTCATGTGATTACTCCATTACCATCGTTGCCGTGGTTTAAAAAGGGCCCGCACACGAGGTGCGGGCCAATGCACGCCGATGGAGAACTCAGTTGACCTTGTCCTTGCCCTTCAGACCGATCGGGAACTTCGCCAGGTAGTCGTTCGGCTTCGTGCCATCGAAGGTAATAGCCGTCGATGAATTCCGACTGCGGCGGCCGGTAACCCGTTTCGCTGGAGAAGTCCGGAAAGTCTTCCGCCTTCGCCTTGCCTTCGGCAATCAGTTCTTTCGCGGCCTCGGCATACAGGTCGGGGCGGTACACCTTCTTCGCCATGTCCATGTACCAGCTGTCCGGCTTGAATTCGGAGATCTGGCCCCAGCGACGCATCTGGCTCAGGTACCAGACCGCATCGGAGTAGTACGGGTAGGTCGCGTTGTAACGGAAGAACACGTTGAAATCCGGCACCGAGCGCTTGTCGCCCTTCTCGTATTCGAAGGTGCCGGTCATGCTGTTGGCGATGACTTCGTAGTCCGCGCCCACGTACTCCGGACGCGACATGATCTTCGCCGCCTCCTTGCGATTGGCCAGCCCGCCGGAGTCCAGCCACATGGCGGCGCGAATCATGGCCTTCAGCACCGCCTTGTGCGTGTTCGGATGCTTGTCGGCCCATTCTTTCGAGACACCGAAGACCTTTTCCGGGTTGTCCTTCCAGATCTCGTAGTCGGTGATGACCGGCACGCCGATCCCCTTGAACACGGCCTGCTGGTTCCAGGGTTCGCCGACGCAGTAACCGTAGATCGTGCCGGCCTCCATGGTGGCCGGCATTTGCGGCGGCGGGGTCACCGACAGCAACGCCTGCGCATCGATCTGGCCGGTGATGTCGCCCTTGTCCGGCGCGTAGTAGCCCGGATGGATGCCGCCGGCCGCAAGCCAGTAGCGTAACTCGTAATTGTGCGTTGAAACCGGGAATACCATGCCCATTTTGAACGGCTTGCCCTCGTCGATATATTTTTCGACAACCGGCTTCAGATAATCCGCTTTAATCGGGTGCACCGGCTTGCCGTCCTTGTGCGGTACATGTTTTTTCATCTGTTTCCAGATGTCGTTGGAAACGGTGATGCCGTTACCGTTCAGGTCCATGCTGAATGCCGTGATGATATGCGCCTCGGTGCCGAAACCGATGGTCGCGCCCAGCGGCTGACCGGCGAGCATGTGCGCGCCATCCAGTTCACCGTCGATCACGCGGTCCAGCAATACCTTCCAGTTGGCCTGCGCTTCCAGCGTGACATACAGCCCTTCATCCTCGAAGTAGCCTTTTTCATAAGCGATGGCAAGCGGCGCCATGTCGGTCAGCTTGATAAAGCCGAACTTGAGATCTTCCTTTTCCAGCTTGCCGGCCAGGGCCGGCTGCAGCGCACTGGCCAGGATACCCAGCACGGCCACTGTAACCAGTCCCGGCATGCCCCGGGTTACACGCCGGCCCGCATTGGCCAGCATCTTGATATACAGCTGATTAACCATGAATCACTCCTTCGTCTGTGCAAATAAAAGAGTCCACATGACCACCCCTGCAAGGGACGACCTGTGGACTCCGTTGTCCGCGGCAACCAGCCGTGGTTACCTGTAAATATAATTGTCACGCTACAGTCCGCCGTGTGCGAGACCGTGGTCGCGTCATTGCGGCCCGCGTCGTATTAGTCAATTAGCAGATTCCGTGCCAGCCCGCTATGTGACTGATAGCACTGGACTGTTGCAAGGGTGCCTGCAACCGGACAAGGCAGGGCGCACCGGTCAGGTGCATGGATTCACCAGGACGGTGCAAGCAGGCGATGTTTACGGCGCCGTGAAAGAAAACAGCCTGTGACAGCCGATCACTGCATGGCGCACCGGGGTCCGGACAGCCGGCAGTACTGGCGAAAGCGGGCGCAACAGGCCATGCGTGCAGTAGCGTACTGCACGCATGGCTGTCACGAATCCGTTAACGCGGTGCGTTCATACGCGGACCGCGTGGAATCAGGCCGCGGCCCGCGCAGCGTCCTTCATGGTGTTCGCCAGCAGGATATACACATCCGTCCACGCTGACTTTACGTCCGCCGTGAAGGCATCGCCGAGGCCCTGGCCAAGTGTCCACAGCAGCGCCGCTCCAACGGTATCGTAGTGCGACGTCTTCACACCGTAATCCAGGTGCCTGACGCCGAGGTCCTGCACGGCCGGCACGATTTCATCCAGCTTGTCCAGGTTGTCCACGGCAACGCCGATCATCTGCGTGAGTTTTTTACCCTGTTCGGTCATGTCGCTCTTGAACATCGTGCGCAATGACGGGTCCAGCTCGAACAGCTTTGCATAGAAAAGTTCCGCCGCCTTGTCGGCAATGGGTACCACCTGGCTCCAGCTGTCCTTGACCAGGCTGATTTGCTCACTCGTCAACATATCTCTCTCCTCTGGTTAATTACCCGCTCACTAGCTTTCAACCGGAATACGGATCACCACGCCGCCCATGACATCGCCCAGCTTGAAGTCGCTCTTCGGGGTATCGGGGTGCGCGTTGTGACAGGACACGCACACAGGTGCAACGCCGATGTCCGGGTAAATGGCGGTGAAGTACTTCTTGCCGCCCAGTTCCTCGGTGGTGTAGTAGTTTTTGCCCTTGTTTTCGGCAATGAACTTGAGTCCGGTTTTCTCGGCCTCGGTCTTGGGTGCATTCTGCTTGTTCACCGGCCACAGCGACTGCAGCGAATAACTGAAATCGACCTCCGGATTGCTGGCGGCGCGCTCGGCCACCATCTCCGCACCGAAGCGGAACATCTGTGCCGGCAATGCCAGCGCCTGGTCATCCTCGAAGTGCTCCGACGCCTTGATGACCTTTTCTTTCTTCACCAGCCGGTTGACGATCTTTTTCGTATAGACCGTGCGGTCCGAGTCCATGACCATGTGCAATGCGTCCGCCATCGCCTTGACCGAGACCATCTCCGAACCCGGCTCGGCCGCAACCGCAATACCCATAACCATGCACACTGCCAGTCCGATACCGCTTTTCATTTTGATACTCATAACTACCTCCTCGTTCACTGTTGAATTGCATTAAAAATCAAAAACCGAACATACTCGTGTCATCTTCCTGGCCCGCCTCGCTGTCGCGGCGCGCCTTTTCCGCTGCCGCCAGGTCCATGGTTTGAACATGCACCGACGGCTTGCCGGTAAAGTTGTTATCGATCAGCTGCCGGTCCGCCAGCGCATCGATGGAAAATTCAAGCCCGTGACACTGCATGCAGGCGCCGCGGATCATTTTCGAGTTGGGTGACAGGTTGGCGCTCTGGTTATGGTCGACCATGACGCGTGTCAGCCAGTCGTTGACGTCAAACTCGATGCGCGGCATGTGACAGGTGGCGCAGGACACGCCGCTGCCGGCGGGCAACTCGCCGCGCAGTTCCTTTTTCCACAGCTCATGGTGCGGGGAATCCCGGTAGGCCAGCGTGTGTTTGTCGTTGTGGCAATCCATGCACGCCTCGACGCCGGCCTGCCGGGTGTCGTAACGATGCGCCGCATGACAACTGTTGCAGGTCATTGCCTTGTGTTTCGCATCATCCCGCATCGGCATTAACGACTCTCCCGCCGTGACGGGCGGCAGGTCTGCAGCCAGCCGCATGCCGTGCTTGCCGCGCGTGAAACGTTCCACCTCCAGTTTGTGGCAGCTGCTGCACACCTGTTCACCGGGATGATCGTTCCAGGCGGACGGGCTGCCGTCGGTGGACTTCGGCTGATGACAGGCCGAGCAATTCACGCCCGATTGCGCATGCGCGGTGGCGGCCCAGTTCGCATGCGGGCTGTCCTGTTCCGCCGTGCCGGTTGGTAACTCCGCATCGGCGTCTGTAATGGACAATGGCCGCACCGGATAACTGTCCACGGGATAATCAACCAGCTGGTCGAGTATCTCTGCAAACTCCCGCGCCGGAACAACCGGCTCCGGCAGCAACTCCGGTTCATCCAGGTGCTTGATCAGGAACCTGGTGTACAACGCACGGTTGTTGTGAAAATTGTGGCAGCCGCTGCTGGCACAGGTGGTGAACTCCATGCCGTCATGACTGGGCCGGTCCTCGCCGATGTCGCTGTGGCAATGACTGCACAGGTCAACCGGCTGCGTAACACCGTTCTTGCGCGTAATTTCCGGTCGATGTTCCGTGTGACAGGTCACGCAGTGCAGCGCATCGATATTTTCCAGCCGGTCGGCATTGCGCGGGTCCTGGAACTTGGCGCGCGGATGAGAATCCTGCGGTTTCCTGCGCTCATCCCCGTGACAGTTGATGCAGGCCTCCTGCAATACCTCCGGCCCGCCCAGCGGGTCGGTATGGCAGGCACTGCATGCCTGCTGCAACTGGTGATGTCCGGGTGACAGGTCGCCCGGCATGAACACCGTCTTGTCGCCGGCATCGAGCATCATGACATTACCCAGCCACACCGCCAGGCCGATCGTTGCGAGCAGCCAGATGATCCAGAGTTTGCGACGCGTCTCATCACCGGCCATCCCTAGTACCAGTACGTCTTGAGGATGTGGAACCCGAGCAGCGCCGGTAACGGCCACAGCAGCAATATGTGCACCAGGACCGATAGTTCACGCACGCGCCGGCTCAATGCCAGCGGCAGCGCATGCTGCAGGCCCATGGCGGCACCGGCGGCCGCGCCGGCCGCCAGCAAGCCGGTAAAAACGAGCATCAGCCAGCCATTGAGGTTATCGCCCAGGCGCAGGCCCGTATGGGCAGCCAGTATGGAGACCGTCACGACACCCGCGATGATGTGCAACAGGCGCCAGCTGTCGAAACCGCCCCACTCCAGCCGCCTGATTCGCTTGCGCAGCGACAATGCCGCCAGCATTACGGACAGTCCCAGCAAGCTGAAGCCGCTGACCTGCTTGTAGAACCCGTTACGCCACAGCGCATCGATTTGCAGACCGGACTGCACCGTCTCCGCATAGGGAAGCTTTACCGGCAATAACATGGCAAGCACCGCGATTCCGACCAGCGCGACCGCGACGGTTATCAATCCTGAAGCGCGTACCGGCTCGACCTTCGTTGCACCGACCAGTTGCGCCAGCAATGGCTTGCAGGTACCGCACACCGTGGAGGCGCCGGTTTTCTCCGCGAGGCATTCAACGCTTGCGCAACCACTGTCTACGCAGGCTGACAGTTCGCCCCGGGTAATGCCCTTGCAGTTGCAGATAGTCGCGGCAGCGGGCCAGTAGACGATGTTGTCTTCGCCGTTTTGCCACCAGAGTCTGCCGGTCAACTGGAACATCAACGCGCGCCACGGCAACACGCGCTGACGGTTGCGTACCGCCTCCCGGGCCCGGCTGAACTCATCCCACCCGCCAACCGCCATGGCCGCATCCAGGCGGTTGCCATCGAGCATGACCTTGCGCACCTGGCCGCTGCCCCGGTCCCGCCACGTCAATTCACGGCGCAACCATTCCGTTTCCACGCGGCCCACGCTCATCACGGGACAGCCGATCACCTTGAGACTGGCGGCTGTCAGGGAGCCTTCATATTCGGCTGCCTGCCCGTTCAATATATGCGCGGCAACCGCGGCCTGTTCATAACCGGGCGACACCAGCCCGTACACCGTATCGCGGTGTTCGGTACATTCGCCCACGGCCAGGATATGCGGATCGCTGGTAAACAACCTGTCGTCAACGAGAATCCCGCGCCGCGTCTCCAGCCCGCAGTCGCGCGCCAGTTCAATATTCGGCGTGATCCCGGCCGCGATCACGACAGTGTCACAGTCAAGCACCTGCCCATCGCTCAGTTCGACTGACTGCACCGCGCCGTCTCCCTGCAGGGAAACAACGCGCGTATTCAGGACAATGTCTATACCCAGCGATTCAACATGTTCCTGCAATACCGCAGCGGTGTCTTCATCCAGCTGGTGAAACATCAGCCTGGACGACTGTTCCACGATGGTCACCTGCGTATTGAAGCGTCGCAGCGCCCGCGCCGTTTCCAGGCCAAGCAGTCCGCCGCCGATAACAACCGTTGCACGACTGCGTACCGTGCGCGCCATCAGGCGCTGTGCATCCGACAGGTTGCGGAAGGTATACACGCCCTCCAGTCCGGTACCCGGTATGGGCGGGATAAATGCACGCGAGCCGGTCGCCAGCACCAGCTTGTCGTATGACCAGTGCTTGCCCCGCTCGTCGACCAGCCGGCGGTTTTCACGGTCAATCGCAGTAATTCGCGTTCCCAGCTGCAGGTGCAGGCAGCAGTCATTCGACAGGGTGGTGTCTGCAGGTGCCGCGAATCCTTCAGCCAGCCACGAGGACAGTTGCACCCTGTCGTAGGGCGCCCACGGCTCGTCGCCGAACACGACAATTTCACGATCGGCATCAAGCTTGCGAAGCTCCATTGCCAGTCGCTGGCCGACGGGGCCGGCACCGATGATGAGCGTCGATGGCTGTTGCCAGTCACCCGCGCAGGGACTCACCTGTTCCGCAATGTTTAGTACCTGGTTCATTTCACCCACAAAAAAAGGCATTCACCTCGCGGACCGATGGCCCGCGGGGAGAACGCCTTTGTCTGGTTACCGGCAACCTTGCCGGCTGGTTACAGGCAACCGACACTGGTTGCCTGCCAAAAACTTTGAAAATTTAACTAGCAGGATATGTGCCAGCCGGCTTACTGCACTGATATGGCGGAACTTACCGCCCGCCTGGCACGCCCGGTACGTCCTGCTCTGCCCATCCCGGTGCAACCAGGACGAACAATGCACGGTAAATGTGCAGGGCATTATCGAATATTCAGATCAGCACCTCGGCTGCAGCAATAACCTCACCGGCCACTTCGCCGATACGGCGATTACGGTCCATGGCCAGTTTGCGCAACATCTTGTAGGCAGCATCTTCGCTGACGTTACGCTGTCGCATTATGATGCCCTTGGCCCTGTCCACTGTGTTTCGCTCCGCCAGCGAGGTCTTTGCCTTGTGCAATTCCTTCTTCAACTGCTGTGACTCGGCAAAGCGAATGACCGCGAGGTCCAGGTGTGTCCCGATACGGCTGGCATCGCGGCAGTCCACGACATAGGCGGAAACCCCTGCATTTACCGCGTCACGAATCGACTGCTGCAGGGAGTCCTCGGTATAAAGCACCACCGGCAATGGATGCGCTCTGTTGAAAATCCGAATGACCTGCAGGACAGCCTCGTTGACCCGCCGTGCTATCAACACCACCGCATCGGCATTGAGTTCCGTCAACCCCGGCGGGTGTCTGCGCATAACCCGACTCGCACACCACCTCCCAGCCGGCCCTGCCGGCCGCCTCGATGTAGTCCTCGTTTTGTCCGGGTTGTTCCGCGACCAGAATCAGTTTCACCAGCCTCTCCACGCTGATATTGCATCAAGCACCGGAAAATACATTTCAATATTCATGCCAACGCGCATATCGATGCAGGACACGAGCCGACCATGACACAGAACCGCGACCGGTACCTGTCCGTTGCAACCACCTGGCCGGTTATTTCACGGCCGTTCCGGCGACCGGACCAACGTTATATATAGGTGCGCGTGGCAAATCCCTGCGCCAAAACAGTGCATAAGCAGCGCCGGCCCGGCGGTCAACCGGGCACCCCATGCACCGAATTTGTTCAAAAAATACCGTGGGTTACATAAATTTCAGGTACACCTGCCCGGCACTGGTACAGACTTTGCAACAAGCCGGGCATTGGTTTCACAGACAGGTATACCCATGAGAGAAAAACTGGTCCTGGTTGGCAACGGCATGGCCGGGGTGCGCACCCTGGAAGAGCTGCTGAAGATTGCCCCGGAAAAATACGACATCACCGTGTTCGGCGCCGAGCCGTACGGCAACTACAACCGCATCATGCTCTCCCCGGTACTGGCCGGCGAAAAGACCGTCGATGACATCATGCTCAATGACGAGCAGTGGTATCGCGACAACGGCATCACTCTATATAAAGGCAAGACCATCACGCAGATCGACCGGGCCAGGCGCCGCGTCATCACCGATGACGGGACCGTGGCCGACTACGACCGCCTGCTGATCGCCACCGGTTCCAACCCGTTCATGATCCCGGTGCCGGGCAATGACAAGGACGGCGTGATCGCCTTCCGTGACATCCATGATGTCGACACCATGCTCGCCGCCGCGCAGGACTACAAAAAGGCAGTCGTGATCGGCGGCGGCCTGCTGGGCCTGGAGGCGGCCAACGGCCTGATGAAACAGGGCATGGACGTCACCGTCGTGCACCTGCTCGATTCCCTGATGGAGCGCCAGCTCGACAAGCCGGCGTCCAGCCTGCTCAAGGCTTCGCTGGAACAGCGCGGCATGAAGTTCCTGATGGAAGCGGAAACCGCCGAAATCATCGGCAACGGCCGCGCGCAGGGCGTGCGCTTCAGGGACGGCAGCGAGATCGAGGCCGACCTGGTGGTCATGGGCGTCGGCATCGTGCCGAACACCGCACTCGCCAGGGAAGCAGGCTTGCACTGCGAACGCGGCATCGTGGTCAACGACGTCATGCAGACCTTCGACCCGCGCATCTACGCGGTCGGCGAGTGCGTGCAGCATCGTGGCATTGCCTACGGCCTGGTGGCGCCCCTGTTCGAACAGGGCAAGGTCGCGGCCAACCAGCTGGCGGGGCTCGGCTATGCCAGCTACCGGGGTTCGGTCACGTCGACCAAGCTGAAGGTCACCGGCATTGACCTGTTCTCGGCCGGTGAATTCAACGAGAAAGACGGCGATGAAGTCATCAGCCTGGCGGACCCGGCTTCCGGCACCTACAAGAAAATCGTTATCAGGGATGACCGTATCAAGGGTGCGGTGCTGTTCGGCGACACCATCGACGGCACCTGGTACTTCCAGTTGATGCGCGAGGGCACCAGCATTGCGGACTTCCGTAAAACGCTGCTGTTCGGTCAGCATGACCTGGGCGATGCCGGTCACGGCGATGAAACCCGTGTCATGGCGCTGTCCGATGATGCCGAAATTTGCGGCTGTAACGGCGTCTGCAAGGGCGACATCATTCGGGCGATATCCAAACAGGGCCTGTTCACGCTGGATGACGTGCGCGCCCATACCAAGGCCTCCAGTTCCTGCGGCTCCTGCACCGGTCTCGTCGAGGCGCTGCTCTCCAGCACCGTCGGCGAAGGTTACGACGCGTCGCCCAACAGGCAGGCCATGTGCAAGTGCACCGAGTACAGCCACGACGAGGTGATCGCGGCCATCAAGCAGAACGAACTGAAGGACATGCCGGCCGTGCGTGATTTCCTTGAATGGAAAACACCTGACGGCTGCGCCGCCTGCCGTCCGGCGCTCAACTACTACCTGCTGGCCTACTGGCCCGGAGAATATGAAGACGATGCGCAGTCGCGCTTCATCAACGAACGGGCGCACGGCAATATTCAGAAAGACGGCACCTATTCGGTTATCCCGCGCATCTTCGGCGGCGAGACCTCCGCACAGCAACTGATGGACCTGGGCAGGATTGCCGAAAAGTGGAACGTGCCGACGGTTAAATTCACCGGCGGGCAACGCATAGACATGCTGGGCCTTAAAAAAGACGAGCTGCCCGGCATCTGGGGCGATCTTTCCGAGGCGGGTTTCGTTTCCGGGCATGCCTATGGCAAGGCACTGCGCACCGTGAAGACCTGTGTCGGCTCTGAATGGTGCCGCTTCGGAACCCGGGATTCCACGCACCTGGGAATCATTCTTGAAGAGATGACCTGGGGATCGTGGATGCCGCACAAATACAAGCTGGCGGCATCCGGTTGTCCGCGCAACTGTGCCGAGGCCACCATCAAGGACTTCGGTGTCGTGTGCGTGGATTCGGGTTACGAATTGCATGTCGGCGGCAACGGCGGCATCAAGGTGCGCGTGACCGACCTGCTCACCAAGGTCGACACCGAGGAAGAAGTCCTGGAGTACTGCGGCGCCTTCACCCAGCTGTACCGGGAGGAGGCACACTACCTGGAACGCACTGCGCCGTGGGTGGAGCGCGTCAGCCTGACCTACATCAAGCAACGCCTGCTGGAAGACGAGGCCGGGCGCAAGGCATTGCACGAACGCTTCCTGTATTCCCAACAGTTCGCCCAGATCGACCCGTGGAAGGAGCGCGCCGAAGGCGCCGAGGCACACGAGTTTATGCCGCTCAAGATTGCTTGAATGAAAAACATTGTCTCGCGCAAAGCCGCAAAGACGCCAAGAATGACAAAATGCTTTGTCTGCTATTAGTGGAATAGTAGCAACCAAATAAATACTTACTATTAATTATGAAATTATTCTGATCCGATTAATTAATTTTTTCTTTGCGCCTTGGCGGCTTTGCGCGAGGAGAATCTTTTAAATCTACACAGGCAATATCATGACTAACTGGACTGAAATCGCAAGACTCGAAGACATCCCCAAACTGGGGTCCCGTGTACTGAAAACCGACACCATGAACATCGCGTTGTTCCGCACCGCGACGGACGAGGTGTTTGCAATAAAGGACGAGTGTCCGCACAAGCAGGGGCCACTGTCCCAGGGGATTGTGCACGGCACATCGGTGACCTGCCCGTTACACAACTGGAAAATCGATCTCGCCAGCGGCGAGGCGCTGGGGCCGGATGAAGGCTGCACCAATACCTTTGCCACCCGGATTGAAAAGGGCGTGGTGTACCTGGCGCTCAATTCCAGCGTAGCCGCCGCGTAAATAATTTATTGTAGGAGCGCCTTGCAGGCGCGATGCGAATGTTAAACAGGTCGCGCCTGCAAGGCGCTCCTACGAAGCAACCCAGGAGAACTACATGCAGGTCAAAGACATCATGAGCCGTTCGGTCAGGACCGTTACACCGGCCACGTCCCTTACCGAAGTCGTTTCTCTCATGTGCCTCTACCGTTTCAGTGGTCTGCCGGTCGTGGATGACGGCCAGCTGGTCGGAATCATCGCGGAAAAGGACGTGCTCTACCGCCTGTTGCCGAATGTCGCCGAGCTGATGGGCAACATGGCGAACATCGATTTCGAGGAACTCAGTCGTGAGTATGGCAGCATCCTGAACCTTCAGGTCGCCGACCTGATGACGCCGAACGCGCTCAGCGTGTCGCCGGAAATGCATATCCTCAAGGCCGCCGCCGTTATGGCAGGGCGGCGTTTTCGCCGTATCCCGGTCACGGAAAGCGGCAAGCTGGTCGGCATGCTGAGCCTGGGTGACGTGCACAAGGCCATTTTCCACGAAAACATTACGGAGAGCCTGTCGGCGGCATGATTCCATACCTGTAGGAGCGCCTTACAGGCGCGATTCCTTATAAATCATATTCGCGCCTGCAAGGCGCTCCTGCAGTAAATATTCAAATCCCGGACTCAGAAATAAACATGTTATTCGGACGCAAAAAAAAGAACCCGATCAGGATCGCCGACAAGGGCGTCAGGGAATGGCGTTATGCCACCTGCGGCTATTGTTCCACCGGCTGCTCGATAGAGGTCGGCCTGGATGCCGACGGCGAGCCGGTGGCATCGCGCGGCGTGGCCGATGCCGATGTCAACCGGGGCAAGCTGTGCATCAAGGGTATTTTCGAACATGAATTGTTCCGCAAGACCGCCGGGCGTGGCGACAAACCGCTGATACGCAACAATCGCTGGGAAGCATTCACCGAGACCACCTGGGACGATGCGCTCGACAAAACCACGGACGAGATCAAGCGCATCCAGGAGACCTGGGGGCGCGATGCCTTTTCCATCGTCTCCACCGGCCAGATCATGACCGAGGAATTTTACACGCTGGGCAAACTGTCGCGTGGCGTCATCGGCACCAACAACTATGACGGCAACACCACGCTGTGCATGTCCTCGGCAGTAAGCGGCTACAAGCGCTCGTTCGGTTCCGACGGCCCGCCCGGCTGCTATGATGATTTCGAACACACCGACTGCCTGCTGGCGTTCGGCTCCAACCTGCCGGAGCAGCACCCGATTATCTACTGGCGCCTGCAGCAGGTGCGTGAAAAAAGGAAATTCCCGATCATCGTGGTCGATCCACGCGTCACCATGTTTGCGCAGTTCGCCGATATCCATTTACCGGTTGCACCCGGCACCGACCTGGTACTGCTGAATGCACTGGCGCACGTGATACTCGAGGAAGGCCTGGCGGACAGGGAATACATCGAAGCGCATACCGAGGGCTACGAGGAATTTGCCGCGCTGGTCCGGCAATACGACCCGGTAACGGCCGCGGGTATCTGCGGTATCGACGAGGACACCATCCGCAACGTCGCGCGCGTCTATGGAAAAGCCGGCGCCGCCATGACCATCTGGACCATGGGTATCAACCAGAGCACCCATGGTTCCGACGGTGTCGTCGCCATCAACAATCTCAACCTGATCACAGGCAATATCGGCAAACCCGGCGGCTCCTCGCTCTCCATTACCGGGCAGTGCAATGCCATGGGAACGCGTGAATGGTCGTCCTGTTCCGGGCTGCCGGGCTACCGGGCGCTGGAGAATGAACAGGACCGCGAGGACATCGCGAAATTCTGGGGCATCGACCCGGAGTTCTTTCCGAAGAAGCGCGGCATGTTCATGACCGACATCCTGCCGGCGATCGAGTCCGGACAGATCAAGGGCCTGTGGCTGATCGCCACCAACCCGATGACTTCCATGGCCAACAGCGCGCGTATCCGCAAGACGCTGGAGAAGCTGGAATTCCTGGTGGTGCAGGACGCCTACCGCGACGTCGAGACCAACGAGTACAGTCACGTATTCCTGCCGGCCGCCGTGTGGGCCGAGAAGGAGGGTTGCTTTACCAATACCGAGCGGCGTGTGAACCTGATTCGCAACGTGTGCGAACCGCATGGCGATTCGAAAACCGACCTGTGGATATTCAACGCGATCGCAAAACGGTTTGAACAGGGCCGCAGGATCCGGTTCCCGGAAACCGCCGAGGGCGTGTTCGACGAGCTGAAGGAATTATCGAAGGGCCGGATGCTGGATTATTCCGGCATGAGCTACGACAGGATCGAGGAAAAGCGCGGCATCCAGTGGCCGTGCAACGAGGATACCGCACCGGAAGGTTCGCAACGCCTCTATACGGATGGCGTTTTTCAGTATGCAGGCGGCAAGGCAAAACTGATTGCCCTGCCGTTTTTCGACAACAACGAGCGGCCCGATGAAGAGTACCCGTTCTGGCTGAATTCCGGCCGGGTGGTGGAACACTTCCATACCCGTACGCGTACCGGCAAGGTCGGCAATGCCAACAAGTTCAGCCCGACACCCTACATGGAGATGAACCCGGATGCAGCGGCCGAGCTGGGCATCGCGCACGGCAGCTACGCGCGCCTGACTTCACGACGCGGTGATGCCGTCGTCATGGTGCAATGCACCCAGCGCGTACCGCGCGACATGGTGTTTATACCGTTCCACTATCACGAGTGCGTGAACCGGCTCTCGCTCGGCCTGCTCGACCCGCACTCGCGCCAGCCAGCCTACAAGCAGTGCGCCGTCAGCATCGAACCGGCACCCGACCAGGCGGTAGCCGCAGAACGCAACCGCACCGCGAGGGCGTTTTGAAATGAAAAACAGGAAAAATATATCACGCAGAGGCGCAGAGGCGCAGAGAAAAACTATTGCCTCAGGCGAAGCCGCAAGGGTTGCCTGGAAAAATCAAATTTATACAGCTATTGATGGTTTTTCAAAGCAGGTTCATGACAAGCATTATTACATCGAAGACGAATACTATAAAGTAAGTCTTGTTACTAAGTTAGCATTAATAATTCTTTGCGTTCCTCTGCGCCTCTGCGCCTCTGCGCGAGATTTTCTTTATTCTTCGTCAAATCATCCCTGGCATCAGGTTGAAGTACGTCATGTTTGAGCCGCGCCCGAAGGAACCGGACTACGCCTTTCTCCCGAAGACAGGGCACCCGGAGACGAACCGTTATGGCCAGTCCATCGAGACGGTACCGAAAGGACATGCACTGCGCGGCCAGTCGCTGAACATCAACGGCGATGACGGTGTGTCGGACAACCCGGACCGCTACAAGCAACACGGCTTCTATTTCAATGCCGACAACTGCATCGCCTGCCATGCCTGCGAGGCCGCCTGCTCGGAAAAGAACGACCTGCCGGCGCATATCGCCTTTCGCTCGGTCGGTTATGTTGAAGGCGGTTCGTACCCGGCCTATCAGCGCATGAATATTTCCATGGCCTGCAACCACTGCGATGACCCGGTCTGCCTGAAGGGTTGCCCGACGCTTGCCTATACCAAGTTTGCCGAGTACGGCGCGGTGTTGCAGGACCCGGACATCTGCTTCGGCTGCGGCTACTGCACCTGGGTATGTCCCTACAATGCACCGCAACTCGACACCAAAGCCGGTCATGTATCCAAGTGCAACATGTGCGTGGACCGCCTGGAAGTCGGGCTGAAACCGGCCTGCGTATCGGCCTGCCTTGCCGGTGCGCTTGATTTCGGTATTGTCGAGACCACGCCCGAAAACCGGGACCAGCTGGAGACGCAAATCCCGGGTTTTCCCACCCCGGAAATCACGCATCCCAATATCCGCTTTCAGCAGACCCGCAGCCTGCCGCGCGAAATGCAGCGCCCGGACAGCATGCCGCTGCGCTATGAACGCACGGGCACGCAGGGTGATGCCTATACACCGAAGGTGGATGCCAAAAATAGCCGGCGCGCGTGGGGTTTGAAGAAACTCAGCACCCGCGAGAACCCGCTGGTGGTATTCACCCTGATATCCCAGGCGGTTATCGGCGCTTTCATTACGCTGTTTCTCGGACCACTGGTCGGCCTGGAAACACTGTCAATGACGCAGCACCCGGTGTTGTTACCATTAACGCTGTTTAGCCTCATCGCGATCCAGACCCTCGCGCTGGTCCTGTCCACGCTGCACCTCGGCAGGCCACACCGTTTTTACCGCGCCTTTAACAACCTGCGCTACTCGCCGGTCAGCCGCGAAGTCGCCGGCATTGCGGTGTTCTATAATTTTCTCGGCGCCTACACCCTGCTGAGCGCATTGCCCATGTTGTTTGAGTGGCTGCCTGCAGGCCTGGTATCGGGACTGGTGGTCATGTGCGGCTGGGGCGCGGTCATTTCCGGCCTGGCGGCGCTATACTTCATGCACAGCATTTATCGCATCAAGGCGCGGCCATTCTGGGACCACTGGCAGGTGTTGACGGCATTTTACGGCAACATGTTGGTACTCGGCCCGCTGCTGGTAGTGTCGATCTACGCTGCCATACAACACTACAACGGTCTGCCCTGGGTTGGCACTGCCGCGCAACTCGCCGCCATCATGCTGTGCGGCCTGCTGCTGGAAGCCGCCGGCCTGTTCTACCATGCGCGCGACCTGCAATCCGGTGTCGGCGAAGGCCAGGCCTCGCACTTCGAACAGGTCACCGCGTTCGGCAATACATACCTTGCCCGCAATACCGGACTCGGCCTTGCCATGGCGCTGGTGCTGGTGCTGTTCGTCCTTGCACCGGGCGGCATGACCGGCCTGTTGCTCTGGACACTTGCCGCTGCAGTGATTACGGTCACCGCCATCATCGGCCGCGCACTGTTCTATGCGCTGGTCATACCAACCACCATGCCGGGTGCGTTTTTCTGGCGCAACCGGGGCTTCGAGGAACACGCCCGCGAGACCGGACTGGCGGAGATGCCGCAGGTGGGCGTGCTGCCGGATTGTCACTGACAGGTAATTAATAAATTGCTCGCGCAAAGCCGCCAAGGCGCAAAGCATGGCAGTTTAGCGTTAAAATGTTTCATTGCATCACGTTTAATGTAAATACAATCCCTGACAATTCAGAAATTATTATTGATTACTTGGCGTCTTTGCGGCTTTGCGCGAAATTCATGGCTTTCGAATAGCACATTGATTCGTCAACAGCTCCGCCAGCAGTAAATGCTGGCCACCGTTTATGGTGCGCACAGCGCACCCTGCATACGTATGATCAGAGGTTATGAACACCACCGCACCCAGACGCCTCACCGACATCCGCGACGACTTCGAGCGCGGTGTATTTCTTGCCCTGTACAATTCGCGCCGGCAACGCGTACACCGTATTATTGCGCGGACTATCCTCGGCCTGAAGCACGGGTTGCGCGGCATCCTGTTCAGCTGGCCGCTGTACCTGCTGCCACTGGCGGCGTGGCTGCTGCAGGCGCGCTACCTGCCGCTGATCCTGCTGCTGTTGCTACCGGGCATTTATATTTCCGGGGTAATACTGGTACGCGGAGTCGGCGAGGATTATGCTGACCATGTCGAAGGTCTTATTCTGCGGCCTGGCTATCCGGGCCGGCTGCTGTTTCCGGGGAATTTCATCCCATGACATATCAGAAACCGGTGCTCGGCTTCGCGGCATTCAGTGGTACGGGGAAAACCACCCTGCTGGAGCAACTGATCCCGCTGTTGACAGCAACGGGCATCCGTGTCGGCGTGGTGAAACATGCGCACCACGAATTCGATATCGACAAGCCGGGCAAGGACAGTTACCGGCTGCGCCAGGCCGGCGCACGGCAAATGCTGATTGCCTCCAGCCAGCGCCAGGCATTGATGACGGAAAACGACGCACCGCAGGAGCCGCGTCTCGACGAGCTGATAACCCGCCTGGACCTGGATGACATCGACCTGGTACTGGTGGAAGGATTCAAGCACGTACCGTTCCCCAAGATCGAACTGCACCGCAAGGAACTTGGCAAGACGCTGTTGCACCCGGAGGACGCCGACATAATCGCGGTGGCATCCGATCACCTGGCGGACTGCGGCGACCTGCCGGCCCTGGACATCAACGACCCCGCGGCCATTGCAGCATTTATTATTACCTGGCTGGATACCGGCACACCGGGTATGGAGTAATCACATGAGTTTGCAGTTGGGAGAAACATGCATCGAGACCGATGATGAAGGCTATTTGCTGGACCCGGCAGACTGGTCGCCGGAACTTGCCGAAGTTATTGCCGGCGTGGAAAACATGGAGCTGACGGATGATCGCCTGGAGATCGTGCAGTTTATCAGGGAACATTTCGAGGAACGCGAATGCATCCCGGAACTGCGCACCCTGTTGAAAACCCTGCGTGACAGGCATGGCAAGGAAAAAGCCACGCGCAAGTATGTGTATGAACTGTTTCCCTACGGGTATGGCCAGCAGGCCTGCAAAATTGCCGGTATGCGCAAGCCGCTGAAGCTGCTGCTGGACCTGTAATGACGGGCAGAAGCAAGGCGACACACCCGTCAGGAAGGTATTCGGATAACAATATAACAATGCTGTGAATTATCTATCGGTATGTGTGCCTGCAAGCGTGATATTTTTGGCGACATTCCCGCGCACAACTGCAGGGTGAAGGTGAGACCGGAACGGTCGAGAAGCTGGCCTGGGCCATGCCAAAGCCGAGGCGGGAATGACAAAATGGTTTTTTCTATTCGCGCCTGCAACGCGCTCCCACAGGCGTATCCATTGTGGCAGGAGCGCAGGAATGGTCGTTACCGGCGTCCCGCCTCTGGCGACACTCGTACGTCCATGGACATCGCGCGAACAGTCGAGGCTATTTTGTTCGCGGACGCGGCCCGCTCCTACAGGTCATTCGTTTAACGTCACGGGAAACCTGGTTCTGCTGCGCACGTATTCGGGCTGTTTTTCACGTCTGCGCGGGAATGACTGTTGTTTCCCTGTGCTCTCCGTGCTCTCCGTGCTCTCCGTGACTAATGTTTTGTATTTGCTTTTCTCTGCGCCTTTGCGCCTTTGCGCGAGACAGTTCACGGGCTAGGCTACCGCGCCCCGGTAACGGCACCTGCGCTAATCTACTTTCTCAAGCACCCGCGGCATCAGCTCGACGAGGTTGCATGGCCGGGTTCGATAGTCGAGCTGGTGACTGATGATCTTTCCCCAGCCGGTACGGCAGGCGCCGGTGGAACCGGGCAGGCAAAAGATAAAGGTCGCATTTGCCACGCCGGCCACGGCCCGTGACTGGATGGTCGAGGTATTGATTTCTTCGTAGGACACCGCGCGAAACACTTCCCCGAAACCGTCGATCTGCTTGTCGAACAACACCGACACCGCCTCCGGGGTTGTATCCCGCCCGGTGATGCCGGTCCCGCCGGTAGTTATGATCGCGTTGATGGTTTCATCGGCGATCCATTGCGAAGCAGCCGCGCGTATCCGGTAGATATCATCAGGAACGATGCGCTTTTCCGCCAGTGTATGGCCGGCCCCGGTCAGTAATTTCACCAGCGTATCGCCGGACTTGTCGGTGGCCTCGGTGCGCGTATCCGACACTGTCATCACGGCTATCTTCAGGGGTTTGAATTCCCGTTCATTTGGATTGTTCGACATGTTTGCTCTCGTGATGTCAGATCAGGTTTTGAAACGGCTGCACAATGACTTCTTCACCGGCCTCTACACCGGTGCAGTCAGGTTCAAGCAGGATAAAACAGTTGGCCTCGCTCATGGAACGCAGGATACCGGAACCCTGGGCGCCGGCGCTGCGCACTGCAAATTCGCCGGGGCCGGTCTGCTCCAGCACACCGCGCTGGAATTCATAGCGGCCGGGGCGTTTGCGCAAGGCGCTCGTGGAACGTGCGCGCACCGTGTAAGCAGCGCTCGCGCCGGTATCGCCGGTCATCTTCACCAGTGCCGGCCGCACGAACTGGAAGAAGGTCACCATGACGGACACCGGGTTGCCCGGCAGGCCGAAGAACACGGCATCATTGATATGCCCGAACGTCACCGGCCGTCCCGGCTTCATGGCAATTTTCCAGAACGACATGCTGCCGAGTTTTTCCAGGGTCTCCTTGACGAAGTCGGCCTCGCCTACGGATACACCGCCCGACGTTATGATGGCATCGGCACCGGTGGCTGCCTCGTTGAAGGCCTGCTCGATCAGCTCACGCCGGTCGCGGACCACGCCCATGTCAATAATTTCGACATCGAGTTTTTTCAGCATGCCGTACAGGGTGTAACGGTTGCTGTCATAGATCTCCCCGGGCTCGAGCGGCTCACCGACCGCACGCAGTTCATCGCCGGTCGAGAAGAACGCCACTTTCAGCCGACGAAAGACCTCGACTTCGGCCATTCCCAGCGACGCCAGCACACCGATATCGGCGGTGGTCAGCCGCTTGCCGGCGGCAAATACCGGTTGTCCGGCGGCGAGGTCCTCGCCGGCAGCCCGCACATTCTGGCCGCATCTGTGACCGCTGCCGATGCGCACCGTATCGCCCTCGCGTTCAACCTGCTCCTGCATGACAACGGTATCGGCGCCTTGCGGCATCATGCCGCCGGTCATGATCTGCACCGCCTGTCCCGGTTCGATTGGCGCCGACCACGGGCGGCCGGCCCATGAGGTCCCCGGCACCGGGAACTCACGCACTCCGTCGGCCGGCAGGTCTTCGGCGCGCACCGCGTAACCGTCCATGGCGGAATTGGTATGCGACGGTACATCGATCGGCGAGACAATGGCCTCGGCCAGCACGCGGTCGAGTGCGTCCCGCACCGGAAGTGATTCAGTCGCGATAACGGCAGTGACGCCATCCAGGATACGTGCCTGTGCCTCGGCGACCGTCAGCAGGCCGGTATTCAGCTCATCTTCGCAACCGGGCTGTACTTCGATTTCATTGCTGTTCATATTATTGATTCCGTATCACCCTCTCCCCTGGGAGAGGCTTATCAGCCCGGTATTCAATTCATCTTCACAGCTCGGTTGTTTTCCAATTTTATCTCTCTGCATCACAGGTCTCCGGTTTACTCCCTCACCCTCCGGGAGAGGGTTGGGGAGAGGGGATAAAACCAGGGGTACTGCTTATTAATACCCCCTCATCCTGGCCTTCTCCCTGAGGGAGAAGGGAATGTCTATTTGATACGTGAAAAATATTCACTGATTAAATAATTTCACGGCTGCCTGTCTGTCGCCAAAAAGCCGGGAAAGTATCGATCAACTGACGATGACTCTAAATCCTGAATATTGCAAGATCTTAAATAGAGAGCTGTCAGGTACGTGTATTAACCGTAGGGAATAATTTTACGCTCACCACTTGCCGGCTCTATCAACTGCGGCCGCAGTCGACCGGCCTCCAGCGACAGGTGCGCATCGCATAAACGCGCCACGGTGTGAAACTCGTGCGTTGCCAGTACGATGCTCACGCCATCATCCTTGAGCCGCTTTATCATCCGGTATGCCTGTTCACGCGCCTCGCTGTCCATGTTGGCCGTCGGTTCATCCAGCAGCAGTACGCGCGGACTGAGAATACGTGCACGCGCAAAAGCCACCCGCTGGCGCTCGCCACCGGACAGTTCGCGAGCATTGCGCATTTGCAGATGACTGATGCCGGCCCAGTCCAGCGCGGCCGCGACCTTGCCGGATATCACCTTTATAGACATACCCTGGCGACGCAGGCCATAGGCAATATTGTCGGTGACGCTGCAATCGAACAGGTACGGTTGCTGATGCAGGTAGATCACATGGGTACGCATCTTCCGGCATGCACGCCGCCAGGGCATTGCCTGTCCATCAAAGATCACGCTAACGCTGTCCGGCGCCTCCAGGCCGGCGATGATCCGCATCAGCGTGGATTTGCCCGCACCATTACGGCCGCTGAGCGCAACGCAGGCATGATCATGGATTTCCAGCGTGTCGATATCCAGCAACAACCGTCCATTCACGGTCTTGCGCAATGCGCTGTAGTGGATGATTTCACTCATGATGACATCACACCCCGTCCCTGAAAAAACACCAGCAGGCCATTCAACAGCAGCGCCATCGACAACAACACCATGCCAAGTGCGATGCCCTGTGCGAATTCACCCCTGGTTGTTTCCAGGGCAATTGCGGTCGGAATATTGCGTGTATAACCGAGTATATTGCCGCCTACCATCATGGAACAACCAACCTCTGCGATAATACGGCCGAAGCCGGCAACCAATGTGGCGATCAGGCCGAAGCGTACCTCGTGTATCAGGGTAAGAAATGCTCGGGAGGGTCTCGCGCCCAGCGTCACCGAGGTTTCCCAGACACGCCGGTCGGCCGCCTGAAAGGCCGAGTGACTCAATGCCACCAGCAGCGGGAACGACAGCAGGATCTGGCCGATAATCATCGACGAATGCGTAAACAGCAATTTCAGGTCGCCCAGCGGGCCGCTGCGCGAAAACACCAGGTATACCGTCAGCCCGACAACGACGGCAGGAATGGACTGCAGCGCACCGAAGCCGGCAATCATGGCGCGCCGTCCCGGGTAGCGCAGGTGCGCCATCAGGAAGGCCGCGACAAAGGCAAATGGCGCAGCGATCAGGATTGCCCGTACCGAGACGCTGAACGAGGTAAAGATAATCACCCATAATGCTGCATCGCCGGAGAACAGCAGGCGGAAAGCATCTGCGGTGGTGGCTGACAGGCTGTCCATGGATTACTTTATGACCGGGTAGAACAACTGTTCACCGTCGACACGGTAACCGGCAATCAGTTGATGCGCCTCGTCCGATTCAAACCACTGGATCAGGCGCTCCACGGCTGGATATTTTACATCCGGGAATCGTTTCGGACTGACCGCGATGATACCGTAGGAATTTTTCAGGTCGGTACCACCGGCGACCAGTAGCGTAAGCGGGATGCTCGCCCGGAAAGCCAGCCAGGTGCCGCGATCAACCAGCGTGTAGGCCTGCATCTCACCGGCGATCTGCAGGGTTTTGCCCATGCCCTGGCCCAGCTGCCGGTACCAGCGGCCCTGCGGTTCAATACCGGCCTGTCGCCAGATCGACAATTCTTTTTTGTGGGTACCGGAATCATCGCCGCGCGATACGAAGGCGGCGGCGCTTGCAGCGATCCTTGCCATGGCCTTGCCGGCGTCCTGCATGCCGCGCACGCCGGCGGGATCATCCTCCGGGCCCACGATGATAAAATCGTTGTACATGATCTCGTGACGATCAACGCCATAGCCGGCTTCGACAAATGCCTCCTCGGCAGGCTTTGCGTGCACCAGCACCACGTCGACATCACCGCGCCGCCCCAGTTCCAGCGCCTTGCCGGTACCGACCGCAATGACGTGTATTCTGATACCCAGCGTCTGCTCAAAGGCAGGCTGGATAACCTTGAAAAGACCCGAATTTTCCGTGCTGGTGGTGGTTGCCATACGCACCACCTGTTGCTCCCCGGCAAATGTAACCGACGCGGTCAGCAACAGCAGGCAAGGCAGATTTGCAAAAAGCCATTTCATGCGCAATAGTCCCCGCTAATGTATTGTTATTCACCATGAGCAAACTGACCCACATCGATGCCAGCGGTACTGCCTGCATGGTCGACGTCGGCGACAAGCCCGAAACGCTACGCGAGGCGCGTGCCGAGGCATGGGTTCGCATGGCCGCCGAGACCCTGAATCTTATCGAGTCCGGCGGACATAAAAAAGGCGATGTAATCGCCGTGGCCCGCGTTGCCGGCATTCAGGCGGCCAAGCGCTGCGCCGAACTGATCCCGTTGTGTCATCCGTTGCTGCTAAGCGGCATCGACGTCGACATCACGCTGGATACCGGCAGCAACCGCGCCCATATCACCACCGCCTGCCGTCTCAACGGGCAGACCGGCGTCGAAATGGAAGCCCTCACCGCCGCCTCGGTCGCCGCACTGACCATCTACGACATGTGCAAGGCCGTGGACCGCGGCATGGTCATCGAGGGTGTACGCCTGCTGCACAAGTCCGGTGGCCACAGCGGCGAATGGAACGCCGGCGACTGACAGTTCCAAAATCACTGCTGTCCCGCAAACTACCACTCCCACAGGGAGAGAGTTGGGGAGAGGGATAAAATTAAGCTAACTGCCTGTTTTATACCCCCTCTCCCTGGCCCTCTCCCGGAGGGAGAGGGAATGGCAGTTTCGATACTGTGCACAACCACCAGGTATTGCTCGATCACCCAACTTGCTGGTTACGCTCCCTCCCCCTCAGGGGGAGGGTTGGGGAGAGGGGATCTGAATATGAAATTACCCCCTCTCCCTGGCCCTCTCGGTAACTGCTCCATGCGTTACTCTCGGCTCTGGCGTCCTGCTTCGCTCTACCTCGTCCATCCATGGACTCGTACCTCCTGCATGGCCCAGGCCAGCCTCTCGACCGTCCCGGTCTCACCTTCTCCCTGCAGTCGTCCCTGAGGGAGAGGGAATGCTCTGTTTGTTTTGCAGTGACCGGTATTCATGTCCAGCTGGCAATAACAGTCCGTATAAATATTTTCTTTCGTAGTGTTACAGGTAATTCTATAAGCAGTCACGGGACAGCAGTGCTCCCTGATATATGAACGTCAGTCATTCGCCGCCGGACTCGCGACACCACCGGCATGGCTTCCGCCGGTCACCGGCGCCTCTTCCGTGACGGACTTGCCCCCCCCGGACTGCATTTCCTTGTACCAGAGATCGTGATGCTGCTTCGCCCAGTTGGCATCGACATGCCCGGTCGTCATCGACTCGAGGGCGCCCTCGACACCGATAGTCGCCAGGTAAAGATGCACGATGAAGAATGCGATGACCCCGATCGATGCGATGGTATGGATGACATGCGCGCCCTGCAGCAACTCCCGTCCCTGCTGGAAGTTGGGAAAATCGAGCACCAGGCCACTGGATGATCAGGACGAAGCCGCCGAGCATGGCGACCCAGTACCACGATTTCTGCCCGGCATTGACCTTTTCCGCGCTCGGCTCCTCGCCGCCGAAGTACCCGCCCAAACGCTTAAACCACTTGAGGTCGACCTTGAGGTTGAACAGGCTGTCCTTGAGATAGAGAAAGAACGCAATGGGTACGATCACGGCGAAGAACAGGCCGACGTAGTTGTGCAGGTTTTTGCACACGGTCGCCGTCAGGGAAAAGCCGGCGGGCCCGAGCAGCGGAATCAGGGCCCAGCGACCATAGAGCAGGATGAGCCCCGACAGCGCCAGGATGACGAAACTGGTTGCCAGCAGCCAGTGAACCACCATCTCGGGCGTTGTATAGCGGCGCAGCAGTTGTCCGGAACGCCCCGCCTCGATGCGTATCTTGCCCCTGATGAGGTAGTACAGGATAAAGATACCGAGCATCGCGCCCAGCACCAGCGCGCCCCAGGGTGCGAGCTGCCGCATGCGGTAGTTGCGCCATTCCTCGCCGTAGACGTTGATCAGGGTGCCGGTCTCGACGCCCTTTACCTGGGTGGTACCCGTCACGCTGCTATCGCGCTGGCGCACGTCACGCCAGAGTTCCGAACCGGGATTGACGACCTTGCCGGCCCTGTCGCCCAGTTCCGCAACGGCATACGGAATCAGGGGTAATATCAGCGCCAGCAGCAACAGTGACAGCAGCGGGACAACTATCCTGCGATGGCGCCGTGCACCTGACTGCTTATAAGTACCCATGACGACTTGTCCTTATCTGTGACTGCTTATTATTCCCTCTCCCTTCTGGAGTACCCGATTAAGCGCCGGGCATAAAAGGGCCGGGGAGAGGGGATCGAAAAGAATAGTTACTACCTGACCTGTATCCCCTCATCCTGGTTGCACTCGAATGGAAAAGGAACGCCCTGTGTGCTGTTAGCTGTTACAAACAGCTCAATCACCACTCGTGGCCTTGCCCTCGATCGCACTGCCCTTGCGCAGCCCGCCCTTGCCATAGGCAACCCCCCAGCCCCAGTTCATGCCGGCCGACCCGCGCCAGGTAACACGTTCGCGGTAAATATCGGATACCGTATCGCCGTCACCGGCCAGCAAGGCCTTGGTGGCGCACATCTCCGCGCACAGGGGCAGCTTGCCCTCGGCCAGCCGGTTACTGCCGTACTTGGCACGTTCCTCGGGGGAATTGTCCGCCTCGGGACCGCCGGCGCAGAAGGTGCACTTGTCCATCTTGCCGCGCGAACCGAAGGCGCCGTCCTGCGGGAACTGCGGTGCTCCGAACGGGCAGGCATAGAAGCAATAGCCGCAGCCGATGCAGATGTCCTTGTCATGCAGCACCACGCCGTCATCGGTGAAGTAGAAGCAGTCGACCGGACAGACCGCCGCGCACGGCGCATCGGAGCAATGCATGCAGGCGACCGACATGGAGCGTTCGCCCGGCGAGCCGTCGTTGATCGTTACCACCCGCCGGCGGTTGACGCCCCAGGGCACGTCGTTTTCGTTTTTACAGGCCGTGACGCAGGCGTTGCACTCGATGCAGCGTTCGGCATCACAGAGAAATTTCATTCGTGCCATGATTCGTCTCCTTCCTGTCTCAAGCGCGGCTGATGCGGCACAGGGAACACTTGGTTTCCTGCATCTGGGTCACGGAATCGTAGCCATAGGTGAATGCCGTGTTGCAGGCCTCACCAAGCACGTACGGGTCACTGCCTTTCGGGTATTTGTCCCGCAGGTCCCTGCCCTCGAAATGGCCGCCGAAGTGGAACGGCAGCCACACTACGCCCGCAGCCACGCCTTCCTGCGTCACCTTCGCCATGACCTTGATGCGTGCGCCCTCGGGTCCCTCGACCCAGATCTGCTGACCGTCCTTGATGCCGTTATTGTTGGCATCCACGATATTGATCTCGGCAAACATGTCCTGCTGCAGTTCCGCCAGCCAGGGATTGGAGCGGGTTTCATCGCCGCCGCCCTCGTATTCCACCAGCCGCCCGCTGGTCATGATCAGCGGGTAATCACCGGTGTAGTCCTTCGCCTGGATCGAACCATAACGGGTCGGCAGGCGGTAGAAGTTCTTGCGGTCCTCGTAGGTCGGGTATTTCTCCACCAGGTCACGGCGCGAGGTGTACAGCGGTTCGCGGTGTACCGGCACCGGGTCAGGGAAGGTCCACACCACGGCACGTGCCTTGGCGTTGCCGAACGGTGCACAACCGTGCTTGATGGCCACCCGCTGAATACCGCCGGAGCGGTCGGTCTTCCAGTTCTTGCCTTCGGCCAGCTGCTTCTCGGCGTCGGTCAGGTCGTTCCACCAGCCGAGCTTCTTCAACATGTCGGCGGTGAATTCCGGATGACCGTCCTTCAGCTCGTTGCCCGGTGGATAGGAATCCTCGGCCAGCAGGTTGACGCCATCGCGCTCGACACCGAAGCGGGCGCGGAAATTCAGGCCACCACGCGCCACCGGCTTGCTGGTGTCATACAGGTTGGGGGTACCGGGGTGCCCCATCTCGGCGGTGCCCCAGCAGGGCCACGGCATGCCGTAGTAATCGCCGTTGGCCGGCCCGCCCTTGGCCTCGAGACTGGTGTAGTCGAAGGTATGCCAGTTCTGCTGGTGCTGCTTGAGGCGCTCC
Source organism: uncultured Halobacteria archaeon (assembly GCA_963768575.1). Classification (GTDB taxonomy): domain Bacteria; phylum Pseudomonadota; class Gammaproteobacteria; order UBA9214; family UBA9214; genus UBA9214. The sequence continues at coordinate 43,000 of CAVYIJ010000005.1, forward strand.
GGACTCTGGCCGGTATAACCGATGGTCCACATACCGTTGTTGAATTCGCGGGTGGTGTCCTCGATATTGGGCTCGTCATTCTCCACCGCAATGTTCTTGACGAACTCATCGCCAAAGCCCAGCTTTTTGGCCAGCTTGTACATGATGGTGTGATCCGGCAGCGATTCGAACAGCGGGTCGATGACCTTGTCGCGCCATTGCAGGGAGCGGTTCGAGGCGGTGACCGAGCCGTAGGTCTCGAACTGCGTTGCGGCCGGCAGCATGTAGACGCCATCGGTCCGGTCGTGCATGACGGCGCTGACCGTCGGGTACGGATCGATGATGACCATGAGATCGAGTTTTTCCATGGCCTCCTTCATTTCCCTGCCGCGTGTCTGGCTGTTCGGTGCATGCCCCCAGAACACCATCGCACGCACGTTGTCGCGCTGGGCGATATTCTTCTTGTCCTCCAGCACGCCATCGATCCAGCGCGATACCGGAATACCCTTCTCGGTCATCGAATTTACCAGTTTGTCGGACTCCCCTTCTTCGCCGAAGAACTCGCCCGGTCGCTCTTCCTTGTCGAAGCGCCCGGCCAGCCAGTCATAGTCGACTCCCCAGACTTTCGCCCAGTGTTTCCACGCACCCTCCGAGAGGCCGTAGTACCCCGGCAGGGTATGACTGAGCACGCCGAAGTCGGTGGCGCCCTGCACGTTGTCGTGACCGCGGAAAATATTGGTACCGCCACCGGCGACACCCATGTTGCCGAGCGCCAGCTGGAACACGCAGTAGGCACGCGTGTTGTTGTTGCCGATGGTGTGCTGCGTACCGCCCATGCACCAGATAAAGGTGCCCGGGCGATGTTCCGCCATGATCTTCGCGGCACGCTTGATGGTTTCTTCCGGCACCCCGGAGACCCGTTCGACTTCGTCCGGCGTCCACTTCTTTACCTCGGCACGAATCTCGTCCATGCCGTAGACGCGCTGCCTGATGAATTCCTTGTCTTCCCAGCCGTTCTCGAAGATGTGCCAGAGCATGCCCCACACTACCGGCACGTCGGTACCCGGACGAATGCGCATGAAGAGATCGGCATGCGCCGCGGTCCGCGTGAAACGCGGATCGATGACGATCAACGGCGCATTATTGCGCTCGGTCGCCTGGAAGACGTGCTGCAGGGATACCGGGTGGGCCTCGGCCGGGTTGCCGCCGATGATCAGGATCGACTGGCTGTTGTGGATGTCGTTGTAGGAGTTGGTCATGGCACCATAGCCCCAGGTGTTGGCAACACCGGCCACCGTGGTGGAATGACAGATGCGCGCCTGGTGGTCCATGTTGTTGGTACCCCACATGGCGGCAAACTTGCTGAACAGGTAGGCCTGTTCGTTGTTGTGCTTGGCGGAACCCAGCCAGTAGACGGAGTCCGGTCCGGACTTTTCGCGAATCGCCAGCATCTGGTCGCCGATCTCGTTGACGGCCTGCTCCCAGGACACCTGGGTCCATTTGCCGTTCACCAGCTTGGTCGGGTATTTCAGGCGCCGCTCGCCGTGTCCGTGCTCGCGCACCGATGCGCCCTTGGCGCAGTGCGCGCCGTGACTGAAGGGATGATCGAAGGCCGGCTCCTGGCCGGTCCAGACACCGTTTTCGACCTCGGCGTAGATACCGCAACCGACCGAGCAATGGGTGCAGATGGTGCGCACCTGTTCGGCCTTCCCGCCGCTGGTCGCCGGCGCGGACGTTGCCTGCGCCTTTTGCATCATCGTCATCGACAGGGAACCGGCTGCCGCGATGCCGCCGGCAGTGATGCCCGAGCGTTTCAGGAAGGTACGGCGATCCATGGTGGCCGCCCTGAATGCGGCATGCGCCGGTGATTGATCCGTGCCCTGTGGCTTCTTGACCAGCTTCATAGTCCAGCCTCCGTTATTTCAGAGATGACACTGTGCCCTGTTTCTGCAACGTACCTGCCTGTCATCATGCGCCTGCTAACCTTTCATACATTGTTCCAGGTCAATAAAAACCTGAATCACTCCCTGAGTGTCCGGTAGTAGTTCCTGATGTGCTCTGTTTCGTGGTAGCCGCGGGCTGCCATGACCTCGCTCTTGCGCATGGCAGTGCCACTGTTTTCGTCGGCCATCAAGCGTGCCGCACAAAGGCTGGTCAATGCCGTTGCGCCGCCGGCAGCGACGATACCCTTGAGAAAATTGCGTCGGTCGCTGACAGGTCCTGCCTGTTGCTGTTTCATCGTTTCCTCCAACGGTGCGAATAATGACTCATGCCGGCAGGGAGAAATAGCGCTGCTCCACAGCCATGAACTGCTGCCCCAATTGTGCCACGGCCCGATAAAAGTCCGCCGCTTCGGCCTTGCCGAGGTCAGTAAAAAAATGCCCCAGCCATGTAGAAACATAGTCTTCGAAGAAGGCTGCCTGTTCCAAGTGTAGACCATGGTCGGAGATTATCATCCCCATGATTTCACACACGGCGGCGGCGTGATCTTCCGGCTCGGCGATATCGGCCTGTCGTTCGATGCCCAGCCGCGCCAGCGTCTCCCGCAGCGCGGCCAGCACCTTTTCCATCAGCAGGCCATTGATATAAAAAGAGGCGTACGGCACCAGCTCGCCTCTGCCCAACCCTATGAACAAATTGAAATATTCAATCTTTCAGCCGGTCCGGGTCCGCGCTCCCGGCGGCGGCCTGCAAGCCCTGCCAGGCGGCCGCCATCGCCGTATCATTGGCGTTTTCCGGCGGACGAATATCACGCATCAAATCGATCAGCGCGGCATTCGGCGGCCCGGCCAGCAGTGCGCCCAGCAGACGGTAGACACCGGCGCGCGCCTGCTCGCCCGAATCGAGGGCCTGTCCCTCGTCCGGCCGCGAATCCTCGCTCATGACAGGCCGCCCGGCGTGGCCGGCTTGTCGTCCAGGCCTTCCGCGACGAACATGGCCTTTACCCGGCAGTCTTCACACATCTTCAATCGCTCCAGTGCGTCACCCTGGAACATCGGGTGCCCCTTCATCTTGCCGGTAATTTTTTCGATGACTCGGCGGGTCGCAAACGGTTTACCGCAACGGATACACAAGAACGGCTCCTCCTCGCAGAGTACCCGGCGGGTATTGCGTTTTTGTGAATCATAGAGGTAGCGCGGTGATGCGGCAATGGCATCCTCCGGACAGGTCCGGCAACACAGCCCGCACTGCACGCAGTTGGCTTCGATAAAGACCAGCTGAGGACTCTCGCTGCCGGCCTCGAGCGCATTGGCCGGACACTGCGAGACACAGGCCATGCACAGTGTGCAGCGCCGGTCGTCGACCTGTACCTCGCCAAACGGTGCACCGGCAGACAATGACACCAGCGGCCGGGGTGCCGCGGCCGCTGCATACAGGTGTTCAACCGCCAGGCGGATTACGGTGCGCTTGTCATCCAGGGCGGCGAAACTCGCCGGCGCACGCGCGTCCACCACCGGCAGGGCCGCGAGCGTATCGACCAGGTCGGCGTCACCGGCCTGGCACAGCCGCAATGCGTTGACCGGGTAGCCCATGCCGGTCAGCAGCTCGCCGGCAACGGCCAGCTGGTGCGTAACTTCACGGCTGACGCTGGCCGGCAGTCGCGGCGTTGCCAGCAGTGCAATCGCCGCCGCACCGTAGGCAAGCGTTGCAAGCCACACATCCATGCCGACGCTGCCCGTTTCCTCGACCTCTATCGGGATGACGCGTTCCGGCAGTTGCCCGCCCACTGCCGTGACCGCTTCACGGCCGGCCGCGGCATCGTGGAACAGCACGATCGCATCGGTACCACCGGCATCGTGGTAGGCCTGCAACAACACGCGCATGCGCTGCAGGGTGTCCGCGAGCCGCGGGTAGCCATAGGTTATCGCGCCGGTCGGACAGGCCGTGGCACAACTGCCGGCGCCCTGGCAAAGATTCGGATTGACCTCGATACGCTCGCCCAGCGAGCGAATGGCGTCCGCCGGGCAGGTATCCAGGCAGCGCGTGCAGGCGGTGATCCCGCTCCGCCCGTGTGCGCAGATTGCGGCGTCATAGTGAAAATACTCGGGTTTCTCGAATTCGCCGGTCAGCCCGGGAATTTCCTCGAGGGCGGCGTGCAGGGCATCGCGGTCGTCGCCGGGGGCAAAGTAACCCGGCGGCGGCAACTCGGAGCGCAACAGTGGCGTACTGCCAAGGTCCAGCACGAGGTCATACACCTGCGGCGCGGCAGCGGCTGCCGACAGTTCGAAATTACCCAGGTAGCCGGCCAGGTGCGGTGCTTCGACCGCGCCGTCAACCAGGCCGGTACAGGTAATTTCAGTGAACTTGCCGAGTGCCGCCTGCGTGTCCGCAATGGCGGTCGCGCTGCCGATGACCAGCAACCTGCCGGCGGAGCGATAGCCGACGATGCCGGCCGGCTCGCGGGCGGTTGCGCCGGCCGCAACCAATGCGGCGGCGCGTGCCCTGCCATTCAGCGTTGCGGCCGGAAGGTCAATCGCAGCAGTTGAATCTGTGTCGAACATAGGATTGCTCATGTAGTAAACAGCTAATCAACGCTCTGCCGGATATCGCTTCGAATGACTCTTGTATATTCAACAATGCATCGCAGGGTGCGCCATGCGCACCGGGAAGACAATACAAATTTTTTCAATCATGGTGCGCACGGCGCACCCTACAGATCACTTTTCGTGTTCGTATCTTCAGCTTCTTCAGCCGGTTCTGTTCCCGCATTACCACTGTTTTCTTTCATATCCACAACCGCTTCATCCGACTGTGGTTCGGCAAGCGGTTCGGTATCCGATGTCGAAAGAGTCCTGTCTTTTTCCAGCTCGCGCTGCAGCATGCGTTTCATTTCATGGGTAATGACATTGCCGAGTCCGGCGAATTGGGTGAAGTCCTCGTCGTAATCATTCAGACCATCGGTAACATTGAATTCCGGCTGCCCGAACAGTTTGCGCATGGCCTGGTGGCGCAAATCATCACTGACGCCGGGTGACAGGAACGGTGAATAATCACTGTCCCCATCGAGTGTTTCGATCGGCGGCATATCGGCGTCGGTCAACACCTTTTCCGCCTGTTCGTCTGCCGGCGCGGTAGTTTTTACCGTATCGATTTCGCCGCCGGCCGCCCCCGGTTCGACCCGTTCTGCATCCAGCTTGCGGCGCGACCAGCGTGCCAGGAAGTCTTCCCGGTTGTCGGCGGTGTCCTGCCGCGGCTTATTTTCGCGGCCCACGGCCTTCCTCCTTCCAGTTGTCGCGCTTGCGTTTTTTGTGTTTTTCCGGGACGTAATGCTCGAGTACAAAGCGCTCGGCCCAGCGGTATAACTCGGGCGGCATGGCAACCGTCTCGACGATGGCATCCGTTTCCATGTACGAGGTCGCCTCGCCGTAACTCAGGGTGGCGATAAACGGTTGCAATGGCCCGCCGGGTTCCTGGTTGCAGATCACGAATACACCGGGATTGTCGCTGACAAGGTTGTAGTAATAGCTTTCGGCATCATCCAGGTAAAGGCGCATTTGCAGGCCGGCATGCAGGAATTGCCGCCCCCGTGAAGCGGCATGCAACTCGCGGCCTCGCACGACCCCGTCTCCCTGGCTGCCGGCCACCACGCCCGCCACGCGCCAGTGCCCGTCCTCCCAGCGATTGTCCTGCGTCTCGACAAACTCGACGATCACGGAAACGGAAAACGCATCAGGTACCGGCGTTGTCAGTGAATCAGTCATCGTCACAGCAGCCCATGGATTGCACCCTTTACCATTTACACCCGTTGACCCATAGTATAGGTCTATATGCGGCAGCCCGAACAGGCGCCGGTAACCACGCTGCCAAACACGATTGCCATGTCACGAATACAGGACAAATACCGGCCCGAGATCACCCATGCCGGCCTGTCGCCGACCCACCCGGTGCGGGCGATCGATGAATTCAATAACAGCCGCGATGTCGAAATACCGGGTGAGTCGCCGCTCACACTGTACGTGGACGGTCGCGAAATCGTCACCCTGATGACCATCGGCGCCCATCCCGAAGCGCTGGCGCTCGGCTACCTGCGCAACCAGCGCTTTGTGGACCGGCTCGAACAAATCAGTTCCGTCATCGTCGACCATCGTACCGAGGCGGTCAATGTCACTACCCGGGACGGCATCGAGGGCTGGGACGAAAAGCTGAAAAGACGCACTGTCACCACCGGCTGCGGGCAGGGCACGGTGTTCAGCTGCACACTGGACTCGCTGTATACGGTGCAGCTGCCGGAGATCAAGGTACGGCAGTCGACCATTTACCGACTGCTGGAGAAAGTATCTGACTGCAACGATATCTACAAACGCGCCGGTGCGGTACACGGTTGCGGCCTGTGCGAGGACGACGAGATTATCCTGTACACCGAAGATGTCGGCCGGCATAACGCAGCCGATGCGATTTCCGGCTACATGTGGCTGGATGATATTCAGGGTGATAACAAGATCTTCTATACCACCGGCCGCCTGACCTCGGAAATCGTCATGAAGACGGCCAACATGGGTATCGCGGTATTACTGTCACGTTCCGGGGTCACCCACATGGGCCTGGAACTGGCGCAGGAACTGGGTGTAACCATGATTGCCCGCGCCAAGGGACGGCATTTCCTGGTTTACCACGGTGCGGACAACGTCATCTTCGATGCGCCGCCGGCGCGCTGAACATCCTATTCGATAGCGATCTTGCCATCGATGGTATGCGACAGGCCCAGTCCCGCGATTTCCAGTGTCATGGTGGCATCGAGCGGCGCGCCGCCTGCCAGCTTGCCGTTTGCGGCGGCTTTCTGCAGCGCCTTTTCGATTTCCCGCTGCGAGGTAATGCCGACCTTCTTGAGGAATTTGCGTATTTCCATGTTGACGACGTCTTCGTTCACAATGCACCCCCGGCAGATTTCTGCCTGTGTCATGATTAGCATTCCAGGCTGAAGAACACTGACAAACACATAATGCCATAAACAGGCCATGCCGGCAGATAACCGTATTCCCGTTAACGACATCAGCGCGGTCATCCTGGCCGGCGGCAAGGCACGCCGCATGGGCGGCGAAGACAAGGGCCTGATCGAACTGAACGACAGGCCCTTGCTCGACTATATAATTACCGCCCTGAAGCCCCAGGCCGGTGACATCATGGTCAATGCGAACCGTAACCAGGAACGCTACCGTGCCTTTGGCTACCCGGTTATCGAGGACATGCTGGGTGATTATTTCGGGCCGCTGGCCGGCATGGCCACCGGCATGCAGGCAACCGCCAGGCCGTATTTGCTGACGGTGCCCTGTGATTCACCGTTTTTACCGACACACCTGGCCGCCACGCTTTACCATGCGATGCGTAGTGAAAATGCCGAACTCGGCGTCGCCCATGACGGCGAACGCATGCAGCCGGTGTTTGCGTTGTTGCACTGCAGCCTGCTGCCCGACCTGCTGGAATATCTCGACGGGGGCGGGCGCAAGATCGATACCTGGTATGCCCGGCACCGGCTGGCGCTGGCCGACTTCTCCGCATCAGCGGAGATGTTCCTCAATCTCAATACACCGCAAGACAAGGCCAGGCTGGAAAACATGGCATTTGAATAACCGTAATTACCCGGGGATATTGATCATCTATACTGTCATAAAGCCGGGCTGGCATTATCGGCACGGCATCTGTAGCCTGAGGGACAATGAGCACTGACCTGATTGATCCATTTGGCCGTAGCGTAAAGTACGTCCGGCTGTCCGTCACCGACCGATGTGACCTGCGGTGCTTTTACTGCCTGCCCGGTGATTTCCGGGATTTCAGCGAACCGGATGAGTGGCTGACCTTCGCGGAAATCGAACGTGTCATCGGTGCGTTTGTTTCTCTCGGCGTGCGCCGCGTCCGCATCACCGGTGGCGAGCCACTGCTGCGAAAAAACCTGCCGGCACTGGCGGGAAAGCTTGCCGCAATACCCGGCCTCCTCGACCTGTCATTGAGTACCAATGCCGTTGGCCTGACACGCCAGGCCGAAGCACTGCATGCCGCGGGCATCAGCCGCATCAATGTCAGCCTGGATTCACTGCGCGCCGAACGCTTCAAGGAGATAACAAAAGGCAATCTCGACAAGGTCATCAATGGACTGATGGCCGCAAAAAGCAGCGGCTTTTCCCCGATCAAGATCAACATGGTTGTCATGAAAGGCGTTAATGATGATGAAATCGGGGACATGGTCGAGTTCTGCATCGAACATGATTTCACCTTGCGGCTGATCGAGACCATGCCAATGGGCGATACCGGACGAAGCGCCACCTCGCATTACGTCGACCTGCAGGAAATAAAAAAGCAACTGGCGGCGCGTTATGACCTGATTCCCGGTGTTATGCCCGGCGGTGGACCCGCACGCTACGTACAGGTTGCCGGGACCGGCTTGCGTATCGGCTTCATTACTCCCATCTCGCAGCACTTCTGTGAAACCTGCAACCGCGTCCGGCTGGCCGTCGACGGCACCCTGTACCTGTGCCTCGGCCAGGACCACAAATTCGAATTCCGTCCGCTGTTGCGCGCCGGTATCAGCGATGCATGAGTTGCTGGATGCCGTGCAGCACGCCATCACCCTGAAACCGGAACGCCATGAATTCCGCGAACGACCGCAACAGATTGTCCGCTTCATGGCCATGACCGGTGGTTGATGCACCATGGTCCGGTTGCGTTTCTTTGCCAGCCTGCGCGAATCCCTGGGCGTGGACGTTGAACAGGTTGAACTCCCTGACCAAATCGCCGATGTTTCGGCACTGACGGGCTGGCTGCAGGCGCGTGATGACACCTGGCACGCGGCACTCGGTAACCCGCAGTTACGCGTCGCCGTCAACCAGGCAGTCGTCAAACCGGGGCACCCGGTTCGCGATGGCGATGAAGTAGCCTGGTTCCCGCCGGTAACGGGAGGCTGACATGATCCGCGTGCAGGCTGAAGACTTCGATCCCGGCGCTGAACTGGAACAGCTGCGCGCACGCTGCGCCGGCACGGCGGGTGCCGTGGTCAGTTTTACCGGGCTGGTGCGCGACCTGAACGAGGGTGACGAGATATCACTGATGACGCTGGAACATTATCCCGGCATGACGGAAAAAGCGCTGGAAACTATCGAGGCACACGCACTCGACCGATGGAACCTCGTTTCGGCCGTGATCATCCACCGCATCGGACCACTCGCCCCCAATGACCGCATCGTGTTCGTCGCCGCGGCCAGCGCACACCGCAAGGATGCCTTCGCGGCCTGCGAGTACATGATCGACACGTTGAAAACCGACGCGCCCTTCTGGAAGCAGGAAGATACAGCGGCCGGGAAACGCTGGGTTACGGCCGCGGACCGACAGGGTTAGGACAGGGATCGCGCCTGCAAGGCGCTCCTACAGATGTATCTAATTGGTGTAGGAGCGCCTTGCAGGCGCGATTTCCCAGGCGGCAACTATGCCTTGCACGACAGGAAGGCGTCCGCGAACAAATTCACTCACTATTTCAGCGGCTGGCTGATGGTGAATGCACCCCGAATGTCGCCGACTTCGTAACCCGTTGCCTTGTCTTCGGGATACAGCTTGTCAATGCGCGTCCTTACAGTTGAATCGACCTCCTTGCCATGACAGACAAGGCAAACTTTTGCCGTTGGGATGGCCTTCATGTAACGCAGCTTTTTCTCGCCGTCCTCGCGAACGACCTCGTGGTATTCCATCTTTGCCGTGTCTTCGCCTTTAGTCCGGCGTTCCTCGAAAGATTCAAGCACCGAACGCTCCCAGGCATCCGGGGCATTGTTCGGGTTCCTGAGCTTGAGGCTGGTGCGCCCCACGTCCCAGCGCTTGCGCACACTGTAGGTACTCGCGATTCCCGGCGCGGACAGGTTGCACACGCTGATGGCATTCACCGGTCCGCCCTCCTGCATACCCGATTGCAGTTCCTGCTTGAGCGTTTGCATGAACTCCGCGGCCGTCGCGCGGCTGTCATCAACTTGCGCGCTGTAATTGCCGGCATTTGCAATGGAAAGCACGGCGAAGGAAAGGATGATAAACATTACTGACTGTTGCATGTATAACCTCGATTATGGGGGAGTGGCAGAATGATTCCGGGCCGGCCGGTCCTGGCACCGGCCGATCAGCCGGAAAAACCTGTACCCGCGGATGTGATTATGGCTGACCGGTTACTGCTTCTCAAGACGCTCGATGCCCAGCGCCTTGAGGATGTATTTCTCGTAGACGGGTTCCGATGTGCCCTTTTTCATCTTGCGGATGAAATATTTCTCGAAGGCGATCTTGGCCAGGTGCACCCATTTACCCTTTTTCATCCATGCTGTATTTCTCGGCGGTATCTGCGGCAGCGCGACGAAGGCCGCCCCGGTATCACCCATGTCCGCAAGGCAAATGGCATTCCAGGTGCCGCGGTGGGACAACGCCTTCCCCTGCAGCTCATCCCTGATGTTATGCACTATCGCCGTTACCATGGACTCGATCATATAACCGGTCTTGGGTGCGCCGGTGGGAACCGGCGTGGCCTCAATCGGCGGGATGGCGATGCACACTCCCGCGGAAAATATGTTCGGGTATTTCGGACTGCGCTGGAATTCATCCACGATCACGAAACCGCGCGGGTTGCACAGGCCCTCGACAGCCGCCACGCAATCGACGCCCTTGAACGCAGGCAGCATCATGGAATAGTTGAATTCCAGTTCGTGCTCCCTGACCAGGTTGCCGTCATCACCGTACTCTTCAACATACATCTTCCCGTCATCGACCTTCACGACTTTTGCATTGGTGATCCACTTGATATCGTGCTGCCGCAATTCGCTTTCCAGCATGCCGCGCGAATCGCCGACCCCGCCAAGGCCCAGATGCCCGATATAGGGTTCGCTGGTCACATAGGTCATCGGAATCTTGCTGCGCAGACGCTTTTTTCGCAGGTCAGCATCCATGATGAAGGCATATTCGTAGGCCGGACCGAAGCAGCTGGCAAACGGCATGGCCCCGATAATCACGTGGCCCGGGTTTTCCTTCAGCTTTTCATATCCTGCATGCGCCTTCTCTGCATGATCGACAGTGCAAATGGAAACAGTATGGCCGTCCGGACCCGATCCCGGCACCTCGTCGAATGCCAGTTTTGGACCGGTGGCAATCAGCAGGTAGTCATATTCAACGGCCTGCCCGTCGGCCAGCTCGAGCCGGTTGGCTGCAGCGTCGATACGTGTAACGGAACCTGCAATAAAGTCGATATTCTTTTTGCCCAGTGCCGGTCCGATCGGGAACGTTATATCCTTTCGCGTCCGCCAGCCGACACCGACCCATGGATTGGAAGGGACAAACTGAAAGTGGTCCCGCTCATTGATAACGGTAATCCTGTGCTCGCCGCCCAGTTCCTCGCGTAACTCGTAAGCCGCCGGCATACCGCCGGTACCGGCCCCCAATACCACTATGTGCGACATAACGTCCTCGCTGAATTCCTGGCGGAATGGTCCGCTCTCCGGACAAGTGATGGTACACCCGTTACCCGGGATGTTTACTTGATATACGTCAATCGGGCCGAGTGTAACAGCGGAATGGAGTGAAGCCGGAACGCGCGCATCAAACGCGCACGATACGGGAATTGCAGCCGGTTAGCCGCGCCTGGGCTTGCCGACGTGAATGGCGCGCTTGTCGACCGCCAGCGCTGCCTCGTGCAGCGCCTCCGACAGCGTGGGATGGGCGAACACCGTGCGTGCGATGTCTTCGCTGCTGGCGGAAAACTCCATGGCGAGTACCGCCTGGCCGATCAGTTCCGAGGCCGACGCACTCATGATATGCACGCCCAGCACCTGGTCGGTGTCGGCATCGCTCAATACCTTGACCATGCCATCCGTTTCCTGCATGGCGCGCGCCCGGCCACTGGCGGCAAACGGAAACAGGCCGGTATTGTAATTAACGCCGATTTGCCTGAGTGATTCTTCCGTCTTGCCTACCCAGGCGATTTCCGGGTGCGTATAGATGACCGAGGCGATTGCTTCATAGTTTACTTCGCTCGCCTGTCCGGCAATTCGCTCTGCCACGACGATGCCTTCTTCAGAACCCTTGTGCGCCAGCATTGGGCCGCGCACCAGGTCACCGATTGCGTACACACCCGGCAGACTCGTACTGCAATCGGCGTCCACGTGCACAAAGCCGCGCTCATCAAGCACCAGCTCTGCACCGGGTGCGGCCAGCCCCTCGCTGTTCGGACGGCGTCCGACTGCAACGACCAGCCGGTCTACGCCGAGGGCATGCTCGCCGCTGCCGTCATGGTAGACGATTTCAATTCCGTCAGCGTTGATTTCACTCGACATTACCCGTGCGCCGAGACGAATATCGAGGCCCTGCCCGGTAAACAATTTCAGGGCGGCGCGCGCGATCTGCTGGTCTGCCATGGCCAGAAACAGGTCCTGCGCTTCCAGCAGGATTACCTCTGCACCGAGCCTCCGCCAGACACTGCCCAGCTCGAGTCCGATGACACCGGCGCCGATGATGCCGAGGCGCTTTGGCACGCTGGTCCAGTTCAACGCGCCGGCAGAATCGACAATGGTGTCACCCTGCAAGGGCGCCGCATCGATTGTTACCGGGACGGACCCGGTTGCAAGGATGACATAGTCAGCCGTCACCGTGCTTTCCGCGCCGTCATTACCGGAAATGCGCACATGGCGGTCGGGCAACAACTGGCCGCGGCCGGGCAACCATTCAATGGAATTGGACTTGAAAAGAGAAACGATTCCGCTGGTCAGATCACGTACTACGGTGTCCTTGTTTGCAATCATTGCCGCGACATCGAGTGACACCTTGTCTACTTTTATGCCGTGCCGGTCCAGCTGACTGCTGGTACGCTCATACAACTGGGAGCTTTCCAGCAATGCCTTGGAGGGAATGCAACCGGCATTCAGGCAGGTGCCACCCGGCACCGGCTTGCCATTGCCGTCCAGCCAGTCATCGACAATGGCGGTTTTCATACCGAGCTGCGCGCAGCGGATTGCGGCAACGTAGCCCGCCGGGCCGGCGCCGATGACAACCACATCGTATTTGTCACTCATAATATATTTGCACTGTTGCTCCCTCCCCCTCCGGGGGAGGGTTGGGGAGAGGGGATCAAATTTCGTTGTTTAATCATATCCCCTCTCCCTGGCCCTCTCCCGCAGGGAGAGGGAAATATTTGTTCGGCTTTCTCAAGATTCTTGAACGGTTCGCGCCCTGTTCTTTTTGGCTGCAAACATTCCCTACAAATCGAGCAACATCGCGGCCGGCTCTTCCAGTAAATCAACTATGGTCTTCATGAAGGTCACCGCGCTCTTGCCATCAACGATGCGATGATCATAGGTAAGTGCAAGGTACATGATCGGCCGCACGACCACCTCGCCGTTTTCAACGACGGGACGATCCTTGATGCTGTGCATGCCGAGTATAGCGCTCTGCGGCGGGTTCAGTATCGGTGTAGACAGCATGGAACCGAACACGCCGCCGTTGGTGATGGAAAACGTGCCTCCGGTAATTTCCTCCATGGTCAGCTTGCCATCGCGCGCGCGGTTGGCGAAATCGAGTATTTCCGTTTCGATTTCAGCCAGGCTCATGTATTCGGCATTGCGCAGAATCGGCACCACCAGCCCCCGCTCCGTACTGATGGCAACACCGATGTCGCAGAAACCATGGTAAATGATGTCGTCGCCGTCGATCGATGCATTGATATCAGGGTGCTGCTTCAGCGCCTCTGCAGCGGCGCGGACAAAAAATGACATGAAACCCAGGCGCACGCCGTGCGTCTTCTCAAACGCCTCGCGATGTTTTTCGCGCAACGTCTTGATGGACTGCATGTTGACTTCGTTGAACGTGGTCAGCATCGCGGTGGTTTGCGAGGCCTGCATCAATCGCTCGGCCACACGCGCGCGCAGTCGCGTCATGGGCACGCGTTTCTGCGGACGGTCTTCGTATGACTCCGGTAAACCCGGCGCGGGTGTCGACGGTTTTGCCACGCTGGCGGGTTTTTCAGCTGCCGGCGCCGGCGTTATCGGAACCTGCGTGTCCTGCACGATATGCTCGCGCACATCCGACTTGGTAATTCGACCACCACGTCCGCTGCCATGCAGGTGACGCGGGTCGATTTCATTTTCGGCGAGCAGTTTACGCGCGGCTGGCCCGGGCGGGCGGCTGTTGTTGACCGGACCAGCGGCAGCGACCGTATCAGGCACCCTGTCGGCCGAGGCCGTGACCGTCGTTGCAACCCCGTTGGAGTTGATGACGCCTATGACCTGATCGGCAACCACCGTGTTGCCGTCGGCAACCAGTATCTTCTCCAGTACACCGTCCTGGGGAGCGGGAATCTCGAGCACCACCTTGTCTGTCTCGATGTCCACGAGCGCTTCGTCGCGTCGTATGGCATCCCCCGGCTGCTTGTGCCAACAGACGAGGACACCGTCGCTAACAGACTCCGGCAGCGCCGGCACCTTGAGTTCAGTTGTCATTTAGCATCACCTGTGGTCGGTTCATCCGCCAGTCCCAGCGCCTGTGAAACCAGCAGTTGCTGCTGCTGCACATGCACGCTGGCATAGCCGACAGCCGGAGCTGATAATGCAACGCGGCCAGTATAGACAAGTCTGTTTTCAACGCCAATCAGTTCTTCCAGCTTGTGTCGCGTGGCATACCAGGCACCCTGGTTCTGGGGTTCTTCCTGGCACCAGACAAATTCCTTCACATTCGGATAACGTGCAATCTCCTCCCGCAATAGCCGCCAGGGGAACGGGTACAGCTGCTCGATCCTGACCAGTCCAACCGTGTCGAGGCCGGCTTCAGCACGCCGCTCGAGCAGATCGTAATACACGCGTCCGCTGCACATCACCAGGCGCGTTACGTCTGCCGGATCCTCGAGCACCGTCTCGCCGATGACCGGGTAGAACCGGCCGAGTGAAATATCCTCGAGCGTGGATGTAGCCAGTTTGTGCCTGAGCAGGCTCTTGGGCGCCATTACGATCAGTGGTCGCCGCACTTTCCTGATCATCTGCCTGCGCAGCATGTGGAACGTCTGCGCCGGCGTGGTCGGATTGCAAACCTGGATATTGTGGTCAACACACAGTTGCAGGAAACGCTCGAGCCGTGCTGATGAATGTTCCGGCCCCTGGCCTTCGTAGCCGTGCGGAAGCAGCAGTGTCAGTCCACACAGGCGGCCCCACTTGCTCTCGCCGGAGGTTATGAACTGGTCAATGACCACCTGTGCCACGTTGGCAAAGTCACCGTACTGCGCCTCCCAGATCGTCAGCGTCTCCGGTTCGGTCGTTGCATAACCGTATTCAAAGGCAAGAACGGCCTCTTCGGACAGCATCGAATCGAACACCACGCAGTTCGGCTGATCGTCAGCGATATTTTTCAGCGGCATCCAGACTGATCCGTCTTGCTGGTTGTGCAAGACGGCATGGCGATGAAAAAACGTACCGCGCTCGCTGTCCTGCCCGGATATGCGGACTGGAAAACCGTCATTCAGCAGGGTCGCGAAAGCAAGCGTCTCCGCATACCCCCAGTCGACCGGCAGCGCACCGGCCGCCATCTTGCGCCGGTCATCCAGCACGCGCGCAACACGCGGGTGCAACTCGAAGCCCGTCGGCAACTGCAGCAAACGCTCCGCAAGTTTCAACAAAGTGACTTCATTGACCGTGGTATCGCAAGGCTCGTCCCAGTCGTGGCCGACATAGGATTTCCAGTTAACAGCCACCTTGGCATCGATTGGCTGATGGAGAATGACCTCGGGTGTGACGCTCTTGCCGGCATCCAGCAAGTCACGATATTCTTTTGCCATAATATCGGCATCATCGGCCCCGATAACCTGCGCAGCCTGAAGATTTTTCGAGTAGAGCTCACGCACCGTTGGCAGCGAGCGTATCTGCCGGTACATCATAGGTTGTGTCGCGGCCGGTTCGTCCGCCTCGTTATGACCATGCCGCCGATAACACACCAGGTCGATGACGACATCTTTTTTGAACTTCATGCGATAGTCCAGTGCCATCTGGGTAGTGAACATAACCGCTGCCGGATCATCGCCATTGACATGGAAAATCGGCGCGCCAACCATCTTGGCCACATCCGTGCAGTAATACGTGGAACGCGCATCCTTGATGTGACTGGTGGTGAAACCGATCTGGTTATTTACCACGATGTGTACAGTACCGTGGGTACTGTAGCCGCGCAGCCCGGACATGTTGAAGGTTTCCATTACCACGCCCTGCCCGGCAAAAGAGGAATCACCGTGTATGACAACCGGCATAATCTGCGCGCCGCCGGTATCGTTATAGCGCTGCTGACGCGCACGCACGGAGCCTTCCACGACCGGCGATACGATTTCCAGGTGCGACGGATTGAAAGCCAGCGCCAGGTGGACCAGTCCGCCGCTGGTCTGGATGTTCGAGGAAAACCCCTGGTGGTATTTCACATCACCGGTGGCGTGATCGCGATTGTGCTGGTCCTCGAATTCGGAAAACAACGTTGAGGGCAGTTTGCCCAGTATATTCACCAGCACGTTCAGCCGACCGCGATGCGACATTCCCATGACGATCTCTTTCATCCCCAGCTCGCCGGCGCGGTCGATCAGTTCATTCATCAGTGGAATCAGGCTTTCGCCACCTTCCAGCGAGAAGCGCTTCTGGCCCACGTATTTTGCATGCAGGTAGCGCTCGATGCCTTCGGCCGCGGTCAGTCGTTCAAGCAACCACTTTTGCTTTTCCGGCGAGACTTGCGGGTGCGATTGCACGCTTTCAAGTTGCTGCTGTATCCAGCGCTTCTCGGTAGTTTCGGAGATATGCATGTATTCCGCACCTATGGTCTCGCAATAGGTGCGGTTCAGCGCGACGATGATATTTTCCAGCGTTGCCTCTTCCGGCCCGACCAGTGAACCTGTACGGAAGACCGTGCTGAAATCCGCCTCGGACAGTTCATGGTAGGACAGCTCGAGTTCACTGACACGTTCGGGCTCGACCTGCCGCAGAGGATCGGTCTTGGCAAAACGATGCCCGAGGAAGCGGTAGGCATTGATCAACTGCAGCACACGCACCTGTTTTCGCTCATGCGTGAGCTGCACGCTGCCGGTGTGCGCGACGCGTTTGCCGCGCATACGTCCCGTCAAACGCGAAAACTCCTGGCGGACCTCGGAATGGAAGGCATCGGTTGCCGCGTTGCCGTTGACCTGCGGCAGCGAAGCAAAATACTCGCGCCAGTTGTCTGCGACTGATTCGGGGTTACGCAGCCATGATTCATACAATGCCTCGAGATAAGGGCCATTGCCGCCATCCAGCAGGGATGTCTGTTGCAGCGCATTCATGGATGGCTTGCCCATACTCGAAAACTCCAGCCAGTGAGATCATTCAGCCCGGTGTGGCGAGCGCCGACACCTTTAATATATATACGATATCGTTACACCCGCCAGATTCTTTAGACCCGCAGACCTTGCAGACAGTTCTGTGGCATTCGTAACGACCGGGGCACATCCTGCTGCGCCCGATTGCCCTTGTCTGCCTGGCCGACAAAGACACCCCTGGCATCCTTTCAGGCAAAAAAAAGCTGCCCGAAGGCAGCTTTTGTTGCGGTCTGCAATTACCGTCTACTTGCTGTTGGCAACGATATACTCGACGGCCGCGGTGATCTCGGCGTCACTGCAGGTCATGCATAAGCCCTTGGGCGGCATGGCATTCAGGCCATTGATAGCATTTTTCATCAGCGTGGCCATACCGGCGGCAATGCGCGGGGCCCAGGCAGCGGCATCGCCCAGTTTTGGCGCACCGGCCGCGCCGGTCGCATGACACGCCATGCAGTTGCTGTTGTAGACAGTCTCGCCGGACCGGGGCTCGGCAGGCTCGGCCGCTGCGACGGCTGCCGCCGGCGCCGGCTCGGGCTCGGACTCGCTGGCCACCCGCACATTCCCCACGGGCATGATGTTGGCGAGAACCACTTCTTTCGGCTTGTATTCGGCGACTTCGGAGGTCAGGTTCCCGGCAATAATGATCAGGATGACACACAATACGGCCAGGCCACCCATGATGTAAAAGAAGGTCGTGTAGAAATTTTTATCCGTGCTCAATGGTCTCTCCTGGTTAATACGACAGCGATGCCGGTGTGGCCGGGCTGACACTTACCTGCCCGGCATTTGAAGAAGGCGAATTATACTGGAAAGGGCCCGACCGTGAAATTCCGGCTAACCGTTGCAAAATCAGGCACATCCCGGCATAGACCTGTTCCCGGTCACACGCTATCCTTATGGCCTGTTCCTGCATGGCGGCATTATGCGCCACTAATTACCGGCGGGAGCGGATTCTGCGCCCGTAGCTCAGCTGGATAGAGTACTGGCTTCCGAAGCCAGGTGTCACAGGTTCGAATCCTGTCGGGCGCGCCAATAATCCGGAAATCGTTCGTACTTTGAGTACGAACGATTAACTCCTGCGCACGGCAGGAGTCGAACCTGTGAAACAGGTTTGACAAGCCATCGGAAGATGGCGAACGACTGCAGGGAGAAGGTGAGACCGGGAACCGGTCGAGAGGCTGGCCTGGGCCATGCAGGAGGTAGAACAATGCATGGAGCAATTGCCGAGAACGTCGTCGCGCAGCGACGGCGGCCCGAAGGGGCCGGAGCAGAATCACTCCGGCTGGAACCACTCGAGTAATCCTGTCGGGCGCGCCATTTTACTCACGGGTATGTAACATGAATCTCGACAGGGTCCCTCCCGGCAACGACGTCCCCGATGAAATCAATGTCATCATCGAAATCCCGGCGCGCAGTGACCCGGTCAAGTATGAAGTCGACAAGATCACCGGCGCCATGTTCGTCGACCGTTTCATGGATACCTCGATGCACTACCCGTGTAATTACGGCTATATTCCGCACACCCTGTCGGAAGACGGCGATCCGGTCGACGTGCTGGTCGTGACCCCGGTACCGCTCATCAGCGGATCCGTCATTCAGTGCCGTCCCATCAGCGTCCTGAAAAATGGCCGATGAAGCAGGGCCGGACGCAAAAGTACTGGCCGTGCCAATCGACCGGCTGTCCACTCATTACCGGCATGTCGATTCACTCGACGAGCTGCCGCCGGAACTGCCGGCCTCCATCGCGCATTTCTTCGATCACTATAAAGACCTTGAACCCGACAAGTGGGTCAGGATCGAGGGCTGGGACGGCATCGATGCCGCCCGCGAAGAAATCCTCGCCAGCATCCAGCGCTTCCAGGACGCCCCGGTCAAGCCGAATTTCTGATCGCGCCGCCGGCCGCCGACATCGGCGTTGCCACTCGTCCGTGGGGAACCACGCGCATAATCCGGCGTCGAAAGTGCTATCAGGCAACGTTCTACCGTCGGGCGCGTGATGTTCACGTGATATTTCTGCGCTAGCCTGAGCGATAACAACAACTTGCAAGCATACTGCCCATGCAGAGAAAAATTCTGCTCATCGAGGACAACCCGGAGATCGCCCACCTGGTGACGCTGCACCTGGCCGACCAGGGGATGAGCGTCACCCATTCGGCCGAGGGTAATGAGGGGCTGCAACAAGCCGTGTCCGGGAAATTCGACCTCGTCATACTGGACCTGATGCTTCCCGGCATGGACGGCATGGACATCTGCCGCGCCATCCGGGCGCGCGATACCTATACGCCGGTACTGATGCTGACCGCGCGCAATACCGAACTCGACCGGGTGCTCGGACTCGAAATCGGCGCGGACGATTACCTCAGCAAGCCGTTCAGCATTCGGGAACTGGTCGCGCGCGTAAAGGCGCTGCTGCGACGCGTAGCGTCATGCGCCGCACAGCACCCCGGGACGTCGCAAGGTGCGCTGACGACGGGTGACCTGGAAATCAATTCTGCGACACGCGCCGTACGCCTGCATAGCCGGGACGTGGAACTGACAGCCCGTGAATTTGACCTGCTGTGGTACTTTGCCAGTCATCCCGGCAGGGTCTTCACCCGCTCCCAGCTGCTGGACAGCGTCTGGGGCTATGGTCATGAAGGCTACGAACACACGGTCAATTCACACATTAACCGCCTGCGCGCCAAGATTGAAGACGATCCGTCCAGCCCGAAATATGTCCTGACGGTATGGGGAGTCGGTTACCGGTTTTCCGAAACGGTAACTGGCGGATCACATTGATAATGCCGGGCACGCTCTACAGCAAACTTTCACTGACACTGTTCGCGCTGCTGGTGGTAATCGGCCTGTTCCTGGTAAACATCATTCGCAGCAGCAACGTCATGTACCAGCAGGAAGTCGCCCAGCAACTGAATGCCGAACTCGCACAACATATCGTCGCCGAACAACCGTTGATCAGCGACAACCAGGTAAACCGGGCGGCACTCGAGCATGTCTTTCACATGCTGATGGTCATCAACCCCAGCATCGAGATTTACCTGCTGGACGAGGCCGGCACCATCATCGGCTACGATGCCCCCGATGACAGGATAAAACGTACCCGTGTTGACATGGCACCGGTCAGGCAGTTTCTTGCCGGCGAGGCGCGTTTCCCGCTGGCAGGCGATGATCCGAGGAGCCCTGACCGGCAAAAGGTTTTCTCGGCTGCACGCATTCCCGACACCGGGCCTCTGCAGGGTTATCTCTACGTGATCCTCGGCGGTGAACACTACGAGGGGATCGTCGACCACCTGCGCGACAGTTACATTTTCCGCACCAACAGCTGGGTGCTGCTGGTTGCATTGCTGGTTGCACTGTTGACCGGCCTGTTCGTCTTCGCGCTGTTGACCCGCCGGCTCCGTCGTCTCAACAGCGACATCCGCGCCTATACGAACAAGGTCAACCCGGCGCCGGCCGGACAAGACGGAATACGGCCGTCAGGCGATGAAATCGACCGGCTGGATTACCAGTTTCGTCGCATGGCGGAACGCATCGACCAGCAGTTGAACGAGCTGGAGCGGACCGACGGCCAGCGCCGCGAACTTGTCGCCAATATTTCACATGATATACGCACGCCGCTGACGAACCTGCAGGGCTACCTGGAAACACTCGGCCTGAAGGATGCGAACCTGTCCGCAGCAGACAGGAAGCGTTACCTGGATACCGCCCTGCAACACTGCCAGCGACTGACGCAACTGGTCAACGAGCTGTTCGAACTGGCGAAGCTGGATTCCTGCGAGCGCATCGTCTACACGGAACCCTTCTCGCTTTCCGAGTTGACGCAGGATGTCGTACAGAAATTCCAGCTGAAGGCAAGCGAACAAAAGATAGACCTGATTGCAGAGTGCGGGGATACCACGCCGATGGTATACGGTGATATCGGCATGCTGCAGCGTGTGCTGGAAAATCTCATCGACAACGGCCTGCGGCACACGCCGCCGGGCGGGCGCGTCACTGTCGGCCTGTCGGCAAAGGGCGAGCAGGTCATCGTGAAAGTGGCGGACACGGGCTGCGGAATACCCACGGACAAGGTGGAGCATATATTCGACCGCTTTTATCGCGGTGACAGTACGGCCGATGCGCAGCAGCATGCCGGGCTGGGCCTGGCGATCACGCGCCGCATCCTGGAATTGCATGGCAGCCGAATCGAGGTCCGGAGCCATGACGGCGAGGGCACGACATTCACCTTCCAGATGGCCGCCGTCAACGGCTGATCACCGCCTGCCAGGCTGTCTCCCCGACGTGATATTCACGTGACAATTTCGTGATGCCCCGGTGATTTCTGTCCATTAGCCTGCAACTGCGATAACACCAACTTGGATGGAAACACCAACAGGAGGATTTACCATGAAAGTATGGACACGCGCCACGGGCGTGGCACTGCTTGCATCAACGGCGCTATTCAACACACAGGTACTGGCAAGCGACCGCCACAGTGCCTATGAAGTCACGATTACCAACATCACCAAGGGCGAAATATTCACGCCGATCATGGTTGCCACCCACAGGAAAGGCATCAAGCTGTTTGCGACCGGCGCTGCTGCCGGCCCCGAGCTGGAAATGCTGGCCGAGAGCGGTGATTCAGGCCCGTTAAGCAGCAAACTGCTTGACGAGGGGGCACTCGATGTTGCAACTACCGGTATGGATGTATTACCCCCCGGCCAATCGGTCACTCTTCACGTCAGGACCAACAACCGGAACAATCATGTCAGCGTTGCAGCCATGCTGGTGCCAAGCAATGACGCCTTCTTTGCCGTGAATGGTATTCGTGGCCCGAGGATGCACCGGACAGTGTCGACACATTCACCTGCCTACGACGCCGGTACGGAAATCAATGATGAATTGTGCATCAGCATTCCGGGGCCGCCATTTCTTTGCGCCGGAGAAGGCTACAATGACGAAGGCGGTGAGGGTTATGTCTATATTCATCCGGGCATCCAGGGTAATGGCGACCTCGTCCCGGCAGACCGTGACTGGAACAACCCGGTTGCGATAATCACCATCAAAAAAGTACGCATCGACGACTAGTCTTTACCTGCCTGCTGAACCGGGGCCGTGTTGTTTGACAGGCCCCGGTTCATCCTGGTTCGATATATCCCTCCCTGGTGGCTATTAACTGTTTTCACACACCCATCAGTCAACAGGTTAGTTGCCCCGCCCTCACCACGAAAACCCGCCAATGCACGCGAATTCACGCTGAGCTGACTATCGACTCTATCTATCTGTTTAGTGCCGAATACCTGCCTTCCACCCGATTCGGTCATTCACGATAGCGGCTATAACAACTGCGCATAAGTAGATCTACTTTCTTATATAGAGTCTGAGTTCGTACAATTCCAGCCATGCAGCGAGTTCAATCTGGAATAAACGACTTCGGTACATCCTGAAGCCTCTCCCTCGCCCAAATATTCGGGCATCTTGTGTTGGGGAATAGCGAACACGAGAGTGGTATGACACTATCAGCAAACACGTTGGCTTTGGCCCCCTTCGTGTTGCAGATCAATGAATCCACTACAGGAAAGTGTTAACTTTACCAGGATGGGTAGTAAGTGTGTTCTGTGAAGTACGCAGAGGAGAGGAATCATGTACAGGCGTTTGCCAGGCGCTGTGGGCGTTTTTCCGGTCATCAGGGATATGATTATGGCTGAAGCAATAGCTGTTACGTCTTTCGAATGCCGCCCGCCTGCTGATGGCTATTCCGAAGCCTGCGGCGTCGATGGGGGTTCATCTTGACACTGACGGTGGTGCGGGGATGCCTTACTGTTCAGACTGCCAATCCGTTAACCGTGATATCACCTCCCGTAGCGTTGCGTTTCAAGCAACAAGGCTATAAACACAGGGAGAGCCATGCTTAACACAATACTCGTGATCATTGCAGCCTGTGTATTGCTGTTTATGTTCCACCCTCATCTGACCAATAGCAAGTCCTGGCAGGCAACACTCACGCCACTGTCTTCCATAATCGGCAGCGGGTTTCTGATTATAGCGCCGTTGCTTGCAAGCGTTGTAGGCGAGTATTCTCCTCTCGCAGTCACGGGCATTGTTGTGCTTGCCTATGCTATTGGTGGTGTTATTCGTTTCAACATCATTCATGCTGAACCCCTCCTGCATGACAAGGAAGCACATCCTGTAATATATAGAATCGATTTGTTCGCCAATACCGCGCTATCATTCTCTTACGTGACTGCTGTTGCGTTCTATCTGTCATTGCTATCGTCTTTTCTTCTAACCTACCTGGGTTTTGGGGATTCACCCAACCTGGAAAGAACCCTGACAACAACCATCATAGTAATCATTGCAGCGACGGGTTTCATCCGCGGACTGGGTGGGCTCGAGAAACTTGAGGCATATTCAATGTCTATACAGTTGTCGATTGTTGCGGCACTGTTGATCGGGATATTTGTATACGACTATAACTTCATACAATCCGAACGATCGCTCCTCTTTGACCTGCAGGACAGAGACTGGATAACCAAGGTGTGTATTCTGTCCGGTATTTTACTAGTGGTACAGGGCTTTGAGACATCGCGTTTTCTGGGTGAGAAATACAATGTAGAAATGCGCGTTCGAACCATGCGTCGGGCACAATTAATTTCAGGCGCCCTGTATGTGGTATCGGTCATTGCATTGATGCCGATAGTGCAACATCTCAACCTTGCGGATATCCAGATCGCGGAAATCGTTTCTGCAACCGGGCTGGCAGCAACCGTATTGCCCCTCATGCTGATTGTCGCGGCGATCATGAGCCAATTCAGTGCGGCTGTCGCTGATACTGTCGGTGCCGGATGCCTGGTCAGTGAAAGTAGCAGCGGCAAGTTATCGACCAACAAGGGTTATCTTGTTGTATCGGTCTTCGCAATAATACTGGTTTGGACTGCAGATCTCCTGGAAATCATCTCCTTTGCTTCACGTGCTTTTGCACTGTATTACCTGTTGCAATGTATCGTTGCCATCATTGCAAGCCACCATCATTACGAACGCAAAGCTAACTACCTGCATCGTGCGCGTTTTGCCACAGTGGCAAGCATTCTGGCATTTATTGTGATATTCGCCATTCCTGCCGAATAGACGCTGGCATTGGAGCCAGTGAGGATTCATGCCATGAGTGGCCACAAGGTCCCGCGATAATTAAATAACATATCGATAATCATGATAATTATTACTGCATAGCCGATAACACCTGATCCTGACCAGCCTGACTGAACGATGACCCTGGTACAGGTTTGGTACCATGACGTGTAACAGATGGAGGGGAGACATGAAGCTTCTGGTAGCAGTAGATCTTTCTGAATCGACAGAAAAGATTGTTTATAAAGTCGAAGAAATTACCAAAGAATATCCTGCAAAGGTGTGGATACTGCATAACGCAGAGCCTGAGCCAGACCACGTTGAATTCAAAGTGGATCCACTGGCGGCCCGGGAAGCCCTCGCGAAAAAATTCCATAACGAGCATCGCCAGATTCAGGAGATTGCCGATCGATTGCGCAAGTCAGGTCTGGATGCAACAGCCCTGCTTGTGCATGGGCCAACGGTAGAAACAATTCTCAAGGAGGCCTCGGATCTGGATGTCGATATGATTGTTGTAGGCTCTCATGGTGGAGGTAAGGTGCATGAACTTCTTGTGGGCAGCGTCAGCAGAGGGTATCCTGCATAAATCACGATACCCGGTCCTTGTTATCCCAACACATAAACGCAGCTGACACGGGAATGGAGTCAGGTCTGATATTCCAGTGCCTCACTCAGTCGTCAGGGCTACATTCCCCTTTTAATGACCGGCTCTGGCCGAAAGCTGACATTCAGCAATAATTATTTCTTTTTCCGTTTTCTCCCTCCGGCAAAGGACTGTTGGCAGGCAACCTGGAAATACTCATGAGTATTTCCGGACACGCCCGTCTTTTGTAGCCACAACATCCCTGCGCACAGACCTCGTACGATTGCAACTTACTGTATCTTCAGCATATTTAAGCCTAAGGATATATATGATTGACCATATATATGGTTAAACGTATATTACTGTCATGACGATTGATGCCGATGCCCTGTTCCACCTGCTGGCCGATACCACCCGCCTGCGCACGCTGATGCTGCTCGCCGCCGAAGACGAACTGTGTGTCTGCGAACTGACCCATGCACTGGACCTGTCACAACCCAAGATCTCGCGTCACCTGGCACACCTGCGCGAATCCGGCCTGCTGTTGACCCGCCGCGCCGGCCAGTGGATGTACTACCGCATCAATCCGGCGTTACCCGACTGGGCACAGGCCATCCTGCAACACACGCTGGAAGGCAACCGGGACTCAAAGCCGTTCGTGGACGACCACCGTGTCCTGAAGGACATGCCGAACCGTCCTGGTACAGCCTGCTGTGCCTGACGCACTTGTTAAAGGAGAGAAACCATGAGCCGTCTGCACGTACACATTGCCGTTGATGATATCGACGAGAACATCCGGTTTTATTCCGCCATGTTTGGCGCAAAACCCACAGTCGTCAAGGACGATTACGTCAAGTGGGATCTTGCCGATCCGGCGGTCAACTTTGCAATTTCGGCGCGGGCCCGAAAGACTGGCCTCGATCATGTCGGCCTGCAGGCAGACAGTGCTGACGAGCTTGATGAATTGCAGGCACGGCTGGATGCCGCCGGGGTTGCCGGTCGCGAGCAATCCGGAACGGCCTGCTGCTATGCGCGTTCCGACAAATACTGGAGCCTCGATCCACAAGGTATTGCCTGGGAGGCGTTCCACACGCTGGACAGCATACCGACCTTTAACGATTCCGAAGATGAAACACCTGCACAGGGATGCTGCGTCCCGGAGATTGGTGCCAGCGGGTGTTGCCCATGACGAATATCCTGTTCCTCTGTACCGGCAATTCCTGTCGTTCGCAAATGGCGGAGGGCTGGGCCAGGGCGCTGGCAAATGATGACATGAGTATTCAGTCCGCCGGCATCGAGGCTCATGGGAAAAATCCGCGTGCGATTGCCGTAATGGATGTGGCCGGCATCGACATCTCCGCACAGGAATCCACCCGGGTCGATGATGCGATGTTGCAGGCGGCCGACCTGGTCGTGACGGTCTGCGGTCATGCCGACGAACATTGCCCGGTCTTGCCACCCGACACGCGCAAGGAACACTGGCCGCTGGAAGATCCGGCAAAGGCAACCGGTAGCGAAGAAGAGATCATGCAGGTTTTCAGTACCAGCAGGGACGAGATAAAACAGCGTGTGACCGGGTTGTTGAAGCGAATCGAGCAGGAAGAAAGTGCATGAGCGCACAATGCGAAACGACCGCCAGGCGTGCCGGCGGTGATAACGCGATGGGTTTTTTCGAGCGCTACCTGACGTTGTGGGTCGCCCTGTGCATCGTGGCCGGCATTAGCCTGGGCCACTTCTTCAGCGACGCGTTCCAGACCATCGGTGGACTGGAGGTGGCGCGAGTGAACCTGCCCGTCGCGGTGCTGGTCTGGCTGATGATCATCCCCATGCTGCTCAAGGTCGACCTGCATGCGCTCAAGGGTGTGCGCTCGCACTGGCGCGGCGTCGGCGTGACCCTCTTCGTCAACTGGGCAGTGAAACCGTTTTCCATGGCACTGCTCGGCTGGTTATTCATCGGTTGGCTGTTTCGGCCATGGCTGCCGGCGGAGCAAATCGACAGCTACATCGCGGGACTCATTATCCTCGCTGCCGCACCCTGCACCGCCATGGTATTCGTGTGGAGTCACCTGTCGAATGGCGAGCCGCACTTTACCCTGTCGCAGGTGGCCCTCAACGATGTCATCATGATCTTTGCCTTTGCACCGATTGTCGGACTGCTGCTAGGCCTGTCTGCCATCACGGTACCGTGGGACACCCTGCTGCTGTCGGTGTTCGTCTATATCGTGGTGCCGCTGTTGATTGCCAATACCTGGCGCAATGCCCTGCTCAGGGGTGAACATGGCTATTTGCGGCTGCAACGTGTACTCGATCGCATGCATCCGGTTTCGCTCTCGGCACTGCTTGCAACGCTGGTACTCCTGTTCGGCTTTCAGGGCGAACAGATCATTAACCAGCCGCTGATTATCGCGTTGCTGGCGGTACCGATCCTGATCCAGGTGTTCTTCAATTCCGGCCTGGCATATCTGCTCAACCGCGCAGTACGCTCTCCGCACTGCGTTGCCGGACCCTCTGCACTGATCGGTGCCAGCAATTTCTTCGAACTGGCCGTGGCAACAGCCATTGCGCTGTTCGGATTCGAGTCCGGCGCGGCACTCGCCACGGTTGTCGGCGTGCTTATCGAGGTACCCGTGATGCTCGTTGCCGTCGGTGTGGTCAACAGGTCACGCGACTGGTACGAGCGCCGCAGCGGTATCGTGCCTTACGAGGTCTGCTGCCCGGTCGACGAGAACGTTCACTGACGTCACACTGCCCGCGCCGCAGGAACAAGCGGGTCGAAATCCCGCTGATACTTGCATAAATACAGGTTATTGATCGCCAGGAGCATGCCTAAATGGTGGTCCGTGCCTGAGATCCGCCGGCATGATGCAGACCGCTTTACATGGTTCCTGACATGCGGCAGCATGTGCGCCCCTGAACATGACCGGATGGCTGTAGCATGAAGATACGATTCACCAACGTGTTTTTTTCCCTGGCACTATGTCTGTGCCTGACCTTACCGGCGCAGGCCGATGATAGCGGTGCTCGCCTGTTCGCCACCCACTGCGCGGCCTGTCACGGCGCCGCGGGACGGCCGGACCCGGACAACCCGGCACTGGCCGGTTTCGAGCCATTGCCGGCCAACTTTGCCGACGCCTTGTTCAACAGCCGCGAACCCGGGGCCGACTGGCGGCTGGTGGTTGAGCACGGCGGGCCGGCGATGGGCCTGTCCGAACAAATGCCGGCCTTCGGCAGCGTGCTGAGCAAGGCCGACATAGAGGCCGTGGTGCGCCACGCCAAGTCGCTGGCCGATACCCGCGATTATCCGCCGGGCGAGTTCAACTACCCGCTCGGCCTGCGTACCAAAAAGGCCTTTCCGGAAGACGAGCTGGTGTGGAAGATGCGCATCACCGGGCAGGACGGTGACGACGAGGTAAGAAACGTGCTGGAACTGGAGAAACGTTTCGGTACGCGCTGGCAGGCGATCGCAGAGGTCGCGCACAAGTCGCAAGGCGGGCACGACGTCATCGACGAGATCGAACTGGGCGCAAAGTATGCACTGAAATGGGACCTCGAATCCCAATACATCATTTCAGCCGGTCTCGTCACTGCCTTCCCGATTCACGACAGCCAGGAGTCCGATGTCCTGATCCCGATGCTGATGGGTGCACGCGCCCTGTCCGATGACTTTCTCGCCCAGGGCAGCGCACGCCTGAAGCTGCCGACTGACAAGACCGCCGATGGCGAGGCCGAGTTCGCCGGCGTGGTGCACTGGATGCGCTCCGAATTCCCGCGCGGCGTATTTCCCGGTCTGGAGGTCGTGGCCAGCGTGCCCTTCGACAACAATAACAGCGACCGGGTGAAATGGTCCGTGTTGCCGCAGGCGCGCATCGGCCTGACACGCGGCGGTCACGTGGCGCTGAATCTCGGCGCGGAAATCCCGCTGAACGACCAGTCCTGGGATGTACGGAGTTACCTGTACCTGATCTGGGATTTCGCCGACGGCTCGTTTTTCAAGGGCTGGTAGCTACCTGCATGCAAACCGGCCAGAATCCTAAATGGGGCGAACCGGGTCCGACGCATGACCCCGAGATACTGGCCAATTTCGTTGCACGTCCCACCGATGTCCTCATCACAACCACGCCGAAGGCCGGCACCACCTGGCTTTCGCAGATCCTGCACCAGCTACGGACCGGCGGCGATGCGGATTATTTCTCGATTGAACAGGTCGTGCCCTGGCTGGAACTGCCGCGCCCCGGTATCAGCCTCGCCGAACGACTGGCAGGCTATGAAGCGATTCCCGATCCCAGGATTTTCAAGACCCATTGCACCTACGAGCAGACGCCGGGCGTCGAGACCGCGCGCATCATCCTGTCATCGCGCGATCCGCGCGACTGCTTCGTCAGCTATTACCACCACTCCATGGACATGACCCCTGAAACGCGACAACGCATCGGCCTGAGACAGTACCGTGACCTGGATGATGTGTTCGAGGACTGGCTGAGACAGGCGTCCTGGTATCGCAATATCCAGGGCTGGTGGCCGCATATAAATGACAAGAATTTACTGTGGCTGCGCTACGAGGACATGAAGCAGGACCTGCCCGGCAGCATCGACCGTATCATCGAATTCCTGGGCTGGGACATCGATGCTGTACAACGTCAAACAGCGATCGACTATTCATCTTTCGAATGGATGAAGCAACACGCTGAAAAATTTACCCGGCAGCTGTCATCGAATGTTCCCGTGTTCAAGGCCGGCGGCTTTATCCGCAAGGGTGAAGTCGGCAACTTCAAAAACGAACTGACACCTGAACAGGAACGGCGCATCATCATAAAAGCGCGCGAATGGCTCACGCCGGACTGCCTGGAGTTCCTGGAAATCGGTTAATACACCCCATGCTACTGCCGTCATTGCCCCGCTCGCAATGACGATGTACATAAAGAGCACTGGTGTTCTTCAACTGCCCTCATCATCGAAACCGGCTTCTGCATCCGTTTCTCTGAACGCCTCCAGCCAGTACGGCTCGGCCTCACAGGTGCAACAGTCACACCAGACCGGCACATCGGCGTGCATGCTCAGGCTGTCGCCCGGGTTGTTGCCGGTACCGGCCGCGGCGATTCGGCCTGCAGCCGGATCTTCATCCCCTGACCGGGCAACCGGTTTGTTTGTATCAGCCGTCATATTCACCTGCCCTGTTATCGCGCCATAGCGCCATGTCACCGCCTTCTACAGTATAGCCCCCGGCCACCCTGTACATTATTCGCAATAAAATCAGTCGGCTGACAGCGAACCTGGCGGTTAATTAATTGTCAATTCAACAGGCATCCTTGCCGCTATACTAAACATAACCTTGATTTGGCGGTGAAAACACACCTATGCTTGCTGTTATGCGTAAACCAACGAACAGACTGGTACTGGTTTTGCTGGCCCTTGCGCTGCTGGTATCGCCCCTGCGCAGCACATGGGCAATGCCCATGCAGGATATGGCCGACTCAGGGTCACATTGCGCACAGATGCAGGACAATACGCCGTCCGCTGACACACATCATCCGCTGTCTGCGAATGATGCCGATAGCGACCCTGACAAGACCTGCAATGGCTGCTGTGACGTCGATTGCATCAATATGGACTGTAACGCCTGTGCGCATGCCGCAAGCGCCATCGCCGACATACTCACCGTGTTAACGGCGACACCCGTTGCACCGGCAAGCACACTGTTTGCGCACAACTATTCCGAACGCACCGTAATACCCCTCCTGCGACCACCCGCCTCCCTGTAGTTCAATCTGTTTCCGCGCCTTACTGCCCATGGGGGTGGTGACGTTGCGCGCTGTAAAACTTTTGATTGGCTATGGAGAATGACCATGTCTTATCCCCGGAGAACAACCCGGCCACCGTGCACGGCTGCAGGCATGCACTGCACGAAAGCAGCTGTCCGGCCCGGAATATTCCTGCAATGGACGTTAATGCTGCCGGTACTGGCGTTGTTGACGGCCCTGCCGTTTGCCGTTCGTGCGGACCTGAAATTAAACGATGCCGTGCAGCTGGCACTGGCGGACGACCCGGCCGTCGCCGCGATCCAGGCCCGCGCCGATGCACTCAATGAGGATGCGGTCGCTGACGGGCAACTGTCCGACCCGAAACTGAAAACCGGCATCTACAATCTGCCGGTCGACGATTTCAGCATCCGCCGGGAACCGACCACCCAGTTGCGCCTCGGCATCGAGCAGGCCTTTCCGCGCGGCAACACGCTGCGGTACAAACAACAACAAACCGGATGGCTGGCAAGCTCGGAGCAGGCTGGCGCGGAAGTAACGCAGCGCAAACTGGTTCGTGACGTGCGAAAGAACTTCCTGGAGCTCTACTACCAGACCCGGGCGGAACAGGTCATTAACGAGACGCGGCGGCTGTTTGCACAACTGGTGGATATAACCCAGGCGCACTACGCAACCGGCCGGGTCAGCCAGCAGGATGTTTTACGGGCATCGCTGGAACTGTCCAGGCTCGATGACCGCACCGCCCGCATCCGCAATGAAGCGGACAAGCACCGTGCCGCGTTGATGAAGTGGATAGACGATGCCGCATCCTTGCCGCTGGACAGCTCCTTTCCGGAACTGGCCGCCCTCCCTGCCAGGGACGTGATAGAAGCATCGCTGCCGGAACACCCGGAAATTCGCGTTGCATCGGCAAAGCTCGAGGCCAGTAACCGCAACATACAAATCGCGCGCGAACAATACAAACCGGGCTGGAGCGCCGGGCTCGAGTATCGCAAACGCTTCGGTGACAACCCGGGTGGCGATGACCGTACCGACATGATGGCCGCCATGCTCACCGTCGACTTGCCCTTGTTCCCGAATAAACGCCAGGACCGGCGACTGTCCGCCAGTATCCTGCAGGCAGAGGCAGTACACCAGGGCCGTGATGACCAGCTGCGCGAACTGAAACAGATGCTGAACACGGACTACGCCAACTGGCAACGCCTGGGTGAGCGCGCCACGCTGTATCAATCGCGGCTGTTGAATGAAGCCAGCGCCAACGCGCGGGCCTCGTTAAATGCCTACCAGAGCGGTGTCACCGAATTTACCACCCTGATGCGCGCACGTATCACTGACCTGGATGTACGCCTGGAAGACCTGCGGATACGCGTGGACCTTGCCAGGACACAAGCCAACCTGCTGTATCTGGCCGGAGAAGACCAATGAACATTTTCAATATCAAAATATATACCGCCAGCTGCCTGTTCGCCGTGCTGCTCGTGTCCGTGCCGGTCACGTCGGCGGAAAAGGCCGAGCAGGAGATTCTCTACTGGGTGGCGCCGATGGATGCCAATTACCGCCGGGACAAGCCGGGTAAATCACCCATGGGTATGGACCTTGTCCCGGTGTATGCCGATAAAAATGGCGGTGACGGGCGCAGCGTGACCATCGCGCCCGAGGTGGTACAAAACCTGGGCGTCCGCACCGCGGTTGCCGAACGTTCGCGCCTGTGGCGCGGCATCGATACCGTCGGCTATGTCGACTACGACGAATCGAAGGTGAGTCATATTCATCTGCGCACCGAGGGCTGGATCGAAAACCTGGTGGTGCAGTCCGAGGGTGAACGGGTAACAAAGGGTCAGCGCCTGTTTGACCTGTATTCTCCGGAGCTGGTCAATGCACAGGAAGAATTTATCCAGGCACTGACCATCGACAACAAGGGCCTGGTCCGCGCCTCCCGCAGCCGGCTTGCAGCACTCGGCATCCCTGACAGCCATGTCAGGCGGCTGGAAAAAGACCGTAAATCCAGCCAGACGATACCGGTATATGCGCCACAGGATGGCGTGGTGGCCACGCTGTCTGTACGTGACGGCATGTACATAAAACCGGCTACGCGCGTCATGAGTCTCGCCGACCTCTCCAGCGTGTGGTTGCTCGCCGAGATATTCGAACGCCAGTCCGACTGGGTCGAAGTCGGTCAATCCACCGAGGTCAGTCTCGCTTTCCTGCCGGGGCGCATCTGGAAAGGCAAGGTGGAATACATTTACCCGAGCCTGGATCCTAAAACGCGCACGCTGAAGGCACGCCTGCGCTTTGCCAACCCGGACGAAGCACTTAAACCGAATATGTACGCCAACGTAAAAATCTACGGCGGCCCAAAAGACGATGTCGTCGTTATACCGATCGAGGCCCTGATCCGGACCGGGCGCGAGGAACGCGTCATTATCGCCCGTGGCGAAGGGCGGTTTGAATCACGCACGGTACAGGCCGGCATCGAAAGCGGTGAATGGGTAGAGATCCTTGCGGGCGTGGAACCCGGCGAAGCCATTGTCGTCTCGGGCCAGTTCCTGATCGACTCCGAGGCCAGTCTCAAGGCCAGCATGCAGCGCATGAGCAGCCCTGCCGCAGATGAACAGGGCGCACAGCCATGATTACGCAGACCATCGACTGGTCTATCCGCAACCGTTTCATGGTGGTCCTGCTCACCGTCATACTGACGGGCTGGGGACTCTATGCCGTGAAAAGCACGCCGCTGGATGCCATTCCGGACCTGTCCGACGTACAGGTCATTATCAAGACGACTTATCCCGGCCAGGCGCCGCAGGTCGTCGAGGACCAGGTCACCTACCCGCTGACCACTGCCATGCTGTCCGTGCCCAAGGCGATAACGGTGCGCGGCTATTCGTTCTTCGGCGATTCCTTTGTGTATGTCATCTTCGAGGACGGTACCGATCCCTACTGGGCTCGCTCGCGGGTACTGGAATACCTGAGCCAGGTAAGCAGCAAGCTGCCGGTTGAGGCGCGCCCCGAACTGGGCCCGGATGCAACCGGCGTCGGCTGGGTGTATGAATATGCACTGGTCGATCGAACCGGCCGGCATGACCTCGCGCAACTGCGCAGCCTGCAGGACTGGTTTCTGAAGTATGAACTGCAAACGGTTCACGGCGTGTCCGAGGTCGCCACCATCGGCGGCATGGTCAAGCAATACCAGGTGGTGCTCGACCCGAACAAGCTACGCGCCTACGGATTGCCGCTCGCAAAGATCAAGAGCGCCATTATGAATGGCAACCAGGAAACCGGCGGATCGGTCATCGAAATGGCGGAAGCCGAGTACATGGTACGCGCGACCGGTTACGTGAATGAACTGGACGACCTGCGCCACATCCCGCTGGGCGTGAACGAGCGCGGCACTCCCATCCTGCTGGACGATGTTGCCGAAATACGCCTTGGGCCACAGCTGCGTCGCGGCATCGCCGAGCTGGATGGCGAAGGCGAGGTCGTCGGCGGCATTATCGTGATGCGCTTTGGCGAAAATGCCCTGCGCACCATCGACGGGGTCAAGGAAAAGCTGGCGGAACTGGCCAGCGGGTTGCCGGACGGCGTGGAGATCGTGGAGACCTATGACCGTTCGGCGCTGATCGAGCGCGCCGTGGAAACTCTCAATGGCAAGTTGCTGGAGGAGTTCATCGTCGTTGCGCTGGTCTGCGCGTTGTTCCTGTTTCACCTGCGCTCGGCACTGGTGATCATCGTGTCACTGCCGGTCGGCATCCTCATCGCCTTCATCATCATGGAACGCATGGGCATCAACGCCAACATCATGTCACTGGGCGGCATCGCCATTGCCATCGGTGCGATGGTGGACGCGGCCATTGTCATGATCGAGAACGTGCACAAGCATATGGAGCAAACCGGGGTCACGGATGACAACCGCTGGGAAATCATTCGCCAGGCGGCAATGGAGGTCGGCCCACCACTGTTCTTTTCGCTGCTGATCATCACGCTCAGTTTTCTGCCGGTGTTCACCCTGGAAGCGCAGGAAGGCCGGCTGTTCGCGCCGCTGGCGTTTACCAAGACCTTTGCCATGGCGGGGGCGGCCATCCTGTCCATTACGCTGGTGCCGGTACTGATGGGTTATTTCATTCGCGGTCATATTACGCCGGAGAGAAAAAACCCGGTCAACCGCATCCTGATTGCCGGCTACCGGCCGTTTATCCAGGTGGTATTGAAGGCACCGAAAACCGTGCTGCTCATTGCATTACTGCTGGTCCTGATCGGCATGTGGCCGTTGACGCAACTGGGTTCCGAATTCATGCCGGACCTGGATGAAGGTGACCTGCTGTACATGCCGAGCACCTTCCCGGCCATTTCAATCGGCAAGGCGCAGGAACTGTTGCAGCAGACGGACAAGCTGATTCGCACAGTCCCGGAAGTGAAGCGCGTGTTCGGCAAGGTCGGCCGCGCCGAGACCGCCACCGACCCGGCGCCGCTGACCATGATCGAGACCACCATCCAGTTGAAGCCACGCGAGCAATGGCGTCCCGGCATGACCGTGGAAAAACTCAAGCAGGAACTGAACACCCTGGTGCAGTTTCCCGGCCTGACCAACGCCTGGGTGATGCCGATCAAGAACCGCATCGACATGCTGGCCACCGGCATCAAGACACCGGTCGGTGTGAAAGTAGCCGGCCCTGACCTGGATGAAATCCAGGCCATCGGCAAGCGTATCGAGGAAGTACTCAAGCCGGTTCCCGGTACGGCATCGGTGTACTCCGAGCGTGTTGCCGGCGGGCGTTACGTGACGGTCGATATCGACCGCCAGGCCGCCGCGCGCTTTGCACTCAATATCGCCGACGTGCAGGAGGTCGTGCGCACGGCACTCGGCGGCATGCGCGTGGCACAAACCGTGGAAGGGCTGGAACGCTACCCGATCAATATCCGTTACCCGCGCGACGTGCGCGATTCACTGGAGAAACTGCGCAACCTGCCCATTGTCACGCCGACCGGCGCCCGCATTCCGCTGGCCGAAGTCGCCGACGTCCGTATCGATCCCGGGCCGGGACTGATCAAGACCGAAAATGCCCGGCTCAATGGCTGGATCTATGTCGACATCGAGGGACGCGATATCGGCTCCTATGTCATCGAAGCACAGCAGGCAGTCAGCGAACAGGTCAAGTTGCCGGCCGGTTACTCGATTGCCTGGTCCGGCCAGTACGAGTACATGGTGCGCGCCAAGGAACGGCTCATGCTGGTGGTGCCCGTCACGCTGGTGATCATCGTGCTGTTGCTGTACCTGAATTTCCGCAAGCTGTCCGAAGTGCTGATCATCATGGGCACACTGCCGCTCGCGTCGGTGGGCGGTTTCTGGCTGTTGTACCTGCTGGATTACAACCTGTCGGTTGCCGTGGGCGTCGGCTTCATCGCACTGTCAGGCGTCAGCGTGGAGATCGGCGTCATCATGCTGGTATACCTGAACCAGGCCCTGCAGCGTCAGCGCGATGCGGCCGATCGTGCGCGGCGTGAACTGACGGCAAATGACATTCGCAAGGCGATCACCGAAGGCGCACTGTTACGGGTCCGGCCCATCATGATGACGGTATCCGCCATTATCGCCGGCCTGCTGCCGATCATGCTGGGCGGCGGCACCGGTTCGGAAGTCATGCGCCGCATTGCCGCCCCGATGGTCGGCGGCATGATCAGTGCTACATTATTAACACTGGTGGTGATTCCGGCTGTCTTCCTGATCTGGAAACTAAATGATGTTGAATAATATGAGCATAAATCGGCTACTGCCATCCCCTCTCCCTCCGGGAGAGGGCCAGGGAGAGGGAGTCAGAACAGGTCATACCCTGTTATTAAATCCCCTCTCCCCAACCCTCCCCCTGAGGGGGAGGGAGATAATGCGAATGAACTCTCATGAAAAACCTCTTCGCGGATGCAGCCCGCGCCTGCACCAGGGAGTGCTATAAGTGTCAACACAGCTCAAAGATCCTGTCTGCGGCATGACAGTCACTCCTGACAGCGAACACCACTACGTCTACAACAATACCGACTACTATTTTTGCTGCAATGGCTGCCGTGAAAAATTCGCCGCCGATCCCGGGCACTACCTGAAGCCGGCCGAAAAAGAATCTGTCCTCCCGCACGGGGCCGATGACCTCGTCCACATTTGCCCCATGTGTCCTGAAGTACGCCAAACAGGCCCCGGCGCCTGCCCGAGTTGCGGCATGGCACTGGAACCCGAGACCGTGCAGGCTCCGAAGAAACGCACCGAATACACCTGCCCCATGCACCCGGAAATCGTGCAGGACGCGCCGGGCAACTGCCCGAAATGCGGCATGGCGCTGGAACCACGCACGGTTGCGGTGGAAGAAAAAAATATCGAACTGATCGATATGACCCGTCGCTTCCTGGTCAGTACCGTACTGGCATTGCCCGTATTCGTACTGGCCATGGTGGCCGACATGGTACCGGGCCTGGTTACCCGCGTCGCTCTCCATGCGCACGGTGCAGTGGATCGAGTTCGCCCTGGCAACACCGGTCGTGCTGTGGGGCGGCTGGCCTTTCTTCGTGCGTGCTGCGCAATCGATAAAAACGTGGAACCTGAACATGTTCACACTGATCGGCCTGGGTGTCTCGGTTGCCTGGTTCTACAGTGTCATCGCCCTGCTGTTTCCAGGCAGCTTTCCTCCGATCATGCAACATGCGGACGGTACCGTGGCCGTCTATTTCGAGGCCGCTGCCGTTATCGTCGCACTGGTTTTGCTCGGCCAGGTACTGGAACTGCGCGCCCGCAGCCGGACCAATGCCGCTGTCAGCCTGCTGCTCGGACTGGCACCCAACAGTGCAAGAA
Source organism: uncultured Halobacteria archaeon (assembly GCA_963768575.1). GTDB lineage: Bacteria > Pseudomonadota > Gammaproteobacteria > UBA9214 > UBA9214 > UBA9214. Next base: position 80,568 of record CAVYIJ010000005.1, read on the forward strand.
TCGTTCGCGCGGACGGTAGCGAGGAAGACATCCCGCTGGAAACCGTTCAGCCGGGCGATATATTGCGCGTACGCCCGGGCGAAAAAGTGCCGGTAGACGGCGTGGTGACAGCAGGCAGCAGCGCGGTGGACGAGTCGATGGTGACCGGCGAGCCCATTCCGGTGGAAAAAACCAGCGGGGAAAAACTGATCGGCGCAACGGTCAACGGCACCGGCAGCCTGCTGATGCGTGCCGAAAGGGTCGGCAGCGACACCCTGCTCGCACAGATCGTGCGCATGGTCAGCGAGGCGCAGCGTTCGCGCGCGCCGATACAGAAACTGGCCGATATCGTGGCCGGTTATTTCGTGCCGGCCGTGGTGGGAGTCGCGGTGATCGCGCTCGTCGTCTGGGGTTTCTGGGGTCCGGAGCCGCGGCTGGCACACGCCATCATCAACGCCGTGGCCGTGCTGATCATTGCCTGCCCCTGCGCCCTCGGGCTTGCCACGCCGATGTCGATCATGGTCGGTACCGGCAAGGGCGCGACGCTGGGTGTGCTCATCAAGAATGCCGAGGCGCTGGAGATCATGGAGAAGGTCGACACCCTCGTCATCGACAAGACCGGCACGCTAACCGAGGGCAAACCCCGCCTGGTCGCAGTTCAGGCTGTCGATGGATTTACGGAGGATGAGATATTGCAACTGGCCGCCAGCCTGGAACGCGCCAGTGAACACCCGCTGGCCGAGGCGATTGTGCGGGGCGCGGAAGACCGGGGCATGACTTTGGGCCAGGCGGATGACTTCAAGTCCGTCACCGGCAAGGGTGTCACCGGAATCGTCGATGGACGGCAGGTCGCGCTGGGCAATATCAGCCTGCTGGAACAGCTTGGCCTCGACCCGGGCAATCTGCCGCTAACAGGCGGAGACCGGGCGCGCCGCAGGTCAAACGGTCATGTTCGTCGCCATCGATGGCAGGGCCGCCGGAATTGTCGGCGTGGCAGACCCCATCAAGGATTCGACGCCGGAGGCCATCCGTGATTTGCACGCAGCGGGCATCAAGGTGGTGATGCTGACCGGCGACAGTCGTACAACTGCTGCAGCGGTCGCCGGCAAGCTCGGCATTGACCGGGTGGAGGCGGAAGTCCTGCCGGAGCAGAAGGCCGAAATCGTCAAGCAGTTGCAGGCCGAGGGCCACATCGTTGCGATGGCCGGCGACGGCATCAATGATGCGCCGGCACTGGCGCAGTCGGACGTGGGTGTTGCCATGGGAACCGGCGCGGATGTGGCGATAGAAAGCGCCGGTATCACGCTGGTGAAGGGAGACCTGCGCGGTATCGTGCGCGCTCGTCGACTGAGCCGTGCCGTAATGCGCAATATTCGCCAGAACCTGTTCTTCGCCTTTATCTACAACTCCCTGGGTGTCCCGGTAGCCGCCGGTATTCTTTACCCGTTGACCGGAATGTTGATGTCGCCGATGCTGGCTGCCGTCGCCATGAGCTTCAGTTCGGTTTCAGTGATTACCAATTCCTTGCGGCTGCGGCGTATGGATATGTAACAGTTGAAACCGGGGTTACCCCCGCACTCAGCAGCATCAATTACCCCGCCGGATCCTCCCGAGCATGAGCAGCAGCCCGATAATGAGGACAACGACACCGCTGACAAGAATCCACAATTTGATCTCGATGAAATACGGCTCCCTGATCATTGGATGATCGTCAGGCAGTAATCCAATCAACATTAGCGTGATTCCGGTCAGCGCGATACCATCGGCTGTCGATTTGCCGGCAATCACGATGAAGGCAAGCGTCTGTAGCAGCAGGGCGCCGATAACGGCAAGATCAGGGTCGGGAAACAGAAAAAAGCAAGCAACCGCGATTGCCGATATCATGTAGGCGTACTTGCGCAGACTGGCTATCATCTGGTATCTCTCGACAGGAAGACCGGGGTCGATCAGGTCAACAGGCTGCCACCGGCACTGCCAGCAAACAGAACTGTAAAAGCATATCGCAACCGAAACCGGTTGTAACCGGGGAATTGTAACTTTGGAACAGCTACGCAGCTTTTTAGAAACCCTGTTATCCAGCGTGCGAGACCTGCTACCGATTGTCCTGGTGGTTGCATTCTTTCAGCTGGTCGTTATCCAGCAGCCGTTTCCGGACCTGATGAATGTGATATCCGGCTGTATCCTGGTGGTCCTGGGACTGACTTTTTTCATACGCGGCCTGGAGCAGGGCCTGTTCCCGATTGGCGAAGCCGTCGCCTATGCCTTTGCCCGCAAGGGAAATATCTACTGGCTGCTGCTGTTTGCCTTCGCGCTCGGCTTTGGCACCACCATTGCCGAACCGGCACTGACCGCCGTCGCCGGCGAGGCTGCCCGCATTGCGGCTGCCGGCGGTGTCATTGCCGACCATCCGGACGCCATGGCCGATTACGCGCTGGGCCTGCGCATCACGGTAGCGCTATCTGTTGGCTTTGCCATCCTCGCCGGCGTGTACCGGATCGTGCGCGGCTGGCCGATCCAGTACCTGATTATCGGGGGCTACATCGGCGTGGTGATCATGACAGCCTTTGCACCACCGGAAATTATCGGCATTGCCTATGATTCAGGCGGCGTCACCACCTCCACCGTCACCGTGCCACTCGTCACGGCACTTGGTGTCGGGCTCGCCGAAAGCATCAAGGGACGCAATCCGATGGTTGATGGTTTCGGCCTGATTGCCTTTGCATCGCTTACGCCGATGATTTTCGTCATGGTCTACGGCATGGTCATATAATGGAACTTCTTTCACACCTGTTCCGCACCGGGCTGTCGACTGTCACCGACGTCCTGCCCATAGTAGCCGTCATTTTCGGCTTTCAGTTGCTGGTGCTGCGCCAGAAAATCCCGAACCTGAATAGTATCCTGATCGGCTTTGTCTATGTACTGGTCGGCCTGACATTGTTCCTGGTCGGCCTGGAAGAGGCCCTGTTCCCGGTGGGCAAACTGATGGCGCAGCAATTGACGGACCCGGCCTTTATCAGCGGCACTGTTCACTCACTTGGCCGCGCACTGCAATGGGACGACTATTTATGGGTCTACCTGTTTGCCGGCGCTATTGGCTTTTCCACGACCATTGCGGAGCCCGCGCTGATCGCCGTCGCCATCAAGGCCAACCAGGTCTCGGGCGGCGCTATCAGTGTGTGGGGGCTGCGTATCGCCGTCGCCGTCGGCGCGGCCACCGGTATCGCGCTTGGTTCCTTTCGCATCATCACCGGCACCCCGCTGCACTATTACATAATTGCCGGCTACATCGTCGTGGTTATCCAGACCCTGTTCGCACCACGCATGATCATCGCCCTGGCCTACGACTCGGGTGGCGTAACCACGTCTACCGTGACCGTGCCGCTGGTCGCCGCGCTGGGACTTGGTCTGGCAAGCACCATTCCCGGGCGCAGCGCCCTGCTTGACGGCTTCGGCCTGATTGCCTTTACCGCCCTGTTTCCGATCATGTCCGTCATCGCCTACGCGCAAATTGGCGATTGGTGGAACAAGCGGCAACTGCGCAAACTGCTGTACAAGGACCCGGACAACTGACTCTGGCTGATATTACTTTCGAGAGGTAAACACCATGCATTTCAAGTTAATTATTGCCCTGGTAAGGGATGACAAATCCGATGTCATCATGGATGCGGCGCGCGCTGCGGGCGCGACCGGCGCGACCGTACTGAACCAGGCGCGCGGCGAAGGCATCACAGCATCGAAAACCTTTTTCGGACTCAACCTGGAAACCCCGCGTGACATGCTGTTGTTTTTGGTAGAGGAACATATGTGCCGCGAAATCCTGGAACGTATCGAGCTCATCGGTGAATTTGAAAAACATCCGGGCTCCGGTATAGCGTTCCAGATTGATGTAGAGGACGTTGTTGGCGTCAAGCGACAGGTCTCCAAGTTAAGCGAGGCCGTGGAGAAAAAACTATGAGTAAAAAACAACCAGTACGCGTCAAGGATGTCATGTCGGATCATTTCCAGCTGGTTGACGGCCTGATGACTGTTGACCAGGCGATCCTGCTGATGAAGGAACATGGCTCGCGCCTGCTGATCATCGACAAGCGGCATGAAGACGATGAATACGGCATTGTACTGTTATCGGATATTGCCCGTGTTGTGTTGTCGGCAAACCGTGCCCCGGAACGCGTCAACGTCTACGAGGTGATGTCCAAGCCGGTGGTCAGTGTCGACCCGGGCATGGATATTCGCTACTGTGCAAGCCTGTTTTACCGGCTGGGATTTTCCTATGCGCCGGTCATCGACCAGGGCAAGGTGCTGGGCATCGTCGGTTATACAGACCTCGTGCTTGATGGACTAGTCAAGTAACTGCAACACCTGGTTGATTGTTTTCTTCAGCATAGGCCTGCTGAAATGCGCCTTGCCCATGACCATTATGCCGGCCATGGTGGTGGCGATGGTCATGGCGGTACTCGACACGTTCAGCTCTGCCGGCAGTTCACCGGTTTTTTTCCCCTTCGACAGGCGATGTTGCAGCAGGGTCTTCATGTCCTGCAGCGTCTGCATCGGCGATCCCTGTGAAACGATATCGTGCTGATTGCTATCCACAACGGACTGGACGACCAGGCAACCACCCGGGTTGTCCTCATCGAAATGGATGTCCAGCGCCCCGTTCAGCAGGCGACTGATCCCTTCGCGGATTGTCGGCGCACGGTCCATCTTCATAATCAATTCAGCCATCACCGACTCCTTGTAACAGGTCAGTATCCGGTTGAAGAGCTGCTGCTTGCAGCCAAAGGCATTGTAGATGCTGGTACGCGTGAGCCCCATGGCCTGTTCAAGGTCGTGGATCGATGTGCCCTCGTAGCCCTTTTCCCAGAACACCAGCATGGCAGATACAAGTGCCTGTCTTTCATCGAATTGTCGGGTTCTGGCCATAGTTACGCCTGAATATTACCGGGTCCTTATTTTATACCGATCGGTACAAATTAGCTTGACAGCATTAGTATTGTTGCATATACGTATATTGTACTGTTCAGTACATTATACTCGACCAGGAGGTATATATGACTGCTATTGCACAAAAACTGGATGCCCGTGGAATGAACTGCCCGCTACCGATCGTGAAAACAGGCAAGGCCATCAAACAGATAAACAGCGGTGAAATACTCGAGGTCACCGCGAGTGACCCGGGCTCGGTCAAGGACATGGCCTCCTTCTGCGAACAAACCGGCAATCGTCTCGTTTCCAGCAATGAATCGGAAAACAATTATGTCTTCCTGATAGAGAAGGCCTGAAACGGGGAAAACACTCACGGAGAATGACTATGTCAACAACTGCAGAGAACGTACCAGGTGGCGCGCAACTGGATGCCTGGCTTGACCAGAAACTGGACGAGCTGTTACCGAAGAAACTGGAAAAGATCGAGGCGCAGAGAACGCCGTCCATGTCCATCATCGCCACCAAGGGCACGCTGGACTGGGCCTACCCGCCCTTCATTCTTGCCTCCACCGCCGCCGCACTCGGCTGGGAAGTGGACGTGTTCTTCACCTTCTACGGCCTGCTGCTGTTGAAGAAGAAGATCGCCGCCGAGGTCAGCCCGCTGGGCAACCCGGCGATGCCGATGAAGATGCCGTTTGGTCCGAAGTGGTTCCAGGACTTCGAATGGCCGATGCCGAACCTGCTGATGGCGGGCGTACCGGGTTTCGAGAAGGTGGCCACCGGGCCTGATGAAGAAGACCTTCAAGAACAAGGGTGTTGCCACCATCGAGGAACTGCGTTCCCTGTGCCTCGAGGCCGATGTGAAGATGGTCGCCTGCCAGATGACCGTGGATGTGTTCGGCTTCGATGCCAGCGAATTCATCCCCGAGGTCACCGACTTCGTGGGCGCCACCTCCTTCCTGCCGGTTGCGCAAAAATCCGACGTCTGCCTGTTTATCTAAAATCAGCGTGGCCGGATGTAATTGATCGTTCTCGTACATTTAATTAATTAAATCCTGTCGCAATGAATGGATAACATGAAGACCGTTCTGGTAACCGGTGCCACGGGATTCTGTGGCAGCCATGTACTGAACAGCCTGTCAGGCCGTGATGATTTTGAAGTAATTGCCGCCTGTCGGGACAAATCACGACTACCTGCCGGGTTCAATGGCACTGTGCGCGAGGGCGACCTGACAGATTCCATGTATGTTGCAACGCTCCTTGAGGGCATAGACACCGTTTGTCACTGCGCCGCATGGTCTTCGCTGTATAAACATGCCAGGCAATCCCGGAAACTGTTCCTTGAGCCGTCTATTCAACTGACAGACGCGGCAAGCAAGTCCGGCGTCAGCCGGTTTATCAATATCAGCACGACCAGCGCCTCATCACCGGACACATCCGCGGACGCTATGTGTGCTGGTATTCCACGCAGGTACTGGCCGCACCTGTGCGGCGTAATCGCCGTCGAGAATCACCTGCGACAACTGGCCAGCGGGCAGTTCAACGTAATAAATCTGAGACTGGGCCTGTTTGCCGGCAGCCACTATGCACTGGGGCTGTTGCCGATCCTGCTACCACGACTGAAAACGCATTTGGTGCCATGGATATCTGGCGGTCGCACGGGCATGCCGATCATTGATGGCCGCGATATTGGCCAGGCCTTTCTCAGGGCAGTCCTGAGTGAGGACCTGCCAGGCTACCAGTCATTCAATGTTGTCGGTCCGACAATCCCGACTGTGCGTGAGGTGATCGAGCACCTGCATTCAGAGCATGGCTATCCGACACCACACTTCAGCGTACCATTTCCTGTTGCCTTTGCATTTGCCGGCCTGATGGAACTGATCGATCCATTTGTTCCGTGGGAACCACTGGTGACGCGCAGTATTGTTCACTTGCTGCGGGAAACAGGCGCTGATAATTCACGGGCACATGAATTACTGGGCTATACGCCCGAGCATGACTGGCGAACGGCTGTCGACCGTCAGGTAGCGGAAATGAAAATACGGCAGAAACGCCCGATGCGCATGGCACGGCCGGTTTCGTAACAATCAGGCCGCGCGGTCGAGTCTTACCGAATCGGGCAGGGTAATCTGCATCTCCAGCGGCAGGTGGTCGGACAGGGAAAAATTCAGCGCCCTGACATGGTCGACCTGCAGCGTGGGCGTTACCAGGATGTGATCGATGTTTTGCTGTGGCTGCCAGCTCGGAAAGGTATCGGCACCGTGATACGGCTCGCTCATCATGGTGCGCTCGATCAGGTAGTCCATCTCCTCGCTTTGCGACTTGAAATTCATGTCGCCCATGAGGACAACATGACGGTATTCATTGACGATCTCGCTGATATAGTCGAGTTGCGACATGCGTGCACGCTTGCTCAGCGCCAGGTGCAATATCAACACGACCAGCGATTCCCTGCGGTTTCCGTAACGGATAAACAGCACGCCACGACCCGGTATCCGCCCGGGCAACCGGTGCTCGACGATCTCGACCGGGTGGAAACGGCTCAGCACGCCCAGGCTGTGGCTCGCAAGGCGGCCGATACGCCGGTTGGTCTGGTCGTTCCAGAACGGCATGTCGGCCTTTTCGCTGAGGTACTCTGTCAGGTTTATGTAACTGCTGCGCAGGCTACCGGCATCCAGCTCCTGCAGCCCGACGATATCGTAGCCCTTGACGAGTTGCGCTATGCGGTCGAGATTGCTGAAGCGCTGCGGGTGCGGCAGGATGTGTTTCCAGCTGTGGGTGATGTAGTGGCGGTAGCGTCCGGTCCTGATCCCCGCCTGGACGTTGTAGCTGAGTAGTCGTATCGTTTGTCCCATTCCGGTTTCCGTATCTACAGGCGTCCGTCTTTCCATGGCCCCCTGCAGGGGCATAATTATGTCGGACATACCAGTGTTCCCAATTGCTCCGTTAACTTGATGTTTTCCCGGTAATCAACCGGGCAGTCAATAATACTCACAGTATCATTGGCCAGCGCCTCTTCCAGTATAGTCGGCAAATCTTCGGTTCTCTGCACCCGGTAGCCACGCGCGCCGAACGATTCCGCATATTTTACAAAATCCGGATTGTCAAACCGCACATTCGATATACGCTTGAACTGGTTCATCTGCTTCCATTCAATAAGACCATAGCTGCTATCGTTCCAGATTAATATGACAATTGGCAGTTTATAGCGAATTGCCGTCTCGATTTCCTGCGAGTTCATCATGAAACCCGCGTCGCCGGTCACTGCCACGACGTGGCGCTCCGGCGCAGCCAGTTTCGCGGCAATGGCGCCCGGCACGGCAATCCCCATACTGGCGAAACCATTGGAAATTATACAGGTGTTGGGATGCTCGCAACGGAACATGCGCGCCATCCACATTTTGTGTGCCCCGACATCGCATACCACGATGTCCTCCAGGTCGAGCGCCGTGCGCAGGTCCCAGATTATTTTTTGCGGCTTGACCGGGAAATCCACGTCATCGCGATGCTGGTCCATTTCCTCGACCAGCCGCTCGCGCAGTGGCCGGATATGGTGCCCTTCGTGCGGTGTAGCCAGCTTCGCAATGCGCTCCAGGCTGTGCCTGATGTCACCGGTGACGCCCACGGCCACCGGATAATGCGCGTCCACCTCGGCCGGAGAGGGGTCAATGTGGATAATGATGCGGTCGTGCTGCGGGTGCCAGAGATAGGGGTGATATTCAACCAGGTCGTAGCCGACGCAAATGATGACATCGGCCCGGTCGAATCCACAGCTGACATAATCATTTGCCTGCAGGCCCGCACTGCCCAGCGCACAGCGATGTTTGAAGGGGATTACCCCCTTGGCCATGAAGGTGTTGGCCACGGGAATATTCAGGCGATCGGCGAACTCGCACAGCTGCCGTGATGCGTTTGACCGCACCACGCCGTTGCCGGCCAGGATGACCGGGTTGGTCGCCTTGCTGATGAGCAGAGCCGCTGCCTCGACTTTTCCGGCCGGCGGTTCCGGCACTGACGAATTCCCCACCGGCAGCGGCGTCGCGTCGATCTGCATCTCCGCTATGTTTTCGGGAAACTCGATAAAAGTAGCGCCGGTCTTGGGCGTCAACGCAACCTTGAAGGCCTTGCGCACCACCTCGGGAATAATCTCGGGTTCCAGCAAACTGGTGGAGTACTTGGTCACCGATTCGAAAATCTTCGCAAGATCGAGCACCTGGTGCGATTCCTTGTGCAGGCGGGTGGTTGCCGCCTGCCCGGCAATCGCCACCAGGGGTGCATAGTCCATGTTGGCGTCGGCAACGCCGGTCAGCAGGTTGGTCGCACCCGGGCCGAGGGTCGACAGGCAGACGCCGGCACGCGCCGTCAACCGGCCATAAACATCGGCCATAAACGCCGCACCCTGTTCGTGCCGGGTGGTGATAAAACGGATCGGCGAGTCGAGCAGTGCATCCATGACATCCAGGTTTTCTTCTCCCGGGATGCCGAACACATACTCGACGCCTTCGTTTTCCAGGCAGCGTATGAACAGCTCGGCCGCCTTCATTACGCCCTGCCGGTCAGTGTGACATGCAACACCGGCCGCTACTGGCTGGCCGCGGTCACGCCAGGCTCGGCTGCTTTAGCCGACAGCGCGCGTTCCCGGTCAATCAGGTAATCCATTACCTTGATGACATCCTGGTTGCCGCCGGCAAGGGACGCGGAAGTGGCGTACTTGCCATTGATGATTATGGTCGGAACACCGGTGATGGCATAACGACGCGTCATCAGCCGTGCATTGTTCAACTTGATCGCAACGGCAAATGAACTGAAGGTTTTGTTGAAGTCTTCGACGCTCACGCCGTGATCAACGAAGAATTCGCGCAGTTTCTCCTCCGAGTCGATCTTTTGTTTCTTTTCATGGAGGAGCTTGAACAGGGCGACATGTATCTTGTCGGTCACGCCCAGCAGGTCCGCGGTATACCACGCCTTGGCCAGCAGGTCCCAGTTCCGCCCAAGGATCGCAGGCAGGCGGACGAATTCCACGTCATCCGGTTTTTTCGCCAGCCAGTCAGCGAGGTAAGGGTCGAGCCTGTAACAGTGCGGGCAGCCGTACCAGAACAGTTCAACCACTTCGATCTTGTCCTCATTGCCGGTCGGCTGGGGTGTTACCAGTTTATTGAACTGGGTGCCTTCCTGGTAATCCTTCGCCAGCACCGTTGTCGTTGCAAACAGCGGTAACAGCATGACCAGCAACCATTTAACAATATTCTTCATTGCCTGAACTCCCGATTTATTCGTCATTTCGCCGCGTTTCACCGCGACAACGTGTAAATTATATGATCAGTAAACTCCCTGACTACAGCTCACCGTATGAATGCAGACCCGACAGAAACATATTAACGCCAAGGAAGGCAAACAGGGTGACAAACAGCCCGATAATCGACCACCAGGCCATCGGTGCGCCGCGCCAGCCCCGGGTCAACCGCATATGCAGCCACGCCGCATAGTTCAGCCAGACGATCAGAGCCCAGGTCTCTTTCGGGTCCCATGACCAGTAGCCTCCCCAGGCCTCGGCGGCCCATAATGCGCCCAGGACAGTTGCGACCGTGAAGAACGCAAAACCGAGCGTGATGGCCTTGTACATGACATCGTCCAGCACCTCGGGGGCTGGCATGCGCACGGCCACAGACGCGAATCGGTCGCTGAGCAACCAGGCTACGCCGACCATCGCGGCCAGCGCGAAGGAACCGTAACCCACGAAGTTGGCCGGCACATGGATTTTCATCCAGTAGCTCTGCAGCGCCGGCACCAGCGGCTGGATCTCGGCGGCATTGCGCGTGAAGGCATACCACAGCAGGAATCCGACCGCGGCGGCAATCACCAGCAGCACGAAGCCGCCCAGGGCGCGGGTGCGGTAACGGCCTTCGTAGTACAGGTAGATCAATGCGGTAATGATCGAGAACAGGATAAAAACTTCATACAGGTTGCTGACCGGGATATGGCCGAAATCAGGGTCGACGAGATAGCTCTCGCGCCAGCGCACCAGCAGGCCGACCAGTCCCATCGCGGTCGCCGACCAGGTCATGCCGCTTGCCACCTTGCCGGTAAACTCGGAGCGCGTGAACAGGGCGATGAAATAGGTCGCCGCTGCCATGACGAATAACGCACTCATCCACATGATGGCCGACTGGCTGGCCAGCAGGTACTTGAGGAAGAAATCGGCATCGCCCGCAGCCAGTGTACTGCCGTAACGCCACAGCGCGAACAACGTTATCGCAATAACGCCGATACTGAGTGCCCGCAGCGGCCGCCATTTCCAGCCCGCCACGATCATCGACAGCGTGACAGCGGCCAGGATGGCGATTTCGTAGATATCCATCAGCTCGCCATAACGCATGAAGATAGTTGCGCCGCCGCCGAGCATGGCCAGCGCCCACAGCCAGTCTATGGCGGCAAGCGACTGCCACAGCGTTGGCCGGCGGTAGCGGCCCAGCATTTCATTTTGTGTCACTGACATAACATTACCTGACGGTATCGATACAGAATGATCTTCATTCCTGCCCCGCCCCATCCGGGGGAGGGCTGGGGAGAGGAGATCAATTCGAAAACTAGATTTCTACCCCCTCTCCCTGGCCCTCTCACTTGGGGAGAGGGGAAGCTATTGTTCAAGTATCGTGTTTATGACAACTTATCTGTGTACAACCATCGAGGACGGTCTACTTCTGCATCTTACCGAACTCGATATCGAGGTCTCGCCGCAACTCGGCAAACTGCTTTTCAAAATCACGTTGATGGCGCAGTCCCGAGCCGGCCAGCAATACCCGCGTCCCCGCCCCGTCATTGTCGATCCAGAACCACAAGCGGCTGGCTACAACATAGAACATGCAGAATACGCCTGCAATCAACAGCGCAAACCCGACATACACCATGGTTTTACCGGGCGCCCTGGCGACTTGCAGGCCGGTCGACTGAATGTGCCTGACGTTGTCCAGCTGTATATATATCGGTGCACCGTAATTAGCAATCGCGGCAATCGCGTTGACCGCATCCTCGAAGAACAGGCCGTCTTCCGCGCTTATGCCCTGTGACAGATCGACATCATTTTCTGTCAACAGTTCCGCATACACGCCGGCCAGCAGGGCCTGCAACACCTTGATGTAGGCATCCAGCGCAGCGTCGCGCCTGTCTTCGGGCACCGTGGCATCGACCTGCTCGACCACGCCATCAAAACCACGCGTGACGAATATCACCATCAGTTGCTGCATGGACTGTTGCATGTCCGCAATCAGCTGCGCGCTGTCTTCCTCCGTCATGGCGGCACTCTTTTCGGCGGTGCGTCGAGCAATGGCAGCCACCCGGTCCTGATCGTGCAGCAACGCATTGAACTGCATAAAACGTTCAATCCCGCCCTTCGGGTCAGCCGGGATGTGCAGGTAACGGAATGGCTCGCCCACCATCTTGCGCACGCCACTGAGAAAATACTGCCTGCCCTCGAACTCGACCGGCGACATATAGTTTTCGTATTCGACTGCCTCACCCAGTTCATTGCGCAGCCTGAACGTGAAGTTCGGCCCGAAATTGCGGAATTCCTTGCCGCCTTTCCGGTCCTCCTGCAGCGGGTTGATATTGAACATGCGGAAATTGGTCAACTCAAGGCGCAGCGTGCCAAGGCTGGTATCGATGTCGATATCCTCGAACACGGCACCGCTGATGTCATGCGGGCCGGCATCACTTCCGACCAGCGGCCACAGGCGCATACCGAGCCGCGAACCGCCATCGCTGAAACTGGCCTGGTATATGGCGTAGCCTTTGTAGATCAACGGGTGGTTGACCGCGATCGTCGCCTCCAGCGGCTCGCCGCGATCGGGGTCGTGAATGACGAGATCGCTTGCAAATGATTTCGGCTGCCCGGAGGAATAATGTTCAATACGAAAATCCCTGACCTCGATACTGAAAGGCAACGGCTGCACCAGGTAACCATCGCGCAGGTTGAGGAATACCAGGTTGGCGGACGATCCCTCCGGCACATTGACAGACCCGCGGAAGGAAGGGTTTGTCACCGGCAGGCGGCTCGCCTCGGGCACTTCCGACGCCGGGATGTCCCGCGTCTCTATGGTGATGTCGCCGCTGAATGCTTTCCATTTCAGCGGCAGGTTGCCATCCAGCAGACCGCCGATACAGATAATGACAATGGCCGAATGCGTGAACAGGTAACCCAGGCGGTTTGCGGCGCCCTTCTTCGCCGACACCACGACGTGGTCACCGTAGTCCTTGCTGCGTAGCCCGTATCCGTATGCTCCGACAACCGGCGTTAGCCGGCTGACTATCGTATCGACCGGCGCAGCAAGCGCCCATGTATGCGTGTTGTGGAAGGCATTCAGTGAATTGAATCGCACGCCGAGCCGGTAACTGCGCATGTCATGCAGCATCGAGGGAACATTGCGATAAATACAGGTACTGGTGGAGATCACCAGGAATGCGAGTATCAGCAGGAACCAGGCGGCGCTGTATACATCGTACAGGCCCAGCGTATTGAAGACCTTGAACCAGAACGGTCCGAATTTGACGAGATAGTTCTGGTATGGCTCGTTTTGCTTGAGAACCGTACCGATGACGGATGCGATACCCACTGTGACCAGCAGGGTAATCGCCAGGTTCATGGAACCCAGAAAGCCCGCCAGCAATGCCCCTGCGGAATGGCCGTGTGATGCGGGGCTTGCCGCGTTACCGGAGTTCACCGCAAAACCCCTTGTTACAGGGTATTCAGGTTATCGACTAGTAAAGCCCCTGGATGTAACTGGCGACCGCCCGCATTTCAAGGTTAGTCATACGGGAAGCCAGGATCTGCATCATCTTCTTGGCATTTTCGTTGACACGCTTGCCTCCGGCAAATCCGTGCAGCTGGCCCTCGGTGTACTTCGCATGCTGACCACGCAACGCCGGGTACAGGGCCGCCGGGTTGCCGGCGCCATTCGGTCCGTGACAGCCCATGCACGGGGCGACACCGCTTTCCGGATTGCCGCTGCGGTAAATCCGCTGCCCCAGTTCGACCAGCTCGGGATCGGCTTTGCCCATGCTTACATGTTGTGTAGCGTAATAGGCAGAGACATCCTTGCGGCCCTGAGCATCGAGTACCGAGGCCATCGGCTTCATGGTGACATTTTCCCGCTCGCCTTGCTCGAAATACTGCAACTGCTTCACCAGGTAGTCGGCATGCTGGCCGGCCAGCTTCGGCCATTCCGGATTGATGCTGTTACCGTCAGCGCCATGACAGGAGGCGCACTGTGATGCCTTTTCCTTGCCGGCAACCGGGTCACCCGCCGCCTGCACCGGCAGTGAACTGAATGAAATCAGCAGAGTGATCGTAACTACGAGCCATCTATTCATTGTAAAACTGCTCCTGTGGCAACCTGCATATGTCTGTGGTTCGCATACACGCACATATTATAAGGTAGCGGGATACATGCGGGCGAAAGGGGGACTTTTATACCTGTCACGACGCAGGCGGTCAACCGGGCCCGGCGATTTCGACGACAAACGCCCGGAATTGCGCCCTTTTCAAGACCGGGCGACTCGCGTCTAATGCCGGTCATGGGAAATCACTACCAGCAGGCCCGCTTTATTCTCGGCACGCCCGATACTCGCCATGCGCCGGCGGATACCGGCGCCGAGGTCGCTTTTGCCGGCCGCTCAAATGCCGGCAAGTCCAGCGCCCTGAATATCATTACCGGGCAGCGCAGCCTGGCGCGCATCAGCAAGGCGCCCGGGCGCACGCGTGAGATCAACTTCTTCCAGGTCGGGGATGACCGGCGCCTGGTGGATTTGCCCGGCTATGGCTATGCAAAAGTTTCCAAGTCCGTGAAAGGCGATTGGCAGCGGCACATTGCCCGCTACCTCGAGACCCGGCAATCACTGTGCGGCATTATCCTGCTGATGGATGTGCGCCACCCGCTGAAAGACCAGGACCGGCAGGTGCTCGGCTGGTGCCATGCCGCCGGCTTGCCGACCCACGTGTTACTCACCAAGTCCGACAAGCTCAAGCGCGGCCCGGCCGCCGCGGCGCTGTTGAAGACACAGCAACAACTGGCCATGCTGCACCCGGCGGCTTCCATCCAGTTGTTCTCGGCGCATACGCGCCAGGGCACGGATAGCGTACGCCACGTACTTGACCAGTGGCTGGGATTTGATCTGGACCATGAGATGCCGTCCGTTTAAGTAAAATAGTGAACGATAATTACTTTTAGCGTATTAAGATGCTTGATGAATACATTTCGCCGAAATTAATGCTTTTTCATCCAAATTGAACTGATTGCCACCCTGGGCATACCTCGTACCGCGGTCGCTGTGTCCGCTGCCAGGCCCGCTCCTGCAGTGACCATTTGACCGTTGTGCGGGTTCACGAATGCGATCCGCTCCTGCAGCTCATCTTTCATTGCGCCGGTCCGCTCCTGCTGACGCGGCCTGAACTACAAGACCGCGTTGCGGCCTTGCCATGAACAGATGACGGCACTTATCCAGGGCAATCCCGCCACTACAGCTGCAGCGCAAATCGAGACAAAAAGAACCCCGATACGAGGGGGAATTGTATCGGGGTTTTTGAAAGTGCCCTGTCAATAATGACCGGGCGGGAGGTTACTCGCCCAGGGAGGGGAACGAGCTTACAACCTCCGTATTGCTGTGACTGTGCTCCCCGGGATTGGTTCCGGGCGTAGTGAATGCGTCCGGATCCTGGCGGATTCAGCCCGCCCGCGGTCCGGGCGCCCCCTTCACTTGCGTTTAAGACGGCGTCATATCGAACCGGCATTGCGTCCTGCAGACAACAACCTGTCCGGCTTGTATGATCGCGGGCTTTCTTGAAAAAGACACTATAATTATATGATTACCTATTTATAGGTAATACTATATATTAATATATATCTATCTGATACTGCTGATATTAAATTGAAACACTCCACCTTGTCGCCGCTGCCCGGCCGACATCGGCCAGAATCATTTTGATGAACACTAGCGGCGTCAGTGAGCCTCGTCCCAATTTTTGCCGACGCCGATATCCACCACCAGCGGCACGCTCAGGTCTGCGGCTGCGCTCATCCGTGCAGTGATCGGTGCGCGCACCGCGTCAATATCAGGCGCGGCGATTTCAAATACCAGCTCGTCGTGGACCTGCATGATCATGGTGATGTCCAGGGCATCCTGCCCGGCAATCCAGTCATGCAGCTCGATCATCGCCCGCTTGATAATGTCGGCCGCCGTACCCTGCATGGGTGCATTGATCGCGGTGCGTTCCGCCGCCTGGCGGCGCTGGGCATTTCGCGCCTTGATGTCGGGCAGGTAGAGGCGGCGGCCGAATACCGTCTCGACATACCCCTGCGTGCGCGCCTGTTCGCGGGTGGCTTCCATGTAGTCGAACACGCCGGGATAGCGCTCAAAGTAACGGTCGATGTACTCCTGCGCCGCGCCGCGTGCGATGCCGAGCTGTTTCGCCAGGCCAAAGGCCGACATGCCGTAGATCAGCCCGAAGTTGATCGCCTTGGCCGAGCGGCGCTGGTCACTGGTGACGGCTTCCGGCGCCACGCCGAACACCTCGGCCGCCGTGGCCCGGTGCACGTCCTCCCCGGCCGAAAACGCCGCCAGCAGACCCGAGTCCGCCGACAGGTGCGCCATGATGCGCAACTCGATCTGCGAGTAGTCCGCCGCCAGCAGCAGGCAGCCCGTGCGCGGCACGAAGGCCTGGCGGATTCGCCGCCCCTCGGCGGTGCGCACCGGGATGTTTTGCAGGTTGGGATCGGACGATGACAGGCGGCCGGTGGCGGCCACCGCCTGGTGGTAGGACGTGTGGACCCGGCCGGTGTCGGGATTGACCTGCTCCGGCAACTTGTCGGTATAGGTCGACTTCAGCTTGCTCAGTGACCGGTGCTCGAGAATGAGGCGCGGCAGGGGATAGTCGAGCGCCAGCTCGGTGAGCACCGCTTCGGCCGTGGACGGCGCGCCCTTCGGTGTCTTGGCGAGTACCGGCAGCTGCAGCTTGTCGTACAACAGCTCCTGTATCTGCTTGGGCGAGCCGAGGTTGAACGGCTGCCCGGCCTCCTCGTGCGCCTCCTGTTCGATCTCCAGAATACGTTTCGCGAGCTGCCCGCCCTGCTTCGCCAGCATGGCGGTATCGATCGCCACGCCGGTCCGCTCCATGTCGGACAGGACTATCACCAGCGGGATCTCGATGTCATTGAAGATCGCTTCCAGCGCCCGGCTCGGCCGACAACTGCGGCCACATTGCCTGGTGGAGCTGCAGGGTGATATCGGCATCCTCGGCTGCGTAGGGCGCGGCGGTCTCGAGCGGAACCTGGTTAAAGGTGAGCTGGTTTTTGCCCTTGCCGGCGACGTCCTCGTACTTGATCGTGGTGTGCCCGAGATACTTCAGGGCCACCGAATCCATGTCGTGGCGGGTCGCGGTACTTGACAGAATGTAGGACTCGAGCATCGTATCCGCTCCGATTCCGTCAAGCATTATTCCATGATTAGCCAATACGTTACGATCATATTTAATGTGATGTCCAATTTTCTTGTATTCTTTACTTTCAAGAATCGTGCGCATTTTGGACAGGACCTCGTCGCGATCCAGCTGGGCGGGCGCATCCGGATAATCATGCCCCAGCGGTACGTACGCCGCCGCACCGGCGGTGATGGCAAACGATACGCCGACCACGCGCGCGGCCATGTAATCGAGGCTGGTGGTTTCGGTGTCGAAAGCAAATTCACCGGCCTGCTCGAGTCGTGCCAGCCAGTCATCGAGACGCGCCATGTCCAGCACTGTTTCGTAGTCGGCCGCCGGGGCTGGCGCGGCCCGCGGTGGACACACCGTCGCCTTCGCCATCGCCGAGTTCGTCCAGCCAGCGTCTGAAATCGAGCTGCGTGTAGAGCGACCGCAGTGCGGCCTCGTCCACGGGTTGCCGGTTCAAGGTGTCCGGCGCGACATCCAGCGCCACGTCACAGCGGATGGTCGCCAGCTCGCGCGACAGCGGCAGCATGTCCAGGCTGGCGCGCAGGTTTTCACCCACCTTGCCCTTGACCGCGTCCGCGTGCGCCATCAGTTCATCCAGCGAGCCGTGCTCGAGCAGCCACTTGGCCGCGGTCTTCGGCCCCACCTTCGGCACCCCGGGAATATTGTCCGAGCTGTCGCCGATCAGTGCCAGGTAATCCACGATCTGTGCCGGGTCGACGCCGAACTTCTCCTCGACACCCCCGGCATCGAGGGTCGTATTCGACATGGTGTTGACCAGCGTCACGTGGTCATCCACCAGCTGCGCCATGTCCTTGTCCCCGGTCGATATCACGGTGTCCATACCCGCCCTGCTGGCCTGCACGGCCAGCGTGCCGATGACGTCGTCGGCCTCCACGCCGTCAACCTGCAGCAGCGGCAGGCCCATGGCGCGCACCAGGTCATGCAGGGGCTCTACCTGCGCGGACAGCTCGTCAGGCATCGGCGGCCGGTTCGCCTTGTACTGGTCATACAACGCGTGTCGAAAGTTCTTGCCCCTGGCATCGAACACCACGGCAATGTGTTCCGGTTGATACTCCGTCAACAGGCTGCGCAGCATGTTAATGACGCCATAAACGGCGCCGGTCGGCTCACCTTTACTATTGGTGAGACGTTGCAGGTTCGGCACATGGAAGGCGCGATACAGGTAGGAAGAACCATCCACCAGCAACACGGGGCGCTTCTGTTTCGATGTCATGACAGTCTGTGTCGTGGCTGTTACGGGTTTGAGGCAGTCAACATGCGGCAATCGGCTCCGTTCGACATGGTATCATTATTAGCGCATACACCCCGCGCTACCCGCCAGGGAACAACCGGACGGCCCATGGAAAAAGAAAAAGTCTTCAAACATCACGGCATGCCACCCAAGAATGATACGCAGCTCACTCGGGAGTCCTGGAAAATATTCCAGATCATGGCCGAATTCGTGGAGGGTTTCGAGCGACTCGCACAGATCAAGCCCTCGGTCAGCGTTTTCGGCTCGGCACGTACCGCGCGCGATCACCCGCGTTACCAGCTTGCGGAAGACATTTCGCGCGCCCTGTCGGACGCCGGCTTTGCCGTCGTCAGCGGCGGCGGACCGGGCATCATGGAGGCCGTCAACAAGGGTGCGTATGGCGGCAAGTCCCCGAGCATCGGTCTGAATATCCAGTTGCCGAACGAGCAGGTCGGAAATAAATACCAGGATATCACTCTCAATTTCCGGCACTTTTTTTCGCGCAAGGTGATGTTCGTGAAATATGCCTCGGCCTACGTTGTTTGTCCCGGGGGATTCGGCACACTGGACGAACTGGTCGAGATACTTACGCTGGTACAGACCGGCAAGACGCGACGCATCCCGATTATCCTTGTCGGTAGCGACTTCTGGAGTGGCCTGATCGACTGGTTCAGGAACACCATGGTCACCTCGGGCACCATTTCGGCCAAAGACCTCGACCTGTTCCAGATCAGGGACGAACCGCGCGCGGTGGTGGACGCCATATTCGATTATTATGAACACAAGAGCTTCGAGCCCTCGGCAAGGGAGCAGGAAAAGCTGCTGGAATTGTAAACCGGGTGATGAAGACGAATTTCGCTGCCGCGCTGGCGCAACAATGGAGTTTATGATGAAACTGCTGTTCACGCTGTTTGCCGTACTGTCATTCAACGCCCTTGCCGAGGCCCCGCCGGTTGTGCAAACCGTGCCCGCGCCACCCGTGACGACGCTGCCTTCCAGCGGCGTGGATGTGGATGAAGGCCTGGAACCGGAGGTCAATATCATCAGGCGCGACGACGCCGTAGTGCATGAGTACCGCATGAACGGCCAGCTGTACATGATAAAGATCATACCGGTTGTCGGTCCGCCCTATTTCCTGATCGACACGACCGGCGACGGTTCCCTGAACATGCGCCGCAATGAACTCGACCCTGGGCTGGTCGTGCCGAGCTGGATGATCCTGAAGTGGTAACCACGCCCGCCACGGTCAATCCTGCCTGATCATGTCTGTCTTCACCCCGGTCGGGCGCGACCAGCTCGTAGCATTCCTGCGCAACTACACAGCCGGTGAATTGCTGATACATGAAGGGATCAGCGACGGTATCGAGAACACCAACTATTTCGTTACCACAGACCACAGGGAAATGGTGCTCACCCTGTTCGAGACACATACCTTCGATGAGATGGATTATTTTCTCGACCTGATGGCGCACATGTCCGAACACGACATTCCCAGCGCACACCCGGTCGCGGACAATGACGGTCACTACCTGCGCATGCTCAACGGCAGGCCGGCGGCGCTGGTGGAGCGCCTTGCAGGTACCAGCCTCGACCACCCCACCGACCGGCAATGTTCAACGCTCGGCGCCACGCTGGCAAGGATGCACCTGGCCGGCAGCAGCTTCGGTAGCAGGCGCGCCAATGGCCGCGGCCATGAATGGCGTATGGCGACCGCGGAAAAACTGCTCGCGCACATCCCGGCCGAAGACGCGGAGCACCTGCGCGCGGAAGTGGACTACCAGCAGGCCAATCGCTTCAATGCCCTGCCGGGCGGCGCGATCCATGCCGACCTGTTTCGCGACAATGCACTGTGGGAAGGCAATACCCTCACCGGCATCATCGATTTCTACTATGCCTGTGACGGCGCCTGGTTGTACGATTTGGCGGTGGCGGCAAACGACTGGTCTGTCGAGGCGGACGGCTCGTTCGTCGCCAGCCGCTTGCGTGCATTGATCGCCGCCTACCACGAGGTACGCCGCATAACGCCGGAGGAAAACGACGCCTGGTCGGTGGTGGTGCGTGCCGCGGCATTGCGTTTCTGGCTGTCCAGGCTGCATGACTGGCATTTTCCGCGCCCGGGCGAAATCACCCATAAAAAAGACCCGGATACCTTCCGCCGCATCATGCGTCAGCGCCAGGTCCGCCTCGACCCGCTGCCGATCACCGCCTGATAGCCGGCCCATGCACAGCCAGGACAGCCTTGACCGCATGGAGAAAGTCGCCGACCTGCTGGACGAAATTGCAGAACTGACAGGGCGCATGGTGTCGTGGCTGACGCTTGGCCTGGTGCTGGTAACGCTTGCCGTGGTGATATTGCGTTACGTGTTCGACATCGGTTCGATCGCCTTGCAGGAATCCGGAACCTATCTGCATGCCATAGTCTTCATGCTCGGCGCTGCCTACACGCTCAAGCATGACGGACACGTACGTGTAGACATTTTTTACCAGCAACGAACACCTCGCGTACGCGCATGGATCAACCTGCTGGGCACGCTGTTGTTACTCATGCCGGTTTGTATGTTGATCTTTATCAGCAGCCTCGACTACGTCATCTCGTCCTGGACCATACAGGAAGGCTCGCGCGAAGCCGGCGGACTCGACGCTGTTTACCTGCTGAAAACGGTCATCCCGCTGATGGCGTTGCTGTTGTTCCTGCAGGGCTGCTCATTGTGCGTGCGCAGCTTGCTCGTTATTTCCGGACACGCGCCGCCACCGGAGGACTTCACCGGACTGGACCGGGAACTCTGATCGTGCACGGACTGCTCCCGTTACTGTTGTTCCTCGTCGCTTGCCTGGTGCTGATGGCCGGCTACCCGGTCGCGCTGTCACTTGCCGGGACAGCCTTGCTGTTCGCGCTGCTTGGCGATGTGGCGGGGTTATTCGATATCACCCTGCTGAATGCCCTGCCGAGCCGCTTGTACGGCATTATGACCAACACCACCCTGATCGCGGTGCCGCTGTTCATCTTCATGGGCATTATGCTGGAGCGGTCACGCGTTGCGGAAAATCTGCTCGATACCATGGCCGAACTGTTCGGCCAGTTGCGCGGCGGACTGGGTTACTCGGTAGCACTGGTGGGGATGTTACTTGCGGCCAGTACCGGCATTGTCGGCGCGACCGTGGTCACCATGGGCCTGCTGTCGCTGCCGACCATGCTGCGGCGCGGATACGATCCACGCATCGCCACCGGCGTTATCTGTGCATCGGGCACGCTGGGGCAAATCATACCGCCATCCATCGTGCTGGTATTGCTGGGCGACCAGCTGTCATCGGCCTACCAGCAATCACAAATCCAGATGGGTATTTTCACGCCTGACACCGTTTCGGTCGGCGACCTGTTTGTCGGGGCGCTGTTACCCGGCCTGCTGCTGGTGCTGTTGTACCTGCTCTGGCTCGCAATAGTAGCCTGGCTGCGGCCGCAGGCCATGCCGGCGATTCCAGCAGAAACACACAGCAGCAGGCTCGCGACACGCGTACTCACCGGACTGATGCCACCGGTCTTGCTCATCGTTGCCGTACTCGGCTCGATACTCAAGGGGTATGCAACGCCCACCGAGGCTGCCTCCGTTGGCGCAATCGGCGCCATCGTGCTTGCCGCCTTCCGCGGACAGTGCCGGCTCAATGTCCTGCGCGAGGTCATGGAAGGCACGACCCGGGTCACCAGCATGGTTTTCCTGATCCTGGTCGGAGCGTCGGTTTTCTCGCTGGTCTTTCGTGGCCTGGGCGGCGATGCAGTGGTGGCCGACCTCCTCAACGACCTGCCGGGCGGCCGAATCGGCGCCATGGTGGCCGTCATGCTGTTGATGTTCCTGCTCGGTTTTGTACTCGACTTCATCGAGATTACTTTTGTCGTCGTACCGATCGTCGGGCCGGTACTGCTGGCCATGGGCTTTGACCCGGTGTGGCTGGGGATCATGATTGCGCTAAACCTGCAAACCTCGTTCCTGACGCCACCTTTCGGCTTCGCGCTGTTTTACCTGCGGGGCGTGGCGCCGGCTGAAATACGCACTGCCGACATATATCGAGGCGTCGTCCCCTTTATCGGCCTGCAATTATTGCTGCTACTCATTCTGTCTGTCTGGCCGGTGCTGGCCACCTGGCTTCCGGACCTCGTGTACCGTTAATGGACACTTTGCAGCATTCGGCGCTTCATGCGACTATAATGAAAAAACAATTACCGGATAACCTGCCAATGTCGAGAATTTCAAGGAACCTGCTGCTGCCAGTCCTGCTGCTGATTCATTCAACGGTCCTGGCAAAGGGCCTGGGGAACTGGCTCGACGCCGCCTCGATCAGTATCGGCAAGGATGGCGACCCGGAAGATACAAACATCTACAGTGTCGGCCTTCAAAACAAGTGGGAACGCAGCTGGTTCAATGGTGGCGCCTGGTTTCTCAGCGGTTACTGGGATGCTGAACTCGGTCGTGTGGAATCGGATACCGGCACCGGTGATGACCTGATCGATCTCAGCTTGACACCGGTGTTTCGCTATCAACGCGACGCCGATCTTTCCAGCGGCATCACGCCGTATGCCGAGGCCGGCATCGGTGCGCACCTGGTCAGTGATACGCATATCGGCAACAACAGCTTGTCTACCGCCTTTCAATTCGGCCCCGTGATCGGCATTGGCGTGGGTTTTGGCGAACGCGGTCAATACGAACTGTCCTACCGTTTCCGGCAATTCACCAATGCCGGCATCAAGAACCCGAACGACGGCATGGAGCTGCACCTGCTGCGCCTGGGTTATAACTTCCACTGAAATTATCAAGCGCTTGCATGGATACGTGCAGGCCCGCTCTTGCAAGTCTTCCCGGCTCCCGCATCGGCCGGACCACCGAAAGTATCGCGCAGACGCGAGGCAATTCCACCGGGCCTCCGTACCCGCCTGCCAGCCGGGACAATCGCCCTGTCACAGGTCCTCTATATGATAGAGGTCAATTACCTTCCGCCCGCACCTTGGTAAAACCTGGCCAGTCTGGCCGATTGCCATGAAAAAATTCGCGGCGGCGGCGAGTGGCTGCTTGAATTCCATTAGTTTTATCTATGGGTCGGGTTGCAGCCCATAAAACACGCAAATGTTAGCGTTTTGTGATAAATAGCTTGCGGATGTAGTCTTCGTGCACCCGGCCTGATAAATTGCAAATGTCGGGATAATAATTAACGGTTAATGAGTAACGCGTGACTATGTTTTACTGGATTCTGGGTATCATCGTGGTTATCGCCGTGGTTTGCGCGGTCGCCGTCCGGTTGTGGCGGCAGCACCGTAAAAAAATCAAGCCTGCCTCCCGAACTGCAGAAGTCGGCGATTCCGGCAAGTATCACAGCGTTGCTATCGCCTGTCGTACCAGGTCGTGCGAAGCGGTGCAGCAACTGAAAGGTAAACGGTTCCTGTCAACCGAGGCTCCCGCCTTGCCAGTGCAGGGGTGTGCTGCAGATAGTTGCCAATGCCGTTATGTTCATTTCGACGATCGCCGTGACGACGACCGGCGCACCCCTTTCGGCAAATACAGCAGCATCCCGCCGCTTTTCATCGACCATGAACGCCGCAACCAGTCAGGCCGCAGAAGTAACGATGTTGTGGACCTGGACGAGCATCGGATATCGGACTATTTCTAGTTGATGCAGGGTGGCCAGAACCGCGTACCGTGGCAGTTCGCCAGCTGCCACCATCCCGATCCCGGTGAAAACCACGATATAGCCCGGCTCAAGAGGCTATGCCTGTAAAAAAATATTTCACCTTCCCTGTGCAGGCGTGTGGCAATTGTTATTTTCCTCGCGCCGGCAAGACGCACTTGCAAGTGACAATACCTCAGCCCGCACGCATGTTCAGGTAAGCACGCTCCGAAATCTCGTGCCAGGCAAATACCTGTTGCTGGAAACCGCGGTACGATTCATACACCTTCGCCGACAGCGGGTCCTTGCCGGCGATTTCTGCAACGACCTGTTCCGATAATTCCCGCAATCGTGTCAACACCTCACCGGGAAATGCACGCACGTCCACGTTATGGTCTGTAACCAGCGACTGCAGTGCCGTGTTGTTGCGTGCCGTGTATTCCGCCAGCATGTCGCCGTTAACCACGCGACAGGCATTCATGACAATACTCTGCAAGTCCTCCGGCAGGCTGTCATAGGCCGCCTGGCTGATAAGGCACTCCAGCGTCGTTCCCGGCTCGTGCCAGCCCGGGTAATAATAGTGTTTTGCCACCTTGTACAGGCCGAATGCCAGGTCATTGTAGGGCCCGACCCACTCGGTCGCGTCGATGGCACCGGTCTGCATGGAGGTAAAAATTTCGGAGCCCGCCATACTCACCGGTACACCGCCGGCACGCTTGAGCACCTCGCCACCCAGTCCGGGTATGCGCATTTTCAGGCCGTTCAGGTCATCCACCGAATTGATTTCACGATTGAACCAGCCACCCATCTGGATGCCGGAATTTCCGGCCGCGGCCGGCAGCACACCGAACGGGGCGTACACCTCGGTCCACAACTCCATGCCGCCCCCGTAGTACAACCAGGCGTTCATCTCCTGTGCATTCATGCCAAACGGGACGGCCGAGAAGAACTGGGCGGCCTCGCTCTTGCCCTTCCAGTAATAGGACGCACCGTGCCCCAGTTGCGCGGTACCGCCGGCGACGGCATCGAACACCTCGAACGGCGGCACGAATTCACCGGCACCATAGACGGTGACGTTGATGCGGCCGCCACTCATCTCCGTAATCAGGCGCGCGACGTTGTTCGCACCGGTGCCCAGCCCGGGAAAGTTTTTTGGCCAGGTCGTGACCATTTTCCATTCGAAGACCTGTCGTGGCCGGGGAGTTGCCGCCCCGACACCGGTCTTGTCCTGTCCACAGCCTGCCAGCACCAGCCCGGCACCCGCGGCACCGATAAAATTGCGTCGTTTCATAGCCTCCCCCGTTGAGAATGATTGGCGGCCATTGTACGTGTCATGCGCCGCCTGCGCCGCACCAATGGCCTGACGGAACATGATGTGCCGTTCGCATACACATATTGAAATTACACGTAGTTATGGAATAGTATTCAGCCAACGCTTACGGTATTAATGCTAGTTAACTAATTTTTAATAAATATAACTCGCACAGGCACAACAATTGGCACGCAGTGACACAGAGTTCCGGGCCATACCCTTTTGAGCCAGCTCAATAGCATTCGTTCGCGCTTTCTCCTCCTGATCCTGGTCGGTCTGCTGATCGCGCCGCTGGCCGGCCTGTCGAGTGCATTGTTGTACGGCCTGATCGGCGCTGCCGAACTGCAGGCCCCTCGCACGCTGCTGTATATCGGTCTCCTGACGGCCGCCTTCATCACCGGGGCAATGTTTTATTTTTCGAGATATTTCAGTATCTTGCCACAAAAGGCGCGCGCGCCGGGCGGCCACTTGCCCGACCCTCAGCAGCGCCGCCTGGCGCATTTCGAACGCGACTACTGGAGCTGTTTCCTGGTCTATGCACTGGCACTGCCGCCACTGTTTTTTTTCGCAATTCAGCAACCGATCGCGGCTGAACCCGGCCGCTTCCTGCAGTTAGTGCTGCTGCAGTTGTCGGTCGTCATCCTGGTCGGGCTGCCGACTTACCAGCTGGCGCTCGACCAGATCGGCAAGCTGGCCGGCTACCTCAGCCTGCACAAGATCCAGGTCAGCCTGAAGTCGCGCATCATGCTGATGGGCGGGTTCGTGCCGCTGTTGTGCTACACCGTGTTGATGAATTACCACTGGCAGCAAACCGGCAACCTGACGCCCGGACACATGGCAATCTGGCTGACGCTGGTCTGCATTACCGGCCTCATCACCCTGTTCTCGGTACGCAGTGTCGCGCAGGCGCTGGAACCCGTTCAGCAACTGATCTCGCGCAACGGCGCATCCCTGCACGCCGAACTTGCACGACTGAAACCGCAATCGACGGACGAGATCGGGTTTATCACGCAAATACTCGGCAAGCTCTCGCGCCAGCTCGACGAACAGGAGTCGCAAATGCGCGCGGTGGTGGAAACCGCGGCCGAAGGCATCATCGTTATCGACGCACACGGCAAGGTCGACACCTTCAACCCGGCCGCGGAAAAACTGTTTGGCTATCGTGCCGCTGAAATCAGGCATCAGTCGTTGCATCCATTGTTGCCACACCTGTTCGATGCAAAGGACCGCTTGCATGCAAAAGACAGGGAGCGCGAGATCGAGGGCGTCGACCGCAACGGCAAAAGGCTGCAGGTTGCAGTCCGGTTGAGTACCCTGCAGGATGGCGCCCGCCCGCTGTACACCTGCATGGTGGCTGACATCAGCCAGCGAAAGGCCATGGAGAAGCGGTTGCGCGAAGCGGAAAGCCGTTACCGGGACCTGGTCGAAACGGCGCACGACATGGTGTGGATCCTGGATACCGATGGTCGTTTTACCTACGTGAACCGCGCCTGTACCGAACTGTACGGTTTTACGCCGAACGAGATGCTCGGACACACCCTGTACGAATTCCGCTCGCCGGACCATCCGCCGCATGACCGCGATTCGATTGAGCAACTGATACGCGGCAAGGACAATGTACAATTCGAGACGGTTCACCTGGACAGCGAAAGCAAACCCCACTTCCTGAGTTTCAGTGCGCGTTCACACAAGGACCCGGCCGGCTTTGTACTGCGTATCAGCGGTACCACGCGCGACATAACCGAGCAGAAAGCGTTCCAGCACCAGCTTTCATACAACGCAGAACACGATCCGCTTACCGGTATGTTCAACCGCAATTATTTCCAGCAGGAACTTGAACGCACCGCGGCACGCGTTGCCCGCAGCGGCATGACCTGTGCGCTGCTCTTCATCGACCTCGACCAGTTCAAGTATATCAATGACACCCTTGGCCACGCCGCCGGCGATCGTCTGCTGGTGGATATAGGCGCACTGCTGGCAACACACGTGCGCGATGGTGACCTGATCGCACGTTTTGGCGGCGATGAGTTCACGCTGCTGCTGTACAACATCAGCAAGAGCGACGTACTGCGGGCCGCTGAAAACTTCCGCATGCTGTGCGACAACTACACATTCACAGAGCGAAACAAGTCGTGGAACATCAGCTGCAGCATTGGTGTTGCAGTGATCGACCGGCAAACACGCTCGGCGGACGAAGTACTGTCACACGCCGATCTCGCCTGCAATATGGCCAAGCAGCAAGGCCGTAACCGTATCAACCTGTACAATCCCGCCGATCTCGACAAGGCCGATATGGCGGCCGACATGGGCTGGGCCAACCAGGTGCGCACCATGCTGGAGCAGGACCGTTTCCAGCTGGTCTTCCAGCCGATCATTTCCACCCATAGCGGCAAGGTCCTGGACTACGAGGTGCTGGTGCGCATGGTATGTGATGACGGCCAGATTATCCTGCCGGGCGGGTTCATGCCGGCAGCCGAGAGGTTTGGGCTGATTCATAGCGTGGACCGCTGGATTGTACGCCGCGCCATCGAACAGCTGCACGAATTGAATGCCGGCGGCCAGCAGGCAAACTTCTCCATCAACCTGTCCGGCAAGGCGTTCGAGGACGACTTGCTGTTACCGATGATCCACGAGTTGCTGGACTCCACCGGGCTGGACCCGTCGCGGGTTACTTTCGAAATCACCGAAACCGCGGCAATCGCTAACCTGGCCGCGGCCGAGGAATTCATCACCGCGCTGAAGGATATCGGCTGCCAGTTCGCGCTGGATGATTTCGGCTCGGGCTTTTCGTCGTTTGCCTACCTGAAACATTTAGCCGTCGACAAGCTGAAAATTGACGGCGCTTTCGTAAAAGGCATGGCGCACAGCTCGGTCGACCAGGCCATGGTCGAGTCGATGAACCAGGTCGCGCACGCACTCGGCAAGCTGACCGTGGCCGAGTGCGTGGAGAACGAGGAAACACTGCAAATTCTGAAGGACATGGGCATCGATCGCGCGCAGGGCAACTACATCGGTCGGCCTGATGCCCTCCCGGGACCGGTCCCGCCACCCACCGGCACGAACGACAGCCTGTCATTGCCGCAGTAATATATCGCGCCTTGCAGGCGCGATATCGACTCGCGCAAGAAAAATGTATCCGACCCCTTCAGGTTATGTGTTTTATTACCTTTTTCCAGGTTTCATTTTGCCTGCTTACATGTCAATGGGCAGACGCTCGTTAGATCAGTCTGGCTACTCTTGCATATCACCATGCCGCGACTATTGGCGGCGCAGGGAAACGTATCGATATTCAGACCAGATCGAAACGGTTGGTGTTCATGACCCTGGTCCATGCTGCTACGAAGTCCTGCACGAACTTCTCCTTGTTGTCATCCTGTGCATAGACTTCCGCATAGGCACGAAGGATCGAGTTGGAACCGAAGACGAGATCAACCCGCGTCGCCGTCCACTTGACCTTGTCTGTCTTGCGATCGCGGACTTCATACAGGTTGTTACCGGCGGGCTTCCACGTGTTGTTCATGTCCGTCAGGTTCACGAAGAAGTGGTTCGTCAGTGCGCCTGCACTATCGCTGAAAACTCCGTGATTCGTGCCACCGTGGTTGGTGCCCAGCGCGCGCATGCCGCCGACCAGCACCGTCATCTCGTGGGCGGTCAACCCCATCAATTGCGTGCGGTCGAGCATCAGTTCTTCCGCGCTGACGACATAGTCCTGCTTGAGCCAGTTGCGGTAGCCATCATGGAGAGGTTCCAGCACCTCGAAGGACTCGGCATCGGTCATTTCCTCCGTTGCATCCCCGCGGCCAGGCGAGAAGGGAACGGTGGTATCAAAGCCAGCCGCCTTTGCGGCCTGCTCGACACCAACGTTACCGGCGAGAACAATCACATCCGCTACACTTGCACCACTCTCGGCAGCAATCGGTTCAAGAACGGCCAGTACCTTATTCAGTCGCCCCGGCTCGTTACCTTCCCAGTCCTTCTGCGGGGCCAGGCGAATACGTGCCCCGTTGGCACCGCCGCGCATATCCGAACCTCGGAAGGTTCTGGCGCTGTCCCAGGCGGTAGCGACCATTTCACTGATACTCAGACCACTGGCTGCAATTTGGTCTTTCACAGACTGAACATCGTAGTCGGTACGGCCTGCAGGAACGGGATCCTGCCAATCAGGATGCGGTTCTCTGTACGTTCGCAATGAACCACAAACAGGATGTTTAGAGAAGGACCCATCCCCAGCGTCTTGAATCGGCGCTCGTTATGATCGGGATCTTCGATAGTGAGCGCATTTTCATCTTCAAGGGCGATTACTGCATCAGCGAAATCAACGTTGTGTTTTCGTAGATTCTCGGCAGCCTTCCCTGGGTCCCATTCATACTCCATGGGCTAAGTGTATGTACATTCTGTGTACATTGCAGATGCTGAGCTTGTTGCCGAATTTCTTCTTGATTGGCCAGAGCAGACGCCGCGCCTTGTCCAGGTTCACGTTGTCCGGCCAGGAGTTGATCGGCGCAAAGCGCTGATTGCCAGTACCCGCACCGCCTCGACCGTCAGCGGTACGATAGGTCCCGGCCGCATGCCAGGACATGCGGATCATGAGACCGCCGTAGTGACCCCAGTCCGCCGGCCACCACGCCTGGCTGTCAGTCATCAGCGCGTGCAGTTCTTTCTTGAGCGCGGCCACGTCGAGTTTCTTGACCTCTTCCCGATAGTTGAAACCTGCACCCATCGGATTGGTCTTGGTATCGTGCTGATGCAGAATATCGAGGTTCAGGGCCTTGGGCCACCACTCCATGTTCGACATGCTGCTCTCTGTGGCACCGCCGTGCATCACCGGGCATTTGTTTTCAGACATAGGTTCTCTCCAGGTCATATATTGCGCTATTCGTTACCGACCTTCGTAGGCTGGCATGTGTGAGTATTGGCCGGACTGGTTAATTAGTAAAATTGTTTATTCTTACTTGTATGATAGATATTACCTATTAACGTTTTGCTAAGGGGCGCGCGCATTTTTACGCGTCCCAGTGAGCGGTAGCGAGCGATCTTGAGCAACTTGTCAAGTGTTTCCATAACCAGGATAACCTGCTAGTTCTTTAAACTTTTTGTAGCTATTTGCAGATTTCTCAGCAACTGGGTCTTGCAACCAAGTATTGCCCCATAGCCTTTCATTTGTGTCAATTTCTTCAAACAATTCTTCTTTTGGTACATCAAGAATTATCTTAGCCATGATGCATGCTGCCTGTGCCAAATACTTTTCGTACAAATTACGATCTTCAGCCCGCTTTGTATTATTTAGGCCATATTCAAGGTCGGTTATGTATAAAGCGAATTCTTTTTCCATAAGTCACTTAACGATTAAGCTGAGCGGCGCCGCGTTGCGGCGTCCGGTGGAGCTGGCGTAGCCAGCGGAACGCACTCAAGCGACTTGTTATGTGGCGTTATCAATGTTGCCACTCTTTTTGAAACGAGAGCCGAAAATGATTGAAATATTCTCGATGCTCTTGAGGTAAATCGTTAATTTCAGGAAACGGAGACGCACTTTTTACAGCACTTATTACAGACTCATCGTAAATTGTATTGCCACTACTCTCTACAATTTTCAGACTTATAACTTGGCCTGCTGGATCAAGCTCAATAGCAAGAAGCGCCTTTGTATATTTAGGAACATCAGCTGGCACAAACCAGTTACTCTGAATTTTATCTCTCAGAAACATTACACATTGTTGTATATCCGAACAATTTTCGGAAGCAAAATTCTCATCCGGCAATGATAAGTAAGGCTCTACATCAGCATTCAATCGCTTTTCGTTCCCAATATCAGCAGCACAACCAATCATTAAGATAATTGGATAAATAATAATTAACCGCATCATAGCCACATAACTACAATTAGGTGTTCATTGGGACATCTGCCAATAATTGGTGTATCTATATATCTAATTTCTACATGTATAAACATAGCAGGCATATCTATAAATTAGAACCTGAATACTTCAGCAAGGATGCGCCCTTTCAGGCCTCGATCCGGGCTCTATTCCTGGTCTAATAAAGGGTCGATTTTCAGGTCTTGCTTTTTTATGAGCTGGATTGCTGGATACATGTGTGTATTCAGCCCTGCGGTCGTCCAAATCCGTTCCAGACGGATTTGCCCCGCCTGCGCGGGGATGACGGGGAGCTGCGCAGGGATGACGGATTTACTGAATCTGTGGCCTCTGTGGCAAGGCTTTTATATTTTCTTTGCGCCTTTGCGTGAGGCGATTTTTTTGGAGATTGCTTCGCCATGCTCGCAATGACGGGGACGTTCAGGCACCCACCGATTCAAGATTGGCGTAGGCCAGCACCAGCCACTTGGCGCCGACGCCTGAAAAGTTGACCTGTACGCGCGCACTGGAACCCTGACCTTCACAGTTCATGATGATGCCGTCACCGAATTTCGCATGGCGCACATGCTGGCCGAGATGCAGTCCGCCGGCCTCGGTGTTTCTGAACCTGTTGTTCGTGCCGGCCGGCGCCACGCGCGGCATGGAAACACCGGGGCGCGGGCGCACTTCATCAATCAGCTCTTTCGGAATTTCGTCGACAAAACGGGACGGCAGGCAATAAGTCTCGGAACCGAACAGGCGTCGCCGCTCAGCACAGGTCAGCACCAGCTGCTGACGCGCACGCGTAATGCCGACATAACAAAGCCGGCGCTCTTCTTCCAGCCGCCCCGGCTCCTCCACCGAACGCTGGTGCGGAAACAGGCCTTCCTCCATGCCGCATAGAAACACCAGCGGGAACTCCAGGCCCTTGGCGGAATGCAGTGTCATCAACTGCACGCAATCCTCCCACGCATCGGCCTGCCCTTCACCGGCTTCCAGCGCCGCATGCGAAAGGAACTCGGACAACGGCTCCATGCCGCTGTCCGGATCATGCTCGTACTCGCGCGCTGCGTTGACCAGTTCCTGCAGGTTCTCAAGCCGTGTCTGGCCTTTCTCGCCTTTATCCCTGGAAAAATAATCGAACAGGCCGCTGGGATGCATCACATGTTCCATTTGTTCGCCCAGCGGCAACGTGTCGATTCCTTCGGCGATTTCATCGATCAGTCCGAGGAAAGCGATGATCGCATTACAGGCGCGTGCCGGTAGCAGCTTCCCGTTCGCCACGGTAATCGCCGCCTGCCACATTGATTGCGCATTGTCTTTAGCCTGTTGCCGCACCATCTCGAGCGTGCGCCCGCCGATACCGCGCGGCGGATGATTCACCACGCGCTCGAACGACGCATCATCGTCGCGGTTGGTGGTCAAACGCAGATACGCCAGCGCATCCTTGACCTCGGCACGCTCGAAAAAGCGCAGCCCCCCGTAAACCCGGTAAGGAATTCCGCATTGCATGAGGCGTTCTTCAAACACGCGTGACTGGGCGTTGGAACGATACAGGATGGCGATGTCCCTGCGCGCCTCACCACGATCGACGTGGTCCTCGATGCAATCAACGACATAACGCGCCTCGTCCTGTTCGTTGTACGCGGTATACAGGCGGACAGGTTCACCGTCGTGGTCTTCCGTCCACAGCTTTTTCCCCATGCGCCCGGCATTGTTGTCGATTACGGCATTGGCTGCCTTCAGTATATTCGCGGTCGAGCGGTAATTCTGTTCCAGCCGTATAACACGGGTATTTTTAAAGTCCTTCTGGAAGCGCAGGATATTTTCCACTTTTGCACCACGCCAGCCGTAGATCGACTGGTCGTCATCACCCACCACGGTGATCCTCGCATTGTCACCGGCCAGCATCCGCAACCATGCATACTGGATCGCATTGGTGTCCTGAAATTCGTCTACCAGTATGTGATGGAAGCGTTGACGATAATGTTCGAGCAGTACCGGATATTTCAGCCACAACTCGTGTGAACGCAGCAGCAATTCCGCGAAATCAACCAGGCCGGCACGCTGGCACAATTCCTCGTAGGCCTGGTAGATGTCCAGCTGCCGCCTTAGAAACGGGTCATTGCGGTGTTCAATATGCTGCGGTCTCCGTCCTTCGTCCTTGCAGCCATTGATGAACCATTGCATCTGTTTGGGCGGCCATTTAGCCTCGTCCAGTTCCAGCGTCCTTATGACGCGCTTGATCAGGCGCTGCTGGTCCTGCGAGTCGAGAATCTGGAAGCCCTGCGGCAAACCCGCTTCCTGCCAGTGACTGCGCAACAAACGGTGTGCCAGCCCGTGAAAGGTGCCGACCCACATGCCGGACGCCGGCACCCCGATCATCTGCTCGATGCGTCCGCGCATTTCCCCGGCAGCCTTGTTGGTAAACGTTACGGCCAGAATCGAAAACGGCGACAGGCCTTCCACCTCAACCAGCCAGGCAACGCGGTGCACCAGCACGCGAGTCTTGCCGCTACCGGCGCCTGCCAGGACCAGTAACGGGTCCGGCGGTGCGCACACGGCCTCCCGTTGGGCATCATTCAGCGATTCGATTATTCCGGAGACGTCCATAGACTGGTGATTCTAGCAATAAGGTGCTGTGTTCGCAGGCGAAAGCAGATTTAATCTGCCCGACTACCCTGTCATCCCGACTTTACGCTAAACTGTGTAAATACGCTGTCACCGGTATGGTTTTCAAGGGGTAATGCCTTGCCTGAACGACCGCTCGGTCAGGCAAGGCAGCATGGAAGAATAATGTGGAAATAAAATGGCGATCTACCTGACCTTATTACTCATTATCGCAGTATGCATCGGGCTGTACTTCCTGATCCGTCACCGTCGCACCCCGGCACGCGCCCGCGATGCGGCACACAAGACTGACACGGACAAGACCCTCGCTGGCAGCCTGGAGAAGTTGCAGGAGAACTCTTTCTTCTGGGGCGCTGAACTCTGGCAACCGGGTTGTACGGAGTCATACAAAATGCTGGGCCAGAAATTCGCCTTTGGCAGTGCACCCGAAATGCCATTCGAGGGGTGTACGCGCAAAATTTGTACCTGTCAGTTCAAGGGTCTGCGCGATCGGCGCATAGAGGCGCGGCGACTTCAACCGGATCGCCGGGACCAGATTCGCTTTGACAAGACACACCCGGACCGGCGTTCAAGGATAAGCCGCAGGCGCAGTGACCTGTGGGCCAACCACGCCCTGTAGGCCGCTAGGCCACCTCGCTCAGCAGCTTTCTGTTTTTCGGTGAATTCAGGTTGACGATCTTTGGCTTTGATCCGCCCAGGTAGGCGTCCAGCGTAACAGTCGGTATTTTTGCCATGTCGACCAGCGGATGCATGGTGCATTTTTCACAGGCAATCAATTTCGGGGGGGCACCGGCCGGCGCCTTGCCAACAGGCCGCTCACGCAGGTTCTTGCAGGTAGTAACGCTCAGGTAAGCCTGTTGGGGTATACAGAAAAACATTGAATCCATAGCGAGGTCAGCTCCTTTAGGCCCGCCACGTGTTGCGGACAATATCGCTTACATAAACGGCTGATACTAGCACAGAAATCACTGCCTGTCACATGAATACTTGAATATCAATAACTTGCGCGGCCCGGAACGGCCGTGGCGTCATTCGACCGTGACTGACTTGGCAAGATTTCGGGGTTGGTCGATGTCCGTACCCTTCAGCACGGCCACATGATAGGCCAGCAGTTGCAGTGGCACCGAGAAAATGATCGGCGCGATGCTGTCTTCGGTCGGTGCCACCGGCAGTACGATGACGCCATTCGAGCTGATCATGCCGACATCGACATCGGCAAAAACGATCAGCTTGCCACCGCGTGCGCGCACTTCCTGGAGGTTTGACTTGAGCTTTTCCAGCAACTGGTTGTTCGGCGCCACCACGACAACCGGCATGCTGTCGTCCACCAGCGCCAGTGGTCCGTGTTTCAGCTCGCCGGCAGGGTAGGCCTCGGCATGAATATAGGATATTTCCTTGAGTTTCAGCGCGCCTTCCATGGCCACGGGGAACTGGTCACCACGTCCGAGGAACAGCGTATTTTGCTTGTCGAAAAAGTGATCTTTTGCCAGTTTTTCAATCTCGTCGGTCAATTGCAGTGCATGCTCCACCTTGCCAGGCACACTGCGCAGTTCGTTAACCAGTCTTGTTTCGGTCTCCGGTGACATGGCATGGCGGCGTCCAAGCACGATAGTCAACAGCAACATTGCAACCAGTTGAGTGGTAAACGCCTTGGTCGAAGCAACGCCGATCTCGGGACCCGCGTGTGTCATAAAGACCAGGTCCGATTCGCGCACCAGCGAACTTTCCGGCACGTTGCAGATCGAGAGTGAATGTCCGAACCCAAGCCGGCGTGCTTCGCGCAGGCCAGCCAGCGTGTCGGCGGTTTCTCCGGACTGGGACAGTGTCACGATCAGGGAATTATTCCGTACCACGGGATTGCGGTAGCGGAACTCACTGGCAACCTCGACGCTGCAGGGAATCCCGGCGAGTGACTCCAGCCAGTATCGGCCGACCATGCCGGCATGGTAACTGGTACCACAGGCAATGATATGCACCCCTTTTACCGCATCGAAAATCTTCCCGGCAGCCGCACCAAACGCCTCTTCCAGTACCCGGTTGCTGCCAATGCGGCCCTCGAGCGTGTCTGCAATTGCGCGCGGCTGCTCGAAGATCTCCTTCAGCATGTAGTGCGGATACTCGCCTTTCTCGGTTGCATCCAGTGTGACACTCGAAGTCTGTATCGTACGCTCTGATACATGCCCGTCCTGATCGTAGATGGTCATCTGGTCAAACGTTATATCAGCGATGTCGCCGTCTTCGAGGAACACGAAGCGGTTGGTCTCCGAAAGCAGCGCCGCCACGTCCGAGGCGATCAACATTTCCTTGTCCGCGATCCCGACCACCAGCGGGCTGCCGCGTCGTGCCGCTATCAGGCGGCCCGGTTCATCCTTGCTGATTACGCCAAGCGCAAATGCACCTTCCAGGTCGGCCACAGTCGATCTGACCGCTGTGAGCAGATTCTGCCCCTGGTCAAGATAATGATGGATCTGGTGCACAATCACTTCGGTGTCTGTTTGCGAGGTGAAGCGGTAACCATTGCGCTTCTGTTGTTCACGCAGCGTGTCGTGATTCTCGATGATACCGTTGTGCACCAGCGCCACGCGTTCATGACAGACATGCGGATGCGCATTCTGCTCACTGGGTTCGCCATGCGTGGCCCAGCGCGTGTGCGCGATTCCGGTCCATCCGCTAACAGGAGTTTCGTCCAGAGCGCGTGACAATTCAGACACCTTGCCGACCTTGCGAACACGCTCCAGCAGCGCATTATCGCTTTGCACGGCGACACCGGCTGAATCATAACCGCGATATTCCAGGCGCCGCAGGCCATCGACCAGCATCGGAATTACATTGCGCTGCGCCACGACACCGACTATGCCGCACATATGAATAGTCCTTTAGTAAATAGCATTGCAGGAGCGCCTTGCAGGCGCGAATATTTTCAGGTTAACTGGTTCGCGCCTGCAAGGCGCTCCTGCATCGTTCATTTCTTTTTAACCGGGCGCTGCCACCCCTTATGTGTTTTCTGTGCAGCACGACTGAGTGTCAGTTCATCGGCCGGCACATCCCGGGTAATGGTTGATCCCGCGCCGACAGTGGCACCTTTACCGATTTCCACCGGCGCAACCAACTGGCTATCGGAGCCGATAAACGCATTATCGCCAATGACCGTCCGGTGCTTGTTGGCACCGTCATAATTACAGGTGATCGTTCCGGCCCCGATATTGACGTGGCGGCCGATCGTGGTATCGCCGATATAGCTCAGGTGGTTGACCTTGGAGCCTTCGCCCACATCGGATTTTTTTATTTCGACGAAATTACCGATGTGCGTGTTGTCTGCCAGCCTCGTTCCGGGTCGTACACGCGCAAACGGCCCGACACGTACGCCGTTGCCTATCTCTGCATCTTCTATGACGCAGTTTGCAAGTATGCAAACATCATCCGCGACTGTCACGTTGCGCATGACTACGTTGGGGCCTATCGACACGCGGTTGCCAAGGCTGATATTGCCTTCCAGGACCGCATTGATATCGATTATTACATCCTGGCCGGCCTGTAACTCTCCGCGCAGGTCAAAGCGTTCCGGATCAACCAGGGTAACGCCGGCGCGCATACATTCGATGGCACGCTGGCGCTGGTAGCGGCGCTCCTGTGCGGCAAGCTGCAAGCGATCATTTATACCAAGCACCTCATCGATCGAGCCGGCGGAGAGTCCGCGAACGCTGACGCCGTCGGTAACCGCGCGCGCAATAACATCGGTCAGGTAATATTCGCCCTGCGCATTATCGTTGTCGAGTGCGTCAATCCAGCGCCGCAGTTTTGCGGCGGGCGCGGCGATAAAACCGGTGTTGATTTCTGTGACGGCAAGTTCCGACGGAGACGCATCCTTTTCCTCGACGATGCCGCTGATGCTGCCGTCGGCATGGTGCAGGATACGCCCATAGCCGGACGGATCTTCAGGCTCTGCCGTCAGAACGCCGACAAATCCCTGCCCGGCGATTGCACACAGCGGCTCGAGAGTTGACTGTTGTATCAGCGGTATGTCTCCGTACATAACCAGCACGGTCGCATCATCGGCGATATTGTGCATGGCCTGCGCCACGGCGTGCCCGGTACCCAGTTGCTCGGACTGCATGACCCAGTCGACATCCGCATCACTGAATATGTCGCGTACACGCTCCGCGCCATAGCCGATGACGACATGGATCCTGGCACCGGCAAACTGGCGTGCAGTCGCCATAGCGTGCCACAGAAGCGGGCGTCCGCCCAGCGGGTGCAACACCTTCGGCAGGTCGGAACACATGCGGGTGCCCTGGCCGGCGGCAAGAATAATGATACTCAGTGGCATGACCGGTATATTTCCATTTGCATCGATTTATATAGTCAACCGCAAAGGCGCAAAGGACGCAAATGCTTTTATGCTGCAGCCGGAAAAAACCATCATCCTGCCCGGTGCTTTTTCACGGTTTGCGTTCTGGCGGTGATATTTTCAAAAACATGGGCCTGTATCGGCCAATGGTATGGATTTTTTATGGGTGAGAAATGTTGCGTCAGTGCAGGACCGGCATGGCCATTGGCTCGATGCCATTGGCCATTTCCCTGTCCGTCGCATCGCGAATATCGGTTACCTTGATGTGAAAGGTGATGACCTTGCCCGCCATGTGATGATTGCCATCCACCGTCAATTTGCCATTTTCGATGCTGGTCACTGTAAATGATTTCGAATCGCCATTGTCATTAATCATCTCGACCTTGGCGCCTACGTGGCGAAACTCGGGCGGGACATTTTCGAGGTCGTCAGTATAGGTCAGGCTGGGATCATGCGGTCCGAATCCTTCCTCCGGCGTCAGCGGCACCTCGACCATGTCACCGACAACCGACCCTTCGAGTTGCTGCTCGACCTTTACGAACAGGTCATGCTTGCCGCCATGGACATAACTGATGGGAATGTCCGACTGCTCGATAATTTCACCTGACTCGTCGACTATCGAGTAAGTGAATGTTACGACCTTGCCGCTGCTAATGAATTGCCCGGTCATTTTACCTTTTCGCGTAATTTCCGGATGGCTGCCAACTGCGCCATGGAATCCGCAAGCTCGGCCTGTGCCTTGGCATAATCGATATCGGCCGTTTTGTTGGCCAGCAGCTTTTCTGCGCGCGCCTTGGCCTCCAGTGCCTGCGCCTCGTCGAGGTTGTCGGCGCGAATGGCCGTATCCGCCAGTACCGTGACGACATGCGGCTGCACTTCCAGCATGCCGCCCGACACATAGAAAATCTGCTCATCACCTTCCTGTGTCTGGACACGCACCTCGCCGGGTTTCAGACGGGTCAGCAACGGGGTATGCCGGGGTGTAATGCCGACCTCGCCCATTATCGCCGGCGCAAATACCATCGTCGCCGTGCCGGAAAAAATCTCGGCTTCGGCGCTAACGATGTCAACATGCAGAGTCATGGCCATAGTTATAGGTCCGTATCGACTTAAAGAGTCTTGGCCTTCTCGACGGCCTCTTCGATTCCACCGACCATGTAGAACGCCTGCTCCGGCAGATCGTCATATTCGCCGTTGACAATGCCCTTGAAGCCGGCAATGGTGTCTTTCAGTGAAACGTATTTGCCCGGTGTACCGGTAAAGGTTTCGGCCACGAAAAACGGCTGCGACAGGAAGCGCTGGATTTTACGGGCGCGGGTAACAACCTGCCTGTCTTCCTCGGCCAGTTCGTCCATGCCGAGAATGGCGATGATGTCCTTCAGCTCCTTGTAGCGTTGCAGCGTACCCTGCACCGCGCGTGCCGTGTCGTAGTGATCGGCACCGACCACGTTCGGGTCGAGAATACGCGAGGTGGAGTCCAGCGGGTCCACGGCCGGGTAAATACCCAGCTCGGCGATCTGGCGTGACAGCACCAGCGTCGCATCGAGGTGGGCAAAGGTGGTGGCCGGCGACGGATCGGTCAGATCGTCAGCCGGCACGTACACGGCCTGGAACGAGGTAATCGAACCGGTCTTGGTCGAGGTAATGCGCTCCTGCAGCACGCCCATTTCCTCGGCCAGGGTCGGCTGGTAACCCACCGCGGACGGCATGCGTCCGAGCAGCGCGGACACCTCGGTACCGGCCAGCGTGTAACGGTAGATGTTGTCGATGAACATCAGCACGTCACGACCCTCGTCGCGAAAATGCTCGGCCATGGTCAGGCCGGTCAGCGCAACGCGCAGGCGGTTGCCGGGCGGCTCGTTCATCTGGCCGTACACCAGCGACACCTTGTCGATAACGCCGCCTTCCTTCATTTCATGATAGAAGTCATTCCCCTCGCGGGTACGCTCGCCGACACCGGCAAACACGGAATAACCCGAGTGCTCAACGGCGATGTTGCGAATCAGCTCCATCAGCGTCACGGTCTTGCCCACGCCGGCGCCGCCGAACAGGCCGACCTTGCCGCCCTTGACGATCGGCATGACCAGGTCGATCACCTTGATGCCGGTTTCGAGAATTTCCAGTGCCGGCGCCTGGTCGGCATACAGGGGGGCGGCGCGGTGAATGGGCAAACTGACCTCGGCACCGATGTCGCCGGCATCGTCCACCGGGTTACCCAGTACATCCATGATGCGGCCCAGCGTCTTTTCCCCGACCGGAACGGTGATCGGCGCGCCGGTGTTGAGCACTTCGAGGCCACGCCGCACGCCATCGGTGGACCCCATTGCAATGGTGCGCACCACGCCGTCGCCCAGCTGCTGCTGCACTTCCAGCGTCAGGTTTGCATCATTGACCTTCAGGGCGTCATAGATCTTCGGCACGCTGTCGCGCGGAAATTCCACGTCCACCACCGCGCCGATGATTTCCACAATGTTGCCAGCACTCATGTTGGTATCCTCATAGCATTAAGTCTTCTTTGTGCAGGAGCGGACGCTGTCCGCGAATAATCAACATCGTTTGTTCGCGCATGCCTGCGCTCCTGCACCAAATTTATCAAACCGCCGCCGCACCGCCGACGATTTCGGAAATCTCCTGGGTAATCGCTGCCTGGCGCGCCTTGTTGTAGACGAGCTGCAACTCATCGATCAATTCGCCGGCGTTATCGGTTGCAGACTTCATCGCAACCATCCGCGCGGCCTGTTCACAGGCGACATTCTCGACTACGCCCTGGTATACGAGCGACTCTATGTAGCGGATCATCAGCGCATCCATGACCGGAATGGAATCCGGTTCGTAGATATAGTCCCAGTGTGTCTTCAACTCGTCCGTTTCGGCTTCGCCGCTTACCGGGATCAGCTGTTGCACAGTCGGGCCCTGCGTCATGGTGTTAACGAATTCATTATGCGCCAGGTACAGGCGATCGATCTCGCCGGCCTCGTAGGCATCGAGCATGACCTTCACCGTACCGATCAGCTCGATCATTGACGGCGCATCACCCAGGTGCGTAGCCGTTGCCCTGATGTTGCCGCCTATCCGCTTGAAAAAAGCGTTGCTCTTGCCGCCAATGAGCGTGAGGTCGACTTCCTGGCCAGCCTCGTTCCATTCTTGCATGGCAATAATCACCCGCTTGAACAGATTGATGTTCAAACCGCCACACAGTCCGCGGTCGGTGGAGATAA
Source organism: uncultured Halobacteria archaeon (assembly GCA_963768575.1). Lineage (GTDB taxonomy): Bacteria > Pseudomonadota > Gammaproteobacteria > UBA9214 > UBA9214 > UBA9214. The sequence continues at coordinate 122,213 of CAVYIJ010000005.1, forward strand.
TGATCAGGCCGACACGTTTCGCCTCGCGCTCGATCAGGTAGGGATGGTGGTATTCCGGGTGCGCATGCGCGAGATGGGCGATGACATTCTGGATCTTCTCGGTGTATGGACGCGTCGCCAGCATGCGATCCTGTGCCTTGCGCATCTTGCTCGCAGCCACCATTTCCATCGCCTTGGTGATCTTCTGCGTATTCTTGATGCTCGCAATCTTGGTGCGTATTTCCTTTGCGCCTGCCATATCTTTATCCCGTGATTCCCGGCCTTACCAGGTACCGTTTGCCTTGAAGTCTTCAACCGCAGATTTCAGAGCGGCCACGATATCGTCATTGTAGTCACCCGTTGCGTTGATCTTGTCCAGCAAATCGCTGCTTGTGGTACGCATCCAGGCATGCAGTGCATGCTCGAAATCGACGATTTTCTTGAGCTCGACGTCATCCAGGTAACCCTGGTCTGCGGCAAACAGCGATACCGCCATTTCGGCGACCGACAGCGGCGAGTACTGCTTCTGCTTCATCAGCTCGGTCACGCGCTGGCCGCGTTCCAGTTGTTTGCGGGTGGCCTCGTCAAGGTCCGAGGCGAATTGCGAGAAGGCCGCCAGTTCACGATACTGCGCCAGTGCGAGACGCACACCGCCACCGAGCTTCTTGATGATCTTGGTCTGTGCGGCACCACCCACTCGCGATACGGACAGGCCGGCATTGATGGCTGGTCGAATACCTGCGTTGAACAGGTCGGATTCCAGGAAGATCTGGCCGTCGGTAATGGAGATCACGTTGGTCGGCACGAAGGCGGACACGTCACCGGCCTGCGTTTCGATGATCGGCAGCGCCGTCAGCGAACCGGTCTTGCCCTTGACCGCGCCATTGGTGCGTTTTTCCACGTCGTCGGCGTTGATACGCGCGGCACGCTCCAGCAGGCGCGAGTGCAGGTAGAACACGTCACCCGGATAGGCCTCACGACCCGGCGGACGGCGCAGCAGCAGCGATACCTGGCGATAGGCCCAGGCCTGCTTGGTGAGATCGTCATAGATGATCAGCGCGTCTTCACCGCGGTCGCGGAAGTACTCGCCCATCGAGCAGCCGGCATACGGTGCAATGTACTGCATGGCGGCGGACTCGGCAGCGGCTGCCGCGACCACGATGGTGTGCTCCATGGCGCCGAGCTCTTCCAGCTTGCGCACCACGGTCGCAATCGAGGAATTCTTCTGACCAATCGCGACGTAGATACATTTAACGCCGGTACCCTTCTGGTTGATGATGGCGTCGATAGCGACGGCGGTCTTGCCGGTCTGGCGGTCGCCGATGATCAGCTCACGCTGGCCGCGGCCGATCGGCACCATGGAGTCGATCGACTTCAGGCCGGTCTGTACCGGTTGATCAACCGACTGGCGGGCAATAACGCCCGGCGCGATCTTTTCAATCGGCGAGGTCATGCTGGACTCGATCGGGCCCTTGCCGTCTACCGGGTTACCCAGTGAATCCACCACGCGGCCGAGCAGGCCTTCGCCCACCGGCACCTCGAGAATGCGGCCGGTGCACTTGACGCTGTCGCCTTCGGTAATATTCTTGTAGTCACCGAGTATCACCGCGCCGACGGAGTCGCGCTCCAGGTTCAGCGCCATGCCGAAGACATTGCCGGGAAACTCCAGCATCTCGCCCTGCATGACATCGGCCAGGCCGTGGATGCGGGCGATACCGTCAGTCAGGCTGACCACGGTACCCTCGGTACGTGCCTCGGCCACGACGTCGAATTGTTCGATGCGGCTTTTGATCAGCTCGCTGATTTCTGTCGGATTGAGTTGCATAGTTGTTTACCTTGATAAACTTTAAATCAGTGGCTCAGTGTCGTACCGAGGCGCTCCAGCTTGCCACGTACGGAACCGTCGATGACCAGGTCACCGGCGCGAATGATGGCACCGCCAAGTAATGATGCATCGGTTGAACAGGTCAGTGTAACTTCACGCCCCAGGCGCTTGCGCAGGCTCTCGATAACCGCGGCCTGTTGCGCCTCGCTGGCATCGAATGCAGACACCAGCTCGGCCAGTACCGTACCTTCCGCGTCGCGGCGCAGCACTTCGAACAACGTTGCGATCTCGGGCAATTGTCCGAGGCGCCGGTTGTCTGCAAGTACGCGAACGAAGTTGGCGCATTTTTCATCCAGATGCTCGCCGCCCACCTGGATAAACAGGTCGGCCAGCTGTTTCTCGGTCAGGTGCGGACTGTCGATCACAGCGCGCATACCGGCGTCGGCGGCAACGGCGGCCAGCAATCCCAGCATGTCTGACCACTGCTTCAGCTTATGCTGCTCGTCGGCAACCCTGAAGGCGGCCTGCGCATACGGGCGCGCGATTGTAAGTGCTTCCGCCATTAGATCTCGGCCGCCAGCTTCTTCAGCAGTTCGTCGTGCGTCGCTTCGTCAACTTCCCGCTCCAGCACCTTGCCGGCACCCGCAATTGCAATGGACACCACCTGTCCGCGCAGCTCTTCGCGAACACGGTTAAGCTCCTGCTCGATCTCGGCCTGTGCAGCCGTCTTCAGACGGTCTCCCTCGGCGTGCGCGTCGACCTTTGCCTCGTCGACAATTTCCGAGGCACGCCTGTCGGCACGATTGATTATCTCGCCGGCCTGGTCTTTCGCCTCGCGCAGGATGTCCTTCGCGCGCTCCTCGGCGAGTTCCTTTTCGTGCTTGCCGCGCTCGGCTGCGGCCAGCCCGTCGGCAATTTTTTTCTTGCGCGCTTCCAGCGCATTCATGATCGGCGGCCAGATAAACTTCATGCAGAACCACACGAAGACGATAAATGTTATGGACTGTCCGATCAGTGTCGCATTGAAATTCATGCTTGCACCTCGTGTAACAACAGCTTCATTGAATCAGTATTACGAAACCACCGCGAACATGACGTACATGGCGAGGCCGACGGCGATCATCGGCACTGCGTCAACCAGGCCCATGACGATAAAGAACTGGGTACGCAGCATCGGAATCAGCTCCGGCTGACGCGCAGCGCCTTCCAGGAAGCGGCCACCAAGAATACCGATACCGACAGCAGCGCCGAGCGCGCCGAGGCCCATCATCAATGCGCCTGCGATATAGAGTAATGCGTTTTCCATGTTTCTCTCCTAAAGGTAACGTACTTTATAAAATGAAATCAGTGGTGTTCCTGGTGCGCCATGTCCAGGTACACGATGGTCAGTGTCATGAAGATAAACGCCTGCAGGGTAATAATCAGGATATGGAAGATGGCCCAACCCAGCTGCAACAGTCCGCCAAAGGCGCCCATCGCCAGCCCGCCGCCGTACATCAGTGCGATCAGGATGAAAATCATTTCGCCCGCGTACATGTTGCCGAACAGTCGCAACGCCAGCGAGATCGGCTTTGCAATCAGGGTCACGCCTTCCAGCAGCAGGTTGACCGGAAACATCCATTTCGGGAACGGCTGGAAGGCAAGTTCGCCGAAGAAACCGCCAAGACCTTTCATCTTGACACTGTAGTACAGGACCAGCACGAATACCGACAGCGACAGGCCGAAGGTGACGTTGGGATCGGTAGAAGGCACGATCTTCAGGTGACTGACGCCCAGCAGTCGAGGCCAGCCAGGGAATATGGTCCACGGCAATCAGGTCCATCACGTTCATCAGGAAGATCCAGACAAACAGGGTCAGCGCCAGCGGCGCGACCAGCGGATTCTTGCCGCTGAAGGAGCCGCGCACGCTGTTGTCGATAAACTCGACGATCCATTCAACGAAGTTCTGCCAGCCGGCCGGGGTATCGGCGCTGGCCCGTTTGGCGGCCATGCGGAACAGCCACAGGAACAGTACGCCCAGGCCGACCGAGAACAGCATGCTGTCGACGTTGATCGCCCAGAAACCCATCGCGGCGGCATCCTGCCCGTTGTGGGCAAAACCCCAGTGACCGGCATGCGCGTGGCCTTCCGGAAACTTGCCCCAGGTCAGGTTGGTCAGGTGGTGCTTTATATATTCCGAAGTTGTCAGCGTATCAGACGCCATGGCGTTCAGACTTCCTTTCTTTCCCGATAAAAAACAAGGCCACCTGGCCCACGATAAATCCTGTCAGCAGCGCCGGCGCATCGAGTCGCAGTAGACCCATACCCAGCAAGAACAGGGCGAGCACGGCGAAAAACCGCTCCAGCGCACTGCGATAAAGCAGCCGGATACTTTCCCCTGCATTCAGGGCACGGCCCCGCTCTGCGCTGTTGCGCCGCCACAGCAGCAGTCGCGATGTTTACCATCGCGATACCGCCGCCAAATCCCGCGGACGCCGCCGGACAGGCGCCTTTCCACAGATAAAACATGACCGAGGTGACCGTTAACAGCGCCAGTTGCAGCACTGCCAGGTTGCGGAAATTCCGCGCCATGGACACAAATATCAGCCTTGAATCAGCAAGTTACGTGGGCACGGCCTGATTACTCGAAGGGTCGGTAAACACCTTCCGCCAGACGAAGTCCGCCCACAAGGCAGCCCGGGATTATAAAGATGGTCTATGGCAGGGGTCAATGAAATTGGCCGAATAGTGCTCGTTTATTGCACCCGGTCGGCCGCATGCCTCGAGCCAGCGGTATTTTTCAATGCCTCTGGCTGCAGCAACGGGGCCGCTTTCAACAATGACGGTTTGTGCTTCGAGTCCGGGCGGGCCTTCATTCTGAGACGCCGAAACAGCTTGCGGCTAGTGAATATGCGCCAGGATGCCGTCGAGCTCATCGAGACTGTTATAACTGATTTCCAGCTTACCCTTGCCGCCGCTGCGCTGGCGGATCTGCACGCTGGCGCCCAGTTTATCGGCAAGACCGGATTCGAGCCGCTGGATATCGGGATCCTTGCTGGCCGGGGCTGGTTTGGCTTTGCGCGGCTGCTGCAGCTGGCGCACCAACCCCTCGGTGGCACGCACGCTCAGGGCCCTCGACTGTACCTGGCGGGCCGCCTCCAGCTGCCGTGCGCCGCTCAGCGCCAGCAGGGCGCGGGCGTGCCCCATTTCCAGCTCGCCACGCTCCACCATCGCCTTGACGCTATCTTCCAGTTCCAGCAAGCGCAGCAAATTGGATACTGCCGCACGCGAGCGACCGACGGCCTCGGCTGCCTGCTCATGGGTCAGTTCAAACTCGCGGATCAGGCGGTCCAGCGCCTGCGCCTCCTCCAGCGGGTTGAGATTTTCACGCTGAATATTCTCGATCAGGGCTATGGCAATGGCGGCACGGTCTTCCACGACACGCACGATGGCCGGGATATCGTGCAGTCCGGCTATCTGTGCAGCACGCCAGCGGCGTTCGCCCGCAATTATCTCGTAGCTGTCCTTGCCGATTGCGCGCACCACGATGGGCTGCAACACACCCTGCGCACTGATCGAATCCGCAAGGTCCTGCAATGATTCCTTGTGCATGTCGGTACGTGGCTGGTATTTGCCGCGCCGAATAATATCGACTGGCAGCTTGCACAGCGTGCCATCAGCTACGGGTCCGTTTGTTTCACTGCGGTCGACGGCAACGCTCTTCAGTTCGGGTGCGCCGGGTTGTGATACGGCGGGTGCCGGCGCTGTCGTTGCCGGGCGCGACGACGGCCCCAGCAAGGCGTCAAGCCCGCGCCCCAGTCCACGTTTTTTTGCTGCCATTTCTTTACCGTCCCAGCTGTGTAGTGTCAGGCATGTGATGTCTGTGTGCCGGCGCGCCCGGCAACGCCTTCATTCTGCGCAAGAACCTGTTGCGCCTGCTCGGCTTCACGCCGGATCAATTCGCCGGCCAGTGCAAGATAGGCAGCTGCCCCGCGTGATCCCTTGTCATAGCGCAACACCGGTAAACCGTGGCTCGGCGCCTCGGCCAAACGGACATTGCGCGGGATGATGGTACGGTAGACCTGGTCCCCGAAGTGCTGCAGCAACTGCGCAGACACCTCGGTGGCAAGCCGGTTACGCGCATCATACATGGTGCGCAACAGTCCCTCGATACCAAGTTCGGGATTAACTGCTTTCCGCACCTGTTCCACGGTATCAAGCAACGCCGACAGGCCTTCGAGCGCGTAGTATTCACACTGAATGGGAATCAGCACACCGTGCGCAGCAGCCAGCGCATTGACCGTCAGCATGTTCAGCGACGGCGGGCAATCGATGACAACGAGGTCGTAATCAGCCTGCACATAAACCAGTGCCGCTCGCAAGCGCCGCTCCCGGTCATCCTTGTGCATCAGCTCGACTTCTGCTGCCGTGAGGTCGGCATTGCCCGGAATAATGTCATAGCCTGCCGCGTCCGCAGGTATGATGATGCTGCGAATATCGGCATGTCCCAGCAGCAGGTCATAGCCGGTGCGTGCGACTTCATGCTTGTTGATGCCGCTGCCCATCGTGGCATTACCCTGGGCATCGAGATCAACCAGTAATATGCGGCGTCCGGTTTCGGCCAGCGAGGCAGCAAGGTTGACGCTGGTAGTCGTCTTGCCGACGCCGCCCTTCTGGTTGGTTACCGCGAGAATTCTGGCCATGCCGCTACAAACGCTCCACCGGGTGGCCGTTGACTTTCGGCCGCATCGTAACCAGGTGACGCTCTGCATCCAGTCCCGGCACTTTCAGCGCAACGATGTCGGAAATGACCTCCTTGTCCTCCAGGCTTTCGACTTCCGTCATCGGGTAGACGCCTTTCATCGCCAGCATGCGGCCGTCTTTATTGCATAACGGCGAAGCGTAGCGGTAGAAATCCGGCAAGTCCGAAAATGCGCGGCACACGATCGTGTCAAACAGGACGTCCGGCCGGTAATCGTCCAGGCGTGAATTTTCCAGTGTTACGTTGTCGAGGTTGAGAATACCCAGGGTTTGCTGCACGAAGCGCAATTTTTTGCTGCTGCTGTCGAGCAGCACGAACTCGCGTTCAGGACAGGCAATTGCCAGCGGGATGCCCGGCAGGCCGGCACCGGTGCCTACGTCGAGGATACGGTCACCGTGCAGGTGTTCCAGTATCGACAGGCTGTCGAGGATATGCCGGGTAATGATATCGGCCGGCTTGCGTACCGATGTCAGGTTGTAGACCCGATTCCAGTTCATCAGCTCGGTAACGAATTCCATCAATTGGCCGTTGCCGCCGAGTCTTTCTTCCAGGCCCATTTCGAATAACCCGTCTTCCAGCAGCTCACCCGGGTCAACGGGACTGTTTTTCCGACTCTTGCGGTTACGGTTATATAGCCCGGTATACATAGCTCATCATAGAGTTTTTTACGCTACGCGCTCCGTCTTGAAAGCCTGTGCTTTTTAACATGGACCAGCAGCAATGAAACTGCTGCGGGCGTAATCCCCGGTATGCGCGCGGCCTGGCCGATCGTCTGCGGCCTGACGTTGTGCAGTTTCTCGCATGCCTCGCTGGACAGCCCCCTCACCGCATTGTAATCGAAATCCACCGGCAATGGTTGTTCCCGGTGATGTTGCTGGCGTTCGATCTCGGCCTGCTGTCGTCCCAGGTAGCCGGCGTACTTCGCCTGGACCTCCACCTGCTCGGCCACATCCGCGTCCGGCACGCCCGGCCCGATATCGCCGATTGTCATCAGCGCACGGTAGGCAATCTCCGGACGTCGCAACAATTCAGCCGCGGACTGGTCGCGAGACAGCGGTTTTCCGAGCATGCGCGCCAGCGCCTGTCCGGCCGGGGTTGCCGGGCGTACCCGCCATGCCCGCAGGCGCTGCTGCTCCCGCTCGATGGCCTCGCGCTTGTCACTGAACGCCCGCCAGCGCCGCGCATCCACCAGCCCCAGCGCATGCCCCGCCGGCGTCAGCCGCAGGTCAGCGTTGTCCTGGCGCAGCAACAGGCGATATTCGGCGCGGCTGGTGAACATGCGGTACGGTTCGCTGGTCCCGCGGGTGATCAGGTCATCCACCAGCACGCCGAGGTAGGCCTCGTCGCGGCGCGGTGTCCATGCCGTCTTGTCCTGCGACAGGCGCGCCGCATTCAGGCCGGCCAGCAGCCCCTGTGCCGCGGCCTCTTCATAACCGGTGGTGCCGTTTATCTGGCCGGCGAAAAACAGTCCCTCGATGGATTTTGTCTCAAGCGAATGCTGCAGGTCGCGCGGATCGAAAAAGTCGTACTCGATGGCATACCCCGGCCGTGTAATCCGTGCCTGCTCGAAGCCGCTGATAGACTGCACCAGTGCACATTGCACGTCATAGGACAGGCTGGTGGAAATGCCGTTTGGATACACTTCGCTGGTATCCAGGCCCTCCGGTTCGATAAAGATCTGGTGCGATGGTTTGTCGGCGAAGCGCACCACCTTGTCCTCAATCGACGGGCAATAACGCGGACCCGTCCCTTCTATCGCGCCGCTGTACAGGGGCGAATCCGCCAGGCCGTCGCGAATGATGTCATGCGTGCGTATATTGGTATGCGTGATATGACAATTGACCTGGCGTGGATGCTCAGCCGGCGTGCCGAGGAACGACATCACCGGTACCGGCGTGTCGCCGGCCTGCGGCTGCAGCTGTGAGTAGTCAATCGACCGCCCGTCGATGCGCGGCGGTGTGCCGGTCTTCAACCGCGCGACGCGCAGGTCCAGGTCACGCAAACGGCTGGCCAGCGCATTCGCCGGCGGGTCGCCGGCGCGGCCGCCTGCATGACTGACCGGTCCAACGTGGATGCGACCGCCCAGGAAGGTGCCGACCGTCAGTACCACGGCGGCGGCATCGAAACGCAGGCCCGTGGCGGTGCGCACGCCGGTCACCCGGCCCTGCTCCACCACCAGGTCGTCCACTGCCTGCTGAAACAGGTGCAGTCCGGGTTGCGTCTCCAGCGCGGCGCGTACCACGCGGCGATACAACACGCGATCGGCCTGCGCCCGGGTCGCACGGACCGCCGGTCCCTTGCTCGCATTCAGCACTCGAAAGTGGATGCCGGCACGGTCGGTGGCATGACCCATCAGTCCGCCGAGCGCATCGATCTCGCGCACCAGGTGACTCTTGCCAATCCCGCCGATGGCCGGGTTGCAACTCATCTGGCCCAGTGTGTCCAGATTGTGTGTCAGCAGCAGCGTACGCGCGCCGAGGCGCGCGGCAGCCAGCGCCGCCTCGCTACCGGCATGGCCGCCGCCGACAACAATTACATCAAATCGCCTGTCTGTCCTGATCACGCTGTTAGTGTCCGGCAAAAATTAAACCCGGATTCTACGCCGCTGTTCAATTTTGCGGTAATGCGAGCGAGTCCCGCGTGTAGCGGGCAACATATCGAGTGTTCACTAATATTCGAATATGTTGTGATAGAATATTGAAAAAGACCCAATATAAGGCAACAAATAATGAGGCTTCTCGAGTTCGAAAGCGCCGCTAGCGGCGCCAATCCCAAAACGGCAATACTGGGCCGGAATCCCGCAAAAAAACCCGCCGAAAAACACGGCTCAACCCTCCGCAGCAATGCCGCCATCCCGGCGCCGGGACGTGTATATACAGTCGACGGCAGCGCTGCCGTCGGGCAAACCGTACGCCGTGCGCCAATTGACCTGGAACAGTTGCAACAGCGGGTCGAGGTACTGGAACGTCGCTTGCGGGAACGTGCGCGCCAGGCAGGCACCCGGTTACCGGCCAAGGACCTGCAACAGTTAAAGGAACGCCTGAAACTGCTGGAACGCAGTGTCCACAATGAACTCTGGGCTGCCAAACAACGGGAGCATTCCCTGCTCGAACTGCTCGCCCGCCCACCCCTGAAAACCGTCATCTCACAACGCGCAAAACGGTTCGCTGCCCACACGTTGCCGACGACCGGACGCTGGCTGAAGCACGAATGTTACGAATGGTGGCGGCTGAGTCAGCCATTGTGGTGGACCCGCCTTGCGCGTGCCTGGCGGGAAGCTTATGACCAGGCGCGCAGTATGCCCCGGCCCTGAACTCGCAGCGGCTCCCGCCCATATTCATTTAACGGCCACTGTGCGCAGGCCGGACCACAGCAACGCCAGCTGCTGACGATACATGGCACCGATAGCGGCCGGGTTGGCATGCTGCATGGCGAGCGGCACACCGTAGAAAATCGATACCAGCGCCACCATGGCCGCCGCCATGGCCGTATTTTGCGGCAGCTCCCCCTGGTCGATGGCCGCCTGCAACGAGTTGCGCAGCAGGGCCTCCAGCGAGTCATCCGGCAAGGAGTCCATGTCCTCGAGATCGGCAAAGGCAATCATGCGTTCGGCCCGGGTAATTTCCGGTCCGGCATGTCGCTCGCGGGCGCGCGCCTCGTGGGCAATGATCTCGCCCATCAAGCCCGGCTTCTTCTGGATCTGGATCGAGGTATAGCGGAACAGCGCCTCGATTACGGCCAGCCCGCGTTGCTGCTGGCTCGCCTGCCGTCCATACCAGTTCAACTCCAGCGTCCATAACCGGTCGAGGTAGACGATCAGGTCTTCCTTTTTCGGGAAGTAGTTGAAGAACGTGGCCTCTGAAATCTGCACCCGTTCGCACAGCGCCTTCACCGACAGGGTATCGAACCCGGCGACTTCCAGGTGATTGGTCACCGCCTCCGCCAATGCCAGGCGGGTACGGGCAAACTTTCTCTCGCGCAATGAAGGTCGATCGGCAGTAGGCATAATTAAAGTATACTAAAAATATATGGAAAGCATTAATAAATAAATTAATGGTTTTTTAATAGCTTGCAGCTGCCAGTGGGCGTCAGGGCCTGCTTCGCGTAATAACACATTTATTTCATGGGGTATTGTGGTTTTTATCGGGTTTTAGCCGCGCTCAACGGGTCCTGGCCCACTACCCACCGTCATGAAACTGATGTTAACTATATGTAATTATAAGTATTAATTAGCTTATTATTGAACAATATAAATTTAGAGTCAAGCTCAATAAATAGCCTGTTTCAGGCGACTGCGCACAGTATGGGAGCTATTCACACCCAAAATTTAGAGTACTGCCTATTTTCCGATGCAGAAGCTGCTGAATATACGGCCCAGTAAATCCTCGGAACTGAACTCGCCGGTAATTTCGCCGAGTGCCTGCTGGGCCAGGCGCAGTTCTTCCGCCAGCAGTTCACCGGCGTGCTGATCAACCAGTTGCCGGCGGCCCTGTTCGATATGCGCCTGCGCACGCCGCAGTGCATCGAGGTGACGCCGGCGTGCGCTGAACCCGCCCTCACGGTGGTCCGCGTATCCGGCGCCTGCCTTGATATGTGCGGCGAGCGCGTCCATGCCGGCACCGGTTTTCACAGACACCGCGACGGCATCAGCCGTGGTTGCGCTTAACGGGCCCGGGCGGCGACCGCTCAGGTCGATCTTGTTATAGACCCGGGTGCAGGGCAGGTCGGTCGGCAATTTCTCCAGGATGGCCTGGTCCGCGTCGGTAAAACCTGCCGCATCATCGATGACCAGCAATACGCGATCGGCCTGTTCCAGTGCCCCGTGGGTACGCGCCATGCCGGCCTGTTCAACCGGGTCGTCACTGTCGCGCAGGCCGGCCGTGTCGACCAGGTGCAACGGCAGACCGTCAAGCTGGACCTGTTCACGCAGCGCGTCACGGGTGGTGCCGGGGATATCGGTCACGATGGCGGTGTCCCGTCCGACCAGTGCATTCATCAGGCTGGATTTGCCGGCGTTCGGACGCCCGGCAATGACCAGCGTCAGACCGTCGCGCAACAGGCAGCCCTGGCGGGCGCCGGCCAGCACCCCGGCACACGCCGCCTGCAACTCATCAAGCTGCTGCGTAACACCGGCATCCGACAGAAAATCGATCTCCTCGTCGGGAAAATCCATCGCTGCCTCGATGTACATGCGCAAGCGGATCAGGCGTTCGATCAATGCGTGTACCTGTGCGGAAAACACCCCCTGCAGGGACCGCGTGGCCGCACGCGCAGCCGTGGCCGTACTGCTGGCAATCAGGTCGGCAATGGCCTCGGCCTGGGCCAGATCGAGCTTGCCATTGAGGAATGCGCGCTCGGAAAATTCACCGGGGCGGGCAGGGCGCGCACCCAGCGACAGTACCCGCTCCAGCAGCAGGTCCAGCACTACCGGGCCACCGTGACCGTGCAGCTCGAGTACGTGCTCGCCGGTAAACGAGGCCGGCGCTGCAAAGTACAGCACCAGACCGCTATCGATAAGATTTCCGGCGGCATCGCGAAAGCCGTGATACTCGGCCTGCCGCTCGGCAGGAATAGCGCCCAGCAGTTGCTGCGTTAACGCCGGCACCTGTGCGCCGGACACGCGCACGATACCGACACCGCCCTGGCCCGCAGGCGTGGCGATGGCGGCGATGGTGTCGGTGGAAGCATGCATGGTTCAGATGAAGGATTATTTCAAGGACGTATTGCAGTTACTACGAAATATCTCGCGCAAAGCCGCCAAGGCGCAAAGAGATTCAGTGTAAAACCAAACATACTATTCCGGTACACGATCACAACAACCATCCAGGATCGGGATACAGAAAAAATCAGTATCGCATCCTCTTGATTCGATTCCCGCGCACGCAGCAATGACCAGTTTCGTTATTGTTGTATGCGTTTAATGTTATGTTTTTTCTCTGTGTGCTCTGTGGTGTTTTGTTATTTTCTTTGCGTCCTGGCGGCTTTGCGCGAGGCATTTTATTGTCCCTGCCAGTCACTCCTGCAGGCTATTTACCGCCCGCCTCGATGCGCCGCGTGATGACCCATTGCTGGGAAATGGAGAGGGTGTTGTTGACCACCCAGTAAAGCACCAGGCCGGACGGGAAGAAGGCGAAGAACACGGTAAACACGACCGGCAGGGCCATCATGACCTTGGCCTGAATCGGGTCCATCGGCGCCGGGTTGAGCTTTTGCTGAATGAACATGGTCGCACCCATCAGCAGCGGCAGGATGTAGTAGGGGTCGGGCGATGACATGTCCTGTATCCACAGCATGAACGGTGCATGGCGCAGTTCAACACTTTCCAGCAATACCCAGTAGAGCGCAATGAAGACCGGGATCTGTACCATGATCGGCAGACAACCACCGAGCGGATTGATCTTCTCCTTTTTGTACAACTCCATCATCGCCTGGTTCAGCTTCTGACGATCATCGCCATGGCGTTCCTTGAGTGATTTCAGGCGCGGCGCCAGCTTGCGCATGTTGGCCATCGACTTGTAGCTGGTTTCCGAAAGCTTGAAAAAAACCAGTTTGATAATGAGCGTCACCAGCACAATGGCCCAGCCCCAGTTGCCGACCAGGTTGTGTATGAACTTGAGTAACCAGAACAGGGGTTGTGCCAGCACCGTCAGGAAGCCGTAATCAACCGTCAACTCGAGACCGGCTGCGACCTGTTTCATTTCATCCTGCAACTTCGGGCCGATAAACATGCGCGTACTGAATACGCCGTTATCACCGTTACTCACGGTGCGCCAGTCGGGCGAAATGATGCCGATCACGTAGCGCGTATTGCTCAGCGTCTTGGTGTAATAGTGTTCCGGCGCGCCGGTGTCCGGCACCAGTGCGGCCAGAAAATAGTGCTGCAACATCGCCGCCCAGCCATCCGTGATGGTACGGTCGAGGTCCTGTTCCAGCATTTCGTCGAACTTGATCTTTTCGTACTTTTCTTCCGGGCTGTAGATCACGCCGCCCATGTAGGTGTAGATGAACGTGCTTTGACCGGTCTCGGCCACCTGTGTGCGCTGCAGCTGCCTGTACTGCCGGCCCTGCCAGTCATTGCCGCTGTTGTTGCTTACCCGGTGTTCGATATCGACCACATAGCTGCCACGATGGAAGGTATAGGTTTTTTCAACCTCGATGCCGTCCGGGCTGCGCCACACCAGCGGCACCCGCAGGGTGTCGGCGCCATCCGCCATCCGGTAATTTGTCTGCGCGGCATCGTAGACAACGTGATGCGTTGGCTCGGTACCGCTGCGCGCGCGCAGGCCGGACTGTGCGATAAACAGGTTCGGCAGTCTGTCATTGAACAAGCGAAAGGGTTCTGAACCCGGCTTGTTGGTGGCCGGGTAATCGAGCAGGTCGACCTGGCGCAAATCACCGCCGGCAGTATCGATACGTACGCCGAACAGGTCGGTGACAACCTCGATCGTCTGCGCAGTCTTCAGCAGGTCGGTTTCCGGCAATGACCGGTCCGTTGCCGGCGCAGTCTGTGGCATGGCGGGCAGGTCTTCGCCGACGGCGGGCGATGCGGGCGTGGAATCGACCGGCGTGACCTCGGCCGGCGGCTGCGGGCCGTAATCTTCCATCCACGATTGCCACAGCATCAGGACAACGAACGACAGTGCAACAAACAGAAACAGGCGCTGGTTATCCATGGCTGTGTCCGTGCTCCTTCTCCGGTACCGGATCGATTCCGCCTTCGTGCCATGGATGACAACGCGACAGGCGCTGCAATGTCATGGCGCCGCCGCGCAGCACGCCATAGCGCTCGATTGCGGTCCGCGCATAACAGGAACAGCTCGGATAGAAGCGGCAGTGATTACCCAGCCATGGACTCAGCAGGTATTGATATCCGCGTATCAGTTGGATGATGGCCCAGCGCATGTCTCGATCAACCTTGTCCAGAGCGTTTCCAAAGCAGTTTCCAGGTCCTTGCAGGTTTGTCCGGCCACATCATTGCGCCCCAGGACCACGATATCCAGGGCGCACAACGAGTCCTGGTTGTGGCGGAAGCTTTCACGCACGGCCCGCTTGATGCGATTGCGTGCCACGGCTGTCCTGGCGACCTTGCGTGAAATTGCCAGTCCAAGCCGTGGATGATCAAGCGTGTTCGGTGTTGCCAGCACCGTTATCCAGCGATTGTTAACACGGTACTGGCAGTTGTTGAAGACCCGCTGGTACTCCGCCGGTCCGGTCAGTCTTGCCCGCCGGGGAAAACACCTCGAGCCGGGGCACAAGGGAATATGTCAGACTGACAGGCTTGCCCGACCTTTTGCGCGGCGGGCATTGATCACGCGACGGCCGTTCTTCGTGCTCATGCGGGCACGAAAACCGTGCGTCCGCTTGCGCTTCAGGTTACTGGGTTGATAGGTTCTTTTCATAACTCGTTACGTCCAGTTCAGGGTTGCAACCGCGCACTGCTGCCAGACGCGAAAGGGCGCAAAGGTTACTGTTTCCACCCATGAAATGTCAACTCCATATTGGCCCCGGGGGGCTGACCGGTCGGGCTATTCGCGCCACCGGGCTCGAATAGCCGCTCCCGCCAGCCACGGCCCGTGCGAAATTCGCGAGTCCTGGTTCACTATGGCGGAATTTGCAGCCACCCCGGCAACGGCCTGGAGCGCAAGTGGCGGTAGTGCCTGCCACCTGGACAAAAAGTGCGCGCTGCAGGGTCGCGACGATGCCTGCGCCACGCCGGCCCGGTAGTTGTGTCTGAACTGTAAATTCGAATATCACCTTGAAAATATCATTCAATCTTTACTTCAAACAGTTGCATCTATTCACCGGCCGCCACGGTGCAACAGGCACGCTTCAGGGTGTGGATAACTTTTGTCGACGGGTATAGACTCCCCTGCCTGCGTTACGGGTCCAGAACAACAAAGGGGGGTGTTGAAAGGTGGAAGGTACGCTCTGGCAAAAGTGTCTGGTACGTCTCGAACATGAACTGCCCGAGCAACAATTCAACACCTGGATCCGGCCGCTGCACGCTATCGAGAACGGTGAAAACCTGCGCCTGCTGGCACCCAACCAGTTCGTTCTCGACTGGGTCAGAAAACACCATTACGAAACGATATCGCAGACCCTGCATGAAATCGGGCCGGACGACGAAACCCGGCTGCAGCTGGACATTGGCAGCAGTAACAAGCACCCGAAAATCGCCGTGGCCACGCCGCGTCGCCAGCACGCCCGCGCAACCGGCGGTCGCACACAAGAGCAACCTGAATCCGGACTTCACTTTCGATACTTTCGTCGGCGGCAAATCCAACCAGCTGGCGCGTGCCGCCTCCATGCAGGTCGGTGAAAATCCGGGCGGGGCCTATAACCCGTTGTTCATCTACGGCGGTGTCGGCCTGGGCAAGACCCACCTGATGCACGCCGTCGGCAACCTGATCCTGGCCAACAATCCGGCCGCACGCGTGGTTTACCTGCACTCCGAGCGCTTCGTCCAGGACATGGTGCGCGCCCTGCAGCACAATGCCATCAATGAATTCAAGAGCTTTTACCGGACTGTCGACGCGCTGCTCATCGACGATATCCAGTTTTTTGCCAAAAAGGAGCGCTCACAGGAAGAATTTTTCCATACTTTCAATGCCTTGCTAGAGGGTCAACAGCAGGTAGTGCTGACCTGTGATCGCTATCCGAAAGAGGTCGATGGCCTGGAAGACCGGCTCAAGTCGCGCTTTGGCTGGGGCCTCACGGCAGCCATCGAACCCGCTGAACTCGAAACCCGTGTAGCTATCCTGATGAGCAAGGCAAACCAGGTGGATGTTAATCTGCCCAGCGATGTTGCCTTTTTTATCGCCAAGCGTATCCAGTCAAATATTCGTGAGCTGGAGGGTGCGCTTCGCCGGGTTGTTGCCAGTGCACGATTTACCGGCCAGACGATCGACATCGACCTGGCAAAGGAAGCCTTGCGCGACCTGCTGGCATTGCAGGACAAGTTGGTCACGATCAGCAACATTCAGAAAGTCGTGGCCGAGTACTACAAGATCCGCATCGCAGACCTGTTGTCCAAACGTCGCAGCCGCACCATCACCCGGCCACGGCAAATTGCCATGGCACTGGCCAAACAGCTGACGACGCATAGTCTGCCGGAGATCGGCGAGGCCTTCGGCGGCCGCGACCACACCACGGTACTGCACGCCTGCCGCAAGGTGGCTGAGTTACGCGACGCCGATCCGCGCATCGATGAGGACCATAACAACCTGTTGAGAACCCTGACAAGCTAGCGTGGATAAGCTGTGGATAAGCCGACGGGGTCGTTTTTATCCCCATCTGTCCACAGCTTGCCCACAGTTGTACAGGCCGGTTTAAGGCCTGGTTATTAAGGCAACAAGTAATTGAAAGCAGTGCTGTTAAATGGCTTTTCCACAGAACTTATGCTCGCTAATAGTAGTAATAACGAGTTATTTAAATAAATAAATATATTTAATTATGAAATTCTCAATCCAGCGTGAAGATTTTCTGAAACCTCTGCAGCAGGTCATTGGTGTTGTCGAACGTCGACAGACATTGCCGGTACTCGGCAACGTCCTGATCAACGCAACGAAAAAATACATCAAGCTAACGGCAACTGACCTTGAAGTCGAATTGCAAGCACAGGTAAACGTAGCCGTCGCCGAGGTCGGTGACATTACATTGCCCGCACGCAAACTGCTCGATATCTGCCGCACATTACCGGCAGAGGCACAACTGGATATCTCGGTGAAAAAAGATCGTGCGCTGGTTCGCTCGGGTAAAAGCAGGTTTACCCTGTCGACCTTACCGGCCACTGAATTTCCGGTCGTTGACAAGATCAAGAGTGCAAAGCGGATTACTCTGCCGCAAAACAAACTGCATGAACTGATCGAACGCACCGCGTTCGCGATGGCACAACAGGATGTGCGTTATTACCTCAATGGCCTGATGCTGGAAGCGGAAGACGGAATATTGCGTGCCGTCGCCACTGACGGTCACCGCCTGGCCCTGTGCCAGATCGAAGCCGATACCGGTGACAGTTCCGGTGACCAGGTGATCGTTCCACGCAAGGGTGTGCAGGAGCTGCATCGGTTGCTGGAAGACAGTGACGCGCCCGTGCAGATTGAAGTTGGCAGTAATCACATTCGCATCACCACCGACGATTTGCGGTTTACCTCCAAGCTGATCGATGGCCGCTTTCCGGATTACCACCGCGTAATCCCCAAAAACGCCGACAAACAGCTACTGGTCAATCGCGAGCTGCTGCGCCAGGCACTGACCCGTACATCAATCCTGTCGAACGAGAAATACCGGGGAATACGACTGGATGTTTCTGAAAATAATATTAAAATACAAGCACATAACCCAGAGCAGGAAGAAGCGGTCGAGGAAATTGACGCGAACTACACGGAAGAAAACCTGGTCGTGGGTTTTAACGTGACGTATATCCTGGATGTTTTGAATGTGCTCGATAGCGATGATGTGTCGGTCTCGCTCAGCGATGCCAATAGCAGCGCCCTGATCAACCAGCCCGGTAGTGAAGACTGTCGCTACGTTGTCATGCCGATGCGGTTGTAGTGGCTACAAAGCACGAGCCGCACTCCCCAACACTCCATCTGACCAGCCTTTCGACAGGCGCATTGACGCCGTGTATAAATCCGGACTCGAATCGCTTGATATTCGCGATTTCCGTAATTTCAGGCAGGCATCCCTGAATCTTGCGCCGGGTCTGAACCTGGTTACCGGGTCCAATGCATCAGGCAAGACCAGTCTGCTTGAAGCGATTTATACCCTCGGCCGGGTTCGGTCGTTTCGCACCCACATCGCCGACCAGCCGATTCGTTACGGCCAGGCGGCCTATCGACTGGTCGGGCGGGTTACGACAGGGCCCGACCGTACGGCCCCGGTGGGCATTGAACGCAGTCCCTCGGGATATACCGTACACCTGGACGGTGAGCCGGTCCGCCGGTTGTCCGATCTGGCCGGGTGTTTCCCGGTCCAGGTATTCAGCGGAGATACGGCAACAGTCCTGAGCGGTGGGCCACGGCAGCGGCGACATACGCTGGATTGGGCATTGTTCCACGTGGAACATCGCTACCGCGATACGTGGCAGCGCTATACACGCGTGATGCGACAACGCAATGCCGCCTTACGCTCGCACGCCTCTGACGCCGAGATCTCATGCCTGGGATGGGGATTTACTGGAGGCTGCAGGGGAGATCGACCGGTTCCGGCGTGACTACCTCGATTGCCTGTCACCCTATTTGCACGAAGAGCTGAACGGCTTACTGCCCGGCACCGTGGTCAGTGTGCAGTATCGGCAGGGATGGCCGATTGCCGCCAGCCTGGCAGAGGCACTTGCGGCCAGCCTGGAAAAGGATCGCGCACGTGGTTATACACAATACGGCCCACATCGCGCGGATTTTCGTCTCCTGCTGGATGAACGTGCAGTCGAGGAACACTGTTCGCGGGGACAACAAAAAACGGTCCTGCTGGGCCTGATGCTGGCGCAGCTGCGCTATCAGCAGACCAAGAGGCGGGTCGGCGGGCGCCTTCCTGCTGGATGATCTGACCAGCGAACTCGACGAGGCACACCAGTCGAGAGTGCTGCAGGCGTTGCGTCAATTGCAGGCACAGGTCTTCGTTACGGCGATTCAGGCCGATTCGATTGATTTCTCCCACTGGCAGCCGCAACGCTTGTTTCACGTGGAACATGGCACGGTGCGCGAAGTGGTATAATGAACGGCTGACGAACAGGGAGCCATCATGGCAGACAAAGAGACTTACGACTCATCCAATATCAAGGTGCTGAAAGGGCTGGATGCAGTCAGAAAACGCCCGGGTATGTACATCGGTGACACGGACGACGGCACCGGTTTGCACCACATGGTGTTCGAGGTTGTCGATAATTCGATCGATGAGGCGCTGGCCGGGCATTGCAGCGAAATCGCGGTCGTTCTGCACGTCGATAATTCGGTCACTGTCAGTGATGATGGCCGGGGTATCCCGGTCGACATACACCCGGAAGAGGGCATATCGGCGGCCGAGGTGATCATGACGGTGCTGCATGCGGGCGGTAAATTTGATGATAACTCCTACAAGGTCTCCGGCGGTCTGCACGGGGTCGGCGTCTCGGTCGTCAACGCCCTGTCTGAAACCCTGCAACTCACTATTCATCGCGGCAACCAGACCTATAGCCAGTCCTATCATCTCGGCGTACCGCAGGCGCCACTGACCATCACGGGTGAGTCCGACCGCACCGGCACCGAGATACATTTCAAACCCAGCGAGACCATCTTCACGGGCACGGAGTATCACTACGATATTCTCGCTAAGCGATTGAGAGAACTATCTTTTTTGAATTCTGGCGTGCGCATACGACTGACTGATGAGCGTAATGACAAGCAAGATATCTTCGAGTATCAAGGCGGTATTCGGGCCTTCGTCGAACACCTGAACCGGAAGAAAACACCGCTGCATCCCACCGTGTTTTACTTCTCCGGTATACGCGATGAGGTAGGTGTCGAACTGGCCATGCAGTGGAACGATTCCTACCAGGAAAATATCTTTTGTTTCACCAATAACATCCCGCAACGGGATGGCGGTACCCACCTGGCCGGGTTCCGCGGGGCGCTCACGCGCACCCTGAACCAGTACATGGAGAAAGAAAATTTAATGCGCAAGGCGAAGGTCTCGGCCAGTGGCGACGATGCGCGCGAGGGGTTGACCGCGGTATTGTCGGTGAAGGTGCCGGACCCGAAGTTTTCCTCGCAGACCAAGGACAAGCTGGTGTCATCCGAGATCAAAGGCATTGTCGAGTCGATGGTGGGTGAGAAATTCCAGGACTACCTGCTGGAACACCCGGCCGAATCCAGGGCGATCACGACAAAAATCATCGATGCCGCCAGGGCAAGAGAAGCCGCGCGCAAGGCGCGCGATATGACCCGCCGCAAGGGTGCGCTGGACATAGCCGGATTGCCGGGCAAGCTGGCCGATTGCCAGGAGCGTGACCCGGCATTATCCGAACTGTTTTTGGTTGAGGGTGATTCTGCCGGCGGCTCGGCCAAGCAGGGCCGTGATCGCCGCACCCAGGCAATCCTGCCATTAAAAGGCAAGATACTGAATGTGGAAAAGGCGCGTTTTGACAAGATGCTGTCTTCGGCCGAAGTCGGCACGCTGATTACTGCGCTCGGTTGCGGTATTGGCCGCGAGGAATTCAATATCGACAAGTTGCGTTACCACCGCATTATTATCATGACTGACGCAGACGTTGACGGCTCGCACATACGCACGTTGCTGCTTACGTTTTTTTACCGGCAAATGCCCGAACTGATCGAGAACGGACACATCTATATCGCTCAACCGCCTTTATACAAGCTGAAAAAGGGTAAACAGGAGCAATATTTAAAGGACGACGCGGCACTCAACGCCATGCTGCTGAACAGCGCAATCGACAAGGCGCACCTGTACGTAAACCCGGATGCGCCCCCGCTGGGCGGGCCGGCACTGGAAACACTCGCGAATGATTACATGGCCGTGATGGCCGCAATCCGGCGGCTGGCCAGGCGTTTCGATCCCGATCTGCTGGAGAAAATGATCTACATGCCGCCACTCGATGCAGGCCGTCAGCGCAACCTGACGATGGTCAGCGACTGGTTCAGCGAACTGGAGGCGCTCGTCAACAGTGGCATGGTGAGCGGTCAGCGCTACCAGATTAAAGTCAGCGCCGAAGATGAACAGGACAGCTTCAGCGTGCATGTGAGCAAGTGGACGCACGGGATCGTGTCCGTGGAGCAGACCATCAAGCGGGATTTCTTTGGCAGCCCCGACTACGAACTGATTGCCGCGCTTGGCAAACAACTCGATGGCCTGTTGAGTGAGGGCGCCTGGATCGAGCGCGGAGAGCGCAAGGAATTGGTCTCATCATTCAAACAGGCATTGAACTGGTTAATGGCCGAGGCACGGCGCGGGCAGCATATCCAGCGATACAAGGGCCTTGGCGAGATGAACCCGGAGCAGCTATGGGATACCACGCTGGACCCGCAAGCGCGCCGGCTGCTGAAGGTACAAATCGAGGATGCGGTTGGTTCGGATGACATCTTTACCACGCTGATGGGCGACCAGGTGGAGCCGCGGCGTGACTTCATCGAGCAGAACGCCCTGTCCGTGTCCAACCTGGATGTTTAAAACCCATCTCGCGCAAAGCCGCCAAGGCGCAAAACAAGCATGAAAAGGCTATAGTTGAAATTTTTTAAATTTTTAACTATCTGTAATATATAGTATATATATTATTGTAGACCATAATAATATTGTTCTATCAATTATTAGACTAATAAAGTAAATTGAGGTTCTCAGCGTTAACTGCGTACTTTTAACGCAAGCCTGAAATAGCAGGTCTTTTCTCTGCGCCTTGGCGGCTTTGCGCGAGATGGATCTAATCCAACGTGGTGATTTCCGCCATTCGGGCCTCGATCCAGCCGGCGGCCTCGTCGAGGATCTGCTGAGCTGATTTTCCGTCACCGTGGATCGGGGCGCCGATGCGTACCTGGATGACACCGGGGTGCTTGATGAAACTGCGCCGTGGCCAGTATTCCCCCGCGTTATGGGCAACCGGTACGATCGGGCGGCCGGACTGTTCGGCGAGCACCGCGCCACCGATTCGATAGCGTCCCTTTTCACCGGCCGGGATTCGGGTTCCTTCGGGGAAGATCACGACCCAGATGCCTTCTTTCATACGCGCCGTTCCCTGGGTGACCAGTTCGGCCACGGCGGCGCGACCGCTGCCCCTCTTGATGGCGATACAATTCATCAACGCCAGGCCCCAGCCGAAAATCGGGATGGACATGAGTTCCTTTTTTGCCACCCAGACCTGGCGTGGAAAGATGGCCTGCAGGGCTATCGTCTCCCAGGTGGACTGGTGCTTGGCAAACACGATGGCCGCATCCTTGCAGATGTGTTCGGCCCCCTGCACCTCGTGGGTCAGACGGCAAGTGATTTTCAGCCACCAGAGTACAAACCGCACCCATGTTTGCACGAGTGCCCAGCGTCGTGCGTGAGAGGCGGGGAAGGCCAGTAACAGCAACATGACATAAATGAAAATAGATAGCGGGAAGACCACCCAGAAGGCGAGTGAGCGCAGCCAGAGGACCGGATAAGACGGGCTGTTACCGGCAATCATGGCTACATCCGGGGCGGCTGCGTGCCGAACTGGCCGAGCAGGAAATCGGTGGCGCTGAACAGGTCATTGAAGATAGGGACATTCGGGTCCAGTGCCGGTTGGCTGACCGTGCCAAATCCCCTGCCGGTCTTGACCAGCAGCGGCTGGGCACCGCAGGCGGCCGCTGCCTGGATTGTTGCCAGCGAGTCACCGATGACGGGTACGCCTTCCAGCTTGATGCGCGCGCGGTGCGCAATGTCATGCAGCAACCCGGGCGCCGGCATATGGCATGCGCACCCGGCGTCGGGCGCGTGTGGACAGAAGAATATGGCATCGATAGCGCCACCGCTTTCTGTCACCCTGCGGCGCATTGTTTCGTGCAGCCGTGCCAGCATATCAGGGGTCATCGAACCGATGGCGAGTTCGGGCTGGTTGGAGGCAACGATAAGCCGCCACCCGGCCCGATGCAGGCGGGCGATGGCCTCGAGACTGCCGCGTATCGGTCGCCACTCGGTCGACGAGGCATTACTGCCATCCGGTATTTCATTGATGACGCCGTTCCTGCCAAGGATGACGAGTTGCATCATGTATCCCTGAATTCGGAGACGCGAATCCGACCGTTAATCATCCGCGATTCTCTCTTCCCGAGTTTCTTCATTTTATTCCAGAATTCATCGTCAAGGTCGAAATCGGCGGCAATAGCGGTCCCGATCAGGAGTATAAACAGGTCAGCGCATTCCTCGGCGAGTTTATGCCGGTCCTTGCCCTTGGTCACGCAGGAGGAAATCTCGCCGAGTTCTTCGGCCATCAGCGCGATGCGGTAGGTCAGTTCCTCGCCGCCGGTATTTTTGAAATCATGTTTGTCGTGAAAGGCCTGCACGGCGGCCAGCATACTTGAATAGGAATCTGCATCAGTCATATTCGGTACCGGGCATGATGAACGGTTATGTCAGGGAAGCCCTGCTTTACCCGTCATGGCGGGAAACAGGGTGACGAGCGAGCTCAACAATACACGATTGCATGTCAAGAGAGGGCCACGCTACGCTCGCAATGCCGGGATAAGTACATTAATCGGCGCTCCCGGTATTATTGCAGCAATGAAATGTCCGCGACCTGCAGGAACAGGTCGGCCAGTGTTTGCAGCAATGCCAGTCGATTATCACGCAAGGCGGGATCATCAGCCATGACCATGACATCATCGAAGAAACGGTCGACCGGCGCCTGTAATGCAGCAAGGTTGCGCAAGGCATCGGTATAGGCACGTCGTTCGAACATTGGCTTGACGGCCGCTGCCTGTTCGGTAATTGCACTGGCCAGGGCCTGCTCGGCGGGTTCCTGCAGCAATGTCCCGGTAAACTGCTTCGGGATAGTCGTCTCGCTCTTGCGCAGAATGTTACGTATGCGCTTGTTGGCGGCCGCCAGGTTTTCAGCTTCGGGCAGGTCATTGAAAGCCCTTACCGCCTGCATGCGCTGGTCGAAATCAAGCGGGCGCGACGGTCCTCGCGCGAGTACGGCCTCGAAGACATGGACATCGTAACCGGCGTGGCCCAGGCCAGCCTCTCGACCGGTTCCCGGTCTCACCTTCTCCGTGTACCAGTTACGCAGACGGCCCATCATGAAATCGAACAGGCCATCGACTGCGGATTCGGCCTTCAGTGCCGTGTCGAACTGCCCTGCCGCCTGTAACAGCAGTTCACGCAGATCGAGCTCCAGTTGTTTTTCTATAATGATGCGTAACACGCCGAGTGCAGCGCGCCGCAGGGCAAACGGGTCCTTGTCGCCGGTCGGATGCTGACCAATGGCAAAGATGCCGACCAGCGTGTCGATGCGCTCGGCCAGCGCCAGCGCCTGCCCCGTGGGAGTTGCCGGCAGATCATCGCCGGCAAAGCGTGGCTGGTATTGCTCGTCAAGAGCTGCGGCTACCGCGGCATCTTCACCGTCATTGAGTGCGTAGTAGCGACCCATTATGCCCTGCAGTTCGGGAAATTCGTGAACCATGTTTGTCAGCAGGTCGCACTTGCACAGTTCTGCGGCACGTGCAGTTAACGTTGCATCGAAGCCCAGTGTTTTGGCGATATATGCAGCCAGTACGGCAATACGTTGTTGCTTGTCGCCCAATGAGCCGAGCTGTTGCTGGAAAGTCATGTTTTCCAGTTGCGGTGTACGGCTTGCCAGCGTTTGCCTGCAGTCCTGTTCCCAGAAGAACACCGCATCTTCAAGTCGCGGACGAATGACGCGCTCGTTACCCGCCTGGACCTGGGACGGGTCTTTACTGACGATGTTCGCGACGGTAATGAAGTCAGGCATCAGGCTGCCATCGGCGGCCCTGACCGGGAAAAACTTCTGGTGGTCCTGCATGCTGGAGACCAGTGCCTCCGCCGGCACCTCTAGAAAACGTGCATCGAAACCACCGGTAATGGCAACCGGCCATTCCACCAGCGCGGTGACTTCATCGAGCAGGTCTTCGTCGATAATGGCCCGGCCACCGCAGGCCCTGCCGGCCTCGGTCACCTGTGCTCGAATTGACTCACGCCGCCGGTCCATGTCGGCCAGCACCATGCCGTCTTTCTCGAGTATGTCCGCGTAGTCTGCAGGCGCCTTGATGCGAAGGCTTTCATTGTGATGAAAGCGGTGACCACGGGTTTCATTGCCACATTTCTGACCCATGATGGTTGCCGTAACGGTTTCGTCACCATGCAGCAAGACGATCCAGTGTACCGGGCGCACGAATTCAAACTCCGAATCACCCCAGCGCATTTGTTTGGGTACCGGCAATGCCTTGAGTGCCTGTTCAATCAGCGCAGGCAGGATCTCCGCGCTTGTCTTGCCTGCCTCGGTCGAATGCCAGGCCAGCCATGCACCCTTGTCGTTTTCTATCCTGACCAGTTCGTCGACTTCGACGCCGCAGGACCGGGCAAAACCCTCTGCCGGTTTGGTCGGCCTGCCATCGTCGTCGAACGCCGCCTTGAGTGCCGGACCGCGCCGCGTGACTTCGCGGTCGGGTTGACGTAACGGTACATTACTCACCAGCACGGCAAGTCGCCGCGGTGTTGCAAACGCACGGCAGTCACCGTGCGGCAGGTAAGCATCATCCAGCAGTGAATCAATCGAGTTGCGGAAGGCATCATGCATGCGCCGCAAAGCCTTCGGCGGCAATTCCTCGGTGCCGATTTCCACCAGCAGGTCTGCCGTGTCTTTCATGATGCGGATTCGCCTGTTGCCAGCATCGGGAAACCCAGGGATTCGCGGCGAGCGAGATAGGCTTCGGCGACCTGTCGCGACAAGGTGCGCACGCGCAGGATGTAGCGCTGTCGCTCGGTGACCGAAATAGCGTTACGGGCATCCAGCAGGTTAAAGGTGTGCGAGGCCTTGAGCACCATTTCATACGCCGGCAGTGGCAAATCCGCCTCGATCAACCGGGTGCTTTCATGTTCGCAGGTGTCAAACCAGCGCAACAGTGCATCGACATCCGCGTACTCGAAATTATAGGCCGACATCTCCACTTCGTTCTGGTGGAAAACATCACGGTAGGTAACCGGTCCGTTCGGTCCGTCTGTCCATACCAGGTCGAAAACGCTTTCGACTTCCTGCAGGTACATCGCGATACGCTCCAGACCATAGGTGATTTCGCCGGTAACCGGCCGGCATTCCAGTCCGCCGACCTGCTGAAAATAAGTGAACTGCGATACCTCCATGCCGTTCAGCCACACTTCCCAGCCGAGTCCCCAGGCGCCCAGGGTCGGCGATTCCCAGTTGTCTTCGACGAAACGTATGTCATGCACCAGTGTATCGATACCGAGTTCGCGCAATGAACCTATATACAGTTCCTGGATATCGTGCGGCGATGGTTTAAGCACGACCTGGAACTGGTAGTAGTGTTGCAGCCGGTTCGGATTGTTGCCGTATCGCCCGTCGGTCGGACGGCGTGATGGCTGTACATAGGCTGCACGCCATGGCTCCGGACCGATCGACCGCAAAAATGTGGCCGGATGGAAGGTGCCTGCGCCGACCTCCATGTCATAGGGCTGCAACAGGGCGCAGCCGCGCGAGCCCCAGTACTGCTGGAGTGTGAGGATAAGGTCCTGGAATGTTCGCGGTGTATCTGACACGTTTCTGATCGTTATGATTGCAAGCCCGGCAGTATACCGTGTGATCCACCCTTTCTAGCAAGGGTTTTCCGGCAATTTTGCATTCCAGCAGGACATTCGGGCAGAAATTATGATATAGCTTGTATCAACAGGCCCTAAAGCGCGGGGTATCAGTGGTCGAATAACTACAGGTATCCCTGGTGGAGAAAATGGCATGAGTCGGCTCATTCTCGAACCCACATCGCAGGCGCAATGGCAGACGCTGGTACACGAGGCCCAAACCGCCTGCGACAGAAATCTTGACGAAACACTGGAAAGTTACCTGGTGTTTCTGTTGATGCGCTTTATCGACAGGCCTGCGTTCACCGCACGAATCATGGCGGAGGATTATCTGCAGTCACAGCAACTGCAGGGAACGCACCGGCTGGAACGCCTGCGTGATGTCGGTGATCACTGCCTGTTGTTTTCCGGCCTGTTCCCGCGGCTCGCGGAACGCCGTCTCGTTCGCGTCAGCTATTTTGTCAACATCGGGCGTTCGTCCTATCACCAGCTGTCGGACGCCGTGGACCGACAACGTGCAGCGCTGTACGGTCACCTGTCCGAGGCTTTCATCGTACTCATGGATGTTCTGCATGCCATGCGGGAACTCGGCGGACAGACACTGCTGACACCGATCCAGGCCATGGAACTCTGGCAGGAGACCGGTAGCCAGCGCTGTTTCAGGCAGCTGTGCGACGGGCAGCATGCCTTACCTGTCGGCAGTACTGACGAAACCCACTGAATCCCTGTTCTTTTATACAAACCCGTGCGCAGCATGGGTTAGAATGGCTCATATCTAACGGGCTAGTAATTCACCGCAAAGACGCAATGTACGCAAAGATCTTTCGTATGTCTGCAACATAATGTCGAGTAATCGTGTTCGGCATCCTGTCCAGCTGTTTAGCCGGCAATCACCAAGTGATTATGATGAAAGACATGATATTACTTTGCGGTCTTTGCGCCTTTGCGGTGAATGGATTTATTGATTTTTCTCTGTGATGAACAAACAACCCAAAGCTGTTGCACTGATTTCCGGCGGCCTTGATTCACTGCTTGCCGCGCGCGTGGTAATGGAGCAGGGCGTGCACGTCGAGGGTATCAACTTCTACACCGGCTTTTGCGTCGAGGGACACACGCACGCAATCCGTGAAAAGGACCGCTCGCGCCCGAAACGAAACAACGCGCTCTGGTCGGCGGAGCAGCTCGGCATCAAGCTGCATATTGTCGACATCATCGAGGAATATAAAGACGTTGTAATCAATCCGCAGCATGGCTATGGCGCCAACCTCAATCCCTGCCTTGACTGCAAGATCTTCATGGTAGCCAAGGCGCATGAATGGATAGAGGAACATGATTACGACTTTATCATCACCGGTGAAGTTATCGGTCAACGACCCATGTCGCAACGCAAGGACACCATGCCGGTAATTGCGCGCGAATCGGGCGCCGCCAATCGCCTGGTGCGGCCGTTGTGCGCGAAGAATCTGCCGCCTACGCTGCCCGAGCAGGAAGGCTGGCTGGATCGCGACAGGCTGTATGGATTCAATGGACGCTCACGCAAGCCGCAGATGAGGCTGGCGGAAAAATTCGGCTTCGAGGATTATGCGCAGCCCGCCGGCGGCTGCTGTTTTCTGACCGACAGGCAATATTCCGTAAAGCTCGCAGACCTGTGGAAGACACGCGGTCGGCGTGAGTATGACCTCGATGACATCATGTTGCTGAAAGTCGGTCGGCACCTGCGGCCGCGCAACGACTTCAAGATTATCGTCGGCCGGGAGGAGGGTGAAAACCGCTTTCTGGAAGGCTATCGCAAACGTTTCGTGCATATGATTCCGGTCAGTCATGTCGGTCCGCTGGTGTTGCTGGACGGCGATATCGACCAGTCGGCGATTGAGCTTGCGGCACGACTGACGGCGCGTTTCAGCAAGGGGCGTGATGCCGAACAGGTGACGGTTGAAGTGAATGGCAAGGCCGGGACACAACAGACGCTCATGGTAAAGCCCATGCCTGTCGACGAGATTCCCGCCGACTGGTATTTATGAAGGCCACCACCGTAGATGCCCGCAACCTGCTTTGTCCCCTGCCGGTGATCCGCACTCAGGACGCCGTTGCCGGCTGCCGGCCGGGAGATCGCTTGCGAGTGTACTGCACCGATCCGGGCGTGGTGTACGATATCCCGGCATGGTGCCGGGTGCATGGTCACGCGGTGTGCGATATAACGCATGGTGAGCATGAAATCGTGATCGAAATTCAGGTCGGGGAGGATGTCTGATGAGCAACACGCATTTACCTGACCCGCTCGATTCGCGTTACAACGAGGTGCGCAAGGTCACGCTGATTGGCGCGGTCGTCGACCTGTTGCTCGGTGTGGCAAAAATTTTCGTCGGCGTTATTGCCGGTTCCCAGGCGCTGGTTGCCGATGGTATTCATTCTCTTTCGGACCTTGCAACGGATTTTCTGGTGTTGTTCGCCGCCAGGCATGCGCACCGCGAAGCCGACGATGAACATCCCTACGGCCATGGCCGTATCGAGACGGTAGCAACCGTCATACTCGGCGTGGCGCTGGTGATCGTTGCGATCGGGATAAGCATCGATGCGGTGCGACGCATGATGGAGCCGGCGTTGCTGTCACATCCGGGCATGCTGGCAATGAGCATCGCGCTGTTGTCGGTGGTATCCAAGGAAGCTATCTACCGCTACACCGCACGTGTCGCGCGTCGACTGCGTTCGAAAATGCTGCTGGCGAATGCCTGGCACAGTCGCAGCGATGCCATCTCCTCTATCGTTGTGATGATCGGCGTCGGCGGCGCGATGGCCGGTTTCCCCTGGCTCGATGCCGTGGCGGCCATCGCCGTGGCATTGATGATCGGGAAAATTGGCTGGGACCTGCTGTGGCAAAGCCTGCAGGAGCTGATCGACACGGCCCTGCAACCCGAACAGGTTGAGGAGATACGCCAGGCCATCCTCGAGGTCGACGGTGTGCGGGACTGTCACATGCTGCGCACCCGTCACAGCGGCAGTGATTCGCTGGTCGACGTGCACATCATTGTCGATCCGATGCTCAGCGTGTCCGAAGGCCATCAGATCGGTGAACACGTGCGGCTGCGGCTGATCGACGAGCTGGAGCACGTGGCGGACGTCACCGTGCATATCGACCCGGAAGACGATGAAACATCGCCACCATCCATCAATTTGCCGCTACGTGCCGAAATCATGCGCCGCCTGCAACAGGCATGGCAGGGCCTGCCCGTCGACCGCTGCCTTGACCGGGTAGTGCTGCACTACCTGGAGGGCAGGATCAACGTGGAAGTGATCCTCGATGCTCGGCGCTGCGCGGACAGACAGGCGGCAGACCTGTCCGCGTCGCTGCAGTCGGCCGCGCAGGAGGTCGAGGACATCGGCCAGGTGAACGTCTACTATCAACAGCCAGCGGCGCACTAGTATCGTGCAGAAGACCAGCGTATGCACCAATATGGTGCGTTTTGACTGGCCCTATGGGCGCTAAACGGGTGATAAGTTTGCATTTGCCACCAATTTTGCGCATGGCATAATTCCTGCTTTGTACAGAACAAGAATCGAAAGATTTTGAGGATGCCGTTGTTTGAAGGCGGCTTTAACTTTTTGCGTAGTTGATTTTGGAGGAGTTGTAATGTCTGCAACCAAAGTAACGAAAATGATGAAGGACAACGGCGTCAAGTACGTTGACCTGCGTTTCACCGACACCATCGGCAAGGAACAACACGTCACAATGCCGGCCCACCAGGTTGGCGCCGGCATGTTCAAGGACGGCAAGATGTTTGACGGTTCCAGTATTTCCGGCTGGAAGGGCATCAACGAGTCCGACATGGTGCTGATGCCGGACACCACTACGGCTGTCATGGATTTGTTCAGCGACGAGCCTACAATGAACCTGCGTTGCGACATTCTCGAGCCGACCACCATGAAGGGCTACGACCGCGATCCGCGCTCCATTGCCAAGCGGGCCGAGGCCTACCTCACTTCAACCAAGATCGCCGATACCGCTTACTTCGGCCCGGAGCCGGAATTCTTCGTGCTGGATGATGTGCGCTGGGGTGCGGACATGAGCGGTTCCTTCTGCAAGGTGGATTCCGAGGAAGCATCCTGGAACGCCGAGCGCGTCTACGAAGACGGCAACATCGGTCACCGTCCCACCGTCAAGGGTGGATACTTCCCGGTGCCGCCGGTTGACTCCCTGCACGACCTGCGTGGCGCCATGTGTCTTGCGCTGGAAGAAATGGGCGTATCCGTGGAGGTGCATCACCATGAAGTGGCAACTGCGGGTCAGTGTGAAATCGGCACCCGCTTCGACACGCTGGTAGCGCGTGCCGACCAGAACCAGATCCTTAAATACGTGGTACATAACGTTGCACACGGTTACGGCAAGACGGCTACCTTCATGCCCAAGCCGATGGTTGGCGACAACGGCAGCGGCATGCACGTGCACCAGTCGCTGGCCAAGGCCGGCAAGAACATCTTTACCGGTAACAAGTACGGCGGCCTTTCGCAGCAGGCGCTTTACTACATCGGCGGCATCTTCAAGCATGCGCGCGCACTCAATGCCTTCACCAATGCCAGCACCAACAGCTACAAGCGGCTGGTGCCGGGCTTCGAGGCGCCGGTCATGCTGGCCTACTCGGCGCGCAACCGTTCCGCTTCGGTCCGTATCCCGTTCGAGTCCAACCCGAAGGGGCGTCGTATCGAGGTCCGTTTCCCGGATTCCAACGGCAATCCCTACCTGTGTTTCGCCTCCATGATGATGGCCGGTCTTGACGGCATCAAGAACAAGATCGATCCGGGCGATGCCATGGACAAGGACCTGTACGACCTGCCGCCGGAAGAGGGGAAGAAAATCCCGACGGTGTGCAGTTCACTGGACCAGGCACTGGAAGCACTGGACAAGGACCGCAAGTTCCTGACCGCCGGCGGTGTCTTCAGTGACGACATGATCGATGCCTATATCGATCTCAAGATGGAAGAAGTCACGCGCCTGCGCATGACCACCCATCCGGTCGAGTTTGACATGTACTACAGCCTCTGATCAGCTGGCTGATCATTGCATGTAGCCGGAGAGCGCCCCCAGGGGCGCTCTTTTTTTTGCCGGGAGCCGCTAACCTTCTGGACAGAATAGTAATTATTTTGTGAAATGAACCATATATACGATGCACGCGTCGAAATAACCGATAAAGTATGTTGCATCGGCCATGATTCGCGGCTAAGGTGGTGATATGAAAGTACTTATTCCAATATTATTGTTGCTGACCATGCCTGTGCAGGCGGAAGTCTACAAGACGATTACGCCGGATGGGGAAGTCATCTACAGCGACGTGCGCACTACTGGCGCAAAACCGATCAATGTGCCGAAACCGCAGACCTATACGCCGGCCCCGCTACCGGTCAAGGTGCCGACGCCGGAGCAACTGACCGAGATCGGTCTCTATAGCAGTTTCGTGGTCGAATCGCCGCAGAACAACGACACCGTGCGCGACAACCTCGGCAACGTGGAATTACTGGTGACATCGGAGCCGGAATTGATAGCGGCGAGCGGGCATCGCATAGAATACTACCTGGACGGCAAGCCGCACGGCAGGTCGACCGTGGACACTCGAAAAGTCTATACCAACGTGGACCGGGGCAAGCACACGCTATCGGCGGCTATCCTGGACGACAGGGGCGAGGTCATCATCCGCACCGTGCCGGTCACGGTTCACCTGCACAGGGTATCGAGCCAGGACCCCAACAGCCTGACGAATCCCGAAAATCCGGACAGCCCGCTATACAGGGACCCGGATGATGATACGCAGGCGCCGAATGACCGAAAAACCACCATCCCGCTAACAACAATCCCGCCGTTGCAACCTGGAAAGACAATCCCCCCGCTGAATCCTGCTCCAGTCAATCGGGACACCACGATTCCACTAAGAACAATCCCGCCGCTGAATCGCGGTAACTGAAAAACCACCGTCCGCATCCTGTCAGCCGCAATAACTCGATAAACACCCCCGCTTTCCCCGTTCTTCAATAACGCCCGCGTACCCGTTGGTAATGACGTGGCGCACCATTTTAGTGCATAATCTCAGGTCAATGCGCCTCATGCTTCCATAGATCCGGGGCGTGAGCAAGCCTTACTCTATGTTTTTATTATCTATTTATTTCCTGATAGAGCCGCGGGCAAACGGCGGTTAAAGGTGGTTTGTTTTTTGCAGGACAACATTAATGCCGGAAAATCACACCCATACCATCAGTCACGAACAGGTGCTGGACAATCTGAGTACCGCCGTCCTGGTATTCGATGCCCAGTTCCGGCTGCAATTCATCAACCAGGCCGGTGAGGTCATGTTTGGACACAGTGCGCGACATGCCTGCGGGCGTATGGTGCATGAACTGGTCGCGAACCCCGAGTTACTGGTGGAGCAGCTGGCCGCGGTGGTCACCACCGGCCAGGTCATCGTCCACCGGGGTTGTTCCCTGGATTTGCTCGATGCGCCGGCCCTCAGGGTCAACTGCACGTTTACACCCGTTATCGTGCCGCGTGGCGAAAGCAGCGTGCAGCTCGAACTGCGCCAGGTTGATCATCAACTGCGCGTTGAGCAGGACGAGTTGCTGATAAACCAGCAACAGGCCACCCGCTTACTGGTTCGCGGGCTGGCGCACGAGATCAAGAATCCGCTGGGCGGATTGCGCGGTGCCGCGCAATTGCTGGAGCGCGAGATACGGGACACGTCATTACGGGAATATACCCGGATCATCATCGGTGAGGCGGACCGCCTGCAGGCGCTGATCGATCGCATGCTGGGCCCGAACAGGTTGCCGCAATTTCGGCAGCTCAATATTCACGAAGTTCTGGAGCGCGTACGCAGCCTGGTACAGGTCGAGGCCGGCGACGAATTGGTGATAACAACGGACTATGATCCGA
Source organism: uncultured Halobacteria archaeon (assembly GCA_963768575.1). Classification (GTDB taxonomy): domain Bacteria; phylum Pseudomonadota; class Gammaproteobacteria; order UBA9214; family UBA9214; genus UBA9214. The sequence goes on from CAVYIJ010000005.1 coordinate 155,951, forward strand.
GTCTGCCGGAGTTGTATGCCGATCCCGACCAGCTTGAACAGGCCGTACTGAATATTGTTCGTAATGCAAGCCAGGCCCTGGAGGGCAACGGGAACATTCAACTGCGTACGCGAGTATTGCGTAATTTCAATATCGGTACGCGCATGTATCGACTGGTTGCACAGATACAAATTACCGACGATGGCCCGGGTATCAGTGAAGAGCTGAGCAGGAAAATTTTCTATCCCATGGTTACCACACGCAGTGAAGGTACCGGGCTTGGCCTGTCGATTGCACAGGCATTGATCAGCCGGCACAAGGGTTTGATCGAATGCAACAGCCATCCCGGTAAAACCACGTTTACAATTTTAATACCGCTGGAAAAACTTGAAAATGCAAACTAGAAGGATTTTTGTAATTGATGATGACAGTTCCATACGCTGGGTGCTTGACAAGGCACTAACAACGGCCGGACTGGAGGTCGCATGCTTCGAGTCAGCGGAAACTGCGTTGCGTGCACTGAAAAGCGAGGAGCCGTCCGTCATTGTCTCCGATATTCGCATGCCGGGAATGGACGGACTGGAGTTTCTGGAGCAGGTCAATGCGCTTTATAAGGATATACCGGTCATCATAATGACGGCACACTCCGATCTGGACAGCGCGGTGTCCGCATTCAAGGGCGGTGCGTTCGAGTATTTGCCCAAGCCATTCGATGTTGACGAAGCGGTTTCGCTGGTCAACCGGGCCGTGGAGTTGCGCGGGCAGCAGAAGACGGCTGCGTCAAAGACAGAGCAACAGGAAGTGCCGGAGATTATCGGCAAGGCACCGGCCATGCAGGAAGTCTTCAGAGCCATCGGTCGCCTGTCGAATTCGAATGCAACGGTTCTTATCAACGGTGAATCCGGTACCGGCAAGGAACTTGTGGCCCTCGCCTTGCATCGTCATAGTTCGCGTGCAGACAAACCGTTCGTTGCGCTTAACATGGCCGCGATTCCGCGTGACTTGCTGGAGTCTGAACTGTTCGGACATGAGCGCGGTGCATTCACCGGTGCACAGAGCCGCCGTGTCGGCCGCTTCGAGCAGGCCAATGGCGGCACCCTGATGCTGGACGAGATCGGCGATATGCCGGCGGAACTGCAAACACGTCTGTTGCGAGTGCTGGCGCAGGGAGAGTTCTACCCGGTAGGCGCACATACGCCCAAGAAAGTCGATGTCCGCATCATTGCGGCAACACACCAGGACCTCGAGGGACTTGTCAGGGAGGGCGTGTTTCGCGAGGACCTGTTCCATCGGCTGAACGTTATCCGGATCAAGATACCCTCCTTGCGTGAACGTCGTGAGGACATCCCTTTATTGATGGGGCATTTTCTCGATACCGCCGCCAGCGAACTGGAGGTCGAGCCAAAAAAACTTTCAGCGGAGGTCGTGCCATTACTTGAACAACTTGACTGGCCGGGTAATGTCAGGCAACTGGAAAACCTGTGCCGCTGGTTAACTGTGATGGCGCCGGGACAGGAAATTCACAGCGAGGACCTGCCGCACGATCTTGGCGAGTCCCGTGCAGGCGAAGAAGTTCAGGGCAGCGGCTGGCAATCCATGTTGCGTATCTGGGCACAACGGCGGCTTGCCAGCGGCACGGAACGGCTGCTGGACGAGGCCTTGCCGGATTTCGAGCGAATACTGATCGACGCCGCGCTGCAGCAAACCAGTGGCCGCCGCCAGGATGCGGCACGCTTGCTTGGCTGGGGCCGGAATACACTGACCCGCAAGATCAAGGAACTGGAAATAAACTAGCTGTTGTGCGATTGCCGATTCGCAATCTTCAGGAATAGTCGCCGCAGGCAGTATTATTTGCGCTACCGTGCAGGACGAGGCTGCCGGTGAGCGCGGCGGTGTCAGGTAGTTTGTGGCGATCGAGATAGTCGAGTATGCCACGGTTGATGGCCTGGCAGACCAGCGGGTCGTAAAACAGCGCCGTACCGATACCGACGGTGCTGGCGCCCGCAATCATGAATTCGATGGCGTCCGCCGCCGTGGTGATGCCGCCCTGGCCGATGATAGGGATGCCGTGTTCGCGGCAGACCTGGTAAACCTGGTGCACCTTTAACAGGGCAATCGGCTTGATGGCCGGGCCGGACAGACCGCCCTGGTTATTGCCGATAACCGGCATGCGCGCTTCGATATCGATGGCCATGCCCATCAGGGTGTTGATGACTGCAAATGCGTCGGTGCCCGCGGCAATGCAGCGACGCGCATTTTCCGCGATGTCGGTCTGGTTGGGCGAGAGCTTGGTGATGAGCGGTTTGCCGGTAACGGCGCGGCAGGCTTCAACCACGCGCGCCGACATGTCCGGGTCATTACCGAAGGCAACGCCGCCTTCTTTCACGTTCGGACATGAAATATTGATCTCGATGGCGTCGATGGGTGAATCATCGAAACGACGCGTGACCTCCATGTATTCTTCAATAGTCGAACCGGAGACATTGGCGATGAAGCGCGTCTCGGTAAAATCCAGCGACGGTAAAATCGTATTGATCACATGATCGGTGCCGGGATTCTGCAGGCCGATTGCATTGAGCATGCCTGACGGCGTTTCGGCAACGCGGTGCGGGTTATTGCCGAGGCGCGGCGCCTGCGTGGTCCCTTTCAGGCAAACCGCACCAACGTCCCGGTTGGAAAAGCCGTCAACGCGTGTATATTCTTCACCGAAACCGACGCAGCCGGACAGCAGCACCAGCGGAGTGGCAAAGCGCAACCCGCAGAAATCCACTGCAAGTTTTTGCATATCGACATCGTTTATCGCATCAGTCATACGGGAAAATCAATTGTGTTTCACATCGTCCTGTATCAGCCGGAGATACCCCCCAACACCGGCAATATCATACGCCTTTGTGCGAACACAGGCAGTACCCTGCACCTGGTCCGTCCGCTGGGCTTCGATCTCGATGACCGCCGGCTGCGGCGCGCCGGTCTGGATTATCGCGAGTTCGCCAGCGTGGTCGAGCATGATTCCCTGCAGGCATTTGTAGACAGCACGGGTCCGGCGCGAGTATGGGGTGTGTCGACGAAGGGGACCTGTTTGTATACAGACGTAAAATTCGAGGCAAATGATGCCATGCTGTTTGGTCCCGAGACGCGCGGCCTTCCGCAAGACGTGCTTGACGATCTGGGGAGCGATGCAGTACTGCGTGTGCCCATGTTGCCGGACAGCCGCAGTCTTAACCTGTCAAATACGGTCGCGGTACTGGTTTACGAGGCCTGGCGGCAACACGGGTTCATGCATTCAGTAGATTGACTCCGGGCGTATTTCGCGCGACAACAGGTTTGCCACGGCGGTCTGCGGCGCAAGTCCCTCGTGCAGTACCTGGTAAACCTGTTCAGAAATCGGCATGTCCACCCTGTATTGCCGCGCAAGCTGTACCACCTCGCGCGCCGTGTTGAAGCCTTCCACGACCTGCCCGATATTTTTAACCGCAATTTTCAGGTCAGTGCCCCGGCCAAGCGCCAGGCCCAGCCGCCGGTTGCGGGACAGGTCATCGGTACAGGTCAGGATGAGATCGCCGGCACCGGACAGTCCCATCAGGGTTTCGCGCCGCGCGCCCATGGCATCACCCAGCCGGATAATTTCCGCCAGGCCGCGGGTGATCAGTGCGGCACGGCTGTTGGCGCCGAGCTGCAGGCCATCGGTGATGCCCGAGGCAATCGCCAGGACATTTTTAACGGTACCGCCGAGTTGTACGCCGAGCATGTCATCGCTGGTATAGACACGCATGACATCACCGTGCAACCGTGCAGCCAGATCGTTGGCGAACGGCGGGTTGGTCGAGGCAACGGTCAGCGCGGTCGGTAATCCGCGTGCAACTTCCAGCGCAAAGGTCGGGCCGGATAAAACCGCAGCGGGATACTTCGTTCCCAGCTCCTCTTCCAGCACATCGCCCATGAACTTGCCACTGCCCTGTTCGAGTCCCTTGGTTGCCCAGGCGATGCGCGAACGGCTGTCGAGTGAGCCGGCAATCCGCCTGATCACCTCGCGAAAGGCGTGGCTGGGAACAACTATAAGGATATCGCGGCTGCGTGTTACGGCCGCGGCAAGGTCGGCCTCGGGAACCAGTTTGTCCGGAAAGGCAATGCCCGGCAAAAACGCGCTGTTTTCACGGGCAGCGGCAAGTGTTGAGATGACGTCGGGCTCATGGCCCCACAGGATAGTGTCGTTACGGGTGGCCAGGCGGATGGCAAGCGCTGTACCCCAGGAACCGGCCCCGAGTACGGTAATGGAATCATCGGGTGTGTTGCTCACCTGTTCTATATCGTCACTCGGAAACAGACTGGTAATACCCGTGCGGGGCATGGTTTATGATTGTGTGCCTGCAGCAGCTTGTTGCGCCTCTTTTTCCTTCTGGTTCCTGTAATTCTGCTGGAAATTTACCGGGTTCAGCAATAATTGCGGAAACCCACCCTTGGCGACAAGCTCTGAAATTGTGGAGCAGGCATAGGGATAAAGCACGCTTGGGCAGTACACGTGTTTTCGCTGGTCCCGCTCTTCTTCGCTGAATCCCTTCAGGCTGAACACGCCGGCCTGATTGACTTCGGCCAGGTAGGCGACCTGGTCATCTACCCTTGTTGTAACTGTAATTGAAAGTATCACTTCACAGAAGTCTTCGCCGAATTCCCTCGCCTTGTGTTCCATGTCCAGATGGATTGAAGGCTTCCATTCTATTGTAAATATATCAGGCGAATTCGGTGTCTCGAACGAGATGTCCTTGATGAATATCTTGTGAAGCACGACCATGGGAGTGTTCTCTTCACTCCCGGAGGTCGTCTGATTTTCTTCAGCCATTTTCTGCTTCCCCAGTGTGTTGCTATTATCGGTAGCGATATTTTTAAACAAAATGTTACTTGTCTTTCGTCAAGGGCAACTCGGCGCGTTCCCATGCAAGCAAGCCACCCTTTAGATTGTAAACTGATTCAAATCCCTGTTTTTTAAGTTTTCTGCATAAAGCTGCCGAACGGTTGCCGCTGCGGCAATACACGATCAATGGCCGGTCACGGTATTTATCCAGTTTTGCTTCGTTGTTGCTGTCAGGTGTGTGCAGGGCATTTACGATATGGCCTTCACGATAATCCTTGTCTTCCCGCATATCCACCATGATGGCATTTTCATGGTTCAGCATCCGGATGGCTGCTGTCGGAGCGACTTCGGCTACACCACTGAGGCGTTGTTTCAGTTCGCCACCGACCAGCATGGCAAGAATTGCGAACAGTGCGATAACAAGTAACAGGTTATTGCCGACAAATTCAGAGAGCTGTTGAATATCCATGTCTTTTGTCCGTTACCCGGGCGCTATGAATGGCCGACAGCCACAGACGGTGTTTTCATTGTTGTTATAAATAGATGTGCCGTGACTCAGGGCTGGGTACAGAATACCTCGCGCATCATGCCTATCAACCGCAGTGTGCGTGAGTCGCCCACCCGGTAATACACACGGTTCGCATCCTTGCGTGAAGCCAGAATGCCCTTGTCGCGCAGGATGGCAAGGTGTTGCGAAATATTGCTCTGCGAGGTGCCGACGCGCTCAACGATATCCTGCACGCTGATCTCCTGGTCGCCAAGGGTGCACAGGATCTTCAGGCGTAATGGATGTGACATCGCCTTGAGCGAGCGCGAGGCGCGGTCGATGTCTTCATCGCGGGTAATCAGGGTTGCTTCTGTTGCTACCATCCTTATGCCTCTGTGCTGGGTGTACCATAGCTTACTGCATTCATTACTAAAACATTATACAATAATAAGCCATTCTGGACACAGGCATGTTAACGTATCGCCGCCGGTGGTGGTGGCCACCATCAGGCCTGTTTCCATCAGAGATTCTGGCGCGGACCGCTGAATTCATTTAGACTGTATCTAAAATGTCTGGAGAGCAACGAAACACGAAAAAATCGACACGGCCCATGGTGTTGCTGGTCCTCGATGGCTGGGGCTATAGCGAGACGCCACAACACAATGCCATTGCCGCCGCCAGGAAGCCGGTGTGGGACAAGTTGTGGGCCGAGTTACCCGCATACCCTGATCAGGACATCGGGCGCGGCCGTTGGACTGCCGGCCGATCAAATGGGTAATTCCGAAGTGGGCCATCTCAATCTCGGTGCCGGACGCGTTGTCTACCAGGAGTTCACCCGCGTCAGCCGCGCCATCAAGACCGGCTCGTTCTTCACTAACCTGACATTGACGGATGCCGTCGATACCGCGAAGAACACCGGCAAGGCCGTGCATATCCTCGGACTGTTATCACCCGGGGGGGTGCACAGTCACGAAGACCATATTCACGCCATGGTTGAACTGGCAGTGCAGCGTGGTGTGGAAAATGTCTACCTGCATGCGTTCCTCGACGGGCGGGATACACCGCCCCGCAGCGCGAGCACTTCGATCGCGGCGATGGAGGAAGTCTTCAGCAGGTTGCATGGCGGACAATTCGCATCCGTGATCGGGCGCTACTATGCAATGGACCGCGACCAGCACTGGCCACGCATTCAGGCGGCCTACGACCTCATCACGCAGGGCAAGTCGGAATTCACCGTGGCGACCGCGCAGGCGGCGCTGGATGCAGCCTATGCGCGCGACGAGGGTGACGAGTTCGTCAAGGCGACCGCGATAGTGCCACCCGGTGAAGCACCGGTGAAGATCGAGGACGGTGACGTGGTTATTTTCATGAACTATCGCTCGGACCGTGCGCGGCAGATTACCCGGCCCTTTATCGAGGACGACTTTGACAGTTTCAAGCGGCAGGTACGCCCGAAACTTGCCAGCTTCGTCAGCCTTACCGAATACAAGTCGGACTTCGATCTTAACGTGGCTTACCCGGCTGAACGCCTGAGCAACGTGTTCGGTGAATATATTGCCAAATATGGTCTGCGCCAGCTGCGGCTTGCGGAGACCGAAAAATATGCGCACGTGACCTTCTTCTTCAACGGCGGCATCGAGGAACCCTACGAGGGTGAAGACCGGATACTGGTCAAGTCGCCGATGGTGGCGACCTATGACCTGCAGCCGGAAATGAATGCAGCCGAGGTCACCGATCACCTGGTCGAGGCCATCAAGGGCGGTGTTTACGACGTAATAATCTGCAACTACGCGAATCCCGACATGGTCGGCCACACCGGCATGTTCGACGCTGCGGTCAAGGCGATCGAGACGATCGATGTCGCACTCGGCCGGGTGCTGGAAGCGCTGAAATCGGTTGATGGCGAAATGCTGATAACAGCCGATCATGGCAATGCCGAACAAATGCTGAACGATAGTTCCGGCCAGCCGCATACGGCACACACCTGCAACCTGGTGCCGCTGATCTATGTCGGCCGGCCGGCAGAGATGGCCGAGAACGGTGCGCTATCCGACATCGCGCCGAGCATGTTGTACCTGATGAGCATGGAGATACCTCCGGAGATGACCGGCACCCCGCTGGTCACCTTGTTACCAGCCAGTGACGTGACCGGGCAGCCGGGCGCCGAAGTGGAGCTGCATGGCTGAATCGCCGCGCGCGCTGTATTCACGATCATCGAGGTCCAGCCAGTGTTCGGCAGTGTTCCAATTCCTGCACGCTTTATTGCTTGCCTGTTGCCTGGTGCTTGCGCAGCTTGCGTTTGTCCCGCAGTCATTTGCGGACGGTGATGCCGAGACGCGGGAAAAAGCCGCGCAGCTGGAACAGTTACGCAAGCGCATCAGCAAACTGAAAGACCAGCTAAAGGATGTGCGCGGCACGCGCGATGCACAACAGGCAGCGCTGGAGAAGACTGACAAGGCGATCAGCCAGATCGCCGCAGCCATGCGTGTCACACGCATTCAACTAAAGGGTTCGGAAAAACAGCTGCGGGTACTGGAGAAGGACCGGCAATCGGAGCAACGCAAACTGGCTGCAATGCGCACACTGCTGATAAAGGAAATACGCGCGAGTTACATGGCGGGCCGCCAGGAGCGGATCAAGCTGCTGCTTAACCAGGAAGACCCGGCATCGTTCGGGCGCATGCTCGTCTACCAGGGTTACTTCACGCGCACGCGCGAATCCCGCATGCGGGAATATAACGATGTGCTTGCCCGGCTGCAGCAGACGGAGCAGTCACTGCGTGGAAAACGGAGTGATCTCGAAGCGCTGCGCGGTGCACAGCAGGCGCAGTCGGAAGCACTCGCCGCGGAACAGGCGCGCCAGCGTGAATTGCTGGTACAGATCGAACGGCAGCTCGGTGACAAATCCGCCGAACTGAAAACATTGCAGCAGGACGAGCAACGTCTCGGCAAGCTGGTGGAATCATTGCGGCGAGCACTCAGGGATTTGCCGATGGGCAAGCTCGACCGCCCGTTTAAAATGATGAAAGGAAAACTGGCATGGCCGGTAACGGGCAAAATAGCGCAGCGTTACGGCGATGGCAAAACGCGTTCACGCGGCGTGTTGATAGCCACCCGGCCTGATGCGGACGTGCATGCGATTGCCAAGGGGCGCGTGGCGTTCGCCGACTGGTTGCGAGGTTTCGGACTGTTGATGATTATCGAGCATGGAGACGGTTATATGTCGCTCTACGGCCGGAACAACAGCCTCTACAAGGGTGTCGGCGAATGGGTGGAATATGGCGAAGTCGTGGCCGCGGCCGGCAGCAGCGGCGGTCAAAGGCAGAGCGGGCTGTATCTCGAGTTGCGCAAGGACGGCCGCCCCATTGACCCGGGCGGCTGGTTCAGGGGCAAGCCAGGTTCACAGGCGGCCAGCCGCGACTGAATTTAACCGGCTTTTCCGGGTCTGATGTTGCAGGTGCCGTAAAATTTACTGCTAATCAAAGCTTTCCGGGGCATGGCCGATACCGCTACAAGCTGCCCTGTGATAATGTAGGCGTCTATTCAGCCATGATCGGCACAGTCGGAGAGCCGGCGGCAATTCAACGGTCAGACGGACCGTTTCGCGCAAGATGGATAACTATGATGAAACTCAAATTCAGTAATCTGCTGCTGTTATTTACCGGCCTGATGGCCGGTGTACTCGTGTCCATCGGTCACGGGGTTTTTGCCGAACGCGAGGCCGAACGTGCCACGCTGCCGGTCGAGGAATTGCGTACTTTCAGTGATGTTTTTGGACGCATCAAGAACGACTATGTCGTCGATGTTGATGACAAGGAGCTGATCGAGAATGCTATCCGCGGCATGCTCTCCGGTCTCGACCCGCATTCATCCTATCTCGATTCGGAGCAATTTACCGAACTGCAGGTAGGCACTTCCGGCCAGTTCGGCGGATTGGGTATAGAGGTGGGTATGGAAGACGGGTTTGTGAAGGTGATTGCGCCGATCGATGATACGCCGGCGGAGCGTGCCGGTGTCGAGGCAGGCGACCTGGTGATCCGGCTCGATGATACGCCGGTCAAGGGTATGTCACTTAACGACGCGGTAAAGATCATGCGCGGCAAACCCGGCACCGATATTGTTTTGACCATCGTCCGTGACGGTGTGGACCAGCCACTCAAGATCACCATCACGCGTGACATAATCAAGGTCAAGAGCGTAAAGGCACGCATGCTGGAACCCCAGTACGGTTACCTGCGCATTTCGCAGTTCCAGTCGAAGAGTGCCGATAATCTCGTCGATGCCATCAATGATCTGAAAAAGGAAAATGGCGGCAATCTCAGCGGGCTGGTGCTCGACCTGCGCAATAACCCGGGCGGTGTGTTGAACGGCGCGGTAGCCGTCTCGGATGCTTTTCTGACCAAGGGCATGATCGTCTATACCGAGGGCAGAATCGCGGATTCCAGCCTGCGCTTCAATGCGACGCCCGATGACATACTCGACGGTGCCCCGCTGGTTGTGCTGGTCAACCAGGGTTCCGCATCCGCATCGGAGATCGTCGCCGGCGCCCTGCAGGACCACAAGCGCGCTATCATCATCGGCGCCAAGACCTTCGGCAAGGGCTCGGTGCAGACCATCCTGCCGCTCAGCAGCAACTCGGCGTTGAAGCTGACCACGGCGCGCTACTATACGCCGTCCGGCCGTTCCATCCAGGCCGAAGGTATTACGCCGGACATCGAGCTCGAACCGCTGCAGCTGTCCGACAAGACACAGAGTATCAAGCCGCTGAAGGAGGCCGACCTGTCGCGTCACCTCAGTAACGGTAATGGCACGGAAGATGATGAAGATACCGGCAAGAGCGGTAACAGGAAGAACGGCAAGCCGGGCAAGGACGGCGAGAAGATGCTGAAAGACGACTACATGCTGTACGAGGCGCTGAACCTGCTCAAGGGCCTGGCCATCCTGCAGGCACGCATCCAGTAACGCGGCATGAAAGTATGGCCGGCGCGGCAACGATGGATCGCGTTCCTGCTGCTGCTATGTATGCCGGTTACGCCGTGGGCGGCGGATAACGTCTACCCCGCAGGCCAGGGCGCCCGCCCGCCCGCCATCGCGCTGATAATCGACGATCTCGGTAGCCAGGTAAGAAAGGGCAAGCGCGCCATCGACCTGCCGGGTCCGGTCGCCTGTTCCTTTCTGCCTGGCGGTAAACATACCGCGGAACTCGCCCTGCTCGCCTATAAAAATGAAAAGGAAGTCATGCTGCACCTGCCGATGGAGGCGCTGGGTCAGGGTATAAGCCGGCGGCATCACGGCGAGCTGACCGCCGATATGGCGCGTGAGGAATTTCTCGATACGCTGGCCCGGGACATCGCCGCCGTGCCGCATGCCAGCGGCATCAATAACCACCGCGGCAGCCTGCTGACGCAGCAGACCGGCAACATGGGCTGGCTGATGCAGGCGCTACAAGATCATGGCGAGCTGTTTTTCATCGACAGCCGCACCACCAAAGAGACCATTGCCGAGGACATGGCGCTTGCCTATGGTGTGCCGAGCGCCTCGCGCAACGTGTTCCTCGACAACGATCCCAGTCCGGATGCGGTGCGTGCACAGTTCCGCAAGTTGCTGGATCGGGCGCGCAGAGACGGCTCGGCGCTGGCCATTGGACACCCGCACCCGGTCACGCTCGCAATACTGGCAGAGGAATTGCCGCGTCTCGAACAGCAGGGCGTACTACTCTTGCCGGTATCGGAATTGATCGCGCGCCAACAGGAGCGGAGGCTTGCATGGCAAGGGTCCTCGTCCCGCTAGCCCAGGGCTGCGAAGAACTGGAGGCCATCACCGTGGTGGACCTGCTGCGCCGCGCCGGTATCGACGTGGTGACCGCCGGCCTCGATGAACAGCCGGTGCGCGCCGCGCGCGGCACGGTACTGGTTCCGGATGCCACGCTGGACACCGCACTCGAAACCGACTACGACATGGTGGTCCTGCCCGGAGGCCTGCCCGGCGCCGATCACCTGCGGGATGACGCACGCATCATCGAACTGGTCAAACGCATGGCTGACAGTGATCGATACACCGCGGCCATCTGCGCTGCGCCGCGCGTGCTGGCGCGCGCGGGCCTGCTTGACGGCAGGCGTGCCACCAGCTTTCCCGGCGCCATCGACACCGGCAGTATTCCCGGTATCGATTATGTCGAGGACGCCGTCGTCACCGACGGCAAGGTGATTACCTCGCGCGGTCCCGGCACCGCAATGGACTTCGCGCTGGAACTCATCGAGCTGCTTGTCGGTAAAGACAAACGCGATGAAGTAGAAGGCACATTGCAACGGCCGTAGTCATCTCTCTGTTACATTGCGGGAGCGCCTCGCAGGCGCGATACTTTTATTGTCATCCACCCGGCGAAATATTCGGCTGCAGGCATAGACCGCGTCCGCGAGTTTTTTCACACCCTCTTAGAAGGAGTGGCGGGGATAGTGGATATAAACAGCGTACTTCCGCGCTGGCTCGACAGGACAACTCGCCGTTTTATATAAAATCCCGCTACGCAGGGCTTTCCTCCGATGCCTGGCTGCACATGGCGGGGCACTAACCGCCTAAACATTGTTTGTTAAATCAATTAGGCAATATAATGGGAAGGCAAGCTGTTGATAAAGTTACATTCAAACCTGATATGTTGCCTAAATGATAAATATGATATTTATCATTTAGGCAATCTAATTGTAGTTATGTGGCCAGATGAATATTCAAACTAAAAGAGCTGTTTTATTCGGATTTGCTCATTTTCTTGTGTTGATTGTGTGTTTTTCTACTGCGTTCACTCTTAGTATGGAGCGATTTGATAAAGGTGATAGAAATAAAAGCGCTGTTGAATCTGTGGCAGTGTCACTTACTAATATACTTATGATTCCTGGTAGATACATCTGGACACCATGGGCTAGTAAAAATCTTCACGATTCTGTTGAGTGGATGCTATTTATAGCTAATAGTGCGTTGTGGGGGGTAATTCTTGCTTACGTATATGGCAGATTTAAAAGAGCCACATAACAAATCATTCGAGTACGCCCGAGAGTTCCTACGGTTTGGTTGACACTCTGAACTAACTGTTCAGGAGTGGATGAAGATGCCAAAGCCAGGACCAAGAACGACCTATAAATATAGCGAGGAGTTTAAGGCGACAGCAGTCAAGTTGAGTGAGCTGCCGGGGGTGGCGATCAAAGATGTCGCCGACTCGCTTTACATTCATCCGTTTATGTTGTCTCGTTGGCGTAAAGAAGCGAGAGAGGGGCGGATCATGACAAAGGGCGTGGACATCAATAAAGATGTGGCTGCGGAGTTAAAGGCGTTGCGCCGCATGAAGAAGGACTACGAGCGTTTAAAGCTCGAGCATGACCTTTTAAAAAAAGCCATCGCGTTCACTTCCGAACGAAAAGTGACATCTTCGCGTTCATCCACCACGAAAAAGGTAACTTCCCGGTGAAGGTGATGTGTGAACTGTATGGGGTGACGCGGGGCGGCTATTACGCTTGGCGGGGCCGACCGCTCAGCGAGCGCAGCAAAGAAGATAATCGACTGGTTGACAAGATTCGTCATGCGCACAAGGCAAGCCATGAGACGTACGGCAGTCCGCGAATCCATGAGGCACTCAAGCGAACGGGCGAAGTCGTGGGTCGACGGCGAGTTGAACGATTGATGCGGGAGCACGGTATACAGGCGTGTTCAGAGCGCCTGTATCGACGCATGACGGGGCTTTCCCGTCAATTTGTGATGGTGAAGAACGAGATACGTGAGCTGGACGTTACCGGGGTGGATCAGCTCTGGGTGGGCGATGTGACCTATTTGAAGGTGAGTGGTCAGTGGCGCTACCTGGCTACGGTGATGGATCGGTATTCACGCCGGCTGCTAGGTTGGGCATTAGGGAAAGAACGAACGACTGCCCTGGCGCGCCGAGCTTTGCGGCACGCATTGCGTAGTCGGCAACCGGCCGGCACACCGATTTTTCATAGTGATCGCGGTGTTGAGTATATTGCGACAGATTATAGGCGGGCCCTGGATAAATCCGGTCTGACGCAAAGTGTTAACAGGCCTCGCCGTATGAATGACAACGCCCATATGGAGTCATGGAACAAGACTCTGAAATCAGACATGTACCATCGTGAGACCTTTGAGAGCGATTCGGCGCTGCTGCAAGCCATCAGATCCTATATCGACTTTTACAACCGCACACGATTACACTCATCATTGGGATACCTGTCACCGATGGAGTTCGAGAAAACGTGTGCATAACTGCGGGGTGTCAACTTTTTCGTAGGAACTCCCCCCCTTCGGGGCCGGACGCGCTAACGCGCGCCGCTCAATTCAAACATT